>JAXDJJ010000087.1:0-23874 GCA_034665745.1 Actinomycetota bacterium | reverse complement strand
CACCCGGACGCGTTCCTCCACCCATGGAAGTGGGCCATGATCCACGGCGCATTCATCCTCGCGATGAGCGCGGCAGGACTCGCTGCGTGGAAGTTCGCCGAAGATGCCCAGGAGCGCGCGGTCGATTCTGAGCGCAAACATTTCGAAGAAGAACGTCGTCGTTTGATGGAGCGTGAAGAGGCCGCGGTGCAGATCCAAGAGCGCGACGAGCAGCTCCGACAGGCTCAGAAGATGGAAGCGGTCGGTCACCTCGCCGGGGGCATCGCTCATGACTTCAACAACCTTCTCGGCGTGGTCGTGAACTACGGCAGGTTCGTTGCCGAGGAACTGGAGATGGAAGACCCTCGTCGCGATGACGTGATGGAGATCATCAAGGCAGGCGAGCGCGGAGCGAAACTGACGCGGCAACTGCTCACGTTCTCTCGCAAAGAGGTCGCCCTGCCCGAGGTCCTCGACTTCAACCTCGTCGTCGGCGAGACGTTCAGCCTGTTGTCACGGACGATCACGGAGAGCATCAACCTGACAAGTGATCTGCGTCCCGGTATCTGGAACGTTGAGGCCGACCGTGGCCACGTCGAACAGATCCTTATGAACCTCGTGGTTAACGCACGCGACGCGCTGAAGGACAGGAGCGGTGACCTCGTCATAGCAACGAGCAATGTCGAGATCCCGCCGGACACGTCGCCCTTGCCCGGTATGGGTAACGGCCAGTGGGTCTGCCTTTCGGTGTCCGATACCGGTTGCGGCATACCGGCAGCGGTACGTGAGCACATCTTCGACCCGTTCTTCACGACAAAGGGTGTCGGAGAAGGCACCGGCCTCGGGCTCGCGACCGTCTACGGGATCGTCAGCCAGTCCGGAGGTCATATCGGGGTCGAGTCCGAAGAGGGCCGCGGCACGACGTTCTCGATGTATTTCCCACGGAGCCGAAGCTCGCTGTACGACAGCCGCGTGACGGAACGAAGCACTGGACCAGCAGCCATCGCCGCCCAGGGGGCAACGATCATGGTCGTCGAGGACGAGGATGCGGTCCGGGAAGTAGCGGTCAGGATCTTGACCCGCCACGGCTTCAAGGTTGTGGCGTTCGGGTCACCGGTCGAAGCTCTCGAAGAGCTCGAGGGTCCCGAGGCCGATATCGACCTTCTGCTCACCGATGTCGTCATGCCCGGGATGTCCGGTAAGTCCCTCTCGGAGACCACCGGCCTTCCGACCGTCTATATGTCCGGTTACACGAGCGACATCCTCGCGGGGGCCGGGCCTGACTCGGACGAACGTCTGCTCCAGAAGCCGTTCTCGGGCCCCGAACTCATCGAGGCCGTCACCGACGTCCTGCGCAAACGCCTCGCTCGAACCCTCTAAGCCCCCAGCACCCTTTGACTACGTAGCGTAGTCAGGCGATTTCTCTCCGTAATCGTCAGGCGGGGCAGGACTCCCCTCTCAGGGGGCGAATCTCTGAGGGGACATGAGAAAACAACTGATCGCAGCGCTCGCAGCAGTCACCCTGATCGGCGGTCTCATCGCCGCGCCGGCGGCCTCCGCGGCTGCCCCCGACGGCGAGACCACCGTCACTTACATCGTGCCGACCCGTCACGGAGACCTATCGCTGCAGGTCGTTCACCCGACGTCTGGCGGCAAGATCATCCAGGCACCCATGGTGCTAACGCTGTCTCCCTACAACGTCCTCAACGATGTGCTCGGCTACGACAGCGCCGAGTGGGTCCCCCTCGGTTACGCCCGCGGCTACGCAGACGTCGTCGGCACTCGCAACTCGGGCGGCTGCTACGACTACGGCGGCAAGCGCGAGAAGGAAAGCGGTTACGACCTCGTCGAGTGGATCGCGAAGCAGAAATGGAACACCGGCAAGATCGCGATGATCGGCGGTTCGTACGACGGCACCACAGCGAACGCCACTGCGGTCATGCGTCCACCGCACCTCACCACGATCGTCCCCGAGGCTGCGATCAACCACTGGTACGGCTACGCCTACTCCGGCGGCATCCGCTACTTCTTGCAGAACGGGATGGTTGGACACCAGGGCCCCGGCGCTGCTGGCGACGAAGGTGTCGACACGCCGTTGATCTTCGACTTCGGACTTGCGATCCCGCCGCCGACCGACGCGGCCGACCCGAACTGGGCCGAGCGCGTTCAAAGCGCCATCACTCCGTGCGACGAGATCACCCACACGCAGTATGGCTACGACGACACGCCCGACTACGACAAGTTCTGGGTCGAGCGCGACTACCTGCGTGACGCCGACAAGGTCACGATCCCCGTACTGGTCTCCGGTAACTGGGGTGACTGGAACGTGAAGCAGGAAGAGAGCTGGGACTGGTTCCACGCACTCGACAACTCCGAGAAGCGCGTCCTCTACATGGGCCCGACGACCGAAGGTCACGGCGTGCCCGGCGGCGATTACAACAAGACCGTGCACGCGTGGATGGACCACTACCTGATGGGCGTCAACAACGGCGTGCAGAACATCGCGTCGGTCATCACCCAGACCGCCGACCTCAAGGGCCCGGGCAAGGAATACGTCGGCGCTCCGAAGACCAAGAACGTCAGCCTCTACCTGCAGTACGTGCCGCCGACGATCCCCGGTGACTACGTGTGGATGCTGCTTCCGACCAAGCCGCGTGAGTACTTCAGTTTGGGTCCCCCGCCGAAGGAAGGCGAGACCACCGCAGCGTTCCCCTCTACGAACGTCAACACCGAGTCGCACGCGCTGCACCACGGCAGAAGCAACCACGACTGGCACTGGTCCGAGAGCCTGATGCTGCGCAAGAACCTGCGCATCTTCGGCCAGGTGAAGTTCCAGATCTACAACACAGTCGGTCGCAAGTGGGTCACTGTCACGCCGACCCTTGCCGACGTCGACATGGACGCGATGGTCATGGCTGCCGGTAACCACGTTGCGACGACCGACCCGAACATGCTCAGTGGCGTCACCCGTGGCTGGCTCGACTCTCGCTACCGTGAGGGCCTCGACAAGCAGGTCGACCTCGAGCCGGGCAAGCCGTGGCTCGCCGACATCGCCGGAAAGCCCGTCGACTACACGTTCCTCGCCGGCCACATGATCGGACTCAACATCCAGACCGAGATCAACGAATGGTCGCTCCCGAAGCCGTACCCGGGCTGTGACGATGTGCCCGAGCTTCCTTCGGACCCGACCAACCCGACGAGTGTCCTCAAGCAGGCGAGCTGCGCGACCTTCGTCATCAACTGGGAAGAGGCCAAGACCCGGATCATCCTCCCGGTCGTGGACGCTCCCAAGAACCCGATGATGCTGTTCCACCCACCGGGCCACGAGCACTAAGTCTTAGACATGAGACGCCTAACCTCCGTCCTGCTTTCGGCAACCTTGGTGGCCGGTGCCTTGACCGTTGTCTCGGCATCTCCCGCCGCGGCGTGCGCCATGGCGACGCGCAAGGCCGACGTCTTCCGAGCGATGAAGCAGGACCAGTCGATGGATGCCGGAGTCGCCTCCGCCAGCAGCGGCATGGAGACCATCTCGTTGTTGACGCTGAACCTCGAGGCCAGCAAAGTGAAGCCCGTCTACCGGATCGGTGACACCGTCAGCTTCGATGTTGCGGTGACGCGGCCCGCCAAGGAAGACCCACTCGGCAACCACGTTCCGATGGACCGTCCGTACGTTCAGCCCGCACCCGGCGTCATCGTCGGCGTTGGCTTCCACATCGGCCGCGTGTTCCTTCCGGGGGCCGCGATCACGGGCGACGACGGCATCGCTCACATCAAGATCAAGATCGAGTCCTACGCACCCAAGGGCACGTGGTCGGACACGAGCATGTACGCATGGAAGGTCGTGCAGGAAACGACTTGCGCCACCATCCAGGAGTACGGCTACACCACAGCTCCGCACCAGTTCAAGACCGGGTCTTAACTCTCCGCTCGGTCCTCGTGCAGGGGTTCCACTAACAACACCAGACCTTCGGTTGCCTTGACTTCGACCCGCGCGCCTGCAGCGATCCCCGTTTCCATCGTGCGTGCGCGCCACACCGTGCCGTTCGAGATGACGGTGCCCTCCGGCGCGATATCCGTCTGAGCCTCGGCGATCGAACCAACGATCCCTTCCGAGTCATCGATCGGTCTGCGCAACCGCACGCGAAGAGCCGCGGTCATGACCGACACGAAGAAGATGATCGTCAGGACGACCGCGGCGATGATCGCGCCGATGTTGAGATCGAGGGCCGCGACATCGCCGGGAAAGAGGAGTGCGCTCCCGACCGCGACACCTGCGAGGCCACCGATGGTGAACACCCCGAAGCCCGCGACATGCACCTCGTAGATCAACCCGATGATCGAAGCGGTGATGATGAGCAACGCCCACCAGTTCGTCGGCAGGACGTCGAGGGCGTAGAAGCCGAGACCGAGGAGGGCGACACCGATACCAGCCGCTAGTCCGATGCCGGGGTTGTAGGTCTCGAAGATCAACCCGAATGCACCGAGCAGGATCAAGAAGAGGGCCGCGGTCGGAGTGGTGACCGCATGAAGCAAGCGATCCCACACGGGCATCTCCTGGAACCGGAGCAGAACGCCCGGAGTTCCACTTGCGTCGTCCCACGACTCGACCACGTTGTTCCCGATCGTGGTCCCATCGAGCGCTTGCAACACTTCACTTAACGAGTGGGCCGGGGTGGCATCTAGCAACTGGGCGTTGCTCGCCTCGAACGACACGTCCGCGGACACGAACAGCGCGCGGGCCACGCCCTCTGCAACTGCGCCGCGCGGAGCTATCCATGCAACTACTGGAACGGATGCGTCTGCGACGGTCCGAAGCAAGCGCTCACGGTTGACGCTCACATCCGCGGGGGAGTCGAGACGCAGGATCACGAGTTGCGCACCATCTTCTTGGGCGGCGGCGAGGCGATCAGTGATGTAGCGGGCCGTCGGTGGGTCGATGATCCCCTCGACCTCGACGATGTCTATGGGGCCGGGATGGCTCACCGGCGACTGGACCGTGTTGCTTGGTTGGGCATGGACCGAGCCCCCGAGCAGGGACACGAGTCCTAGGGCAAGGGTCAGTCCTGCGAAGAGTTGGCGGGGCCGCATGGGGCCCATAGTCCCAGACGCGAGCTAGTGCTTGGGCTTGTCCGGCTTCCCGTGGTCTTCGGTGGACACCGGGACGTGCTTCTCTTTGATCTCTTTCACCTTCTTGGCGTGCTCGGGCTCGTCGTGTTCCTTCGGCTCTTCTGTCTCGGCCTCGGCTGCCGCCATCGCAGCGGCACAGGCGGCTTCGGCATCCGCGACCGTCGCGTCCTTGTTCTTGGCGATCGAGCTGACCAGGGCTCCGTGCGCCTGTCCGTGGACATCGCAGTGAGCTGCGATCGAGACGACCTTGCCGTGGTTGTCGGCCTTCTCGGTTCCGTCGTCCTCGGCGTCATGGTCATCGGTGCCGTCTTCCTTGGCTTCGTCGTTGTCGGCGGCTTGGGTCTCCTCCGGCGCGGGGGTGAAGGTCGCGGTGGGAGTCGCCGAGGGCAACGGGGCCGCCGGCTCCTCCACCGTTTTCCGCTGTGCCGAAACCGGGTTCATCAGCGGCATCGCATAGGCGAAGCCGGCTGCTAGGACCACCAAAGCCAGTGCTACCAGCAGCCCGCTGCCCGCGTGCCTCTGTGGTGGTTCGAGCGTGGGGGGTCTCAGTCGATCGTGCAGCGCCATAGCCGCGTCATCGGCATCGGTGACTAGTTCTTTAGGGCTAGTTAGCCAGCCCTGCCTGCGATGTGGGATAGAAACTCGCGATGCTGATCGAGGAGTTCCTCGCCCCCCGGGTGTTGATCGTCTCGGGCAAGGGTGGGGTCGGCAAGACGACGGTCGCTGCGGCGCTGGCTCTGGTCGCGGCACGGCAGGGCCGAACGGTGTGTCTCGCCGAGGTCGACCGGAAGGGTTCGCTGCCCAAGCTGTTCGACGCACCGGGGCTCGGCTATCAGCCCAAGGAGATGTCGCCGGGGGTCTGGGGGATGAACATCGTTCCCGAGGATGCCCTGGCCGAGTATCTCGAGGTTCAGTACCACATGAAGCGCATCTCGAAGGCGTTCTCCTCGACCCACTTTGTCGACTACATCACTACCGCGGCCCCCGGACTCAAAGACATCCTGGTGCTGGGGAAGATCTGGTTCCTCGAACAGGGCCGCGCTACTTCGGGCGGCGAGCCTCACTTCGACACAATCGTGGTGGACGCTCCCGCGGCCGGGCACATGCTGACGTTCCTGTCGGCGCCGATGGGTCTGTCGGATGCCCTGCGGGTTGGGCCGCTGCGGCGCCAGTCGGACTGGTTGCTGGAGATGCTGCGCGATCCCGATCGCACCCGCGTGCACCTCGTCACGTTGCCGGAAGAGATGCCTGTGTCCGAGACCCTCGAGACCGCGGAGGCGTTGCGGTCGCAGGTCGGTATCGCGTCGGGGGCCGTGTTCGCGAACGCGGTGTATTCGAAACTGTTCACGGCGACAGAGGCCTCTTCGTTGCCGGCGCTCGATCGTGATTCGTTGGTGACCGAGGCGAAGTCGGTCGGGCTCGACCTCGACGATGACGACTTCGCGGCGCTGGTTGGTTACGCGCGGTTCCTCGAGTCCCGGCGGGCGATCCAGAACGCTCATCTCAAGCAGTTGAAGAAGGGCGTCGAGGACCCTGTCGTCGAGTTGCCATTCCTATTCTCGGCTGGGCTTGCGCTGCCCGACATCGAAACCTTGTCGGATCGGATCGAGACGGAGATCGAGTCCTTATGAATCCGATCTCGGAGCTCGTCGCCAAGAAACAAGTGATCGTGTGCGCCGGTTCGGGCGGTGTTGGAAAAACGACAACAGCCGCGGCGATCGCGATGCAGGCAGCGATCGAAGGTAAGAGGGCCGCAGTGCTGACGATCGATCCCGCGCGCAGGTTGGCCTCGTCGCTTGGGTTGAAAGAGTTGTCGTCGGAGCCCACGCGCGTATCGGCGCGCAAGTTCGCGTCCGCTTCCATCGAAGTCAAGGGTGAGCTGTACGCATTGATGCTCGACACGAAGTCGACGTTCGACAAAGTCGTGACGCGCTACGCGCCAACACCCGAGCAAGCTCAGCGGATCATCAACAACCGCTTCTACCGGAACATCTCGGGAACGCTGTCGGGAACCCAGGAATACATGGCGATGGAGAAGCTCTACGAACTCCATGCCGATGGCGCCTTCGATCTGCTCGTGATCGACACGCCACCAACCCGGAACGCGCTGGACTTCCTCGACGCGCCGAAGCGGATGACCGACTTCTTCGAGTCGCGCGTGCTGCGGTGGTTCCTCATGCCGTACATGAAGGCCGGTGGCGGGCTGATGCGGGTTGCCAACGTGGCTGCGATGACGTTCCTCAAGGTGGTCAAGCGGATCGTGGGGGCCGAGGTCCTCCAAGACACCGCCGAATTCTTCGGGAACCTCGACGGCATGTACGAAGGCTTCAAGCAGCGGGCCCGGGATGTGTCGGCCCTGCTGCAGTCGGATGCGTGCTCGTTCGTGGTGGTGACTTCGCCGGCCGAGGATGCGGTGGCGGAGGCGACCTTCTTCGCGGCCCGCTTGAACGAATCCCATCTCCCGTTCGGGGCGCTCGTCGTCAACCGCGTCCATCCCAAGATCGGCGATGGCGTCGAAGCCAAGCCCCGGCAGATGACGAAGCTCGAGGCCGGGGGTAAGGACGCCAAGCTGTTGGCGAAGCTGCTCGACAACGAGTCGGCGTTCATGCGCGTCGTGCACCTCGAGGAGCGCAACCTCGATGCACTAGCGCGCAAGATCCCCCGGCATCGTTGGGTCCGCGTGCCATATCTGGAGCGCGAGGCCGTCGACTTCCCAGGATTGTTGGCCATCGCAGACCAGCTTTTCGGCCAGGAGCGGGCCGCGGCTCGATAGGATGCCTTCTCGATGACCGGAGCCGAGATCGCCGCCAGATCCATCGAGGGCCTCGTTTTCATTCTGACCGCGGGGGCCGGGGTTTTCGTCCTCTACATGCTGGTGACGCTGTTCCGGCTGCGGAAAGATCAGAAGGGCCCGGCCTACAAGGGTGGCATCGGGCAGTGGTCGTGGGCCGCTCACCGCATCACCGGCGTTCTCGTGATGGCGTTCCTGTTCGGTCACATCGTCGACACGTTCGCGGTCGGGTTCGGGCCCAAGCTCTACGACGAGACGATCGCTCTCTACAAGCAGTGGTGGTTCAAACCGTTCGAGGTCATGTTGATCGCAGCCGTCCTGTTCCACGCGCTGAACGGTCTTCGGATCATCTTGTTCGACTTCTGGCCGCGTCTCGCACTGAAGCAGAAGTCGTTCGCGTATGCCGAGCTAGTGCTGTTCGTCATCGCGTTCACTCCCGCCGCGATCATCATGATGCGCTCGGCGATCGAGACGTCGCCGTTCAAGGATCTCCTCTGATGGCGGCGGTGCGCGCAGTACCGGGTCTCCAGTCGATAGTCGACGAGGTCGCCGCGGCGCTCGGGCGTCAAGGGGTTGTGGAGGGCTCGGCCGGAGCATCCAAGGGAATCGTTCGGATCGAACGAGAGACCAACGTCAAGCGCGTGATCCGTGCGTACTGGACCGGCTTCGAGGTCAACGTCCCAACCGAATGCATCGGTCTTTACCTCGAGGTTGCCGAACCAACCGTGCACTGGACCGAGTGTTACCTCTCGAACGAGTACCGCAACTGGGTCCTCTGTTTCCATGAGCGCGAGGACGGCGACGTGCAGCTGTCGCACTATCGTGACTACGCGACCCCATCGGAGGCGATCGGCGGATTCGTCGACCTCTCGAGTTGGTACACGTTGACCGCGACCGACCTCACGTGGAGCGATGTCGCGTACCAAGTGGGGGCCGGGATCGAGTGGAGTGAGCACACCCAAACGTTTGTCACTGCGACGGGCGGTGCAATCCAAGAGTCCCTCAAGAAGTCGACGATCATGTGGCTGCGGTGGGGGCCGGGGCAGGCCGAGCAGATGCCCGTGTGGTTCCTCTACGACCAGAAGACCGGCACGATCCATGTGTTGTCCGGCGAGCGCCAGCAGACGATCCCGGGGGCCGCCACGTTGCGCGAAGCAACCGTGGTCCTGCGGTGGAAGGGAAAGAACTCGCAGGTCGCCGAGATCCCCGCCGACGTCCGAGTCCTCGAGAAGCTGACGCCCGAATGGGACGAGGTCGCCGAACGCATCGCCGAGAAGCGCCTCAACATCCCGGGCCTCCCCGAAGACACCGCCAAACGCTGGCGCGACGAATGCGAGATCCTCGAACTGAAACTGAGGGCCTAACTACCCGGACTTCGTCCGCAGCTTCAGCCACTCGCTGAGCACGATCCCTCGGCCGGTGATCACCATGCCCCGGTGCGAACTCTTCCGAGCCATGCCTCTAAGGGTCAGGTCGTCGATGGCTTCCTGGTATCCCTCACCGCTGAAGATGAACCGACCCAGCCGAACGTTCACGAGCAAGTGCTTCTGAAGGTCGGAAAGTTTGCTGGCCTCTGCTTCCGGGTCGCCGATAGGGAACCCGTAGATATCGCAGGGCTTGCGACCATCGATGTCACCGACCCAGCCGTCGATCGGCTGGAGGGTGGCGACCGGTCGGCGATGTCTGCACACGATGAATCGCTCGCCGCGCTCAACGCGCTCCAACACCTGTGCAGGATTACGGACGAGGTCTCGAACCGAAACCGTCGGCAAGCGGTGAGCGGCTTTCATGAACCCAGGCTAGGACCCGGGTGTGACACACACATCCCTTCGAACAGCCTGTGAAAAAGTTCGACACTTCCGTCGAACAATCTCAGAGGGACCTGTAAGAGAGGGGCGTGGTCGTGAAGGAGCGAGCGCCCGGATGAGCGGGGTTAGGAGGCTAGGGAGCGCCAGCCGGCGGGGCCGGCTTTGCGGCGCCAGCGGCGTCGCTCTCGTTCGGTGAGGCCCCCCCAGATGCCGTGATCCACCGGGGAGTCCATCGCGTAGGTCAGGCATTCGGAACGGACGGGGCAGGAGCGGCAGATGCGCTTGGCTTGCTTGTGCTCTACGGCGCCCACGGCGAAGAAGAGATCGGGATCTGACTGGGAGCACAGACCACCGGCACGCCAGTCTTGATCGGTCGTTACAAGGTTCAAACGCGAGCCCTCCTCTGGACTTGTCTTAGGAAACTAGTCCTATCGGTCTCAGGAAGATAGTCCTGGAAGCAAGAGATTCCGATAGCCCATCCCGGGGGTTTTCGCGGCTACCCCCTCTAGCGGTGGAGGAATGGTCACAACGGGTCAAGCGCCGGCCCCCTCGACTAGCCCTCAGGCCCCGCTAGGCTCCCCCTACGTCCCATGCCAGGGGCGCAGGAGGCACTATGGGCTCGTCGAACCTTCCATCTATGAGGATCTCCCTGGTCCTGCGCGCTTCGGCCCTGGCCCTTGCCCTTGTCGGCTGGATGGCTGCGCCTGCGCTTGCGGCCCCGACCGTCCTGTCGACCAACCCCGAGGCGGGGGCCGAGATGCACGAGCCTCCCGGTGACGTGACCGTCGAATTCTCCGAGCCCCTCCAGGCGAATTCCGGCATGGAGGTCATCGACGAGTGTGGCCTCACGGTCAGCGATGGGAAGGCCCGGATCGTCGGGCCTGCGATGAACCAACTCAACGTCCTGCTCGGCGATGCTCCGCACGCAGGCACCTACACAGTGAAATACGTCGCGACCGGAGTCACCGGCACCACGACCGACTCCTACGAGTTCATCGTCCACGGCGGCACGAACTGTGACGGGAGCGCGGGCGGGCACGAAGGCCACGGCGGCATGCACATGGGCGGGCATGGCGGCCACGGAGGATCGGGCGACCACAGCGGCCACGGCGGTGGCGGAAGTCACGATGGTCACAGCGGTGGCGGCATGCACATGGACCACTCGGGGATGTCGGGACACGGATCCGGATCCGGAGCCCACTCGAGCATGGGTCACATGGACATGTCCGGCGGGCACATGAAGCACATGAACATGAACCACAAGAAGAACGGTATGAAAAACATGAAGCACATGAACCATGGGACCGGTAAGGGCAACAACGGCAACGGGAACGGGAACGGGAACGTTCAAGCCGCTGGGGGAAATCCCATCTCGACCGAGCTCCCTGCCGGCTCGAGCGTCGTGCTCGCGCTCGGTCTCGCGGTCCTCATGGGATTACTCGGGGGCTGGGTCCTTAGGGTGTCGAGCCCGAGCTGATCGGGCTCCCCGTCGGCAGCTCAGCCTGCTTCGTCTTCGCCTGACCGGTCAACCACCCTGTAACGCCCATGATCGTTATCGCGATCGCTAGCTCGAACGCGATCGTCATCCTGAAGAATCGCTGAGCCGAACCGGCGCGCGGATCTCTGGCTCCCGCTTCCAAACGCTTCGTAAGGAAGAAGTGGTTGATCCCTCCCAGAGCAAGGATGCCGAGGAAGAACACGATCTTCACGGTGAGCGTGATGCCATAAGGCGAATCGATCATGTCGTTGAGATGCGCAACGTCCAGCAGGGCGTTCAACGTGCCCGTGATCGCAACGATCGTTATCGATACGAGGGCCACCTTCGAGAAGCGGGACACGACCGGGCCGAGGAGATCCAGACGCTCGGCGTCATCTTTGCGTCGCCACGCATCGGGCAACAACACCGCAAGGATCACGATGCCGGCGAACCACACCGACCCGAACGCTAGGTGCACCATGTCGTTCAACAAGCCCAAGGCGCGTGGCGACGACACCGCGGCATGGCCGGTGAAGCTGTGGGTCGCCAACAATCCCATCGCCAACAAGAGCCAACCGGCCCACCAGGAGCGTGCCGCTCCACCTTCGGACTGCAACGACCACTGCCGCACCTTGCCCGACAGCAGCACTAGCAATCCGGCCAACAAGGGATAGCGGAATAGGTGCCACTGTCCGAACGTGTTCGAGAACACCGACATGAACGAGGGTGACGACAGGTCACCATCATTGAGCTCCGCCACGAGGACCGCCTGGAGCGCGATCGCCATCGCCGTAGCAATCGCCGAGGCCACGAAAGCGGACTGGACCACGCCTTCGAGACGGCTTGCTAGGCGTGCCCTGCCCTCGGCCCACGACTCGGGGTCAAGAGCGGCGAACGCAGGCCTCAATACGAGGAGGATCACTACGGGGGCCCCGAACAAGAACGCGTGGGCACTGAACGCGAGGAAGCGCACACAGGTGAATGCGATGTCCCGGAAGGTCTCTTCGAAGCCCATTTGGTAGCCCTACACTAAGCACCTTCGATGACTTCGGCTCAATTGATCCTCGTGTCCGTAACCTCCGCGCTGGTGGCGGTGTTCGCGATGCTGCTGGTCGCGACCATCAAGCGGGCGCGCTCGAGGGACGACGACGAAAAGAAGGAAGAGGTCTAGCTACTCGTTCCTGAAGCCCTTAGCGGCTTCTTCGACCGTGGGGGCGATCGATACGCCCTCGCCGAACCCGGTGATCGTGAACAGCTTGAGGTGTTGCTCGCGCGTGCACGAGATGGCCAAGTCGCCGCCCGCCTCGCGCAGCCGCCGAACACCACCCATCAGGGCGCCGAGGCCCGACGAATCCATGAACGGCACGGAGTCGAGGTCGACCACGACCCGTGGAGAGTCCTCTTCGACGATCGACCCGAGGGCATCGCGCAGCGACCCCACGGTGTACACGTCGAGGTCCCCCTCCGGCCGCAGGACCTTGTACTGATCCTGGTCGGAAACCTGGATATCTATCTTTTGCTGCGCCACTGTGGATCTCCTCGGAACTCGAGTACCAGCATCGTCAGGTCGTCATCGAGCTTACCGGCTGCGAACGATTCGACCTCCCGCACCAGCTCCTCGGCGATGACGTCGGTTCCCAGGGGAGCAAGCTTCGTGAGAGCGGCCGCCAGCCGATGGTCGCCGAAGACCTCGCCATCGGCCGATTTCGCTTCGAGGAAACCATCCGTGAACAGGATCACCCGGTCTCCAGGATCGAGCTTGACCATCGTTTCCTGGTAGCCGGGGTCCTCGAACCAACCCACCGCACGGTTCCGCGCGCCTTCCATGAAGTAGCCACGGGCGGTCAACCCGTCGGCCACCGTGGGGCGGAGCAAGAAGGGGGCCGGGTGACCCATGTTGAGGTAGATCAACTCGCCGCTCCGGCAGTCGAGGGTGACGTAGAGCATCGTCGTGAACGAATCGGAGTCGGTCGCATCCCTGAGGGCCGAGTTGGCGCGGTCCACGATCATCTTGGGCGTTGCGCCGGATGCGCGCTCTGCACGTAGGGCCGAAAGCGCGACCGTCGCCATGAGGGCGGCTCCGATCCCCTTCCCCGACGCATCCCCAACGGCGACGGTGATGATGTTCTCGTGAGCGTCGACGTCGTACCAGTCGCCACCGACCAGGTTCGCCTGACGTTGCATCGGTACGAGATGGACACCCGGGATCTCGGGGACCGAGCGTTGCAAGAGGTTGCGCTGGATCGAGGCCGCGATCTCAAGCTCGCGATCCTGCAACGCGAGTTGCTGGAGTCGCTTGAGACCCGACTGCATCTCGCCCAAGCGCACAGCAAGCTCCTCGACCTCGTCCCCGGACCTGATGTCGATCTGTTGATCGAGGTCACCTCGCCCGATCGCGCGCGTTGCCTCGACAAGTTTCGAGAGGTTCGCGACGAGCCGACGCGGGAGCACAACGGCCAGCAGCAATCCCAACAACACGATCGCGATCGTTACGACAAGCAAGATGATCACCGTCTGGTTCGAGCGGGTCCGAACACCTTCTTGCGTCGTCGCCACGACCCGGTCCTGGGTGTCACGGAGCAAACTGCCCAAGCGTTCGATCTCCGAGATCAAAGGGGTGCCTTCCTGACCGAGCACCCGGAACGCTTGCGAGCGGTTCCCGTCTTCCGCCAAGGGGATGACCTGTTCATCGACGAGGCCTTGGAACGACCCACCCGCCTCGACGAGCTGACTAAGCAGGTCCCGCTCTTCACGAGCATTGAAGAGAGCGCGGCCGCGCTCCTCCCAGAAATCGGTGACGTCAACCTCTGCGTGGTACTGCGCGAGGAGCTCTCCCTGGCTCCCGATCAGGTAGCCACGCACCGCTGCCGACTGCGCGGTGTAGGAGCGCACGATCTCGTCGACCGCGATCAGCCCCGGCAACGCGTCGTCGAAGACCTTGCGTTGAACGCTCCGAAGGGAGCCGAACAGCGAGAACGTGATCCAGCTCAGGGCAAGGATCAACGCAACCAACACACCGAAGCCGCCGGCGATCTTCCAACGTAGGGACAACTTCACCGGCTAAGTATCCTCGACCGCATGCAACCTCTCTATGCCTTACTTGCGGCGGCCGGAGTTGCCGGTTACCCGTTCCTCGAGGCTCGCTTGTTCCGCATCAAGCATCTAAAGGTCCAACTCGAACGTCCGGTTCCGCGCCTGACGGTGCTACATATCTCCGATACACATCTCGTCGCGCACAACCACGCGTTGATCCGGTTCCTCAAGACCATCCCGGGCCGAATCGCGATCCCAGACATCGTTCTCGCGACGGGCGATCTGATCGACGACAACTCTGGGATCACGCCGATAACGAGACTGTTGAACGATCTTCCGGCGCGGCTCGGCCGCTTCTACGTACTCGGGTCACACGACTACTACCAGACGAGGTTCCGGAGTTTCTTCAAGTACTTCGGTGACTACCGAGCCGTCGTCCCGCCCTCAACCACCGCCGACACCAAGGCGCTCGAGCAGAGCTTGCAGATGGACGGATGGGTGTCTTTGACCAACCGGACACACCATCTCCACTCACCGGCCGGGACCATCCGGCTCGCCGGGGTCGACGACCCTTACCTGAATAAGCACGACACGACCCACATCGAGCGCGCTCGTGACGAAGTGCTTGCGATCGGTCTCGCGCACTCGCCCGACGTCGTTTCGGAATGGGTGCTGAACGGATTCGATCTCGTCGTCAGTGGCCACACACACGGCGGACAGGTGCGGGTGCCGGGGATCGGCGCGCTGGTGACGAACTCGTCTCTCCCGTCTGCATTAGCCGGTGGACTACATCAGATCGGCGGCGGTTTCCTGCACGTGAGTCCGGGACTCGGCACCGGCAAGTTCTCTCCGATCCGCTTCAACTGCAGACCTGAAGTGACGTTGCTCGAGATCGGGTCGCGCAGCACGTAAGGCTTGGTCTGCTCGTTGTGCCGACGCATCTCGCTTATCTTGAAGGAGCCATGAGGAGGGTCATCGCTGCTTGCGCAGCTTCCGCTGTGTTGTCCGTCGCGCTCGCGTCGGGCGCATCCGGCGCGACCACGACGTTCGCAAACCGGCCCCCGGTTAAGTCGTCGCCGCCGGGCCAGATCTCGATCGCGGCCGTCAACGCGCGCCAGAACGAGATCCTTGGACTGAAGCTGTTCGAAGCCCTCATCGGGCTCGCACGTGCGTTCCGTTTCCGTCCCTTGGCATTCAACGGCGGGACCCAGGGGGCGGTCATCGCACCGGACGTCGCCGTCATCACCGAGTTCCGCGAAACGAACCTCGAGGTCTTCGGGAAACTGATGCGCGAGAGGTTCGATGAGCCCTACGAGATCATCGGCCCCCCCGACGTTCAGGGTGCGTTCGTCGTGAACACACGCACGGTCGAGCTGCAAGGCAATGTCCAGCTCGTCGACGATGTATGTCTGAACGACGAAGCTTCCGACAAGCCGCGTTTGAACCGTCAGTACCCGATGGCGCGGTTCAAAGAGGTCAGCACCGGCTCGATATTCACTTTGATCGGCATACATCTCTCACGCGACTACAGCGTGTCCGGCATCAGCGATTGTCTCGTTAAGAACGTCGAGGAAGTTCGCGCTCAGCTCGAACACGAACCGGGGGCCGCGTTCGCCGCAGGTGACTTCAACTTCCGGCCGACGATCCAGCCTTACGAATGCGACCCGTACGAACAAGGAGAGCCGGCCAGATGGTGGTCGCTGCTCACCGCCCCCGCGGATGGAGACCGCCCATATGAGGATGCGGTCCAGTCGTTCCACCGGGCGAGGTCGTTGTCGATGCTCGACGAGTGGACCTACCAACATCCAGCCAGGGTCACGACCTGTAACGGCACGGAAGGTGTTCGCCGGTCGAGGATCGACTACATCTTCGCGTCGGGGGCCCAGGTCGCCGAGGCCCATGCGGACCACCCCGGGTGGCTCGACCCCGACAACTTCCAGTACTCGGATCACCGCTATGTCCTGGGGCGGTTCGTGCTGTCCGGCCCCCCACGGCCCCTCCGCCCCGCTGCCGCTCAAGAGCAGGGCGGGGTCATCGCCGTCACCTGGCAGGCGGTCGAAGGAGCTACCGGATGGGTCCTCTACCGGGCCAAGGCCGGCTACGACTACAAGGCGATCGCCGAGCTGACCGGAGAAGTCACGAGCTACGAGGATGCCGACACCGTCAACGACGAGACCTACCGTTACGCGGTCGCCCCTGTTGGGGTCGATAGCGGCCAGGGGATCGAGTCCGCACCGATCTGGGCCACCGCCGACTCACGCGGCCCCCACGTGACTGGGATCGTGCCCGGCCCAGGTGCGACCGGGATCAGCCCGTTCGTGACGATCCGCGCATCGTTCGACGAGTTCGTCGATGCGGCCAGCGTCAACGACCAAACGATCTCGATCTACCGCAACGGACAACGCATCCCGGGCAGGTTGGTACGCAAGGGCGGATTCGTGCTGAAGTTCAATCCGACGTTCACGCTGAAGAAGGGCGAGACGTTCACGGTGGTGGTCCGGCCGGTGACCGATGTCCTCGGCAATGCCGGGCCGGTGTTCAGGTCACGGTTCTCGACGGTGGAACCACCGAAGAAGCACAGGCACCACCGACGGTAGGATGCCGCCAGTAAACGGGAAGTAGCGCAGCTTGGTAGCGCGCCACGTTCGGGACGTGGAGGCCGGGGGTTCAAGTCCCCCCTTCCCGACCAGCTAGAGGTCGAGTGCCAGCGGTTGGACCCTTCTAGCCACCGTGGCCGTGGCCATTGCCACCGGAGTTGCTACCGCCAGAGTTTCCGGGGGCAGGGTCGGACGCTCCCGATTCTTCGGAGTGACCGTTCCCGTTGCCATTCCCGTTCCCTCCGGAGTTGCCACCGCCCGAGTTGCCGGGATCGGTAGCGGGGTCGCCCTCATCGGTATGACCGTTGCCGTTTCCTCCCGCGTTGCCGTTGCCGTTCCCGTTACCGCCGGCGTTGCCGGGGTCGGTGGCGGCGTCGCCCTCATCGGTATGGCCGTTGCCGTTCCCGTTGCCTCCCGCGTTCCCGTTGCCGCCGGAGTTGCCGGGCCCGTCATCGGTTGCAGGATCCTCGGCGACCGGGTCGGAGTTGTCCTTGCCCTTGGATCCGTCGGAGTTGCCCTTGTCCTCGTTCTGGCGGTGCTCTTCGGACGCGCCTTGCTCGTCCTCGGTGTTTTCCTCGACCACACCGACCACGGGGATCCCCGGCGCGACGTCTACGGTTTCGTCGCCCGGCGCCACCTCGTCGACGGGCACGAGACCCACCACGGGCAGAGCGAAGGTGCGAGTCTCACCCTCCTCGACGCGGCCCAACCGCACGCGGCCGGGGATATCGCGGGCCGCAGTCGGAAGCGCACGCGTTCCCGCGGCAGCTTCGAACGAGGACACGGCTTCCTGATCCTGGGATGGATCTGCTGCCGCAGCTACCGGCTCCGGCACCTTGACCGGAAGCCTGTCGATCACAGGGATAACCGCAGCGGCGCCGATGAGGACCGAAGCCGATGCAGCAGTCGTAGCCCCAACGAGGCTTGCAGCGCCCGCCCGCTTGAACGCGCGCGCCATCTCGCGGAACAACCGGCCTGCACCGGGGATGATCAGAAGCATCGCAGTCACGGGCACCTTGGCAGGCAGAGCATTCAAGAACGCCTCGACCGCCATCGGGTCGAACTGGCTCGCCGTCTCTTCCTTCAAGACTGTGATCGCGCGTTCACGTTCGGCGCGCGCTCTATAGGGCCGGGTCGAGGTGATCGCGTCGAACGTGTCGCACACCGCGATGATGCGCGCGTACAAGGGGATGTCCGTTCCTGCCAGCCCATCCGGGTACCCCTTGCCATCCCAACGCTCGTGGTGATGGCGCACGGCCCCGATCACGTCGGCGCTTGCAACGTGCGAGAGCATCCAGGCCCCCACGACGCTGTGCTCTTCCATCACCGCGCGCTCTTCTGCGGTGAGCTTTCCAGGTTTTCTGATGATGCGGTCGGGGACACGGATCTTGCCGATGTCATGAAGGGCGGCGGCCATCCTCAGTTCTTGAAGATCGTGGACCGACAATCCCATCGCGGCTGCAGTGCGGTAGACGTGTCGCTCGACGCGCTCCGAGTGACCACGCGTGTACGGATCCTTGGCCTCTAAGGCGTCGTTCAGCTCATGCAGAACTTTCAGCTGGCGATCTTGCGTGATCCTGATCCGCTGGACCGGTTGGCCGCGCCGATCGAGGCCGAGCATGCGCGTACCGCGGTCGAGTTGTCCCTCCGCTCGTCTGCGGCGCCACCATCCCCAGATCATCAGATCGCCGAACGACACCTCGGCCGAAGCGGGATGGCGCATCCACACGCTGTTGCCGATGACAGACGCAACGGTCGATAACGAGATGCTGAGGATCGACGTGACGACGACGGACGGGTCGGGATTCGCGAACATGACGAGCCCAAGCACGCACGCGGCAGGAAGACCGAAGACCGCTAACGTCGCGGCCAGCGCGTGCGGCAGGTAGGGGCGGATGTCGAAGCCAGGGTGCACCTGGAACGGATGAGCCTGAGAGGCGCTCTCGCTCACTGCCATAAAAAGGTTATCGGCCCGTGCGGGGGCCGCGTTGACTGCGTGAAATACCTAGTTCAATGGTCATCAACGAGGCTTAAAGAGACGGTTCGCGGGGTTTTGAGCGACCCGGTGACCGAGATGCCCCTTTTCGGGCCGTCCGACGAAACGAAGCTTCGGCTCGCCGGGGCGGTCACGGTAAGCGAATAGGAATCCGGGCGAGCGGTCGTCTGCGGCCACAACGTGAACGAGAACATGCCATCAGGATCGATGGCATCGGGCAGCGTGTAGGTGACTATCGCTTCCGCAGTCGCTTCTGGATCCATCTGCAGCAACTGCCACGCGACCGGGAACCCATCATCTCTTCCCCGGAACGCGAAGACCTTCTGGCCATCGATCTCGTAGCGGGCTAGACGGGAGCCTTTCGGCAGCATGAAGTACAAGGCCATTCGGTTAACCCCGAGAGCAAGCCCATCCCTGATACCCGATCGACCAGCCGCTCGTAATCCCTTCGTCGGAACGTCGTTCGTCAGGGTGATCGCCGAGCGCACGTGCGCAGTGCCGTCAGCATCGAGTGTGATGTCCACCGATTGTTCGCGCCGCAGGAAAAAGTCGAGCTTGTTCCCCACGCTGTTGTTGTTGTAGATGGACTGGAGTGGTCCAACCACACTTGAAGGATCAGCGGTCACGTCAAGCTTAGCCAGAAGCGACTGCTCGGCTGTATCGGCCGAATAGATCTTGAGGTGTTGTTTGGCGATCGACTCGTCGAAGCCTGAGATCAGCTTGGCAACATCGACGTCCCCCGATCCCACTCGAGCCCAAAGCTCGTCAACGAGCGAACGCAGATAGAGGTTCTGAACCTTCTCGCGATTGACGAAGTGCTTGTAGATGCGAAACAGCAGGATCCGACGAGCATTGTTCCGGGTGATCGTCTTGTGCCAGCCGGCAGCCTTCAAACCTCCGGTACCTCGAGTGAGCTCACCGAGTGCCATCGGATCCATCGCGATGACCCCATCAAGTCTTTCGTTGCGCACGCGCTCGTACATATCGAGGAGCACACGTGATGTGGAGGGGAAGTTAGGGCTCATGTTCGCCTGACGCCAGTCCTTGAGGGCGGACGACCGACCGTAGAGCTCCTCATACGAGTGCGGGGCGGTAACGGGTGGGTGTACCCGGGGGCCGAGGTCCTCGATCGGTGACACTTCGTCAAGTCGGACGCGGCCGTCGCTCGCGGAGAGGATCCCGAATACCCCGATCAATCCGCCGCCGCCACGCGCTTCGCTCGGACTTTGGAACGCGAGCAGGTAGCGGCGCGGCCCATCCTGTCCCACCATCCCCGGCAGCACACGCGCAACCATGCTGCCGTGCGCGATCACTTCGTCGAGGGTTGCGAGGCGGCGTTGTGCTTGTTCGAGCGAACGGGTCAGGAGACCGAGATGGACAACGGGCCGGTCGTCCAAGATGGCGCGAGCAGCGTCTATCGACTCTCCGGCATCTGTCCCCACATCTCCTAAGCGTTCGAGACCGTCGAGGTTCACACGGCCCCCGGAGTACAGAGCCTTGAAGATGCCCCCCTCGCGGGCGCCGATCGCATCCAGGCCGTCGACCAGACGAGTACCCGCAGCCGAACTCAGCTCGACGACCGAAACAAGGGTCTCGAGACCGTCAGCATCGTCGCCGACCAGAGGCAGAGCACGCAGGAGCCTGAAACCTGGGTGACCGACGAGATCGCGGGCCGCGGCAGCCGATGCTCGAGCATCCGCAATCTCTAGGGTTGCGGCGGTGACATCGTCACGACGGAGTGCTAAGAGTGAGCCCTCGAGAGAGTTCGCCGCCGACCGGACCTGGAACACCGTGATGAAAGTGGCCCCCACGAGATCGAGGAGAAGAAGCAGCCCGAGGAAAAGAAGGACCCGCCCCAAAGTGGGACGGGTCCTCACTGACGAACCGACGTACGGCCGGACGTGCCCGATCACGGCCGGCCGCAACGTCGAGAATTACAGATCGGATGCTTAGATCTCGACCTTTGCCGACCGATCACCTAGGCAGATGCCCGCCTTCCCATACCCAGCTGCGACGGGGGACTCAACAAATTTTGCGAAGTACGTGCCGTGCAATGCACGGTTGCGCTTGCGGCGGTTGGTGATGTCGAGAGCCGGGTGCTTCGCGGTGAATTTGGCTTCTCCGAAGTTCTGCCATACGCGCGTGCCTACGTTCAGGTGAGCAACCGTAACCTTCTCGAGCCCGGACGCCAGGTCCTTCATGATCACGACATCCTGGTCCTGCAGACAGAGGAACCGCTTACCTGCCAAGCGTCCCGAGAATTGGCCATCCGCATACTTAAGAGGCGTTGTGAATTCGGTGGCGTGAGATTTGACCGTCGCTGCCTGGGATGTGGCAGTGAACGCCGAAGCAAGTAGCCCTCCAAGTATTGCGAGGGACATCGAAAGGGCGATGCTTTTCTTCGTCACAACTTCCTCCTGTTGCCGCCGGGAAGCCAACCCAATAAGGATCGACTGACATCTCAAGTGAGTGTCCATGAATAGAACGGACAATTCCCTACGTAACTTGAGCGAAAGAAGGGACAAAAGGGGGATTCAGCTAAACAAGCTCTGAGCGGAACCACTCCAGCGTGCGCCCCAACCCGTCCTCTAGGGACACGGCCGGTTCCCAACCGAGCAGATCGCGGGCCAGTGTGATGTCCGGGCATCTGACCTTGGGGTCATCCTCTGGAAGGGGTTCGAACCCGATCTTGGAATCCGAGCCGGTCACGTCAATGATGAGCTCGGCGAGCTCGAGGATCGTGCGTTCGTCTGGGTTCCCGAGGTTCACCGGCTCGGCCCCCCCACGCTCGATCAACACTGCGATCCCCTGCACGAGATCGTCGACGTAACAGAAACTGCGCGTTTGGGATCCGTCGCCATAGATCGTTAGGGGGGCACCGGACAGCGCCTGACTCATGAAGTTGGGAATCGCTCGACCATCGCCGGGCGTGAGGCGCGGCCCGTAGGTATTGAAGATGCGGACTATGCGCGTGTCCACACCATGCGCTCGGTGATAGGCCATCGTTATCGCTTCGGAATAACGTTTGGCCTCGTCATAGACGCCGCGAGGTCCAGTGCTCGAGACATTGCCCCAGTACGTCTCCGGCTGTGGACTAACCGTCGGGTCCCCGTAGATCTCCGATGTCGACGCGAGCAAGAACCGAGCACCTGAGGCTTTGGCGATACCGAGGGCATGCAACGAACCCAGACCACCGACCTTCAGTGTGTGGATCGGGTTCGCGAGATATTGAGGCGGACTAGCCGGCGATGCGAAGTGGAGCACCAGCGTCGGTGCGGTTGCTGGGAAGTACGGCGTTGTGATGTCGTGTTCCACGAGTTGGAACGCCGGGTTATCGGCGAGATGTGCCACGTTGTCACGCGACCCGGTCAAGAAGTTGTCCAGGCACTCGACCTCGGCGCCACGATCCAGGAAGTGTTCGCAGAGATGTGAACCTATGAAGCCGGCGCCACCGGTGATGAGAACTCTGTCGGGCACTTAGACGAGGAGTTCCGCGATCTGAACGGTGTTCAACGCAGCTCCCTTGCGGAGGTTGTCCGCAACGCAGAACATCTCGAGAGCACGTTCGTTGAAGGGGTCCTTACGTATCCGGCCGACGAAACAGGCATCGAGACCGGCAGCCTGCAGCGCGGTGGGAAAGACCGAGTGCGCAGGATCATCGAGCACCTCGACACCATCGGCTTCTGACAACCACTTGCGTGCGTGGTCGGGGTCGATCGGGTCTCGGAACTCCGCGTGGACGGCAACCCCATGCGACACCGCAACGGGAACCCGAACGCACGTAGCAGTGACCATCAGTTCGGGGAGATCCATGATCTTGCGCGTTTCGAAGCAGAGCTTGAGCTCTTCGCTCGTGTACCCGTCGTCCTTCACCGAACCGCATTGCGGGATGAAGTTCATCGCGATGGGGTGGGTGAAAGTCGTTCCGGTGCTGAGAACGTTCCTGGCAAGTCCCTCGGTAGCGTCGTCTGGCGACTTCGCAACCGTCACCGTCTGGTCCCAGAGGTCATCGATCCCGCCCTTGCCCGCCCCAGAAGCCGCCTGGTAGCTGGCAAGGATCAAGCGCTCGACCGGGGTCTGCCTGTGAAGAGCGGCAAGGGGAACGATCATCGCCAAGGTCGTGCAGTTGGGGCTCGCGATGATGCCTTTGGGACGCGTTGTAACCGCGCCGGGATTGATCTCCGGCACCACGAGTGGAACGTCGGGGTCCATCCGCCACGCAGCCGAGTTGTCGACGACTACCGCGCCGTGTTCCGCAGCGATCGGCGCCCACTCTGCAGCAAGGGGATCCTCAACGTCGAAGATAGCGAGGTCGGCACCATCGAATACCTCGGGAGTCAGGCCGACCACTTCGACGTCACCCTTGCCGAACGGAAGTTTGCGCCCGATCGAACGCGGCGACGCGACGGGGATGAGTTCGTCGACCGGGAACGACCGCTCGTCCAGGATCGAAAGGATGGTCAGGCCGACCGCGCCGGTCGCGCCAACGACTACTACCCTCATTTCGTCTCCAACGGCTTGCCGTCGGCACGCAGAGCTTCGAGTTGACCGGTGGCGGTCTCGGGATGTTCCTCGCGAAGCACCGCCTCGGACGACAACTCGAACTTGTCGTGGATCGCCTTGACCGCGCGCTCGACCTCGGAGGCAGCGATGACGCACGAGATCCGGATCGATGACGTCGAGATGATCTCGATGTTGATGCCCGAGTCCGCGAGGGCATCGAACATGTCCGCCGCGACCCCGGGGTGCGTCTTCATCCCCGCACCAACGAGAGAGATCTTCGCGATGCTGGAATCGGTTTCGACACCTTGGGCACCGACGTCGGACGCGATCTTCTGGAGGATCGGCTCGGCTCGGCGCAGGTCGTCTTTCGGAACGGTGAAGAAGATGTCCGTGGTGCCGTCCTCCGACGAGTTCTGGACGATCATGTCGATGTTCACGCTCTCGTCGGCAAGTGGGCGAAAGACACGGGCCGCGATACCCGGCTGGTCGGGGACGGCTTTGATCGTCACCTTTGCTTCGGATGTGTCGTGGGCGATCCCAGAGATGATCGCTTGTTCCATGCG
>JAXDJJ010000086.1:0-17823 GCA_034665745.1 Actinomycetota bacterium | reverse complement strand
CCGAGGGCTTGGTCCCGCGTCCAAAGATGCGGTCGTAGCCGAGTTCGGCGGCTTGCTCCGGGCTGAAGCGCGGTCCTCCACCGACCAGCACGAGGTGATCGCGCTCGCCCGCGGCGACCAAAGCATCCCGAACCTCGGCGAGGTGGTGGATGTGAGCGTCACGCTGGGTCACCACCTGTGAAACCAGCACCGCGTCGGCCTTCTCGGCCTTCACCATGTCGACGATGGCGGACGGCTCGACCTGCGAACCCATATTCACGACCTGCATCTCGGCAAAGTACTCCAGGCCTTTGTCTCCGGCGAAGCCCTTCATGGACAAGATGGCATCGAGACCGACTGTGTGCGCATCGGTTCCGGTGCACGCACCAACGACGACGAGCCTCCGTTTGAGGTTCTCTCGGATCATGCGATTCACCTCGGGATACGCGAGCTCTGGGAAATCCCGTTCACGGACTTCGACGGTTTCGGGATCGACCTCGTGTGTCGTCGAGCCGTACATGACGAAGAAGGTGAAGTCGGGCCCCATCGCCTTCATGTGGACCACCTGGGGCTTGTCGAAGCCCATCTTTCGAGCGAGTTCGAGCGCGGACTGGCGCGCACGTTCGCCCTCGACCACGGGCAATGTGAACGAGAACTGGACGAGCCCATCGCCCGATGCGTCTCCGTACGGTTTGACGTTCATCGCACCGCTCCGGTTCGTTCGGTTAGGAGCTCCGTTACCGGATTGAAGTAATCCGGCGCTCTCGTGATGACCCCGTCGAGGCCCCTGCCCCCGTCGCGGGTACGCACGGTATCTGCGAACATCCCTGCCTCGATGGCGGCGAACATCCCCATCTCCGCTACCTTGCGCAGCATCTGGCGGCATTCCTCGAGGACCTGACTCGCTCTGCGCTCAACATCGCCGCCGGGTTCGAAACGAAGCTCGCCGGCGAGGGTCGCCGCGCCACGGAACACGTACGAGGCGTTCTCCAAGGCGAGGTCGCGATCCGAGAGGAACGGCGTGTGAACGCCCTCGGTCATCATCCCCAGCAAGATGATGTCCTGGCCGGTCAAGGCCCCGACGAGGTTGAACATCCCGTCGTAGAGGAAGCCTTGGAAGATGTTGCCCGTCATGTGTTTCGTCGGCGGCATGTACTTCAAGGGTGCATCGGGGAAGCATTCCCGGATCAACTGGGCATGGGCGATCTCCATCGCGATCTGGTCTTCAACACCAGGATCGATCTCGAACGCGTGTCCAAGACCCATCTGCTCGGATGGAAGGCCCGCTGCGAAAGCCAACCGCTCGTTCAGGAACTGAGATGCCAGGACCGTATGGGCGGATTCGACCGCGTTCGCGGTGGTCAGGTAGTTGTCTTCGCCGGTGTTGATGATGACGCCGGCTAAGGAGTTCACCATCCGTGAGAAATGCTGGTCGGTGAACGTCCGCTGCATGTTGATGTCCCGGAAGATGATCCCGTACATGCAGTCGTTCAACATCATGTCGAGGCGCTCAATCGCACCCATGGCAGCAATCTCGGGCATGCAGAGTCCGCTGGCATAGTTCGTCAGCCGGACATATCTACCGAGCTCCGCACCCACCTCATCGAGGGCCGCCCGCATGAGTCTGAAGTTCTCCTGGGTGGCGTAGGTGCCGGCGAAACCATCGGTGGTCGCGCCGTAGGGGACGTAGTCGATCAGGGACTGACCGGTCGAGCGGATGACAGCGACGACATCACAGCCCTCGCGGGCAGCGGCCTGAGCCTGTGGGATGTCCTCGAAGATGTTCCCGGTCGCAACGATCTCGTAGAACCACGGTTTGGCGGCCTCGCCGACCTGGCCGATCACCGTGTCACGCCGTGTTTTCGCTGATGCGACTAGATCGACTGCCGCACCAGCCTCACGTTTGGCACGTTCGATCGCGATGTCTAGATCGAAGTCCTCGGGCCACTCGACGGTTCGCTCGCCCGATGCGATGCGGTTCGCTTCGGACTGGATGTCTCCGCATCCGGATTCCACCGTGTGGAAGAACGGGATCAACGCGCCGCGTTCGAGGCCGACGGTCTCTCTGATCTTGTCCACTACGAGGTTCGGCACGGGGACGCCCTCGACCCCTTCACCCACAACCCCGTCTACTCCCACCAGCCGAAGACAGGCGCGTTCGATGGACACCGTGGTGTGAGTGGTCGCGAGCTCTTCGATCGGCTTGGCGATATCTGCCGCAAGCTCGCGGCACTCGGCCAGAGCGTCGCGGTCGATATCGAGACGGCCTATCGGCCGGGTGAACTCGGTCATAGCGCCTCCGCGTCTGCCTCGGGCCACACGCGTTGGCCAAGGACCCAGGTTCCGAGCACCTCGGTCTCGAGTAGCTCGTCGACCGAGACTTCTGCCGGATTGCGGTCGAGCCATACGAGGTCGGCCGGGGCGGTCGGCTCGAGACTTCCCGCAAGGGAAGGACCATCAGCCAGTGCCCGGGCGCCGGTCGTGTGCAAGCGAAGGGCTTCGACCCGGCCGAGCTGTTCGTCCTCGATGTGGTGAGAGCGAAGGGACGCGAGTTGAAGGAACGGGTCCATCGGCGTCACGGTCGAGTCTGAACCGGCCCCCACTAGGAGCCCGGCATTCAGCATCGATGCGAAGCGATTCATGTCCTTGGCGGTGCCCCAGCCGATCCGTCCTGCATAGAGCCCATCCGGTCCACCCCAGTAACGGTCGAACGCAGGCTGGACGCTGGCGCGAAGTCCCAAGGTGGCGGCGCGTCGCAGGTGGTCATCCCATGCGCATTCGAAGTGTTCGATCCTGTGTCCCAGGTCGCGCACGGCATCCACACCGACCTTGTCGGCAACCTTCTCCCAGGTCGAGATCGCCTGCTCGATAGCCGCGTCCCCGATCGCATGGACCCCACATTGCATGTCCAGCTCCTGGGCACGCGTGAAAACTTCGAGCAACTCCTCGTCACTCCGGTACGAGATGCCGTTGGGAGGCGAACCCTGCGGAGGAGTCGATACATAACCCGCAGACATCCACGCCGTGTGTGAGCCAAAGGAACCGTCGAGGAACAGATCCCCACCGACGTGATCGAAGCCGATGTCCTTGACCTTGTCGACCTCCATCGTGCCGACGTACGTGACGATATCGAGCGATGCCTCCTCGATCGCCTCGAGGAACACGATCAACGATGGCCATCCTCGCCACTCGACGACGAACATCTCGTGAACCGAGGCGATGCCTTTGGAATAGGCCTTCCGGATCGCGGCATGTACCGCGGCCTTCTGTTGCTCTGCAGGAAGGGTCTGGTCGAACCAGCCCCATGCTTCCGATGCGGCTTTCTCACGCAGGTAACCGGTCGGTTGCCCCTGCTCGTCGACGTCAACCCCTTCGAGCTCTGCGAGATCGAGTTCGTCCAACAGGGCGGTGGACACCACACACGAATGCATGTCGGCGCGGGCAAGCAGGGCCGGACGCGGACCCACCACACCATCGAGCTCGAGACGCGTGATCGGTCGGTCGAGGGGATCCTCGAAATTGCCACCGAAGAGGATGCCATCGCCGCCTTGGCGAGCGCGGGTAGCGAACGCATCGAGGATCTTGACCGAGGAATGTTCGCCGCGGAAGTCGAGGCCCATCTCGTACAGACCGGTTGCAGGCAGGTGAACGTGAGCGTCGCAGAAGGCGGGCATCAGCGTGCCGCCGTCGAGGTTGATGACGCGGTCTGCAGGAGGAGGTTCGCCATTACCGATCGCTTGCACGTGCTCTTCATTCACGAGGAGCCAGTCGGCCAAGGCAGCCCCCGGGAGGCGGACGATCGGACCGCCGGTGAACAGGGTGCTCACGAGAACCTCTCGAGCAGGCGCTCATCACTACGCACCAGGTCGAGGGCGAGCTCTGCATGTCCTGGCACGTAACCGTTGCCGATAGTCATCTCGCACGACCTACCAAGCCCTTCAGCGAGCAACGCCGCGGAGGTGAACGACGTGGCCATCGAGAAGAAGACGATGCGGCCTTGGTCGGAGCAGGCGAGGATCGCTCCCCCTTCACATCCGGCGACGTTCGTGCATACGAACACGAGGTCCGCTTCGTCCCCCATGAAGGCATCCGATACCGCCGCGGCAACCGCCGTTGCATCCGTGCAGTCACACACGATCGCTTCGGCCCCCGCTTCCTTCGCGAGGACGACCGTGTCTTCCGGATAACAGAGGCCGAGGACGCGACCAGCGTCGCCAACCACGCGCGCTGCTTGCGCGCACGCCAACATCCCCGACTTCCCCCCTGCCCCGATGACGGCGACCTTCATACCGGGATTCGCAAGTTTGGCCATCCACGCCGGAGCACCGCACACGTCAAGTACCCCGAGGGTCACCGCATCCGGAAGATCCTCGGGCACTGTCTGGTAGATCCCGGAGCCGAACAGGATCGCGCGGCCCTTCACCTTGACCTTCTCGGAGTCCGGGTCAAGCTCGAGGATTGCATCGAGCTGCAACGGAGTGAGAGTGAGAGACACGAGGGTGGCGATACGGGTGCCAACCGAGGGGCTCGTCCGATGAGCGCCGAGCTCCGCAACCGTTCCGACCAACATCCCGCCGGAGCCGGTCACCGGATTATGCATCTTGCCGCGCTCGGCAACGATCTCCATGATCCGAGCCGACATCGCGCTTGCCGAGCCATCGGTCGACTCGCGCAGCTGTCGCCACGAAGCGGAATCGATGTTCAGGTAGTCGACATCGATGGCCAGCTCGTCAGGCGTCAACGGGGCGCGTGGATCCAGCTTGATGGCCTGCTGAGGTAAAGCCCCCACTGGCTCTAGCGAGCGGTGGGTGCCGAAACGTTCCACGCGGTGACCTTATGCGTGCGCGCTGGCGGGAACCTGATGGCGCCAGTGTTCCTGGCCATCGGGCGGCAACGTGTAGATCGGGTCGTAATAGGGGTAGCGGCGGTCCAGGGCAGTCGGATCGTCGTATTCGATCCCTGTGCGGTAGTTCTTCGTCCAGTACGAGATGCCCATGGCGCGGTCGTAGCTCTCGACCTGGTGAACCCAGCGCTTGCCGACGAACGGCACGTCGCAGACGATCCGCGGAGTAGCGAACCCCGGCAGGTAACCCATGATCGAGTGCTGGAGGTCCTGTGCCTCGTGCAGCGCCAAGCGCCAGTGCTCCGCGTTCGGGATCATGTCGCACATATAGAAGTAGTACGGCATCACCTTCGTCTTATCGAGCAACGTGAACGACAGGTCAAGCAGGGCCTTCGGCGAGTCGTTGACCCCGCGCATCAAGACACCTTGGTTACGGATGTCGCGGAATCCCATGGAAAGGAGCTTCTTCACCGCGGTCGCCACGAGTGGCGTCAATGAGTTCGCATGGTTCACGTGTGTATGGATCGCAAGGTCGACGTCGTGCTCGATCGCCTTCGTCGCCAAACGCTCCATCCCAGCAAGGACGTCATCCTGAAGGAAGTGCTGCGGCAAGCCCATCAAGCCTTTGGTCGCCAGCCGGATGTCTTGGATGTGAGGGATCTCGATCAGGCGGGTGACGAAGTCCTCGAGATGAGCGATCGGCAGGTTGGCGATATCCCCACCTGACACGACCACGTCGCGGACGCTGGGTGTGGCCTTGAGGTAACCGATGATCGCCTCGTACCGGTCCTTCTGCTTCAGCTCGAAGCGATGCTTGATGACCTGGGGCACATTGTTGCCCACGAGGTCCATACGGGTGCAGTGACCGCAGTACTGCGGACAGGTGGCAAGTAGCTCGGCAAGGACCTTCGTCGGGTAGCGGTGCGTCAAGCCCTCGACGGCCCACATGTCCGCTTCATGCAACGAATCGCGCTCGGAATGCGGGTGCGATGGCCACTCCGGGTGACGATCGGCGAATGCGGGGATCATGTAATGGCGGATCGGGTCGCCCCATAGATCGTGCTCGTCCATCGTGTTGAGCATCTGCGGCGGGATCAGCATCGACATGGTCGCCCGTTCGACCTGATCGCGCGTGATGGACTCGACGAGATCGGCCGGCAAGAGGTCGCCGAACACTCGCTGGAGCTGATCGAGATTCTTCACTGTGTGGAGGCGCTGCCATTTCGCGCTCGCCCACTCCGCCTCGGTAACGGTGGCGTAGCCGGGCAGGCGGCGCCAGTCGGGCTCGATGAATTCCCGCGTCGGCGGGTAGGCGTAGGGCTGGGCCCCGTTAGACGCGTTGTCCAGGGCGCGCAACTGCCCCGGCAAGGCGGTGGCGATCTCCGGCGTCATCGGGGTCTCCTGGTCGGTTCGACTGGGCAGGCTTGACTGGTACGGAATAATATTAGGTGATTCACCCTATCAGGGGAAGGATATTCGGAATGGACGCCAAGGACCGGAAGATACTCGCCCTCCTAGAGGCCGATGGCCGCATGGGCTTCGCCGAGATCGGCGAGGACGTGGGCCTTGCTGCATCGTCGGTCCATGACCGGGTCAGGAAGCTCGAGAAACAGGGCCTCATCAAGGGTTACCGAGCCGAGGTCGACTTCGAGCAAGCCGGGCTCCCGATCACGGCGATCGTCAGCCTCGCCCTGACTCCGGCTTCGCCCACGGACATCCCGGCCAAGATCGCCGAGTTCTCCCTCGTCCAGTCGTGCTACTCGGTCGCCGGGGACAACTCCTACGCCCTGTTCGTACGAGCCCCATCGACGAATGCACTCGAGGAGCTGCTCGATGGGCTGCGGGCCAAGCTCGAGGTGACGACGCGCGCCACGATCGTGCTCTCGACCCCGTTCGAGGGCCGGCCGGTCGTCCGCTGAACCGGCCTATACGTCCAGCGCTTCGAGGAGGGCAGTCACCGGGCCCGTGAGGCCAAGTCGCTTCGCTCCTGCCATCGCGGTGTCCTGATCGACCTCGTCGGGTAGGCGAAGGTCTACCTCGGGGATCGGAAGGTCTGTTTGGATCGTGACGACCTCGACGGCTCGCCTCACGTAGTCGAGGTCCTTGCGGACCTTGTCCATCATGACGCTCTGGGCTCCGGCCTCGGCCGCCTCGATGACGGCTTCGATGCTGCCGTGCTTGGCGATAAGGGCGGAGGCGTGCTTCTCCCCGATACCGCTGACCCCCGGCAGCCCATCCGAAGCATCGCCGCGCAGGATCGCGTAGTCCATGTAGGCCAGACCTGGGATCCCGTACTTCGTCGCGATGTAGCTCTCTGTCACGACATCGACCTTGCTGACCCCTCTGACCGGGTAGAGAACCGTGATCCTCGGATCGGCGACCAACTGGAACAGATCGCGGTCGCCCGACACGATGCCAACGCGGCCGGGAGCACGCGCTGCAAGGCTGCCGATGACATCCTCGGCCTCCGCTCCCGGATGCCCAACGACCTTGATCCCGATCAGATCGAGCAACGCATAGAGGACCGGCACCTGGGGGCCGAGCACATCCTCAGCCACTGCCTGGGCACTATCCGCCTGAGCGCGCGCCGTCTTGTAGCTGGGGATCAGATCGACACGCCACTGCGGGCGCCAGTCCTCGTCTGCAGCGCACGCGAGATAGGTCGGTCGATGATCGGTGATCAAGCGCGCCAGCATGTAGATGAATCCATGTGCGGCGTTGATCGGCACCCCGTCTGGCGTTTGTACGGTGTCGGGCGTAGAGAAGAACGCACGGAAGAACAAGCTCGGCGCGTCGATCAGCAGTGAGAGGCTGTCGTCCACCGTGGCACCCTATTCACACCGGAGGACGTTCTGAAGAGACTGGGTTCGATCCTGGCGCCTGAGCGCCTCGGTACGAACTTCAGATGGATCTGGTCGAGCTCGACCATCAGCAATATCGGAGACGGCGTCGTGCTCGCCGCCGGACCCCTCCTCGTGGCCTCGATCACCACCGAGCCGTTCGCCGTTGCGATGTCGATGTTTGCTCAACGGTTGCCGTGGTTCCTGTTCGGGCTGCAGGCCGGAGCCATCATCGATCGCGTCGATCGCCGGCGTCTCATCATCGTGGTCGACATGATTCGCGCCGTGGTTCAGGGTCTTCTTGCGATCACCATCGTGTTCGACGTCGTTTCCCTTCCGATCGTGTATCTCACGATGTTCCTGCTCGGCACCGCAGAAACCTTGACGGACAACGCAGGTGGTGCGCTGCTGGCGACCGCCGTTCCGAAACAAGGCCTCGGGCAAGCTAACGCTCGTCTGTTCGGAAGCATGATGGTTACGAACCAGCTTGTAGGCCCTCCACTTGGCGCGCTGCTCTTCGCGGCGGGGTTGGTCTTCCCATTCGGGTTCGATGCGATCACCTTCGTCCTGTCGGCCGTCCTGATCACGCGCGTGAGGATCGAACCGATGCTGGAACCCGAGACCGAACGGCCCCGCGTGCGTCAGCAGGTGATGGAAGGCCTCAGGTGGTTGTGGGCACACGCCGCGGTACGAACCCTGGCGATCATGATCACGGCCTTCAACATCACGTTCGGAGCCGCGTTCTCGATCTGGGTTCTATACGCGCGCGAGCGACTCGGGTTGGACGCGGTCGGATTCGGCTTCCTGTTGGCGGCTTCTGCGGTAGGAGGCTTGATCGGATCGGCCATCTTCGGTTCGCTCGAGAAGCGGTTCGCCTACTCGACGCTGCTGCGTGCCGGTTTGATCCTCGAGACATTCACCCACGTTGCCCTCGCTCTTACGCGATCGCCGTGGTTGGCCGGGTCCGTGATGATGGCGTTCGGGGCCCACGCTGTTATCTGGGGCACGACCTCGACGACGATCAGGCAACGGTCGGTGCCTGCAGCACTGCTCGGGCGGGTTACGAGCGTCTACTTGATCGGCGGCCTAGGGGCTCTGGCTCTCGGCGCGCTTCTCGGCGGAGCTATCGCTCAACGATGGGGAGTCGTGGCTCCGTTCTGGTTCGCGTTCGTTGGCTCGGCCGTGATCCTTGCATTCACCTGGCGTTCGATCGCCCAGGTCACACATGACGCGGAGACCACGTCTTAGACGACGTCCGGGAGACCCACGTCCAAGGTCCTCGGTGAGTAGCCGAGCTCGTTGCGAGCCTTGTCATCCGTGGCCCAGTAGGTCACGCCGTCGGATGCTTTGATCAGCTCTCTAAGGTTCGGTGGGAACCCCATCATCGGGCCCAGGAAGCGCCACGCTGTTACCGAGCGCTTGATGAGTCCGACGGGGAGTTCCTTGCTGGGAGGCTTGTGACCCGATAGAACGGCCACCTTCGAGATCAGGTCTCCGAGAGTCGTCAACTCGCCGCCCAGGTTGTAGCTCTCCCCTACCCGGCCCTTGTCGTGGACCAGCAGCAAACCTTCGACGACGTCATCGATGTGCACGAAGTTGAACCCAACCCCCGGCATGACACTGACCTTCATCCAGCCCTTCTTGATGCGGTCGAGCATCACGCTGAGATCGGAGGTATCCCCGGGTCCATAGATGCCGCCGGGCTGAGCGATAAGGATGGGCGCACCTTCGGCGATGAGCTGGTCGGCGACCTCGTGGGCCTTGAACTTGGTCTCGTCGTAACAAGTGAGCCAGTCCTTGTCGGTCCGCTCGAAGGTTTCGTCGACAACCTGACCGTTCGTGTTGCCGTAGTAACCGATCGTCGACACATAGATGATGCGCGCCACGCCGGCATCTACCGCGGCCTGTAGGACGTTCTCGGTACCGACGATGTTCGCCTCGTGCATCTCTTTGCACCCGTCCTCGAACACACCCACCTTGTAGCCGGCGGCAACGTGGAAGACGGCATCGCAACCCTTCATCGCTTCGGTCATCGTCCCGACGCTGTTCAGGTCGCCCTCGACGATCGTGGCGCCGATCCTCGCGAGGTCCCCTGCCTTCTCGGGACTGCGGACGAGGGCGACCACGCTGTCTCCACGCGTAACTAGCGTGGCCGCAAGATGGCCGCCTACGAAGCCTGTAGCGCCGGTGATGAACGCTTTCATGGGTCCGTCAGCTTCCGGCCGATCACGAAACGCTGGATCTGGTTCGTGCCTTCGACGATCTGGAGTCCTTTGGCTTCACGCATGAAGCGCTCGACGGGATATTCGGTGATGTACCCATACCCACCGTGAAGTTGAACCGCATCGGTCGTGACCTTCATCGCGGCGTCGGTGCAGAACAATTTCGCCTCGGCCGCCTGCATCGAGTAGTCGTGCCCCTGGTCGCGCAGGCGGGCTGCCTTCTGGTACAGGGCCCGGCCCGCTTCGATCTGGGTCGCCATGTCGGCGAGCATGAACTGAACGCCTTGGTTCTGTGCGACCGGCTTCCCGAACTGCTCGCGTTCCATCGTGAAGCTCAGAGCCTGGTCGAACGCAGCTTGAGCGACCCCCGTTGCACACGCTGCGATGCCGAGACGGCCGGAGTCCAGCGACGCCAGGGCGATCCTGAATCCCTGCCCTTCGTCACCCACCCGGCGGCCTTCCGGTACGACGGCATCGTCGAGACCGAGCATCCACGTCGGTGACGATCGCCACCCCATCTTGTCTTCTTTCTTTGTCCCACCGAAGCCGTCGGTGCCCTTCTCGACGATGAATGCGCTGATGCCTTTCGCTCCGGCCTCGCCGGTGCGAGCCATCACCAGGACCGCATCGGCCTCATCGCCTCGGGTGCAGAAGACCTTCGAACCCGTCAGGCGATAGCCGCCGTTGTCCTTGACGGCCTTCGTGGAAAGGGCGACGGCGTCCGAACCGGACTCTGGTTCCGACAACGAGTAGGCGCCGAACCACTCCCCCGCGCACAGCTTCGCGAGGACGTCCTTCTTCAGATCTTCGGAGCCGAACGAGTTGATCGCGAACGAACAGAGGGTGTGGACCGATAGGCCGATGGCGAAACCGAGATATGCCCTTGCGATCTCTTCGACGACGAGGAGATAGGTCTCGTAGGGCTGCCCACCGCCCCCGTAGGCCTCGGGATAAGGGATCCCGGTGAGTTCGAGATCGGCGAGTTGCTTGTACAGGGGGGCCGGGTCCTCGGAACGCTCTTCGTAGCCCCCTGAAGCCGGTGCAAGCACCTCGTCGGCGAACTCTCGGACCATCGAGACCAGAGCTTTCTGGTCATCATCGAGAAGTCGAGTGTCGGCCGGCATGTACGGGAGAATAGCCCCGCGATGAAGATCGAGGACCGGCGCGGCGAGTCGCTCACCGAGGCAACCGTCACCGTCGACGACCAGGAGCTGATCGACCTTTTACAAGGTCTGGCCGACGTCGTCGAGGGTTCGAGGGAGCACCTTCATTTCAACCAACTCGGGGGGCCCCAGCTCGTCGTACGACGCGCTCACGATGATGACGACGATCCCCTGGGCCGCCAGCTCGACTGGTGGCTCGGTCCCCTGGTGCTCGTGGGTGCGGTTCTGATCATCCTCGGTGCCGCGACTCTGATCCGCTGGATAGCAGGGCTCGTGTGAGCGGTCTCCCCACGAGGCACAGCGCTTTGGAGCGTCTGGCAGCGACGTCGGCTGAGCAGCCCTTCGATGTCCTGGTCGTTGGCGGGGGCATCACCGGAGCAGGTATCGCTCTTGATGCAGCTGCTCGTGGGCTCTCGGTTGGTCTCGTCGAACGAAGCGACTTCGCCTCCGGCACTTCGAGCAAGTCATCGAAGCTGATCCACGGCGGGCTCAGGTATCTCGAACAGCGGGAGTTCGCGTTGATGCGCGAGGCGTGCACCGAGCGCGATCTCCTCCGCCGACTGGCCCCGCACCTCGTTGAACCCATCCCGATGGCATTGCCCATCCCCGACCGCAAGCGACGTGTGCAGTTCGGTGTGGGGCTGTGGGCCTACGACGCGCTGGCTAGCTTCAAGAACATGAAGGTGCACCGTCACCTGAGCGGTCCCGAGACCGAAGCCCTCGTGCCCGCACTCCCTCCCGGCAAGGTCCGCGGCGGGTTCCTCTTCTACGACGCGATCACAGACGACGTGCGCCTCGTGATGGAGAACCTCGTGGCCGCAAGCGAACGAGGGGCGGTCGTGTGCAACTACACGGAGGTGCGGGACCTCGTTGGAGGAGCAGACATCTGTTCCGCCCAGGTTCGCGATGTCGTGGCGGGCACCGATCTCGAGATCTTCGCGCGGCGAGTGATCGTGGCGACCGGAGTGTGGGCCGATCGTCTGGAGCAACAAGCACGACCGGGAGCCCAGGCGCGCTTACGCCCCTCGAAGGGCATCCACCTGCTGTTCCGCCGCGAGGCAGTACCGATCGCCGAGACCGCGGCTTTCATCCCCGACGCGACCAGGAAACGGATGCTGTTCGTCTTGCCGTGGCTCGACGCGGTACTCGTGGGGACAACAGACACCACCTATGAAGGCAGCCTCGATCACCCCACCGTCGAAGAGGACGACCGCAACTACGTCTTGGACTCTCTGAACGGCGTCTTCGGGTTGGGTCTGACACCGGAAGACATTGCCGGCGCGTATGCGGGGTTGCGTCCTCTGATCCAGGGGAAGGCCGGATCTACCGCGGACCTATCTCGCAAGCACGCGGTTTACGACATCGCGAAGGGGATCATCGGGATCACGGGCGGAAAGATGACGACTTATCGCCGCATGGCCTTGGACGCCACCGACCGCGTTGCGGCCGACCTCGGCAATCACCAGAAATCACAGACGAAGTGGATCCGTCTTGGAACCAGCAACCTCGATGAGTTGCGGGCCGAGGCTGCACGACGCTCGGGGGCCCTTGGCCTGAGCCCCGAGATCACGCACAACCTCGTGCGCTGTTACGGGGACCGGGCTCGAGACGTCCTGTCGATCGCAGAGTCCGAGTCTGCAACCGCCCTCATCGCGCCGGGATACATGCCGATCGCGGCCGAAGCGGTCTACACCGCACGCCACGAGATGGCGGCGCATCTCTCGGACTTCCTGGCGCGTCGTACCCGTCTTGCGATCACCGACCGCAATGCCGGCATCGGCGAAGGGAGCCGCGCGATCGACATCATGGCTTCGGTGCACGGATGGAGCCGCGGCGAGCGCAAACGCCAACAAGAAGGTCATCAAGGGGATATCGAGCGTGAACGCGGCCTAGCGGTCGCACCCCCGGTACCTCCGAAACGTGGCATCTCGCTGCGCCGGGCGGCAGATGCCGTCAGGCGGCGCGAACGAACCGGATGATGGCGGTCGGGCTCGAACACGAACCGGAGCTGATCAGATCGTTCGACGGCACCGCTATCGCAGTGACCCGGATGGGTGCGGGCGACGGGCTCCCTCTACTCATCTCGAACGCCGTCGGAGCCAACTTCGCGGCGTGGCGGCGGTCATTGATCGACACCGCTCGCGAGCGTCCGATCATCTTGTGGGATCACCGCGGGCTGCTCGGCTCTGGACCGCCGGAGTCCGACCGCATCGACCCCGGGGCTCACGCCGAGGATGCGATGGCCGCCCTCGATCATCACGGCATCGACCGGTTCGCTCTCGCCGCGTGGAGCAACGGCACCCGCATAGCCATCGAGATAGCGTCGCGCTACCCGGAACGCGTTGCTGCTCTCGTCCTTGTCAGTGGGGGGGCTGGGCATCCCGCAAGCGGATTGCTGCGCTTGGAGATCGCCTCGCTCATCCCGGTGATCGCATCGGTAGCCAAATACTTCGCCGGACCTCTCGCGTCGAGATTCCAGAAGCTCGTTGCTCGTCCCGAGATCGCGGGATTCGTCCGTCAGTCCGGGATGGTCGGTGCAACCGCGGACACGGCTGCCTTGGTAGACCTCCTTAAAGGCATGGCCGAGTGCGACCTGAAGACCTTGCTCGCCACCCTCGAGTCCGTGATCGGCGACAACGGAGCGGACCTCCTCAGCCAGATCCAGTCCCCTACCCTCCTCGTGGTCGGCGATCGCGATCAATTCACGACGGGCCGCATGGTCGACGAGGTCGAGCGGGCCATCCCGAGATGCACCGTCCTCCGTTACGAGGGAGCCACCCATTACCTTCCGCTGGAATACCCGGCGCGCTTGAGCGATGACATCCGCGCCTTCTTCAGAGGTGTGGGAATCTGAGCACCTGAGGGGAGAGGGGGCGGACGGAGTGCCTCGCTTTTCGTCGCGCTGAGCTGGCTTGTATTGGGGACCCGTTAGACCGGTTCCAGGTAAAAGGGGCGCTGTTCCACCTCAATAGCCGATTCGCAGGTATCAGACCGATCGATCTGGCATTCATCGTCGCCTGGTCCACCACGGACCCGATCAGGGTCGCCGTCCCTTGAGATGAAGTCGTCGTTGCCCGGACCTCCGACCAGCAGATCGCGACCGCCTCTTCCCGCCAGGTCGTCATCCCCTTCGACCCCGAACAATTTCTGCATCCCCGCGTCACCCGTCATGTAGTCATTGAAGCGAGTTCCGATGACGCGCTCGAACCCCCAAACACGGGCACCTCCGCCTGCGTAACTTGTCGCGGCGTAGACCACACGCTCGTTCTGCATATGAAAACTCATTGTGTCCCTACCGGGGCCGCCGTCCAACCTTTGCGAAAGGGCGCCGCCTTTGCGACTAAAAACCAAGTCATTGCCGCGCTCACCGAAGACGCGGTCGGCTGAGCCTGACACAACTATGTAGTCATTTCCCCCGCCACCACAGACAGAGACCCGCTTAGGACCGGTCGCTATGATCCGATCAGATCCCTCAGTGCCGTTGATCAAACAAACCACTCCCTCGTCCCAAATCTGGGTTTGATTGTTTGAGGTGTCCGGGTCTGTGACGTCGGGGGTTACCTGACCCCAGATGGAGAAGTCTCCGGGCGTATTCGCGACTGCCCCGAAGACCATCCTGAAGCTCTCGCCGGCCTCAAGATGCAACGTGCATCGGAACATGGTCTCAGTAGGACACTCGGGTTCAGTTTCATACTTATAGGTGCGGTGGGAAAACTCGAGCGGGAATCCGATGGGCCCTGTCTTCTCGTTGATATGAAAAGAGTCGGGCCATAGTTTCAACTTCACGCTCGCCTCATCGGGGCCCTCGTTGTGCACGTCAAAGTAGAACCAAATCTCGTACGGAGCGATGGCCGGTCCTTCGTAGGGACGTCCATAGTTGTCGATCCCAAAACCGTCGTGAGGGGGATGATAGGTACCCAGCGTGATAGTCAAATCAGCGCTCGGGCCGAGTTGGGCCCTTGCAGGTGGGACCAGAGCGCACATAAGTACGAGCGCGCAAGCACTTCCCCATCGTTTCACCCGGTCCCCTATCCCTGGCTACGTCGTACTACGTCATCGACATGTAACGGGAGCCCCTTGACGCCCCACGCTCGGCCTTAGAACGCCTAGGCCGAGTGTCTCCGGAAGAAATCTCTCAGGGCCTCGGTGACTACTCCGGGGTTCGACAGGTTCGCTGCGTGGCCCGCGTCTTCGACCTGAACTAGGCCCTCGCACCCCGGCAACCCCAAGCACAGCCTTTGGGCGAGCTCCATCGAGATCGCGGTGTCGGCGGTGCCGTGGATCACGAGAGCAGGACAGGAGATCTCACCGAGACGATCGTGCAGATCTTCTCGCCCCACGAGGGTGCTGAACGGCTCTTGCACCCACTCGAACGGTCGCGCCATCCATTTGGTCACCCACGGCTCGTGATCGGCGGGGCCGAGGATGATCTGTGCAACCGACTCGGCGAGGTCGACGGTCGGGCCCGCAAGCCACGCCGTGAGGAGGCCCTCGTACATCGGCACCATGTCCGGGTTCTCTGGACCCGCCTGGCTGTCGATGAAGGCAAGCCCGTGAACCCGCTCGGGCGCGAGCAGAGCGGTGCGCAACGACAAGAAACCTCCTTGGGACATCCCAACGAGGAACGCGTGATCGATCTCGAGATGGTCAAGCACCGCAACGAGGTCTTGGGCCGAGTCCCAGTAGGACCACGAACCTTCTTGATCGCTCTGCCCGTGCCCGCGTTGGTCCCACGAGATACATCGGAACTCCGCGGATAGCGAACGGACCTGAGGCTCGAACATGTCGGAGTCCATCAAGATCCCGTGACTGAAGATCACCGCGGCACCGTCCCCACCGCTGTCTTCGTAGAAGAGTCGCGCGCCGTCCCGCTCGACGAATCCCATCAGACCTTCAGTTGGATCGCTTCCGAGATGACCTCGAAAGATGCGGGGGTCGTTCCGAGTACCTCACCGTCCGCCTCGATCGGCAACTCCCTGTCGGACGTGATCGAACACCGGACGCGCTTGTACTCCTCGATGTCTGGATGCGGAACATGCTGCCCCTTGAATACCTTGGGCATCATCGCGATCGCGTCCTTCTTGCGTGCGTGCTCGACCTGGATGTCGAGAAGTCCATCGGTCGGCGCCGCCTTTGGAGCGATCTTCATCCCTCCACCGAAGAACTGACCGTTCGCCACGACCATGTTGTTCATAAGGCCCTCGTAGACCCGATCAACGACATCGATCTTGACCTGCGCAGGCTTGTGCTTGCGCATCGTTAGCCAGAACGACACGAGGTAAACCGTCGGGCCCAACCAGCGCGGCAGCTTCTCTGCCCTCGCAACACATGCCGCGCCTAGACCTACCTCCGCGATGTTCGGGAAGTACCGGGTCACCTCGACCCCATCCTGCAGGTAGGTGATCTTGCCGATGTCGATCAGGAACGATTCACCGCCGTCGAGGTGCCGCACCGCATCGATGGGCTTCGCTGGCATCCCGAACGTCTTGATGAAGTCGCACCCTGTGCCCGCAGCAACGACGCCCATCACCGCATCGGGATTGATCGCCTTGTCGTCCTTCATCATCCCGTTGACGACCTCGTGAACCGTGCCATCACCACCCATCGCGACGACGAACCTGCCGCCCGAAGAGACGACCTCGCGTGCGATCTCGATCGCGTGACCCCGATGTTCTGTACGGCGGATCTCATAGTCGAGACCTCGTGCCGTCATGGCGGCTTCGACCTCGGGTAGCGCCTTGCCAACTCCGCCCTTACCGGAGCGGACGTTCGCGATGAGCACAGCGGTGCCGAACGGTGAGGTCATAAGCCCAGAACTCCCGGATTCATGATCCCGTTCGGATCCAGAGCTTTCTTGACCGCGACGAGAGCGTCCCGCCACCCGCCGAGCTCCTCCTCGAGCCATGCAGCTTTGACCCGGCCGATGCCGTGATGGTGGCTTATCGAGCCACCGGAATCGAGACACGCGCGCATCGCGCGGTCCCACCATCCGGTGAGTGTCTCCGCCGCAGCCGTTTCGTCCGGCGTCGCGGACGCGAGAGTGAAGTAGAGGCAGGCACCTTCCTCGTAGACGTGCGAGAGATGACAGCCCACGAGATCGGCGCTTCCCTCCAGCGACTTCTTCATCGAGTGGTACAGATCGCGTAGCACCGTCCACGTCCCCGACACCTCGACGGGGTCGACCACCCCGTGCGGGCCTACGAGACCTTCGCCGCGTAGCAGCTTCCGGTATTCGTCGACCGCGTCGTTGCGGTGCTCCCACCAGTGCGCCACCAGCGAGTCGTCGCCGGGGGTTCCCTCGCTTAGCCGGACCGCTGCATCGGCCCGCTCGGCGCATCCAGGTCCATCGAACGACAGCAGCAGCAGAGGCCCTGGGGTCTCGTCGGGGTGGTGTCGCAGGAAGATCGTCGAATCCTCGTGGTCGTAGAGACGAACCAACGTTGGGTGAAGCTCGGACTGTGCGATCGATCGACATGCCTTAACCCCGTCCGTCATGTGCTCGAAACGCACACAGCGATCGGCACTTTCGTCCGGGATAGGGCTGACGCGCAGGGTGGCCTCGGTCACGATGCCCAACGAACCTTCGGCGCCGATCAACAACGATGCGATGTCCGGTCCGGCAGCTCTCCGCGGGGTGATCTTCGAGCGTGCAACCTGCCCGGTGGGAAGCACCGCCTCCAGCGCGACGAGGACATCTTCGATGCCGCCATAACGAGCGGACAGCTGCCCCGCAGCGCGGGTCGCGATCCATCCGCCGACGGTGGAGATACGCACGG
>JAXDJJ010000085.1:0-6330 GCA_034665745.1 Actinomycetota bacterium | reverse complement strand
CGACGATCACCACGTCACGTCCGCTGATGTCGATGTCGAGGTCTTTGACGATGCGCACCACCCCCGAAGCACCCTGGCTACCTGCGTACGAGGTGATCGACATGAAGTCGATCTCGAGGTCGAGGTCTAGCGAGCGCATGAGATCTGCCAGGAACAGCGTGGAGCCCTTCAGGATCGAGATCGCAACGGTTGGCTGGTCACCGGCCAAGGTGTCCTTCAGCTCGTTGGCGAGTGCAGGGATCCGCGTTCGGAGCTCGCCTCTCGTGATGAGGGGTTCGGCGACCATCGCGACGTCATCGGTCACTAGGGGTTACTCACCAGCTCGCCGACCGTCCTGAGCAACCCGGCGAAGATGTCATCGGCCCACGAACCCTGGTCGGGAACCACCGATCCCACCGCAAGGGCATCGACGGTGTCCACCCGCTGGCCGTCGGCCATGACGGCCACCCGTCCAACGACGTCGCCCGCGCTCAGAGGAACCGAAACGGTCGCCGACGGGAGGAATTCGTAGGTCAGCTCGTCTTGCGGATCGGCACCACGGACCGACGTCGCGGCGACGACCCTCGTGGATCCTTGGTCGAAGACGAGAGCCGCGACCTCGGTCCCTTGTTGAAGCATGACCGTGCGCGCCAACCTGCCCCATCCATAGTCCAGCAGTGCTCGTGCGTCGACGGTGGCATCGACCGAGTGCATCGCCACCGCGATCAGCCTCCGCCCTCCACGTTCGGCCGAGGCAACCAAGACGTTCCCTGCGTCTGCGGTGAAACCCGTCTTCACGCCCGTCGCCCCTGCGTAACCCTCGAGTAGAAGATTACGGTTCTCGAGGGAGATGGTTCCCGCGGGACCCTCGATCTGAGCGGTCGAGGACCCCACGATCCGGGCCAGGACGGGGTCGTCCAACACTGCTCCCGCGATCAAGGCGAGGTCTCGAGCGCTCGATCCATGACCCGGCATATCGAGGCCGTGTGCCGTGACGTAGTGGGTGTCGGTGGCCCCCAGCCCTCGAACCATCGCATTCATGTCCCCCACGAATGCCTCATGCGACCCGGCCACATGCTCGGCCAGAGCCACGGCGGCATCGTTGGACGAGTCCAACAACAACGCATAGAGCAACCCCTCGACGGTGAAGATCTGCCCGGTCTGAAGGTCGAGGCCTCCCCCACCAGTGGCGGCCGCAGTTGCCGAGACCAGCACGGGTTCGTCTCCTGCGGCGTGCTCCCGAACGACCAACGCCGTTGTCATCTTCGTAGTACTTGCGTTCGGGAGCTGGGTAGAGGCGTTGCGGGCGAACAGCTCCCTACCGGTGTCGTCGATCAAGAGGCATGCGGAACAGGTAACCGTGGGCTGATGGGCGCGCCCGAGGGCCGGCAGGGATGGAACCAGGAGAGCGCCGCAGAGAAGGACACACAGCGCGAGGCGACTTGTCGATAAGTGCACTCGTCTACAAAACCGGATCAGAGAAGGTCACGCATGGTGGAGCGCAGCATCGCATCTCTGAAGCTCTGGGCAAGCCCGATGATCTCGTTGATCGAACGCGTCGCTTCTTGCTTGGCTTGAGGATCGCGGCGGCGGGTCACCGGAGACACGATCTGTTCGAAGAAGGCCGACTCCCGCTCTGCGAAGTGGCGATACATCTTCAGGTGCCGGGGTTCCACGCCGTAGCGGAAGAGACCGGCAGCAGCCTTCGCGGCTAGGAGGTCGTCTCCGTCGTAGGCGTCCTTGCTGCCGTCGAGGATGCCGAAGTCGATCAGCCCTTGGAGCTGCTTCTCGTTCAAGCCCGATGCGGGCCCGATCTCTGAAGCCGACAAGCTCACTTCCGTGGCGCTAAGCGATGCTGACTTAGACCCTCCGGTTGAGGTCGAGACCGGTGCTGCCACCGGGGCGGTGGGAGCCGGCGCCAACTCTCTCCCGTTCGAACCCGATGCGAGGCGGTCCTTGATCACCTTCAAGGGAAGGAAGTGGTCGCGCTGAAGTCCGAGGATGTGGCGCAGCTGGTCGACATCTTTCTCGAAGAACTTGCGGTACCCGGATGGGGTGCGCTCGGGCTCGATCAGGCCTTCAGACTCGAGGAAGCGGATCTTCGAGATGCTGACGTCGGGGAAGTCGGCCCGCACTGCATCGAGGACCTCGCCGATGCTCAGATAGTCCCGAGAACGTGACAGGGGCACGGTTATGACCCCGATAGGAAGACGAGCTTGAACTTGCCTACCTGGATCTCATCACCGGAGGACAGCGAAGCCTCTTCCACTCGTTCACGGTTCACGTAGGTGCCGTTGAGGCTCCCGACATCGTGCAAGGAGAACGTCTCGTCGCGGCGGATCTCCGCATGTTTCCGGGACACGGTGACGTCGTCCAGGAAGATGTCGGAATCCGGGTGACGGCCGATGACGGTCGCGTCGGTGTCGATGAAGAACTTGCTTCCCGCGTTCGGGCCGCGTTTCACGATCAGGACTCCCCTGCCACCTTCGAGCTCCTCGGGAGAGATGTGGACCTCCTCGTCGAGCTCCTGCTCGAGTTCGGCGGGCATGAACGTGATCGTCGTGTCGCTACCGACGACGTCGGCCAGCGCGGTTCCACACGAAGAACAGAAGTTGGAACCCTCAGGATTGCGGTGCCCGCAGTTTGTACAGAACATCGGCGTGACCCTATAGGACAGCTTTAGGGTTGGCAAAAGCGCGAAAAACCATCACGCTCCACCCTCGATGAGTTTGCGATAGTCGGCCGCGGACAACAACGAATCGATCCCTGCACCGCCCCCATCGATGGCCACCAGCCACCCACGACCGTAGGGGTCTTCGTTCACGAGCTCCGGCGCCTGCTCGACCTCGAGGTTCTTCTCGACGACCTTGCCCGAAACGGGGCTGTAGATGTCGGACACCGACTTGGTCGACTCGACCTCACCCAGTGGCTTCCCTGCTTCGACCTCGGTGCCGGGCTCGGGCAGACCAACGAATACGACGTCGCCGAGTTGATCCTGCGCGAAGTCGGTGACGCCCACGACGATGCGCCCATTGTCCTCCCGGGCCCACTCGTGCTCTGCCGTGTAGCGACGATCCTCGGGTAGATCGGTCACGCGTTCTCCTTTCGATGCTGTCGGTCGATGCGAACCGCGTGCCCGCGGTCGACTTGTCGCCAAATCAACTTGTCGCCTGCGCTTCGTGCGAAACGATGTCCTCGACGATACGGGCATAGCGATCCGCGAGCTCTTCTGCATCGGCCAAGCTGGGACCTTCGGCCCAGATACGGCACGAAGGCTCGTCGGGCGCGGGTATCACCAAGGCCCAGCGATCGTTCTCGACGATCTTGACTCCGTCAAGGAGAACCAACTTCCCGGGCGATGCAACCGACGCGACATGGCGCATGACCGTGCCCTTCATGTCCCATGGCGTCCTGACATCGCGCGTGACGAGGTTCACCTCGGGCAGGCCGTCCATGATTTTGGAGAATGGCAGCCCCACGGTCGCCATTACCTCCAGAGCCTTGCAGAACGTCATCAAGGCATCGGGGGCGGGCATCAGCGAGGGGAAGATCAAGACTCCCTCGGAGTTCCCCGCGAACGTCACGTCGGCACGCTGGGCCCTCGCCATCAGAGCTGGGAGTCCGGTCGTGGTCCTCATCAGGGATCCACCTGCTGCGGCAGCGAGGTCCTCACAGGCCCACGAGCACGACACCGGGACTGCCACCGTCCCCCCGGCGCGTCCCGCCTCGTGCTTCAAGAAGGCCAGGAGGGCCCGTTCGGGACGGAGCACCCTGCCGAGGTCGTCCACCAGGTGAGCGATCTCGCCACCGGGTTCTAGGAGCACACCCAGATCGGAGCCGGAGTTGCGCACGTGATCCGAGAGGTTCTCCAGCAAGCGGTCGAGGTCTCCCGAGGTCAACACCGGCCTGTGCTCGTCGATGAACGCGTTCACCGAAAGGGCGTCACAGCCCAAGCGTCCCAGGACAGAGGGCCCGATCAAGGAGGCGGGGCCGAAGGCATAGTCGACGACGACCTTTGGAGCACGCGTTCGGATCGACTGGACGTCGAGGGCCCGCAGGAGACCAGATGCATATTGCTCGAGGGCCCGGGCGGGGAACTCGAGTTCACCTAGCTTGGACGGACCCGCGCGCCGGTAGTCCTCGCGGAAGTAGATCTTCTCCACCTTCCGCTGATCGCTGGACGGGAGATCCGCCCCATCGCCGTCGAACAGCCGGATCTCGACGACCTCAGGGTCCCCGGGTGAGGTCCGAACGCTGATGCCGCCGGACGCTTGCTCGCTGCGCACGGTGAAACGGGTCAACGGCATAGGCGTCAACTCGAGGTCATGACATGTGACTCCGGTGGAGTTCAAACCGGCTATCAAGGCGCGCTTGAGGGTTCGAGCTGCGCGGCTGGCATCGCGACCCGTCACTACGACACTCCCCCGCTTCAAGGTCGTCCCGTACGCCATACCGAGCCGCACCGCAGTCATGGGAGTGATCCCGACGTTGACCAGGCCGGACACCCCACGGCTCCCGAACAGTGAGCGGGTCGCGCGGCGTTCTCTGACGATGCTGTGCGTGACGATGGCGCCGGCTTCGACCGTCTTCGATGGATAGACCTTCACGCGTGCTTTCACGAGCGCTCCGGCCCCGACCGTTACTTCATCGCCCAGCACGGCAGTCTCTTCAACGGTCGCCCCGCGATTCAGTGTCGACCCGCGACCGAGGACCCCACCGCTCACGCGCGCATAGGGGCCAACGCGGGCACGGTCCATAACGACACCGTTGGTGACAACAGCGTCATCACCGACGAACGAGTTAGCTCCGATAACCGTCGATGGTCCTACGCGCGCGCCGGGACCGACGTGAGAGTTGTCGCCGACAAGCAGAGGACCTTCGAGACGCGCGGTCGGATCGATCTCGACGTCCTCGCCGATCCATACGCTGGGGCGGAGCTCGAAGCCCGGGATGTTGACGTTGACCTTGCCCGACAGCGTGTCGTGTTGAGCTTGGAGATAGGCATCGGTCGTGCCGACATCCGTCCAGTACGCGTCGGTGACGAAACCGAACAGCGGAAGACCCTTGTCCAGCATCATCGGGAAGAGCTCGGTCGAGAAGTCGTACGGCTGGTCCGGCGGGATCAGATCGAAGATGTCCGGCTCGAGCACGTAGATACCGGTGTTGATCGTGTCGGAGAAGACCTGCCCCCACGTTGGCTTCTCGAGGAAGCGTTCGATCCGGCCCTCCTCGTCGGTCATCACGATGCCGAACTCGAGGGGGTCGCTCATGCGCTTCAGAACGAGGGTCGCAGCGGCACCTTTGGCCCGGTGGAACTCGACCACCTCCCCCAGATCGATATCGGTGAGGGCATCGCCCGAAACGACGATGAAGGTGCCGTTCAGGAGGTCCTGGGCTCCAAGCACGGAGCCGGCGGTTCCGAGGGGAACGTCCTCGGTCGCATACGACAGTGAGACGCCCAGGTCGGAGCCGTCACCGAAGTAGTTGCGGATCACTGAGGACAAGAACTGCACGGTTGCCACGATGTCGGTGACCTCGTGCTTACGTAGGAGCTCGATGATGTGTTCCATCAGGGGCCTGTTTGCGACGGGCAACATCGGCTTCGGCACGTTGCTCGTCAATGGTCGAAGCCGCGATCCTTCGCCGCCCGCCATGATCACTGCCTGAACTTCGTTACGTTGCAACCGCCGGCTCCTTGTCTTCCTTCAGCGTTAGAGCTTCGCGCGCGTACATCGCACCCGATACCCAGTAGAGCACCGCTCCGACACCCACCATCACTCGCCCCGGGATATCGAAGTCGTCACCCCACGACAGGCTTGTCTCGGTGATCGCGAGCCCGGTCAGTCCGACCAGCAGGGCCGCGGTAGCGCACTTGCCGACGAAGTTGACCCGGATCTTCTTGAGCGACCCGCGGTGGACGATCGGATAGAGGCCCAGGATCAAGACGTCCCGGCCGATGATCACCAGTGCCACCCATAGAGGCAGCACATCGGTCGCGATCAGGGCAACGACGAGCGCTGCGATGAAGACCCGGTCGGCGATGGGGTCTAGAAGCTTCCCAAGCTCGCTCACCTGGTTGAAGCGCCGGGCGATCCACCCGTCGAAGAAGTCCGTCCAGCCCCCCGCCGCGTACAGGATCACCGCCGCGTTCGTGTGGTCGGTAACGAATAGGTAGACGAACACCGGCACCGATCCAAGGCGCAGGAATGACAGCGCGTTGGGGATAGTGAGGATCCGCTCCATGTAGTCGGGACGGCCGGATTTGAACCGGCGACCCCTGGTCCCCCAGACCAGTGCGCTAACCAAGCTGCGCCACGTCCCGTCGTGTGCCGATGATAACGGCAGCTATCA
>JAXDJJ010000084.1:0-3650 GCA_034665745.1 Actinomycetota bacterium | reverse complement strand
ACGGTCAAGACAAGAGGGGTAACGGCATCGTTGTCGATGGTGCCCGCGGAGTGACCGTGCAGAATCTCACTGTTAGGAATCACACGGGCAACGGCATCTATTACAACAACGCGCGCGACTACACGATCCAGCGGATCGATGCGATCAAGAACCGCACTTACGGCATCTATGCGTTCGATTCCTATGGTGGAGTGATCCGCGACTCGTTCGGGTGGGGGAGCGGTGACTCCGCGTTCTACATCGGCCAGTGCCTCGGCTGCTCCGCGCTGATCGAGAACATCGTCTCCAAGTACAACTACCTGGGCTACTCGGGCACGAACGCGACCGGGGTCGTCATCCGTGACTCCCTGTTCCAACACAACGGCGCGGGCATCGTGCCGAACACCTTGCCGACGGAAGAGCTAGGCCCCAACAGAGGCACGACCCTCTACAACAACCGGGTCTTGAACAACAACTACGAGACGATCCCCGCGGCCGGGTTCTCCGAGACGGTCGGCATCCCCTACGGCACCGGCATCTGGTTCCCGGGGGTCGAGAACAACGTGGCCGTCGACAACATCGTCAAGAACCACAAGAGCTTTGGGATCCTCATCACTCCCAGCGCCGACTCCGATCTGCCGATGAACAACACGGTCCTCCACAACGTGATCCGTAACTCCGACTCGGACGAGGACGGCTACGGATACGACCTGGCGTGGGACGGAAGCGGAGCAGACAACTGCTTCTCCGGCAACGACTTCAAGGGTGAGACCGGGCCTCCGGATATCGAGACCCTCTATGCCTGCGAGAACCGCCCCTTCGCGGGGATCCCGTTCCCACCGGTATCCGCGTTCGTGGCCGCAGCGGTTCCGACCGTCGCGACCCGCGACCAGGAAGAACCCCCGGAGCCCAAGCGGCCACGTTGTCAGAGGGGTCGTCCGGGTTGCGATCTGGGCAAGAAGCACCACCCGAGCCACCACGGCTCGAGCCGTCACTCCGGCGCCCGCCACTAACTAGCCACCCGCGGCTAGGGCCCCATCCCGTCCTCTTGCATCAAGTATGCCCTCCATATATGGTCTGGCTATAGGTAGGATTCCTATCTATAGGACTCAGCACCAGGAGGGTTGGTCATGTCTTCGTCTGCGGTGGTGTCTAGATCGGATCGGGTCGAGATCGCTCGGCGCATGTTGAACAAGGTCCCCGAAGTAACGATCTTCTTCTGGATCATCAAGGTTCTCGCAACAACGGTGGGGGAGACGGCCGCCGACTTCCTCGCAGAGAACCTGAACCTTGGTCTGACCAACACGACCTACCTGATGGCCGCGCTCCTGGTCGTTGCACTGGTCTTCCAATTCAGGGCCCGACGCTACGTACCGGGGATCTACTGGCTCGCCGTGGTGCTCATCAGCATCGTCGGGACGCTCGTCACGGACAACTTGGTGGACAACCTCGGAGTCAGCCTGGTAACGACGACGATCGCGTTCACCATCGCTCTGGCGGCGACGTTTGGGACCTGGTATTCGAGCGAGAAGACGCTATCGATCCACACCATCTTCACGACGAAAAGGGAAGCGTTCTATTGGTTGGCCATCCTGTTCACGTTCGCTTTGGGTACCGCGGCCGGCGACCTCTTGGCCGAGAGCCTGAACGTTGGTTATGGGTTGTCGGCCGTCATCTTCGCCGGAGCTATCGGTCTTGTGGCGCTGGCTTACTACAGCTTCGGGATGGGCGAGGTCTTGGCGTTCTGGATCGCTTACATACTGACCCGTCCATTGGGCGCCTCGCTCGGGGATCTGCTGTCGCAGGATCGTGATGCGGGTGGGCTCGGATTGGGAACGGTCGGTACGAGCGCGATCTTCCTTCTGACGATCTTGGGTTGTGTGATCTATCTCGCGATCAGCAAGAGGGACCAACCACTTCCCGTGGCGGACGACGTATAGCGACCGGGATCGCTCTGAGCGAGCGGGACATCGAGATGAGGGCGACGATCGCGATGATGCTCGTCGTGGTGCCGAAACCGATGTCCAGCCACTCGAGCGATCGAGGCGCCAGGTAAACGCGCATCAGAACGTAGGCAACTATCGAGCTCAAGCTGCAGGTCAACGTTCGGATCCCGAACCTGCAGGCAAGTACGGCGAGATCGGGACCTTTGCGAACCACCGGATGATGGCTGCGCGTGCGGATGGGCAACCAGTAGAAGACGTTTGCGAGCATGACCACGATCAACGTCATCACCATCGCAAGTGTGCCGACGACATCGGTCCACACCAGACCCAACGGTTCGTGCTGCTCGGTCCAAGGAGCGTTCGGGCCGGTCGCGAGGATGCCGATCCAGAGCCCGGTGAACGCAAGGGTGCCGGCGAGTAGCAACAGGGCGCTCCGCGCGGTCGACCAGCGGGCGAGCTCGCGTCGGAACTCCTCGACGATGGCATCCGTCGATCCGAACGAGGCGACGGCGCGGTCCGCTGCCACTGCAGGATCGCTTCCCGTCGACACGAGCGCGTCGGTCTCCTCGGAGAGGTGGTCTTGGATCTCATCCAGCAACCTTCGGCGGACGGATGCGGGTCCCGGCAACCGGTCGGCGATGTGACGCAGATACGGATCGATCGAAGTCGAGCGGGAGGGAAGGACGCTCAAGTCGTGGCCCGGGTTCGGTCTTCCATTATCGAGCCGAGAGCGGTCACGAACTCTTTCCAGGTTCCTTTCCTCGCTTCGAGCGAGCGCCGGCCTTTGGCCGTGAGTGCGTAGGTGCGCCTCTTACGACCGGTGTTCGTCGACCAGGTGCTCGATACGAGACCGGCTTCCTCGAGCCGGTGGAGCAGCGGGTAAAGCGTGCCACCTTCTACCTGGACCGCGTCGCCGCTGCGGGTTCGGAGCGCTTCCATGATGGCGTAACCGTGGATCGGGCTATCGGCCAGCACGGCCAGCACGAGCCCCTCGAGGTGCCCTTTCAACAGATCCGCTTGCACGCCTTCCATGATTATAGATAGTACGCCTATCTATGGGCCGATCGGTAGGGCGGACGCCTAGCGGAAAGACCGGGGCGGGCTTAGAATCACAGAGCCGTAGTTATCCGACTGTAATTTTCTGGAGGAGCGCCAGAAATCCGGTTTTTTGTCACAGCCCCTCTCTACACTGAGCCGAACACACGTTCGATAGGCTCATAGGAGGCAGCAGATGGCTATCAGAGAGCGCCACACCAACAACGTCAGCGACCAGAAGGGCGACCAGAAAGGCCGCGATGCCGCCGCCGAACTGGCGATCGCGCAGATCGAGAAGGCTCACGGCAAGGGCTCGATCATGCGTCTCGGCGACACCGCTGCCAGCTTGTCGGTCGACACAGTTTCGACGGGATCGTTGGCGTTGGACCTCGCGCTCGGTGTGGGCGGTCTGCCGCGCGGCCGCATCGTGGAGTGCTTCGGCCCTGAAGGTTCCGGTAAGACGACCGTCTCCCTGCACGTGATCGCCGAGGCGCAGAAGTCCGGCGGGCTCGTGGCCTTTATCGATGCCGAGCACGCGCTCGATCCTTCCTACGCGAAAGCTCTCGGCGTCAACATCGATGATCTGTTGGTGTCGCAGCCCGACACCGGCGAGCAGGCTCTCGAGATCGCCGACACCCTCGTTCGATCGGGGGCGATGGATGTCATCGTCATCGACTCGGTTGCCGCGCT
>JAXDJJ010000083.1:0-10075 GCA_034665745.1 Actinomycetota bacterium | reverse complement strand
TGACGTTGACCTTGTCCTGGTCGAGCCCAAGCTCTTGGATACATGCAAGGGACTGGGCCGCGAACGCTTCGTTGAGCTCGATCAGATCGATGTCGTCGATCGAGAGACCGGCCCGATCGAGAGCCTTGCGGCTCGCGAACACGGGACCGACGCCCATCCGCTGTGGCTCGACCCCGGCTACGGCAGAGGTAACGATCCGAGCCATCGGCTTCCACCCCTGTGCATCGACCGTTTCCCTCGACGCGAGGAGGACCGCCGCCGCTCCGTCGTTCACTCCGGAGGAATTGCCGGCGGTGACGGTTCCGTCGTCGACGAACGCCGGCTTCAGCTTTGCGAGTCGTTCGATGGTGGTGTCCGGGCGTGGTGGCTCGTCCGCATCGATGACGACCGGATCGCCCTTGCGTTGAGGGACCTCGAACGGAATGATCTCGTCTTTGAATCGGCCCTCGTCGCGAGCCGCTACGGCGCGACGGTGGCTCTCTAGAGCGAACTCATCTTGCGCCTCGCGCGTGACTCCGTACTCACGTCCGATGATCTCGGCCGTCTCTCCCATCCGGTGTGAGCCGTACATCTCGTGCAGTTTGGGATTCGTGAAACGCCAGCCGATCGTCGTGTCGTACACCTCGGCCGTACGCGCGTAAGCCTGCTCGGCTTTCGCCATGACGAAAGGCGCCCTGGTCATCGACTCCGATCCGCCTGCGATCATCAACTCGCCTTCCTCGGACCGGATCTCTCGATAGGCACAGTTCACGGCCTCGAGTCCGGACCCGCATAGGCGGTTGACCGTTGCGCCGGGGACCTCGACCGGCAGTCCGGCCAGAAGAGCCGCCATCCGAGCGACGTTTCGATTGTCCTCCCCCGCCTGGTTGGCGGCGCCCCACATAACGTCGTCGACCTTGTCGGGGGGGATCGAGTTTCGCTCGACCAGCGCCTTGATCACATGAGCTGCAAGGTCATCGGGGCGCACCGAGGCGAACACCCCGGCGAACTTGCCCATCGGCGTGCGGACCGCATCGATGACGAACGCTTCCCTCATGGGCGCAATCCTCGCACCTCTAGAGATCGACCGAGGAGTAGGCCACGACCCCTCGCTGGATGCCATCGATGGCAACGCGCAACCGGTCCTTCAAGCGCTCGGATGGCGCCACATCCTCCAACTGGCGCAACAGGTCCGTCAGTTGCTTCATCACTCGCACGAAGTCACCGGCCGGGTCGTCATCGCCGAGAACGTCCTCGAGAGGCGACCCCGATGCCCACTTGTGAACGCGGGTCGCGAACCCGGGATCTGGTTCTCGCGTCAGGTCCAGCCCTCTGACCTCTTCCTCTTTCTTGATCAGCTTCCATAGCCTCATCACCTCGACCCACACGGTTCTGGACGCCTTGGTCGGAAGCTCGTAGGTCATCCCCGTGTCGGGGCCCCGCGGCTCGTAAACGAGGGTTGAACACACCGCCGCGAGCTCGGCCGGTTCGAGGTCGTCGAACAGACCTCGCTCCAACGCTTCCACGACGAGCAGGTCCGATTCGTTGTAGACGCCTTTCAGGACCTCGCCCTTCGACGTCAGGGTCCAGTTCTTCACGTAGTCGAGCTCTTCGAGGATCTCGAGGACGAGTTCGAAACGGCGCGCAAGGGTTCCGGTTCGGCGTCTAACGCGGCGGTCCACACCGGCGATCTCTTTCTCGAGACGGACGGCGCGTTCGGCGTAGTGAAGATGCCGTCCGAGCTCCGGGCACCCATGCACGGGGTGACGCTCGATCGCGCGGTCGAGAGCTTTCAGGTCATCGTCTTCTCTTCGCGGGGGTGATTTCGGTTGGTTCATCTCGAAGTCGAGGAGTCTCTTGGCGAGCTGCCGCCGCGCCTTCGGATCCCGCAGGTGGAAGCCTTTAGGGATCGGCAGGCTTCCTCGAGGCAAGGGTGGGTCCCTGAAGTCCTGTGGTGAGAAGCGCACCATCCCGCGGTCTTCGGAGAGACCGAGAACGCGGGGACGACGCTCGGAAGCCTGTTGAGTCACCTCGAGGATGACATAACGACCCTGGCGTTTGCCCGAGGGGAGGTAGACGATATCCCCCGGCTTCAGTGCGTTCACGGCGTCGAGCACACGCTGCCCCCGCCCCTGGCCACCCCGTCCACCCTTGCTCTCGATCGCCTGTCGGCGAGAGATGAGTTCCCTGTACTCATCGATGTCTCCGCGATCGCAATGCATCCGCTCGCGGTACGACGCGAGGTACGCCTCCGATCGGCCCTTCGTCTGCTCGAGCTTGACGACATCCCGATCCGCTTGGAACTGGGCGAACGAGGAGTTGACGAGGTGCTCTGCCTCTTCCAAGGTGTAGTTGCGAACCAGGTTGACCGCCATGTTGTAGCTCGGTTGGAACGACGACACCAAGGGATACGTGCGTGTCGATGCGAGTCGGGTGATGCCGTCGAACGGGATAAAGCGCTGCAACAAGACGACGCAATGCCCGAGCTCGTCGAGCCCCCTCCTACCCGCCCGACCCGAGAACTGCGTGTACTGACCGGGCGTGAGTTGTTCGTGTTGCTCGCCGGTGAATTTCATCAAGCTCTCCAGGACGACGCTGCGTGCCGGCATGTTGATGCCGAGGGCAAGTGTCTCGGTGGCGAACACGGCCTTCACGAGACCGCGCGAGAACAGCACCTCGACCGCCTCCTTGAAGGGCGGGATCATGCCTGCGTGATGCGCAGCGATCCCCCGGGCCAAACCTGCGATCCACTCGTCGTAGCCCAGCACCGCGAGCTCATTCGGCGACAGTTCGGCGACGCGAAGGTCGGCGTATTCGATGATCCGTTGACGCTCGTCTGGATTCGTCAACCGAAGGCCGTCGCGCAGACACTGCCGCACGGCCTCGTCACAGCCCTTCCGCGAGAAGATGAAGTAGATGGCCGGGAGCATGTCCTCGGAGTTCAAGCGGTCGAGGACCTCGGTGCGCAGAGGTAGTCGCGCTCGCTTCTCGACGACCCGTCGACCCCCGCGGCCCGGTCGGGAGTCTCGATTGCGCCTGCGGTCCAGCTCCTGGCCCCTCGGGTTGGGCATCGCCTGACCATCCGGCGTGTGTACGAACATCGGCAACAGCTCGTCGGACGCGAAGTACCAGTGACGGATGTCGACCGGACGCTTCTCTTCGATGATGACTTCGGTCCGGCCACGCAGGGTTTGGAGCCATTCGCCGAACTCCTCGGCGTTCGAGATGGTCGCCGACAGCGAAACGATCTGAACGTCGACGGGGAGATGGATCAGGATCTCTTCCCACACTGCGCCGCGGTAGCGATCCTGCAGGTAATGGACCTCGTCGAGTACGACGTAGCGCAGGTCGGCCAACGTCGGAGAGGACTCGTAGATCATGTTGCGCAACACCTCGGTCGTCATCACGACGACCGGCGCCGAGCCGTTGACAGAGTTGTCTCCGGTTAACAGACCAACGTTGGAGACCCCGTGGCGTTCGAGGAAGTCGCCATACTTCTGGTTCGACAAGGCTTTGATCGGGGTCGTATAGAACGTCTTCCCGCCGCCTTCGAGCGCGAGCCACGCAGCGAACTCCCCCACCACCGTCTTACCTGCACCGGTAGGCGCCGCCACGAGGACGGACGATCCATCGAGCAGCGCAGAGCACGCTCGTTCTTGGAAGGGGTCGAACCCGAAGCCATACTCCTGGCGGAACCGTTCGAGCTCGTGGGGCTGCGTTTGGTTATCCGTCGCTCTTCTTCTTGCCATTGCCCGAGTCACTCGGAGACTCACTGGGCGCCGGTTCAGGCGTTGGGAGGATGGGGGCCATCTGCGACGGCTGATCGATACCGGAAGGTCGCATCCCTGCTTCGGTCCGTGCCTGGTCGAGGAGCCCAATGGCGCCGCCGAGAACGCGGCCCGCTTGCTCCCTGAATTCGGCCGCCCGCGTCAGGAGGTCCTGCTGCTGCTTCTCGTCGTCCATCCCTGGGACCAATGCGTAGGTCTTCGCCGTCGACCCATAGAGCAAGATCGCTTGCTGGATCACGACGTTCGCCGAAGTGAGCTCCTGCGGTGGCTCGAGCGCTTGGATCAAGGCTCCGTTCTCTTCAAGGGTTTTGATCCACGCCTTGGTGCTGGCCTCGAGCGCCGCGATCGTCTCGGGGTTGGCCGTGTTGAACGGTGCCCCCAACATCTCTCGCACCGGCTCCTGGATCGCGTTGATGTACCCCTCGACCTCGCCCGTGTAGACCGCCAGTTCGTCCTGGAGGGCATCCCGGTCCTTGTTGTCGGCCCTCGTCGCCGAGAACCGCCACATGCCGAACCCGATCAGGGCAAGGACCCCGATGATGATCGTGAGTTGTCCGCCCATGGTCTTGTACCAGCGCACACCGTGGCTCGTATGGGATGCGGGGCGTGGGGCGCTCGCGGGACGCTTGCGCGCGGCCGTGCTGCGCCCCTTTGTCTTGCGTTTCCCCTTGATCGCCATAGCGGGCGGACTATACCGAGTCCTTGGGGCGCTTCCGGGTCAGGAAGTGCAGCAACAGGATCGTGACCTCGTAAAGGAGCCACAGGGGGATCGCCATGGCGAGCATCGTGTAGGGGTCCTGACTGGGGGTGACCACCGCCGCTAGTGCGGCGATGCCGACGATGGCCGCTTTGCGGTGTTGTCTCAAGGTTGCCACGCTGAGGACTCCGGCTAGCCCGAGAAACAGCAAGACCAGGGGTAGCTCGAACGTCACCCCGAACGCGATCAGCATCAGGCCGACGAAGTTGATGTACCCGTCCGCTCGCAGGAACGCCACCAGGTCGTTCCCACCCAGCGAGATGAGGACCCGCAAACCGGTCGGCAGCAAGAGATAGGCGAAGGTGGCGCCGATCAGGAACAGGGTGACCGAGGACGCGACGAACGGGATCGCGTACCTCTTCTCTTTCTTCGTGAGCCCCGGGACGATGAAGGCCCACAGCTGGTAGAGCCACACCGGGGATGCCGCTATGAGTCCGACCATCGCGGTCAGCTTCAAACGGACCTGGAACCCCTCCATCGGGGTCGTCTGAACGAGTTTGCATCCTTGCGGGCCGAGCTTCTCGGGCGGCAGACCACACAAGGGTTTGATGATGAAGTTGAACAACGGGTCGTAGAAGACGAACGCGATCACAGACAAGACGATGAAGGCCAGCAGCGAGATGATCAGTCGCGAGCGCAGCTCGTCGAGGTGTTGGACGATCGTCATGTGACCGCGGCCCTTGCGCTGTTGCTTGCGGCGCATGAAGGCGAAGCGCCGCCGCCTCAGGTCCGAAGCGTCACTCATCGGGCGTTTGGGGAGGCTTCTCGGCTTCGAGCGCAACCGGCTTCTCGTCCTCGGATGCCTCGTCGACGTTCAGGCCCGACTCGAACTCGGACCGGATATCGCTCGCCTGGCGCTTGAACTCGGCCAAGGCCTTGCCAAGGGTGCGAGCGATCTCGGGGAGCCGCCGGGGGCCGAAGACGATGAGGCCAATAGCGGCCACCATGAGGATCTCGGCCGGGCCTATCGAAGGCATGGCATCGAGTCTAGTGGCGCCGCAGCGCCTCTGAGGCTGGTTCTACGGGTGGTTGCTGCCCTGGACCTGCTCGAACCAGTCGTCGGACTCGAGGAGGTCGTGGAAGGCGATGAGGTCGTCGTGGTCGATCGGGGGCCCGCTGTGCACTTCGAGAGCTTCCGCCGGGACATGGATCAGCGTGGGCATCACGCCACCCGACAACAGGAGCCTGACGACCCTCTCGTCGGCGGGCTTCTGCACGAAGTCCCCACAGTCGGGGCACGAGAACCCGTACGTGTTGCCATCGGTCTGAGCTCCGATGCGAAGCAGGATGTCGTCGGCGGTCAGATCGACCTCTCCGCATCCCGGGCATGTGGCCTTGATCGTGGTCATGCTTTGGTTATCGGCCCTGACCGGCCCGGGTTTAGTGCGCATTTCTATCCAGAAGATTCCAGGGGGCATAAAGCTCAAACAGCCCTATCCAGACGCCGATGAATCCATATGCCTAGATTCGGGAAACAGGGAGAACCGGTCCCTGTAGCGCCTAACAAGTGGCAGGAAGCTCTCGAAGCCACCTTGAGGGTGTCCGAGATCTCCGCTTCTGCAACGCCCTTCCCTGAGGCGGTCAACGCGATGGTCCGTACTGCCGCCGGGCTCCTGCGCGCCGAACAGGGCTCGATCATGTTGGTCGAAGACGGATCCAACACCTTGACGCTCGTCGCGGCGATCGGACTTCCACCCGATGTTGGCATCGGTGCTCGACTGCCTGCAGGCGAGAGCGTCGCCGGCCGCGTTCTTGCAACCGGACAACCCTTGCGTTTGGGTCAGGTCGATCAGGACGCGTTCGTCAACTTCGTGCCAAAGACTCGGTCCATCGCATCGAGCATCGTCGTTCCCCTGCGGGTATCCGGACGGCCGATCGGGGTACTGAACGTCGCCCGACTCGACCCTGGTCACGAATTCGTCGACGAAGACGTGCGCATGGCACAGATGTTCGGAGACCAAGCGGCCGCATTGATCTACAGGGCCCGCTTGCACGATCAAGCGGAGCATCGCTCGTCAGATCTCATGGCTCTCGTCGAATCCAGCAAGGGTTTGCTCGGCACCTTGGACATCGAGGAACTCTTGCAACAGGTTCTCGACGGAGGGACCCGGTTCGCCGGTTCGAGCGAGGGCTTCGCATGCCTGTTCGACCACGACACAGGAGCCCTCTCCCGCGGTGTTTTCAGAGGGCTCGACAAGAACCTGATCCGCTCGGTTATCGAACACCCCGATGTCGGTCGGGCTATCGAGAACGCCGACCTCGCGGTCGTGAAGCACGATCAGATCGGCACCTTGATGGCGATGGGTCTGAGGACCACGCGCAACACGAAGGGGCTCCTTGTCGTCGTAGCAACGCCAGAGGTAGTCGAGGGCCGGCGTGACCTGCTGCGCGCGTTCGCGCAACAGTGTGCGACCGCTATCGGCACCGCGGAGCTCCACTCGGTGATCGAGCGCAAGGAGTCGGAGCTCACATCGATCATCCATGGCGTGCCGAACCCGATCATCCTCGTTGATGCTCGCTCTCGGCTCGTCGCCGTGAACCCAGCAGCGGAACAGATATTCGGCATCTCGAGCGTCTTCACTACCGGGACTCCTGCACGCGGCACTCTGGGCAGCACACCGGTTGAGGATCTATTGACCGGCGACGGCGAGATGCAGGGTGAGGTGATGATCGGCTCCCCACCGCGGACCTACAAGGTGCGCGTCAACGACGTTCGCACCCCGGGGGCGCCGATGGGCCGCGTCATGATCATGGACGACATCACCTCCGAGCGCGAGGTGGTTCAGACCCAGCGCGATTTCGTTGCGATGATCGGCCACGAACTGAGGACACCTCTAACCATCATCAAGGGTTTCTCCAAGATGCTTCTGAAGCGGGTCGACAAAGCCACGGTCGAAGAATCGCGCGAGGCCCTAACGACGATCGATGCCAAGGCCGAGCACCTCGAGCGTCTCCTGAAGGACCTGCTCTACGTATCCCGGATCGAATCGCGTGAAGCCTCGCTACAGATCGAGAATGTCGACATCGCCAGTCTGATCAGAGCGGTCGGCAACGACGTCATCAAGGAGCACGCAGGCCGCGATGTCCAACTCGAGGTCGACGCCGGTCTGGAATGGCCGTGCGACGACGCGAAGGTCGGCCTCGTTCTTAGACACCTCATCGAGAACGCTCTCAAGTACTCCGAAGCCCCCAGCCCGGTGATCATCCGTGCGGTCGATGACGGCGACAACCTGCGGGTGGACATCGTCGACCGGGGTGTCGGGATGGTGTCGAGCGATATCCCCCACATCTTCGAGCGCTTCAGGCAGGTCGATGGATCCTCGACACGGGAGCACGGCGGGACCGGTGTCGGGTTGTACCTATGCGCTCAACTGATCAGGGTTCACGACGGCCGCATCTGGGTCGATTCGACGTGGGGCAAGGGCTCGACGTTCTCGTTCTCGTTGCCGAAACGATCGATCCGGTCCGACGTCGTCAAGATCGGTGGCTCGGTCGAGCGTGCAGCTCAGGCGTAGATCGCTGCGATCTCCAGGGCTAGTGCATCCACCGCCGTTGAGACCTCTGCTGGTTCGACATTGCGCACGCCTTCCCCGAGGCTGAGCACCAACGCGGCGACCCATGGTGGCTTGCTGTACGCGAGCTCGATCGATCGCCACCCATCCGCTCCCGTCGTTGCCCTACGCACCGGGTAGTACTCCTCGAACCAGCGCGCCACTGCGGGTGAGATGTCGAAGCGAGCGACCGGCTGGCCGGGCTTCTCCCTGAACGCGCCGGAGTACGCGTTCGGATCGAAGTCTTCCGGGATCTCGGCCACGTCATCCAGCAAGGTCGCCGACTTGATGCGGTCGATGCGGAACATCCTGTCCTCGCCCGAGTGGTGATCCAGCCCGATCAGGTACCAGCGCCCCAGGGCTGCGTACAAGGACCACGGGTCGACATCGCGGGTGCCGAGCTCGCCTGACGATTGCGAGAAGTACTCGAGGCGCACCCTGCGATGCGAGGACAGCCCATCCTGCAGAACCTTCAGATGGTCCGAGGGGTCGGCTTCAAATCGAACGTCCACGACCGACGTGCCGTCGCCCTTGCTTCCCAGTGCGACCCCTAGCTTGCCAAGGGCACGGCGTAGCGCATCTGCCTCTTCCATCTCCGGCATCGACGCCATCGCGGCACCCCCCGCGTACAAGGCGAGGGCCTCGACCGGTGTGAGCTTCAAGGGGGCCGCGAAGTAGTCGGCCATCCGCACGTAGACGAACCCTGAATCGAAGTCCACGTCGATGAGGTCACCGGGTCCGTAACCGGGCAGACCGCACATGAACAACAGGTTCAGGTCCTCGACGAGATCGTTCTTCTTGATACCGAACTTCGTCGAGAGCTCATCGACACTGACGCCCGGATGCTTGATCGCGTATGGAACCAGGAGCAGGATCCGTTTCAGTCTGCGCGCTAAGCGCTCGGATGGTTGGGTCACGAGGTCCTCCCCGTCATCCGTTCTTTCATGCGCGCACGTGCTTCGGGCGGGGCGAGTATCTCGATGTTGGGCCCGAGCCACACCGCGAACGAAACCAACGCATCGAGTGTGGCGACGGGCATCTCGACCGTGTACGAGCCATCGGGGCCTTCGGTGCCCTGCGCACCGGGCAGGTTCTGTTCGGGCCACCACCGCATCGGTGCAGCGAAGCGAACCGATGCAACGACATCCTCACCTTCGTTGCCCACGTGCGCGAGGACGTGTTGGTCGGCAGAGAACCCTGCCGGGACCTCGTAGGTGCCCTCCTGCCGCTTCGGTTCGCTGATGATGCGAGCGACCTTGAAGGTCCGGGTCTCGTTCGAGCGATCGTCGTGTCCGACCAGGTACCAGTGACCCTTGCGGTGCACGAGGGCGTAGGGGTTCACCGTCCGGGTTCCGGGTTCGTCGGAACCGGCCGGTTGATAGTCGATGGTGATCGGCACGCGCTCGACCACCGCGGAGTACAGGGATCCTAATAGGGGTTGCGACGCGGCCACATCGGCGTTCCATGCAAGGCGGGCCCCACTCGAGGTCTCGTCGAGCGCCCCCATCGATAGTTTGAGGACCCCACTTCCGGCTTCCTCCTCGACACCAAGGACCGCACCTGCTGCGATGCGGAGGGCGGCGAGCTCGTCGGGTTCGAGGTCGAGCTCGGGGAGGTAGTAGCGGGACTTCGGGATGATGTAGCCCGGTGCGGCATCGCCGAACACCTCCAACTCGACGGTTTCCACGGGGATGCCCATCGCTTTGAGGTCGGCCTTGTCCCGTTCGAACGCCCGGCGGAAGGCCTCGTGATTGTCGCTCTCGTAGCCCGAGATCCGATCCCTGATGCTCTCAGCGGTCATGGGGACCTCGGCTTCGAGGAGGGCCGCGATGAGGTTGATGAGCCTTTCGATCCGCCGCATCCACCCAGGTTAAGTGGCCCGTCCACCACCCAGCAGTGGCACGGGCATCAGCGAGCGATAGCTCTTCTCCCCACGAAACACTCTCTCAGTGGTTCTTGTGGTGCCGGCACCACAAGAACCACAAGAACCACTAGGAGGG
>JAXDJJ010000082.1:0-23143 GCA_034665745.1 Actinomycetota bacterium | reverse complement strand
CTTGATAGACCGTTGCGCTCAAGACACCGTCGATCACATCGGGAGTCACAGCACCGATCAGGATCCAGCGGTAATCGATCCGAGAACGACCGAGGGTCACGTAGACGATCACCGCCGCGGCCCCCATGTGCCAGAAGATCATTCGAGGAAGCTCTGCTGCCCCGGACTCTCGCGTTCCGCGTCCCAGTCCAGCATCGCGGCATCCATCCCCTGGTTGGCCAAGCGATCTGCATCCTCGTTCTGCTCACGCGGCACGTGTTGGATCGTCTTCTTATCGAAACGGTTGAGTAAGGACCGAGCCTTCACTGCAAGCGTGCGAAGGCGGTCGTTCTTGATCTTCCATTCCCCTTTGAGCTGTGACACCAGCAGCTGAGAGTCGAGGAAGACGTCTAGGTCGGTGATGCCCTTCTGCAGGGCGAGCTCGAGCCCAGCGATGAGAGCGCTGTATTCGGCAACGTTGTTCGTCGCGGAACCGATGCTCTCGGCAACCTCGCCGATGATCTCGCCGGAGCCATCTCGCAAGACGGCACCTATCCCCGCGGGACCGGGGTTACCTCGCGCTCCGCCGTCGGTGTGTAGTACGCCTTTCATCGAGCTGTGGTCAGACGACCACGAGGATGCGGCGGCAGTTCTCGCACCGTTGGAGCCCACCTTCGGACTTGATGCGTTCGACCTCTTGTCGTGGCACCTGTGTATGACACCCCTGGCATGTACCTGCTTCCAGAGCTGCCGCACCCACGCCGTTCTTCGTCGCGCGGAGCTTCTCGTAGAGATCGAACAGTTCCTTCGGCAACGGGGCAGCCGCTTCGTCCCGCTTGGCGGCATGCAGCTTCAACTGCTCGTCTATCTCCGTGGTGAGGTTCGCCACGGTCGCGCCAAGCTTCTCTGTCTCGCTCGATGCGGCCGCTTGTTCGCCTCGAAGGCGATCGAGTGTTGCCGACGCGTCTTCCTTCTGCACCATGACCTCGAGCAACTGGTCCTCGAGCTCGGACTTTTTCCGTTTGAGCATCGCCACCTCTGCCTGCAAGGCACCGAGCTCCTTCGGGTTCGACACGGCCCCCCCGAAGAGCCTCTGCTCCTCACGAGTGATCTTCTCTTCGGCGATACCGATCTCACCCTCAAGCTTGTCCTGCTCGCGCGCGACTTCGTCATGCTGTTTCTGTGCGATCTCGAGATCGGCGTTCAACTCCGCCAGGTTCTCGTTGACTTCAGCGAGTCGTACGGCCTCGGGAAGGTTGGCGCGGCGGTCTTCTAGACGCTTGATCGCCGTGTCTTCAGTTTGAAGATCGAGCAGTTGGTGAAGGGTCGGAGCATCAACATCCATATACGGAATGAGCGTAACAGCGTGGGTTCTAGGCTCTAGCGATGGAAGTGTGGCCCGGCGATACCTATCCATTAGGTGCGACCCCCAAGGAGGGGGGCACGAACTTCGCTGTGTTCAGCGAGCACGGAGAAGGGGTCGAACTCTGCCTGTTCGACGCTGATGGGAACGAGCAGCGCCTGCCGCTCGAGGAAGCACGTGCATTCGTGTGGCATGGGTTCGTTCCTGGGGTCGGACCCGGGCAGCGCTATGGCTTTCGGGTACGAGGGTCCTACGTCCCCGACGAAGGGCTGCGCTTCAACCCCAACAAACTGCTTCTCGATCCTTATGCCAAGGCGATCGAAGGCGATGTCTCGTGGGGGCCGGATGCCTATGGGTACAAGGCAGGCGGCGACGATCTCACGTTCTCGGACGCTGACGACGCCGCGCTGATGCCCAAGTGCGTCGTGGTCGATGAGGGTTTCGACTGGGACGGAGATGCCCCGCTTCGCATCCCCTGGCACGAGACTGTCATCTACGAAACGCACGTCAAGGGGTTCACACAACTGCATCCCGGCATCCCCCAAGAGGAGCGGGGCACCTATGCGGGGCTGGCTCACCCGGCTGCGATAGAGCACCTCCAACTGCTCGGCATCACAGCGGTCGAGCTCATGCCCGTCCATCATTTCGTCCATCCACAACATCTCGTCGACAACGGACTCCGCAACTACTGGGGCTACGACTCGATCGGATACCTCGCGCCATATTCGGGCTACAGCGCGGTCGGTGGAGGCGGCGGTCAGGTTGCGGAGTTCAAGAACATGGTCAAAGCCCTCCACTCCGCTGGTATCGAGGTGATCCTAGACGTCGTCTACAACCACACCGGCGAGGGCAACCATCTCGGTCCAACCCTGTCGTTCCGGGGGCTGGACAACTCGGCTTACTACCGTCTGGTCGACGACGATCAACGCTTCTATTTCGATGTCACCGGTACGGGCAACAGTTTCAACCCGCGCAATCCGCAAGCCTTGAAGCTGATCATGGACAGTCTTCGCTACTGGGTGACCGAGATGCACGTCGACGGTTTCCGCTTCGACCTCGCCGCGGCCCTAGCGCGCCAGTTCCACGAGGTTGACCGCTTGTCGGCCTTCTTCGACATCATCCATCAGGACCCCGTGTTGTCTCGCACGAAATTGATCGCCGAACCATGGGATGTCGGAGAGGGCGGCTATCAGGTGGGCAACTTCCCGCCCCTGTGGTCTGAATGGAACGGGAAGTATCGCGACACCATGCGCGACTTCTGGCGTGGGGAAGATCACAGCCTCGCCGACTTCGCTTTCCGGTTGACAGGCAGCTCTGACCTCTATCAAGAAGACGGTCGACGTCCATTCGCAAGCATCAACTTCGTCACCGCGCACGACGGCTTCACCTTGAACGACCTTGTCAGCTACAACGACAAACACAACGAAGCGAACGGCGAAGGCGGGGCAGACGGAGACAACAACAACCGTTCGTGGAACCACGGGGTCGAGGGTCCAACCGATGACCCTTCGGTGCACGGCCTCCGTGAGCGTCAGAAGCGCAACTTCCTCGCCACGCTCGCCCTCTCACAAGGGGTACCCATGTTCCTCGGTGGCGACGAGATGGGCAGAACCCAACACGGCAACAACAATGCGTACTGCCAAGACAATGAGATCTCGTGGCTCGACTGGTCATTGCGCGACGAGAACCTCGCGCTGTTGGGGTGGACCCGCCGGCTCATGGATTTCCGGGCCCGCCATCCGGCATTCCGAAGAAGGAACTGGTTCCAGGGTCGGGCCATCTACGGTGACGAGATCACGGATGTTGGATGGTTCGATCCCGCGGGCGAACCGATGACGGCCGAGCAGTGGAACGAGGGGTTCGCGAAGTCGGTGGCCCTCTACCTGAACGGCGACGAGCTTGGGATGCGCGGCCCCCAGGGTCAGCAAGTCACCGATGACAGCTTCCTCTTGTTGTTCAACGCGTCCGAGGTATCGATCCCGTTCACGGTCCCAACCGGACACTTCGGCAACGAATGGGCCTCCGCTCTCGACACGAACGATCCGTCGCACGAGGAAGGGTCTGTCGTCACCAAGGCTGGCGGAGAGATCCAGCTCGCCCCGCGCTCTCTCGTGGTCCTACGCCGTGTCGCGTGATCGGGTAGCGAGCTACAGGCTCCAACTTCACCGTGCTTTCGGCTTCGAGCAAGCCACTGCGATCGCCGACTACCTGCAGGATCTCGGCATCAGTCATCTCTACCTCTCCCCGATCCTTCAAGCCCGGCCCGGTAGCGAACACGGTTACGACGTTGTCGATCACGCGCGGCTGAGCACCGACCTCGGAGGCGAAGACGGGTTCGACCGGCTGATGCGGGCGTGGGAACCGGGCGAGGTGATCGTCGACATCGTCCCCAACCACATGGCGGTGAACCACCCAGACAACAGCTGGTGGTGGGACGTGTTGAAGAACGGCCCCGGGAGCAACTACGCGGAGTACTTCGACATCGACTGGGACCCGTCCGAAGAACGGTTGAAGCGATCGATCCTCATCCCGATCCTGGGAGATCACTATGGCCGTGTCCTCGAGGCCGGCGACATCAAGCTCGCCGTCGTGGGCGATGACCCGGTCGTGCGCTATCACGAGCACACGTTCCCCCTTGCCCCCAGTAGCCGCCCCCACGACATCGATGCGATCAACGCCGACACGGACCTCCTTCACGAGATCCTGGAAGCGCAGCACTACCGCCTGGCGTACTGGAAGGTTGCCGGGCAAGACCTGAACTACCGGCGCTTCTTCGCCATCAACGACCTCGCCGCCTTACGGATCGACCGGGAAGAGGTGTTCGAGGCGACCCACGGACTGCTCGCTTCTCTCGTCGCCGATGGTCACATCGATGGGTTGCGGGTCGATCACATCGACGGTCTGCGCTACCCGAAGGCTTACCTCGAGCTCTTGCGAACGAAGACCGGGGCCGGCTACGTGGTGGTCGAGAAGATCCTCGAGGGCGGCGAAGAGCTGAGGGCCGACTGGCCGGTTGCCGGCACCACCGGGTACGACTTCCTCGCGCGAGTAAGCGCCTTGTTCGTGGATCCCGACGCCGAGAAACCTCTGACTGATCTCTACGAGCGCTTCACGGGCAACCCCTCGGATCCGGTCGCCGCCGCGATCGAGGCGAAGTTGGCGATCATCGACACCGAGCTCGCCACCGATGTCGAACGTCTCACCGACATCTTCGTTGCGGTGTGCGAGGACCAACGCGGGTATCGAGACTTCACGCGCCCCGAGCTTCGCACCGCCCTGAGGGAGGTCCTGGCCTCTTTCGAGGTGTATCGAACCTATGCCGACGCGCGCACCGGAGCGGTCGACCAGGTCGATGCATCGTGGGTGACAAGAGCCTGTGACGACGCACGTGAGCGCCGGACGGACCTCGACCCAGAGTTATTCGAGCTCCTCGCCGACGTCTTGTTGCTTCGCATCGAAGGAGAGGAAGAGGCCGCTCTTGCGATGCGTTTCCAGCAAGCGAGCGGACCTGTGATGGCTAAGGGCATCGAGGACACCTTGTTCTACCGGTCCAACCGATTCGTTGCGTTGAACGAGGTCGGTGGCAACCCCTCCGTCTTCGGCGCGAGTGTCGAAGAGTTCCACGCGGCGAACCTCGCGGCGCAACGACTGTGGCCCGAGTCCATGCTCGCAACCTCGACCCACGACACGAAACGAAGCGAGGACGTCAGAGCCCGGCTTGCCCTTCTGAGCGAGATCCCCGACGAGTGGGCGGCCGCCGCAACGCGTTGGTCGGAGATCAACGAGCGTCATCGACAAGGTGACTGGCCCGATCGATCGATCGAGTACCTCCTGTACCAAACGTTGGTGGGTTCCTGGCCCCTCTCGATAGAGCGGGCCGGTGCGTACATGGAGAAGGCAGCGAAGGAGGCGAAGGTCCACACGTCGTGGATCTCTCCGGGCGAGCACCACGACTCGGCATTGCGAGCGTTCGTCCGCGGAGCGATGACCGATCCCAGGTTCATGTCCGAGGTCGAGCGTTTCACGGCACCGCTGATTACGCCCGGCTACATCAACTCCCTCGCACAGACCTTGCTGAAGATGACGGCACCAGGCGTCCCGGACTTCTATCAAGGCACCGAGGTGTGGGACTTCAGCCTCGTCGACCCCGACAACCGCCGGCCGATCGACTACGACGCGCGCAGGTCGCTTCTTACCGAAGTCAAAGGCGCAACCGCATCCGACGTGTGGAACAAGGCATCGACCGGCGCGCCGAAACTCTTCCTGATGCACCGAGCCCTCGGCGTCCGCGCCAGACATCCACGCGCGTTCGGCCCCGAGGGCAGCTACAAACCGCTCGAGGTCAGAGGCGCCCACGCGGACAACGTCGTGGCGTTCGACCGCGGCGACGAAGTGGTCGTGGTCGCCCCTCGATGCACACTGTCCCTAGGAGGCGACTGGAGCGATACGGCCGTGGAACTTCCGGAAGGCGCATGGACGAGCACCCTCACCCATGGTGAGGTGGACGGGATGGCGACGATGGATGAACTGTTCCGTGACTTCCCGGTGGCTCTGCTGGTTAGAAGGAGCGACCGATGACGCGCAAGCTGGCCCTCGTCATCCACTTCCATCAGCCGGTCGGAAATCTCGACGCGGTTGTTCGGAAGGCAACCGATCGTTGCTACCGCCCTTTCATCGAGACCCTCGAACGCTTCCCCGAATTGAAGATGACCTTGCACTATTCGGGATGTCTCCTCGAGTGGCTGGAATCGGAAGCACCCGACGTGACCGATGCGATCAAGCGGTTGTCCGAGAGCGGACAGATCGAGCTCCTGACCGGGGGCTTCTACGAGCCCATCCTCGCCGCCCTCCCCCAACGGGATCAGATCGGCCAGATCCAGATGTTGACCGACCACCTTGCGACTCGGTATGGCGCAGACGCAACCGGGCTGTGGCTCACCGAGCGCGTGTGGGAGCAAGAGGTCGTCGGAGCGATAACGGCAGCCCAGGTGCGCTACACGATCCTCGACGACACGATGTTCCATTCCGTTGGGGTCGGTGACGACCAGCTGACTGGACCGTTCGTCACGGACCACGAAGGCCGGCCCCTCCTCGTCTACGCGGGCGACAGGAACCTTCGGTACCTGATCCCGTACAAGCGCATCGAGCGTGTCGCCGAATATCTCCAGACGGGGTCGGACGATCGCTTGTTCGTCTACGCGGACGACGGTGAGAAGTTCGGTGAGTGGCCCGACACCTACGAGAGGGTCTACGAAGAAGGGTGGCTCGTCTCGTTCTTCGAGATGCTCCAGGAGGGCGACATCGAACCCGTGACGCTCGGCGCGCACGCAGCCGAAGCAGAACCACGAGGTCGTATCTACCTCCCCTCGTCGTCGTACGACGAGATGATGACGTGGGCCCTTCCAGCGGAGGCCCGCCTCAAGGTCGGCAAAGCCCGGCGGGAACTGCAGAAGGATGACCCTGAAGGTGTGCTTCCGTTCATGCGCGGGGCCCCTTGGCGGGCGTTCCTTGCGAAGTACCCGGAGGTGAACCAACTACAGAAACGCATGCTGCACGTGAGCGGCATCGTCCACGCGGCGGGGCCCAACCGCGAAGCCTTGCGTGAGCTCTACCGGGCGCAATGCAACTGTGCGTACTGGCACGGTGCCTTCGGAGGTGTGTATCTGGCTTTCATGCGAGCTGCGTTGTGGCATCACCTCGCTCGGGCGGAAGGTCTCACCCGTAGGCGCGATGGAGTGGCAGAGATCGCCGACCTCGACGCGGATAGTCGCGACGAGGTTCTGTTGCCCGGCCCGTGGGGCGCAGCAGTCATATCCCCGCACGAAGGGATCGTCGTAGAGCTCAGCGACTGGACGGTCGGAGCCAATCTGCTTGCCGTGACCGCCCGTTACCGAGAGGCGTACCACTTCGCGGACGAGAACCCCCCTGAGACAGAGCGAGACGGCGACGAGATGACCGCAAGTGCCGCTCGCGGCGGGCAGGATGTGAAGTCGTTGACGTTCGACGAGCGGAGGCTCGGAGGACTGATCGATCTCATCGACGGCCACGTCCTTCCCGAACGCTTCCGATGGAGCACGGACGGCACATCGGTCACGTGCACCGCGATGCACGGTCAACTCGAACTGATCAAGACGTTCAACACCGATGATGTCGGTCTCGCATGCTCGATGCAGATCACGAATCACAGTGACAAGACATTCCACGGCACCTATGCATCGGAAACCGCAGCTTTGCCATTGAATCTTGGCCGCGACACAACTAAGGACTCGTTCGAGACGATCGGGAGTGGATGGCGCCTGTTCCAACCGGAAGGGGAAGTCGATCTAGAGGTCACCACAGACGAGCCAACAACCTTGGCGTCGGAGCCGATCGAGACTGCGTCGACCAGTCTCGAAGGATTGCAGACGATGTTCCAGGGAACGATCGTCACGTCCTCGTGGGACCTAGATCTCGCGGCGGGGGAAGTCTTCGAGGTACATCAGGTCCTCGTGCCTCGTCCCCGACCCGAGAACCAGCACAAGAAGGAGCCGGGACTGTCAGCATGAGTCGCATCAGGGTGTGGGCCCCACACGCGTCCACGGTCGAGCTGGTCGTCGGGGGAAACCGCACGGAGTTGTCCCCCGAAGGCGAAGGGTGGTTTACCGCAGAGGCGCCAACCGCGGACTATCTCCTGTCCCTCGATGGCGGGTCGCCCCGCCCCGATCCTCGCTCTGGATGGCAACCGACCGGAGTGCACGGCCCTTCGAGAGTGGTCGATCACGATGCTTTCGAGTGGAGAGACCACGCATGGACCGGGTTCCCCTTGTCCGCAGCCGTGATCTACGAGCTGCACGTTGGGACGTTCTCGTCGGAGGGAACGTTCGAGGGGGTCATCGACAAACTCGACCATCTCGCCACGCTAGGAATCAACGCGGTCGAGTTGATGCCCGTCAACGAGTTCCCCGGCGCGCGAGGTTGGGGCTACGACGGCGTCGACCTATATGCGCCACATCATGCGTACGGTGGACCTGAAGGACTCAAGCGCCTCGTCGACGCGTGTCACGCACGAGGACTAGCCGTCGTCCTCGACGTCGTCTACAACCATCTCGGTCCGGCAGGGAACTACCTCCGAGAGTTCGGGCCGTATTTCACCGACAAATACGGGACCCCGTGGGGCGAGGCAGTGAACCTCGACGAGCGCGGCTCCCCTGAGGTTCGCAACTTCTTCATCGACAACGCCCTTGGATGGTTCGAGAACTATCACGTGGACGGTCTGCGACTCGATGCGATCCATGCGATCTATGACCAGTCGGCGGTCCATTTCCTCGAAGAGATGAGCACCCGCGTAGATGCCCTCGAGGGCATGGGCCGCAACCTCTGGTTGATCGCCGAGAGCGACCTGAACGACCCTCGCATCGTCCGTCCACGAGAGGCCGGCGGGTACGGCATCGATGCGCAATGGAGCGACGACCTACACCATTCTCTGCACGCGGCCATTACGGGAGAGAGAACCGGTTACTACTCCGACTTCGGTGCGGTTGCGGACATCGCGAAGGCCCTACAGCACGCGTTCGTTTACGACGGACGGTTGTCTGGGTTCAGACAACGCATCCACGGGCGTCCTACCGCTGGTTTGGACGGACACCGGTTCCTCGGCTACCTCCAGACCCACGACCAAGTGGGCAATCGAGCTCGGGGGGACCGCACTTCAGCGTTGATTAGCAACGACCTACTGAAGGTAGGCGCGGCCCTCGTGATGACGTCACCGTTCGTCCCGATGTTGTTCCAGGGAGAAGAGTGGGGGGCGACGACACCGTTCCTCTATTTCACAGACCACGACGATCCCGAGTTGGGGCGAGCGGTGCGGGATGGCCGCCGGAGGGAGTTTGCTGGTTTCGGCTGGAACCCGGAGGACATCCCCGACCCACAAGATCTCGCCACCTTCGAGCACTCGAAACTGGACTGGGCGGAACTTAACGACCAGCCCCATGCGGACCTGCTCGAGTGGCACAAGCGGTTGATCCGCCTCCGAAGGGAGTGGCCGGAGCTCTCAGATGGCCGGATGAACGATGTTCAAACCCGCTTCGACGAAGAAGAGCGGTGGATCGTCATCACCCGAGGTCCGGTCGAGGTTGCTGCCAACCTGAGCAAGGAACGTGCCCGTGTCCCGGCGGCGTCAGCGAAAGTGTTGCTGTCCTCGACCAAAGAACCTGTGGCTACGGGCGACTACCTCGAGCTCGAGCCGGAGTCCGTTGTCATCTATCAGCGTCCGACCGCATAGCCCTGCATCCCCCGCGGGTTAGCCGCTGCTTTGAGGACGCCATCGGGTTGGCGCGCTACCGCCGAGAGACGTCCGAGGCTCCAGGGGTCAGCGATCATTACTTCGTGCCCCCGGCGTTCGAGCTCTGCGATGACGTCATCACCGAACCGGGATTCGACCTCGATCTGGCCCGGATTCGACAGACGTGGATAGAACGAACTGGGGAAGTGATTCGTGTGGAAGTTCGGTGCGTCGATCGCAGCCTGTAGGTCCATGCCGAATACCGCGTGGTTTAGGAACATGTTCAACGACCACTGATCCTGAGTGTCCCCACCCGGGGTACCGAAAGCCATATACGGGGCGCCATCTTTGAACGCGAGTGATGGACTCAGGGTGGTCCGCGGTCGCTTGCCGGGCTCGAGCGTGTTTGCCAGTCCTTCGGTCAACCAGAACATCTGTGCACGGGTGCCAAGGCAGAAGCCGAGCCCTGGGATCGCCGGCGAGCTCTGCAGCCACCCTCCGCTTGGGGTGGCAGCGACCATGTTGCCCCAGCGGTCGACAGTGTCGACATGACACGTGTCGCCACGCGTCGGCTCGCCCGCTCCGATCAGGTGCGCAGGGGTCCGCTCCCCTGGTGCGGTAGGTGGCGGAAGGACGGGAGTGCGGCCCCCGGGGCTCCCCGGTCGCAACTGGTGGGAGGCAGTGTCGGTGATCAAACCTCTGCGTTCCTCGGTGTAATCACGAGATAGAAGGTCATCGAGCGGAACGTCGGCGAAGTTCGGGTCCCCGTAGAACGCTTCCCTGTCGGCGAACGCGAGTTTGGCGGCCTCGACCACGGTGTGAACGTGATCGGCCGAGCCGAACCTTCCGAGTTCGAGGGCCTCCAGTAACGCGAGCTGCTGGAGGAAGACCGGCCCCTGCGTCCACGGCCCCGCCTTGTGCACCTCGTAGCCACGGAAGCTCAGCGACACGGTGGGTTCGATACCAGCGCGCCACCCCGCAAGGTCGCTTCCGGTGAGCAACCCATCGTGGCCCCGGCAGAACTCCTCTATGGCGTCGGCAACGAACCCTTCGTAGAACGCGCTCCGGGCACGATCGATCTGACCGACCCGATCACCACTGCCCGCGGCGTCGACCATCCGGCGGTACATGCCGGCGAGAGCAGGGTTGCGGAAAAGGTCGCCCCCCTTCGGCACGCCGTTCGCGAGGTAGATCTCAGCCGAGGTCGGCCAGTCGTTCCGGAACACCTGTTCCATCCCGGCGATCGTGGCGGCGATCCGATCGACCATCGGGTAGCCGTTCTCGGCATATCCGATGGCGTACTCGAAGACATCGGCGACGCCCATGGTTCCGTAACGTTCGAGCATCAACAGCCAGGCACCGATCGCACCCGGCACGCACGCCGCGAGGAGCCCGGTCCCCGGGATCAGATCGATGTCACGTTCCCGATAGGCATCGATAGTCGCTGCGCGTGGGGCGGGTCCTTGACCATCAACGACGACGGTTGCGTCCGTCGAGGCGTCGTAGAGGATCACCGGCACTTCCCCACCCGGCCCATTCAGGTGCGGCTCGACGACCTGGAGGGTCAAGCCGGCAGCGACCGCAGCATCGAAGGCGTTGCCACCTCGCTCGAGGATCGCCATCCCTGCGCTCGAAGCGAGCCAGTGGGTCGATGCGACCATCCCGAACGTGCCGCGTAGCTCCGGGCGGGTTGTGAAGGGCACGAGTTAGGGCTCTAGGCCCAGGTCACCACGCCGAGATCCATCCCGTTCGTGAGATCGGGATGACGCGGCACGACGCGCACCGCGAATCCGTACAACCCAGCTTCGTCGGTTGCGAAACCGCCGCGATAGGTGCAGGTGTTCTCTTCGCAGTAGTCGGCAGTCATCTCCTCGATCTGCGGAGAGATGAGTTCGTTGTTCGCCCCGACGCGTCCGTGCGCGAGCTGAACCGAGAGATCGTCCGTAGACAGCTGGCCCACATGGATCGTCGCGCCGACACTGCGCTCTGCCCCGACGTCGGCAGCAGTGACCTCGCCTTCGACATCGATCACCCGAACGTCGCTCCAGTGCCCGACCACATGACTCTTCCACTTCGCCAGTTCACGAGCTCTCGCGTAGTTGTCGGCAGAGAGCTCACGACCCTGGATCGCGGCCGGCCCGTATAAGGCATCGACGTAGTCACGAACCATCCGGTCGGCGGTGACGAACGAGCCAAGTGATGCGATCGAATGCTTCATGCGCTCGACCCACCGGCGAGGGACGGGCCCTTCGGGACGGTCGTAGAAGCGCGGAACGATCTCGCGTTCCATCAGGTCGTAGAGGGCGCTGGCCTCAACCCTGTCCTGGTGCGCAGAGTCGAGGAACGACTCGCGGGTTCCGATAGCCCACCCGTTCTTGCCGTCGTAACACTCGTCCCACCAGCCGTCGAGGACGGAACAGTTCAACGCACCCCCCAGAGCGGCCTTCATGCCGCTCGTCCCGCAGGCCTCGAGTGGGCGACGTGGGTTGTTCAACCACACGTCCGACCCTTGACACAGCACGCGGGCAACCTCCATGTCGTAGTCCTCGACGAACGCGAACCGCAGACGCACATCGGGGTCAGCAGCGAAGTGGACGAGGGCCTGGATCATCTCCTTGCCCCCGTCGTCTAGTGGGTGGGCCTTGCCAGCGATGACGATCTGGATCGGCCGATCCCCCGACAAGAGCAATCGCTTCAAGCGATCGACATCCGACAGGATCAAGGTGCCCCTCTTGTATTGAGCGAAGCGGCGCGCGAAGCCGATGGTGAGGACCCCGGGATCGAATATCTCTTCCGTCCAGCTGACCTCGGCTTCGTTGTGACCCCGTTTGACCAGTTGCTCGCGGACCCGCTCGCGGACGAAGTAAACAAGTCGTTCACGCGCCCTTTCACGTGCCCGCCACAACTCGGCATCGGGTACTTCGTGGATACGGTCCCAACGTCCGTCACCGGTCTCGGCCCATCCCGGCGACAGCCGGCGATCGAGCACCTCGGTGATCTCCGCACCGAGCCACGTCGACGTATGCACTCCGTTCGTCACACTGCCGATCGGAGCCTCTTCGGTCGGGACCCCGGGCCAGAGCTCCGAGAAGATCGCGCGTGACACATCTCCATGGAGTTTGCTGACCGCATTAGAACGAGCCGCGAGGCGGAAACCCATGACGGCCATGTTGAATTTCGGGTGATCGGCGACCGACTCCGTGAGGGGGTCGGTCTGACCCACGGCCATCAACTCCTCGAAGGAGAGGTTGCACTCCTTCGCGAACGAGTCGAAGTACCGCTCCATCAGGTCGTGTTCGTAGACGTCGATACCGGCAGGAACGGGCGTGTGTGTGGTGAACACGGTCGCTGCCCGAACCGCCTCACGCGCCTCTTCGAAGGAAAGGTCTGTATTCACGACCAGCTGGCGGATCCGTTCGAGGCCGAGGAACCCCGCATGGCCCTCGTTGGAATGGAACACGTCGGGGTCGTAGCCGGTCGCCTGCAAGGCGCGCACCCCGCCGATCCCAAGCACGATCTCTTGGCGCAAGCGGTGCTCGCCTCCACCTGCGTAGAGACGGTCGGTTACGCCACGCTCCTCGGGGTCGTTCTCTTCGACGTCGCAATCCATCAGCAGCAACGGAACGCGACCAACGGTTGCTTGCCATAGTTGAGCGACGCACCGGGCGCCCGCGAGCTCGACCTCGATCTTCAGAGGAGAACCGTCTTCGGTCTCCAATAACGTCAGAGGCATGCCGTGGGGGTCGAGGGCCGGATAGTGCTCTTGCTGCCAGCCGTCGGCATTGAGCTGTTGGCGGAAGTAGCCCTGTCGGTACAACAGACCAACGGCAACGAGAGGGACACCGAGGTCACTCGCGGCCTTGAGGTGATCCCCTGCAAGGACCCCGAGTCCACCCGAATAGATGGGTAGAGCTTCACTCACACCGAACTCGGGCGAGAAATAGGCGATCTGCTTGGGCAGGTTCTTCTTCTTCAAGGCTTGATACCAGCGCGGTTCCTGCAGGTATTTCTGGAGGTCCTCGTCGACGCTCGCGAGGAATGACATGAAGGGGCCGTCGTCCGCGAGTTGCTCGAAACGCTCGCGCGAAACCAGTCCGAGCATGCGCACGGGGTCGTGTTCGGCCTTCTCCCACGCTTCGTTGTCCACCCAGCGGAAGAGGTCGACCGCTCGCGCGTCCCAACTCCAGCGCAGGTTCGTGGCGATCGTTAGAAGTACCTCTAGCGGCTGGGGCAGTGACGCCCGCACGGCGAAGCTACGAAGGGCCTTCATCACCTCCGAAGGGTAATGGACGGTAGCCTGGGTTGATGCCCTCCCGAGCGCCGTACAGCCCTATCGTGATCGAAGCGATACGACCATGCGTTGATTGCGGGCGCCACCGAGCCAAAGCCATCGCCGGGGATCTAGTCACCGTCGCTGCAGACATATTCCGGGACGGCAGCAACGAACTTCGGGGTTCTGTTCGCTACCGTAGGGCCGGCTCGAGCCGGTGGACGGAAGCGCCTCTTAGCCACGAGGGCAACGATTCATGGACCGGCGTCATGCGGTTCGAGCGGGTCGGTCGATACCAGTACACGATCGAAGCCTGGACCGATCATTTCGCGACCTGGCGCCGGGACCTCATCAAGAAGGTCGACGCAGGACAGGACGTGACCCTCGAACTTGCCGAGGGAGCCCTCTTGATCGAAGCGTGTATCGAGGGGGCCGCGGCGCGCGACAAGAAGCGCTTGACCGAAGCAGTTGCGAAGTTGCGCGCACCGGCACCTAAGAAGGGCCCGGCCGACAAGCCCGACCGGCGCGTGACAACCGCCCTAGACGCGAAGCTCGACGAAGTCATGGCCCGCAACCCCGACCGTGCCGATCGCGCCACCTCGCCGGTTCTGGAGATGACGGTGGATCGTGAACGCGCTCGTTTCGGCGCCTGGTACGAGTTGTTCCCTCGCTCGACCGGAGCAAAGGGGAAGCACGGCACCTTCGCTACGGCGACGAAGGCCTTGGCGCGCGTTGCAGACATGGGCTTCGACGTCGTCTATCTCCCACCGATCCACCCGATCGGGAAGGCATTCCGGAAGGGCCGGAACAACACGCTTGATGCAACGGCCACCGACATCGGTAGCCCATGGGCTATCGGATCTCCGGATGGGGGGCACACCTCGATCCACCCCGAACTCGGCACGATCGCCGACTTCGACACCTTCGTGGGGGCCGCGGACAAACTCGGGCTCGAGATCGCCCTCGACTTCGCGATCCAGTGCTCTCCCGATCACCCGTGGGTGACCGAACATCCCGAGTGGTTCACCCAACGACCTGACGCTTCGATCCAGTATGCGGAGAACCCCCCGAAGAAGTACCAGGACATCTATCCGGTCAACTTCGACACGGTCGATCGCGAGGGCCTCTGGAACGAGCTGAAGAGCGTGCTCGAGTTCTGGATCTCGCACGGCGTGAAGATCTTCCGTGTCGACAACCCCCATACGAAAGCGTTCCCGTTCTGGGAGTGGGTCATCAATGATCTGAAAGCGAAAGACCCCGACCTGATATTCCTAGCCGAAGCGTTCACCCGCCCGAAGGTGATGCAGCAACTGGCGAAGCTCGGTTTCACTCAGAGCTACACATATTTCACGTGGCGCAACACGAAACATGAACTGATCGAATACATGACCGAGCTCACCACGACCGAGATGGCGGACTACTTCCGTCCGAACTTCTTCGCCAACACACCCGACATCCTTCACGAGTACCTGCAAGCCGGTGGGCCACCGGCGTTCAAGATCCGGCTGATCCTGGCGGCGTTCCTATCCCCCACCTACGGCATCTATTCGGGCTACGAGCTGTTCGAGAACACACCGGTGAAGGACGGTAGCGAGGAGTACCTGGATTCCGAGAAGTTCGAGCTGAAACACCGCGATTACGCGGCCCCCGGGAGCCTCGTTCCGTTCATCACTCGGGTCAATGACGTCCGCAGGAAGCACGCTGCGTTGTCCGGTCTGACGAACCTCGTTTTCCACGAGACCGACAAGGAGAACGTGCTGGCGTTCTCCAAGACGAGTGCCGACGGTGAATCGATCCTCGTCGTCGTCAACCTCAATCCGTTCTTCTGGGAAGAGGCAACCCTTCACCTCGACCTCGAGGCGCTCGGCATCGGTTACGACGAAGCATTCGAGGTACACGACTTGCTTAGCGACACACGCTTCGTATGGAACGGGCCCAGCAACTACGTGCGGCTCGACCCCAACGTCGAGTCCGCCCACGTCTTCGTAATCGGTTCTTAGTGATGGGGCCAGATCCCGCCGTCGTCGGAGGCGGTTCGGTTCACCTCGCGGACGACCCTCAGTGGTTCAAGACTGCCGTGTTCTACGAGCTTTACGTGCGGAGTTTCTACGACTCCAACGCCGATGGCGCGGGCGACTTCAAGGGCCTCGTCGAGAAGATGGACTATCTGGAGTGGCTCGGTGTGGATTGTTTGTGGCTGCTGCCGTTCTATCAGTCACCGTTGAAGGACGGCGGTTACGACATCTCAGACTTCTATTCGATCCTTCCTGAGTACGGGAATCTGAACGACTTCATGGAATTCCTTGACGCGGCGCACTCGCGCGGCATCCGCGTCGTTACCGACCTCGTCATGAACCACACCTCGGATCAGCACCCGTGGTTCCAGGAAGCCCGCAAGCCTGGCTCGGATAAGCGTGACTGGTACGTGTGGAGCGACACGGTGCACAAGTACGAGGACGCTCGCATCATCTTCCTCGACACCGAGTCGTCCAACTGGACCTGGGACGATGAGGCACAGGCTTACTACTGGCATCGGTTCTTCAGCCATCAGCCAGACCTCAACTACGACAACGTCGAGGTCCAGGAACAGATGTTGGCCGCGGTTCGCTTCTGGCTCGATCTTGGACTGGACGGCTTCCGTCTGGACGCGGTCCCCTATCTGTACGAGCGTGAGGGAACGAACGGAGAGAACCTCCCCGAGACCCACGAGTTCCTGAAACGGGTCCGGAGCGAGGTGGACAAGCTCTACGACAATCGCGTGTTGCTGGCCGAAGCGAACCAGTGGCCGGAGGACGTCGTCGACTACTTCGGCGACAACGGCGACGAGTGCCACATGGCGTTCCACTTCCCGCTGATGCCCCGTTTGTTCATGGCCGCTCGCAGACAGGTGCGCTATCCGATCGTCGAGACCTTGGAGAAGACACCAGACATCCCCGAGAACTGTCAGTGGGGGATCTTCCTGCGCAACCACGACGAGTTGACCTTGGAGATGGTCACCGACGAAGAGCGCGACTACATGTACAACGAATATGCGAAGGACCCGCGGATGAAACTGAATCTGGGCATCCGGCGACGCCTCGCTCCCCTACTCGAGAACTCGCGCGACCAGATGGAGCAGTTCCACGCGATCTTGTTCTCTCTGCCCGGGACGCCGATCATCTATTACGGCGACGAACTGGGGATGGGCGACAACATCTACCTCGGTGACCGTGACGGGGTACGAACCCCGATGCAGTGGACGGGCGATCGCAACGCCGGCTTCTCGAAGGCGGACTTCGCGCAGCTGTACCTACCCGTGCTGCTTGACCCCGTCTACGGATACCAAGCGACCAACGTCGAGGCTCAGTTACGCGATCAGCACTCATTCCTGCAGTGGTTCCGTCGCTTGCTTGCGGTGCGCAAGCAACATCCGGTGTTCGGCTTGGGTAGCTTCGAGGTCCTCCATCCCGAGAATCCGGCGGTTTTCGCCTACGTACGGACGTTGGGCGACGACATAGTGCTTTGTGTGAACAATCTTTCCGCCCGGGCGCAAGCTGCGGAGTTAGACCTATCGGCTTGGGAGGGTATGTATCCGGTTGAGCTCTTGGGCAGGGAGCGCTTCCCCCGGATCGGTGAACTCCCCTACCTGCTCACGTTCGGACCACACAGCTTCTACTGGTTCCATCTGACACCCGAGGAAGGTGCTGCAAGTTCATGAGGACCCACCACTCGTGATCACCGACGCCAAACGCTTGCTCGAGTTCATCCCCGAACAACGCTGGTTCGGACACAAGGGCAACGCCTTGGTCGGCATCGAACTCGTCGACGAGGTGATCTTGTCGGACGGCCCTCCCGCGCTCGTGATCGCGGTGGTCGCCGTGAACTTCGAAGGTGAGGTCGTGTACTACCAATTGCCGTTGCTGATCGATGGGGATGGCGCCGGACGTGATGCAACGCAAGAGCCCGACCGCTTGCGGTTGATCGGCGAGCTGATGGCACATGGCGAGAGCGTGAAGGGAAACTCGGGCGTCTTCCATTTCGGTGGACCGGGACTAGATCCCATGGCTCCACCTCCAGGCACCGGATCGGTCCGAGTCGTTGGCGCAGAGCAATCCAACACCTCGGTCGTGCTCGACGAGCAAGTGATCCTGAAGTTCTTCCGCAGGTTGGATGTCGGACCCAACCCGGACCTCGAGCTGAACCGTCTCCTCACGCACGAAGGGTTCGAGCACGTACCGGCCCAGGTCGGAGAGATCACCTATGAGGGCACGATCGACGCCGAAGAGGTTCAGATCGACCTTGCGATCGCACAACACTTCCTCGCAGACGGCACCGATGCGTGGGAGAACGTCCTGGGAAGGTTGCAGACCTTCTACGGTGAGGTCGATCCTGCGGATGCGTCCGAGGATCGGCGGTTCCTGACCGAGGAACGTTCGGGCGACCTGCTCGAAAGCATCGCAAGCCTCGGCGAAGCCATCGCGTCGATGCATATCGCTCTCGCGCGTGACGAGAGTGCCCCCGATCTAGCCCCAGATGCGATGACCCAGGAAGACGTGGCCGAGCTCAAGGAGCGCATCGAAGGCGCCTTGTCCGGCGCGGACACGGTCGCAGACCTCTCGGCTGCGATCGAGCGGAGACTCGAGGCCCTAGCGGGTATCGAGGATGCCGGCGCCAAGACCCGGGTTCATGGTGATCTCCATCTCGGCCAAGTGATGACGACGCCACGAGGCTGGATGATCCTGGACTTCGAAGGCGAGCCGTTGCGCTCGCTGGAAGAACGTCGGACGAAACAGTCTCCGCTGAAGGACGTCGCGGGCATGTTGCGATCGTTCAACTATGCGGCCGTCGCCGCGTTGTTCGAGATCGACGAACCGGGCTCGGACCGGTGGGGCGAACTCGAACCCTGGGCCACGTGCTGGGAGAATCTGGCCAGAGAGCGTTTCCTCACCGCGTATCTGACACGCGCACACGAGGGCCGCTTCCTCCCCCAGGACCGGGACGCGTTGATCGGATTGCTCAGCGCCTTCGAGATCGAGAAGGCTCTGTACGAGCTTGTCTACGAACAGGGTCATCGGCCGAAGTGGGTACGGATACCTGAACACGGCATCAGGAAGGCGCTGGAGGACAGATGAAGAAGAAGGCTGCGGCGGTCCACACAACTTCAGATCCTGTCGACCGCCTGATCAAGGGTGAACTGAGGGACCCGCACGGTCTGCTCGGCCAGCATCCAGACGACGACGGTGTGGTCCTCCGGGCGTGGCGCCCCGAAGCAGAGACCGTCAACGTGATCGCCGACGGTGCGGTGGTGGCGAAGCTGGAGAAGATCCACCCGCGCGGCTTGTTCGAGGGACATCTGGACGAGGTGCTCGACGACTACCTCTTGGAAGTCACATATGCGAACGGTCAGACATTCACCCTGCGTGACCCTTACTCGTTCCTTCCTACACTCGGCGACATCGACCTTCACCTCGTCGGTGAAGGGAGCCATCGCAAGCTCTACGAGAAGCTCGGTGCACATGTCCGCACAGAGAAGGGGATCTCTGGTTGTGGCTTCGCGGTGTGGGCACCGAACGCGAGGAGCGTGCGCGTCGTCGGCGAGTTCAACAGCTGGGATGGGCGCTTGCACCCGATGCGGAGTCTCGGGTCATCGGGGATATGGGAGCTCTTCATCCCCGATGTAGGCGAGGGCGCGTATTACAAGTTCGAGGTCGTGAGCGCTCAAGGGAATCTCGTTCTCAAGTCAGATCCATTCGGATTCCATACGGAGGAACCTCCGGGCACCGCATGCAGGGTCTATTGCCCCCACTACGAATTCACGGACGACGAATGGCTTGCGAAACGGGCCACGGCCGACCATTACGCGTCACCGATGTCGATCTACGAGGTTCACCTCGGTTCGTGGCGCAAGGGCCCTAACGGCGAGACCCTCGGCTACCGGGAACTCGGCCCCCTGCTCGCGGACTACTGCGAGGAGCTCGGCTTTACGCATGTCGAGATGCTTCCGGTCGCCGAGCACCCATTCGGCGGCTCGTGGGGCTACCAGGTCAGCAACTACTTCGCGCCGACGGCTCGGTTCGGCACCCCCGACGATTTCCGCTTCCTCGTCGACACCCTTCACAACCGTGGCATCGGGGTGATCGTCGACTGGGTCCCCGCCCACTTCCCGAAAGACGAGTGGGCTCTCGCTCGCTTCGACGGCACCGCACTCTTCGAGCATGCGGACCCGCGCAAGGGCGAGCATCCCGACTGGGGCACCTTGGTCTTCAACTACGGACGGAACGAGGTTCGCAACTTCCTTACCTCCAACGCTTTGTATTGGATCGACGAGATGCACGTCGACGGACTTCGCGTCGATGCCGTGGCCTCGATGCTCTACCTCGACTACTCGCGCAAGGAAGGCGAATGGGTCCCCAACCAGTTCGGGGGCCGCGAGAACCTCGAAGCGATCGAGTTCATGAAAGAGCTGAACTCGGTGGTCCACGGCCAGTGCCCGGGGGCGATGATGATCGCCGAGGAGTCCACCGCGTGGCCCGGCGTCTCACGGCCCGTGCACCTTGGGGGCCTGGGCTACGGCTTCAAATGGAACATGGGGTGGATGCACGACACGTTGTCGTACTTCTCGAAAGACGCGATCTACCGCAGGTTCCACCACAACCAGTTGACGTTCTCAATGATGTACGCGTGGAGCGAGAACTTCGTGCTCCCTATCTCTCATGACGAGGTCGTCCACGGCAAGGGCTCGCTGTTCGGCAAGATGCCGGGCGACGACTGGCAGAAGCGCGCGAATCTCCGCTCCCTTCTCGCATACATGTGGGCCCATCCCGGCAAGCAGCTCTTGTTCATGGGTAGCGAGATAGCGCAAGCCCGCGAGTGGAACCACGACGAGACTCTCGACTGGGAATTGCTCGAGGATCCGGGCCACAAGGGTGTCCAGAGCATGGTGGCCGACATCAACCGGATCTACCGAGAGACACCTGCCATGTGGGAACAAGACAGCTCGCCGGAAGGCTTCCGCTGGATCGACGCTAACGACGCCGACAACAACGTCTTCTCGTTCTTCCGTACCGGAGCGACCCCGGGCGAGCACCTCGTGTGCATCGCGAACCTCTCGCCTATCCCGAAGAGCGGCTTCCGCGTCGGCTTGCCGAAGAAGGGCCGGTTCGAAGAAGTCCTCAACACCGATTCGGAGACCTACGGAGGGTCGGGCGTTGGCAACATGGGCTCGGTAGTCGCCGAACCCATCTCGTGGCACGGCCTCGACCATTCTGCACAGATGACCCTGCCGCCTCTGGGAGTCGTGTGGCTGAGGGGCTAACGGGCAAAAGCATCACGGTTCACGCGCACTTCTACCAACCGCCACGCGAGGACCCTTGGACCGGAGAGATACCCGAACAACCATCCGCCGCGCCCGCGCACGACTGGAACGAGCGCGTGCACCAGGAGTCGTACCGGCCGAACGCGTTCGCTTCGGTGTCCGGGGACGAGGGCGACCGGACCGTCAACAACTTCGAAAAGATGTCTTTCAATGTCGGCCCCACACTCCTGGCGTGGATGGAGAAGGCCGACCCCGAAACCTATGAGCGCATCATCGAAGCGGACCGGGCCAGTGCCGAAGCCGTGGGACACGGGAACGCGATCGCCCAGGCGTATCACCACACGATCCTTCCGCTGTCCCCCCTGCGTGACGTGCGCACGCAGGTTCGTTGGGGCCTCGCCGATTTCCGCTTCCGCTACGGACGAGAGCCCGCCGCGATGTGGCTTCCCGAGACGGCGGCCAACGACGACACCCTCGAGGTCTTGATCGAAGAAGGTCTCACCTACACGATCCTTGCTCCGAACCAGGCCGGCTACCTGCGGGACGAAGACGGGACCTGGATCCCGGTGCAAGAGGTTGGGTTGGACACCACGATCCCCTATCGATACATGCACAGGGACGGCTCGGGCAGATCGCTCGCTCTCTTCTTCTACGACGGCGCCATCTCGCGTGCGATCGCGTTCGAGCGCGCGGGAGCGTCGGGCGAAGGATTCATGGACCTGTTCGAGGCGAAGGCCCAGGACGGGCGGCTCGTCCACGCGGCCACCGACGGCGAAACCTACGGACATCACCACACCTTCAGCGAGTTGGGCCTCGCCTATGCCCTCTTCGTTGAAGCCGACGTGCGCTCGATCGAGGTGACGAACTACGCCGGGTTCCTCCAGCTCCATCCCGCCGAGAGGGAGGTGCGCCTGATCCCAGGTGAGGGCACCTCGTGGTCGTGTGCCCACGGGGTCGGGCGCTGGAAGGAAGACTGCGGATGCATGACCGGAGGCGAAGAGGGTTGGAACCAGTCATGGCGGGGGCCATTGCGTAAGGCGTTGGAACTTGTCAGGGATGCCGTCGACGAGGTCTACGACCGCATGGGGGCACAGGTCTTCTCGGACCCGTGGGCTACAAGAGATCGGTACGTGGATGTCGTGATCGGTCGGACCGAGCTAGATGATTTCCTATCGACCGAAGCATCGGGCCCCCTCGCTGGCGAGGAGGCCCGACGTGCAGCGGATCTTCTGGAGCTTCAGCGCAACTCGATGTCGATGTTCACGAGCTGCGGTTGGTTCTTCAACGACATCGGAGGCATCGAAACGATCCAAGTACTCGCCTATGCGGCGCGCACACTCGACCTACTCGAGAGCCTCGGACAATCCGGCCCCCGCGATTCGTTCCTCGCTACTTTGCATCAAGCGCGCAGCAACGATCCCGAAGTGGGTACCGGCGCCGACGTTTTCGCCGGCACCTACACCCCTACGAGCTAGCTACATCGTGGGAGGCGGTGGCGACCCCATCGTGTTGGGGGTGCTTGGGGATTCCTTCTTCGCCATGAATGCGCCATAGGCAACCGCACCAGAGGCGATGATCCCAAGGAAGAGGCCGAACGCCGCATCCGAGGTCTCGGTTAGGAAGCGCAACGCGATCAGAACGAATGACACGACCCCGAGGATGAACGCGATCTGCTCGGCGGTCATGGACCCCGATCCGAGGTCTTTCTGTCCCATCGCCTTCAGCGCAAGTACCACGCCGGCGGCAACACCAGCGACGATCCCGCCCCATGCCAGGAACTCCGCATCCCACCCATTGATGCTGATGCTCTGGGTTAAGAAGCTCACCGAGTACCAGGGCAAGAAACTGTCGATCAGGAGCACTAACGCTCCTCCGATACCGATCTTGTGTGCCGTGGACAACCGCGATAGGTCCATGGACAACTCCCTCCATCCCGGCCGCCCGCTTGTTGCAGGCGGCGCCTAGGTGTGAACTAAG
>JAXDJJ010000081.1:0-6102 GCA_034665745.1 Actinomycetota bacterium | reverse complement strand
CACGCGCCGGCCGCATCCCAGTTACCGAGATGTCCGATCAGAACGACCGCTCCTCTGCCCTTGGCGATCTCATCACCGATGTGATGGGGGTCCTTCGGCTGAACCCGCTCGAGGAAGAACGGAGCCTTCTCGCGTACCGCCCTGAACGTTTCCAGCCAGTAGCGAGAGTAGGAACGGAACGCCTCGGCCACCACCTCGTGGAGCTCTTCCGAGCCGACTTGCAAGCCCGTGATGCGGGCGAGGTTCCTCTCGACCTGAGTGTTCTTCCCCCGCGTCCTGCGTGCCTGCATCGTGCCTACGGTGTGAGCGAGCCCGTACGCGACGCGCTCGGGAAGCCAGCGGGCGACCAGCGAGAACGCGACGTACGCGTAGTAGACGAGCTGGATCAGGCGGCCCTCGTCGGGCGGCCTCTTAGAGGGCACGATCTTGTTTGTAGACGTGGGCGATGCGTTGCAAGACGGTGATCACACTGATGACGGCGAGAACGACCATGATCGGCGGCAAGAGGTCGTTGAAGACCAAGGCGATGATCACGAGGATCACCCTCTCAGCCCGTTCCGCGATGCCGACCTTCGCATCGAAACCCAAGCCTTCGGCGCGGGCTTTCACATAGGACACGAGGAGCGAAGCCACTAGGGCGACCAGAGCAACTGCCGCGACCCAGGGCTCGTCGTGAGCCTTGACGTCTGGTGACACCCCGTAGAGCCACGCGATCGGAACGAACAGGAGGGCATCCGAGAGGCGATCGGTTGTCGAGTCGAGGAACGCTCCGAACTTCGTCACCCGGTCCTTCGCCTTCGCCAGCGCGCCATCGAAGACATCCAGGAGGGCCGAGATGATGGCGATGAAGCCGGCAGCAACGAGGCGCCCTTCGATGATCAGCCACCCGACGACACCTTGGATAACCACGCCGAAGAGCGTCACCGCGTTCGGGGACAGGGGCGTCCTGCCGAGAGCCCGCCCGACCGGTCGCATCAGCTTGTCCCAGTAGGGACGGATCTTCGAGTCCAGCACGGGCCGGAGTCTAGTGAGTCGAGGCAGCCCGGGGTCTACGATTGCCCTCCTTCCATCGCTCGAGCTCAGGGGGACATAGGCGTGAAGAGCTATCCCACAGAGAAGATCCGCAACATCGTGCTGGTCGGTCACGGAGGGTCCGGGAAGACATCCCTGGCCGAAGCGATGCTCTTCCGCTCGGGGGCGATCACGCGGATGGGAAAGATCACCGAGGGCAATACGGTCTGCGATTTCGACGAAGAGGAGATCCGCAAAGGCATCTCAGTGTCGACCGCTCTCGCTCCGGTGGAGTGGGACGGTCACAAGATCAACGTGCTGGATGCCCCCGGATACGCGGACTTCACGAACGAGATGAGGTCCGCGATGCGCGTTGCGGACCTTGCGGTCTTCGTGGTCTCGGGCGTCGAGGGCCTCGAGGTTCAGACTGAAGAGGCGTTCAACTACGCGGAAGAGATCGGTCTCCCCCGGATGTTCTTCGTCAACAAGCTCGATCGTGAGAACTCGTCGTTCCGCAGCACCCTCCAGCAACTACGCGACCGATTCGGCAAGCGCGTTGCCCCGATCGCCCTTCCCTTGGGACGCGAGCATGAGTTCAAGGGCGTCATCTCGGTCATCGACGAAGCCGCTTACGAGTACGACGCGAACGGCAAGGTCTCAGAGGTCGAGATCTCGGACGAGCGCCGGACGCGGCTGGATGAGGTCCACTCCGATCTCCTCGACTCCGTTGCCGAGTCCGACGACCAGTTGCTCGAGCGCTATCTCGAGGGTGGCGAGATCACGAAAGACGAAGTCATCCACGCGATCCACGAGAACATCGATCACGCCCAGATGTTCCCGGTCATCGTCGGTTCTGCCACCCACATGATCGGCGTCGACCGGTTGATGGACGTCATCGTGTCGGCCGGACCGTCACCCGCAGATGTGCCCGCGCCTGAAGGTGAAGGTGGTGAGACGCGCGAGGTTAACGTGGACGCACCCCTCTCGGCCCTCGTCTTCAAGACGATGACTGACCCGTACGTAGGCCGAGTGAGCTTCTTCCGCGTTTACTCCGGGGCTCTGAAAGGCGACCAGCCGATCTACAACGCGTCGAAGAAGGTCGAGGAGCGCGCCGGGCATGCATTCACGATGCGCGGGAAGACTCAAGAACAGCTCGACACGATCGTTGCCGGCGACATCGGTGCCCTAGCGAAGCTCACCGAGACCGTCACCGGCGACACGATCGCCGACAAGAACAACTCGATCGTGTTCCCAACCATCGAGCCCCCCGAGCCCCTGCTCCCGAAGGCGATCCAGCCGAAGACGAAGGGCGACGAGGACAAGCTGATGATCGGCCTGCACAAGCTCATCGAAGAAGACCCCGCCCTGAAGTTGGAGCGCAACGACGAAACGCACCAAACGATCCTGTGGGGCATGGGCGACGCACACCTCGATGTGGTGCTCGAGCGCTTGAAGCGCAAGTTCTCGGTCGAGGTCGGTGAGACCGAATTCAAGGTCCCCTACCGCTCGACCATCCGGGGCAAGGCCGACGCACTCGGACGTCACGTGAAGCAGTCCGGTGGTCATGGTCAGTTCGGTGTCTGCAACATCCGGGTCGAACCTCTACCGCGCGGTGAGGGCTTCCAGTTCGTGAACTCGGTCTTCGGCGGATCGATCCCGAGTCAGTGGATCCCCTCGGTCGAGAAGGGCGTTGTTGCGGCCATGGAGGGCGGGGTTGGTACCGGTTTCCCGATGATCGACGTCAAGGTCGACCTCTACGACGGCAAGTTCCACTCGGTCGACTCGTCGGACATGGCTTTCCAACTCGCCGGGAATTCGGCGATGAAAGACGCTCTGGACAAGGCCGGCATCACGTTGCTCGAGCCTGTATGGCTCCTGGAGGTCATGGTCCCCGAGGAGTTCACCGGCGACATCATGGGTGACCTCCAGAAGCGCCGAGGCATCCCCGAGGGCATCGACACCGTCGGTGGCGGTCGCCAGATCGTCAAGGCGAAGGTGCCGTTCGGCGAAGTCACCCATTACGCGACCGACCTCCGCTCGATGACCGGAGGCAAAGGCACGTTCTCGTGGTCGTTCAGCCACTACCAAGAGGTGCCACACGAGCTATCGCAGAAGATCGTCGACCAAGCGAAGTCGGAGCGGGCCGAACACCACTAGGACTTGGAGAAGGCGGGGCGCAGCTTGGCGTAGGTGTCGGCGAGCATCTCGGGGAGCACCTTCGTCTCGCCGACTACCGGCATGAAGTTCGTGTCACCGCCCCACCGAGGAACGACATGCACGTGGAGATGTCCCGGCACGCCCGCCCCCGCCGCCTGACCTTGGTTGATGCCGACGTTGAAACCTTGGGCCCCCATCACTTCCTTGATCACCACTGTGGCTCTGGTGATGAGCTCCATGAGCTCCGCTCGCTCGTTCTCGCCCAAGGAGCTGAGGTCTCCGACGTGACGTTTGGGAGCGATCATCACGTGCCCGGTGTTGTACGGGTACGCGTTGAGCACGACGAACGAGTCTCTGCCGCGGTACACGACGTGCGCCGCCTCGTCGTCATCCGCCGTTCCGTGAGCACACAGGAAACAGGTGTCCTCACCCCCGTCCGTTCCGAAAGAGTCAGAACTCATGTAGGCCATCCGCCAGGGGCTCCACAGTCTTTCCACTACGCGGACTCGACTGTGCGCTCCGCGATCTCGGTTGCAAGTTGCTCGGCGAACGAGTCCGCGGATACCCCTCTGCTCTCGTCTCCAGAGCGTCTGCGCACGGAGACTGTCCCCTTCTCCTCTTCCTCGTCGCCGACGACGAGCATGTACGGGACCTTCTGCATCTGGTGATGGCGGATCTTGGAACCCATGGTGTTGTCGGAGTCGTCGACCTCTACGCGGCCGCCCTTCGAACGGATCTTCGCGGCGACGCTCTCGGCGTAAGCGATGTGACGGTCGGCGATCGGCACCAGTGCGGCTTGCACTGGAGCGAGCCACACAGGAAAGGCTCCGGCGAAGTGTTCGGTGAGAACGCCCATGAAGCGGTCGACCGATCCGTACAAGGCGCGGTGGATCATCACGGGAGTAACTCTCTCGCCGTGTTCGTCGGTGTACTGAAGGCCGAAGCGATCTGGCGTTTGGAAATCGACCTGGATCGTGCCGATCTGCCACAGGCGGCCGATCGCGTCTCGGACGTGGATGTCGATCTTGGGGCCATAGAAGGTGCCTTCGCCTTCCGCGACCTTGTACTCGAGTCCTGCCTTCTCCAAGGAGTCCCTGATGGCGCGTTCGGCGAGTTCCCACTGCGCGTCCGTTCCGACAGACTTCTCGGGTCTGGTGGAGAAATGCGTTTCGTCCGGGCCGAGACCGACGGTTGCGTACAGGGCCTTGTAGAAATCGACCACCGCGACCATCTCGTCAACGATCTGGTCGGACGTGCAGAAGATGTGTGAGTCGTCCTGGGTGAACCCGCGGCCTCTCAGTAGTCCATGGAGCACGCCGGAACGCTCGTAGCGATAGACGGTACCGAGCTCCGAATAACGGATCGGCAGCTCGCGGTACGACCGGGTCTTGCTGCGATAGATCAGAGCGTGGAACGGACAGTTCATCGGCTTGGCGTAGTAGTCACCTTCATCGGCGGTCATCGCCGGGAACATGTTCTCTTTGTAGTAGCCGAGGTGGCCGCTGGTCTCCCACAGGTTCGATTTGCCGACATTCGGCGTGTACACGGGTTCGTAACCGCGCTCGAGGTGCATCTGGCGCGATAGGTCTTCGAGCTCCTTGCGGACGATCGCACCCTTCGGATGCCACAGAGCGAGACCTGGACCGACCTCCTCGGGCCACGAGAACAGTTCGAGGTCACGCCCGAGCTTGCGGTGATCGCGCTTCTCGGCTTCCTCCAAACGGTTGAGGTAGTCGTTCAGCGCATCCTTCGACTCCCAGGCCGTCCCGTAGATCCGTTGCAGCATCTGTCGCTTCTCGTCCCCGCGCCAGTACGCACCCGACGAACGAAGCAGTTTGAACGCCTTGATGCGTCCGGTGCCCGGGAGGTGGGGGCCGCGACACAGATCGACGTAGCGCTCTTCACCGTCGACAGTGTTGCGATACACAGTGAGGACCTCGCCTTGAGCACCCTCGAGTTCGGCCCCCTCTGCGTCGCTCGCGACACCTTCGATGATCTCGACCTTGTAAGGCTGCGCAGAGAAGAGCCCAAGAGCCTCTTCCTTGCTTACTTCAGCACGTTCGAAGCGCTGGTTCTCTTTCACGATCTTCTTCATCTCGGCCTCGAGCTTCTCGAGATCCTCCGGGGTGAACGGTTGCTCGACCTCGAAGTCGTAATAGAAGCCGTCGGTGATCGGGGGACCTATCGAGTACTTGGCCCCCGGATAAAGGCGGAGCACGGCTTGGGCGAGGACGTGGGCGGTCGAGTGGCGCATCACCTCGCGGCCGAGATCCTCGTCCTGGGTGATGACCTCGGCGGTGCTGCCCGCGGGGGGAACCGCGGCGAGATCGTGCTGCTTACCGTCGATCACGAGAGCAACGGGTCCGGCCGCTGATGCCTCTTTGGCTAGGGCGAATCCATCTTTGGTCCCATCGGGGGCCACCGAAACAGTCATGAGGTGATGCTACTTGCCCACGCTTTCTCGAATCCCCGAAGTCCCATCCCTATGGTTCCTCGCAAAGCTCGATCGACGTGCCACGTTGCCAGTCCGGGGGCAACGCGCTCTCGACCGATCCGCCGGTAGAACCTGATGAACCGACGCAGTCCCCATCTGTCTATGAAGTAGCGAACCGCCGACTGTGCTTCCTGGTAGCTCAGATAGATGTCGTTGGCACTACCGGTCGAGAATTCGAAGTCTTCGGGTAACGCACTGTCGAATGATCCAGCAGCGACGATCGCATCGAAATAGGAAAGACCCGGGTTGTCGCCGTATCCGGCCACCTCTGCGAGCCCTTCATCTACGAACAAGGGGACGAAAGGGCCGGAGACGTCACGCGTGGCAACGTGCAGCAGTTCGTGAGACAGGATCTGAAGGACATCCTGCTCTGGCCGTCCTTCGATGACCGACGCGTTCACGATGATGCGATCACCGGTGTAACGGAGGTCGTCGGGATC
>JAXDJJ010000080.1:0-17874 GCA_034665745.1 Actinomycetota bacterium | reverse complement strand
TTCGGCCGCACGAGGACGAGCTTGGGCGATCCTTCGAGGTCGACATCGACGAGTTGCGTGCCGCCGAAGATCGAGGTCTGAGCCTTGTCTGCCGACAGGATGTCCGTCGCGTTGCCCATCAGCGTGGAACCGGTCTTCGCTGACAAACGACCTGCGATGTCACGCGAGTCGTAGGAGTTCGGGAACAGGATCAGGTCGGGGCTGTGCTGGCCGATGAGTTCGAACAACGCGTGAGCGTGCGGCTGTGCGATGTAGTCGTCGTAGGTGGAGTCCTCGCTCGCGTGCACCACGGCTGCGCCGTACTCACCGAGCTTGGTGGCAGCTTCCTTAGCACCCGCTCCGAGAACGACCGCTTCGGTGTCCCCCAGATCGCGTGCCTTCGTCAGGATCTCGAGGGCCGCCGGATCGAGCTGGCCTTCATGTACCTCTGCGTAAACCCAGATCTTGGCCATCGTCAGATCACCTTCGCTTCTTTGAGGAAGTCCGCGATCTTCGCGGCACCCGTTCCGTCGTCTTCGAATACCTCGCCCGCCTTGCGCTCTTCGGCAGGTGTGATCTGCGCGATCTTCTGCTTGATCGCAACCTCGTCACCGGAAAGACCGAGGTCACCCAGAGACAGTTGCTCGAGGGGCTTCTTCTTGGCAGCCATGATTCCCTTGAACGATGCGTAACGAGGTTCGTTAACTCCGGCGGTAACGGTCAGAACCGCAGGCAGCGGGCATTCAACGACGTGGTAGCCGGTGGCGGTCTGACGATCGACCTTGGCGGTCGAACCATCGACGCTCTCGACACTCTTGACGAACGTCACCTGCGGGACGTCGAGGAACTCCGCGAGGGTGCTCGCCATCGTTCCGGTGTAACCGTCGGTCGACTCAACGCCTGCGATGACGAGGTCGAACTCGTTGCGCTTGATCGCGGCCGCTAGAACACGTGCGGTCACCAGCGCGTCGGCGCCCACGAGGGCATCGTCGCTGATGAGGATCCCCTTGTCGGCCCCCATCGAGAGGCCACGGGTAACAGCTTCACGAGCCTGCTCGGGACCCATGGAAACGAGGGTCACCTCGCCGCCGTTGGCCTCTTTGAGCTGCAGACCGGCTTCGACACCGAACTCGTCACCCGGATCCAGAACCCCCTGGACCCCTTGCCTCTTGAGGCGGTCGCCGTCCATCTCGGGCGGGACGTTGGGGTCGGGGATGTGCTTCACACACACCACGATGTTCACGAGAAGTCCTCCCAGTAAGGGTCGTCAGACGAAGTGCTTGCTATAGCTAGCACTTTACCAAAGCAGGCTCGCTGCTAAACCAAGCTCAGGCGGCCGAATAGTAGGTGATGCCGTCCCGCTCTTCGATCACCGCTCCCCCGTCGTCCATCACGAGATCGAGGTGGGCAACGACCTCGGACACGGAGAGGAAAACGTCGTAGCCCTTCACGTTCGGGAAGAGTCTCTGAGCGAGGTCGTAGGGACTCTGGCCGCGGTTCGTCAGGAGGGCCGCGACCTCTTCCTTCCGTTCGGCATGTTGGGCGATCGTCCGGTCGATCAAGGAGATGACGTCCTCGATCGGGTCGCCGTGCCCGGGATAGGCAATCGACGGATCCATCTTGCGGAAACGTTCCAGGGTCTCGAGGTAATCGACGAGCGAACGGCGGCGTTCGGTGTGGTCGTCGAGGCTCGGCTCGAGCAACGGGTTGGGCGACACATGCGGCAGCAACTGGTCGCCGGCGAACAGGGTCCGAGACTCAGGCTCGAAGTAGACGAAATGGCCCCCGCTGTGGCCGGGAACGTGATGGGCCTCGAGCTTGAAGTCCGCGAAATCGAAGACATCGCCATCCGTGACCGGGAAGAGTCTAGGGATGTCTAACCAGGGCCGCGGATCCTTCTTGCGATGCTCGTCCATCTTCATCAAGAGGTCCACGGGCATGCCCATCTGCAGCAGGATGCGGCCGAAGTGCATGCGCATCCCCTTGCCCGTCATGCGTTCGAGTTCTTGGCGGGGGAAATGCACGGGAACCTTCAACTCTTGAAGCCACGGCACCAGTCCGTAATGGTCGGGATGGCCGTGGGTGATCAGGACACGGGTTATCTCCGATGCATCGTGGCCTGCATCTTTGAGCTGAGCGATGAATGCGTCCTTGGACTCGTCGGTCTGGAAGCCCGCGTCGATCAGGGTCAGAGGTTCGGTATCGACGAGGTACGCATTGACCGGACCAACCCCGTACGGGGTCGGCATGACGAGCCGGTGAACAGGCAGGGTCTGCATCAAGGAACCCTAATAGTGCTTCATCACCTCAGGTCCGAATGGGACTCGGCCAGGGAGGAAGCCCGCATGGGTCGGCGAACCTTGCCCACATGCGGGTCAAGGCCGTCTCTATAAGCGCGTTTGCGATTCTGGTGTCCACGCTCTTCCTCTCGCCCACGAGCCTGGCCGATGAACGTCTTCACGCGCGGATCGATGACGATGCGTCCTGTAGCAGTCTCGATACCTTGGCACCAGAACATGCCGAGCCCCCCGTCGTCGGTGACTGGACGACGCCCCTACACATCGACGCTCGAGTCTTGCTCGTCGGGGTATCTACCGAGCAGGCAGTCCGTGCCTTCGATCTCGTGAAGAAGGCCTACGCACCTCTGAACATCGAGATGCGGCCTCAGTTCGAGGAGGTGGAACTCGAGATTGACCCGCCCCCGGACACATCGGCCACCGGCGGCGTGCTCAGCACGAACGAATCTGCAGCCTGGATCCAAGCATCCAAGGATCACCTCGGGGGCGCGAGACCATGGAACGCCGACGTCGTCTACACGATGCTGGGTGCCGACATCTCTAGTGCAGTCGCGGGTCAAGCCGACTGCGTGGGAGGTATCGCACATCCCGACTCGGCGTTCGCCGTCGGCGAGTCCGATTTCTCGTCCCCTTACAGGATCGGCGTCACTGCCAAGATCGCGTCACACGAGATCGCTCACCTCCTTGCGGCTCATCACCATTTCGCCAACTGCGTCGAAGGCGATCCCAACGACATCGCCGCAGATCTAACGCCGTGCACGATGATGTTCAATGACGTAGGACTCATCTCACTAAAGTTCGGAACACTCGAGGGCACTGTTGTTCGGCGCTGGGGTCTTGACTATCTGGAAGACCTGACCGGTCCCCCACCGCCCGAGGAGACGGGAGATCCTGAATCGGTGGCCCGCTCCCTATCGTTCGAGCTCGAGGAGAGATCCGCTACCGGGGTCCTATCCACAGACGTCGAGGAGGGTGAAGCCTGCACGCAGGATCAGGTGGTGCAGATGCAGCGCCGCACGCGCAACAGGAAGTGGCGCGTTATCGGCGAAACCACAACAGATGGGTCCTCTGCCTTCAGTTACACCCTCAAGAAAGCAGGCTCCTATCGCGTCGTCGCTCCTGCCTCGGAGATGCCCGAGGAAGGGCTTAGTTGCCTTCGGTCATCGTCCGCCGTCAAGAAGGTCAGCTAGACCAGAGTCAGTTCGCCGACGAACGGTACGAACGGTGCCAGAGCGGCGGAGAACTCCGACTTCGAGACATCCCCCTTCTTGAAGGGCTTCAATTCCACACGCCTTGCCTTGCCCTTCGTCTCTACCGTCCAGACACCAACGACGCGGCCCCCGCGCAACACAGTGCGCTGAACCCACGCACCGGTGGTCAACACCTTGTCTTTATGAAACTTGGGGATGATCTGGTCGTGAGGGAGCCCCGACAACACGTACGCATCGAAGAGACCAAGGTTGCGTATCTCATCGTCTTCTCGTGACGACTCGAGCTTCTTCAGATCCTTCTTCAGCACGTATGCCGCGTCGCCTTCTCGGTTCACGATCACGGTCTCACCAGTGAGTTCCTCCAGCACCTGGTTGGCGCGCGCTGGAGCGAATCCCCACCACCTGGCGAACTCTTCACGCGTAGCGGGACCGTGGGAGCCGAGGTAACGCCTACAGACCTCACGTAAGGCCGCGTCGGTGTCGATCGACTGCCAGTCCTTCACCCACATGTCTGGTCGAACGAAGGTGACATTCCGTCCCTCAGGCACACCGAAACAGAGTTGGCCCCGCGCCGCGATGATCTTGAGGAACGATCCCCATCCAGCCCGCAGAAGCTCGTCGATGGCCTGGTTCTTGACCTTCGCAAAGACAGCGTCCGCGATCGCATCGCGCGTCATGCCCTCTGCGCTCATAACACTTTCGACGATGTCGGAAGCTGCTTGGATGTCCTTCTCCTCGACGCCGAAGTTCTTCTTCCAGAAGCCCTTGTTCCATGTCGGCCGCGTCGTGGAGGCCGAGGCCCACACGGCGAGGTCTTCCGCTGCAAGGAGATGGATAGTGCCGCGCATCATCCATGTCTTGACCAACGTGCGGTCCGTGACCAGAGCAGTGGTTATCGCTCCAGGCTTCAGTCCCGGAGCGCGCAACGCGCACTGGATCTCACCGGCCGAAGCAACCTGGGCTTGCACCCCACCGAGCTCTCGCACGATCCTCAAGAACGAACGGGGGCCGAGCGGGTCGGTCACATGCTGACGCTGGAGTCGGAACGCGCGCGTTTGCTCCCAGGTGACGAGCGGCGCATCCTCAGGAGGCTTCGGCATCCTTCTCTTCCGCTACTGGGCCGGAAACCGGGCCACTAGCGGAGAAGACTCGATCAGACGTCGTCGCGGGGGCTCAGGATGCAGAACTCGTTGCCTTCGGGGTCGGCCATCACGATCCAGGTCACCTCTGACTGACCGATGTCGGCTCTGGTCGCGCCTAGAGCTTCCAGACGCTTCGCTTCTGCTTCCTTGTCTGTGTCGGGGATCAGATCGAGGTGCAGGCGGTTCTTCACTTTCTTCTCGTCAGGAGCTCCGTAGAAAAGGATGTTCCAGGACGAGCCCATCCGTCCTTTGCCCGACAACGCGTACTCCCCTTCTTCCTCGTGAACGACCTCGAGGTCCAGAGCTTCCTTCCAGAACTCGCCGAGTTTCTTCGGGTCGTGGCTGTCGACGGTCAACCACGCGATCTTCAGACTGCTGGACATCTGTGTGCGCCTCCTAACGGCCTACGAATTTGGCTTTGCCGGGACCGTTCTCGATGAACGACTCCATACCGATCTGTTGATCTTCGGTTGCGAACAACGCGGCGAACGCTTGACGTTCGAGCAGGATCCCGGTCGCCTTATCGATGTCGATGCCGGACTGGATCACCTGCTTGGCCGCCATCAACGCGACCAAGGGCCCATTCGCGAACTTCTCCGCTATCTCGACAGCGCGGGCGTAGACCTGATCGGGCTCGACGACTTCGTTCACCAGCCCGATCTGCAAGGCCTCCTCGGCGGGCACGAACCGACCGGTGTAGATGATCTCCTTCGCACGGCCGACGCCGACCAAGCGCGGCAAGCGTTGGGTCCCACCGGCACCGGGGATGACCCCAAGGAGGATCTCGGGTTGGCCGAGCTGTGAATCTGTCGCGCAGATACGCATGTCACACGCAAGCGACAGTTCACAACCACCGCCGAGTGCGTACCCGTTGATCGCTGCGATCGTTATCTGCGGGAGATTCTCGAGACGCATGAACACGTCCTGGAAGCCGCCGATGTAGCGGAACATCGTGACCGCGTCACGCTCCCCCATCTCCTTGATATCTGCGCCAGCAGCGAACACCCGCTCGCCGCCCCACAGCACGATCGCCCGCACGTCTGGGTTGTCGCGCGCCGCGTCGACCGCGGCACCCAACTCCTGAGCGACCTGAGCGTTCAACGGATTGAGCTTGGGTCGGTCGAGACGGATCGTGCCGACACCCGATGGTGCAACCTCGAGGTTCACGAATTCGCCCATGACGACCTCCCGATCAGTTGGATTTGCCCCAGCCTAAGATGATTGTGATGACCGAGGATCTGAAGGACAAACTGCGCTCCGCGCTCGCTGCGCGGCCCCCCACGCGGATCTCGCAGGAGGGCGCGCGTGATGCTGCGGTGCTCATCCCCATCGTCGCGACACCCGAGCCCACACTCATCTTCACAGTGCGCACCGACACCTTGTCGAGCCACAAGGGCCAGATCTCGTTCCCCGGAGGGTCACTCGATCCCGGTGAGTCGGCGATCGCGGCTGCACTGAGAGAGTCAGAGGAAGAGGTCGGTCTCGATGCCTCGACGGTTGAGGTGCTCGGCGAACTCGATACGTTCCCCACGATCGTGACCGGCTTCGTGGTCACTCCCGTCATCGGATGGCTGCCGGAGCCCCCAGAGCTACGACCGAACCCAGCCGAGGTCGCGGCCGTCTTGCATGTCCCTCTGGCTCAGCTCAACGAAGAGATCCGCTCGGAGCCTGGGTTCTCCCACAACGACAAGAGCTATCCGACCGAAGCTTGGGTGTGGGAGGACAACGTCATCTGGGGCGTGACCGCGCGCATCATCCGGTCGTTCCTCTCCGTGCTCGCCGAAGCAGGGCTCGCCGACCCTCCGGGAGAGACACAGTCGTGGATCGGCTGGCCCATGCCCGACGGGAAAGCGTCATGAGGGCCCTCCTCGAGCTGGCGCAGTCATCGTTCCCGTCACCAAGTCCTAGCTTCAGAGCACCTCCGGCGGACCCGATACAAACCATCGGGGCCGGGATCGCGATCGTTCTCGCCCTAGCTGCTGCTGTGCTGGGTTACCGGATCATCCGAGGGGGCCGCGGGCTATGAGGTCGAAGGTATCGGTGGTGCTCGCATGTGCCGCTCTCTTCCTCGGCGCGTGTTCAGGGGCACCGGCAACCGAGGCCGGGAACCGCACCCGGCTTGGGGACGGCAACCGGTCGGGGGCAGGCGGCCAAGGCAGCAAGTCCAAGAAGGTCCTCGACAAGGCAGCCAAGATCGGCGAGAAAGCAGAAGCGGCCGGCGCGGGTGGATCAACGGCGCAAGGAAGTAGCGCGCGTGCTGCAGGGCAGCCGCCAGCGCGGTCGACGAAGAGCGAGATCAACCCCGCGTTCGCACGCCGCACCGCGGTCATCGACGACGCAGACAACGATTCCAAGAGAGAAGGGATCACGCCGGCCTATGCGGAGATCGTCAAAGCCTCGATCATCGGGCTGGGTGACGATTTCAAGATGACCCTCACCCTGGCCGACACGGTGCCGCAACAGATGCCCAACGACAAGACCCACATGATCATCGCGTTCGGCATCACCGGGAGTAACGATCAAGAGGGTTACTCGTTCGGCGCTCAGTGCACCACCGAGAGTTGGGATGCCTACGCCGGAGGTCGAGACGACGGGAACGGAGAGTTTCCCGGGACCTTCGAGGTCAAGGGGAACGTGATCGAGATGGTGGTGCCGTGGGATTACATCCAGGGGCCCCGAGCCTTCGAGTGGTACGCGGCCTCGAACTGGTTCTCGCAGCTGGCCAACCAGACCCACTACCGGATCGACCTAGCCCCCAACGAGAGCCTGACCAAGTTTCCCCAGTAGATCCCCCCGGAGGATTCCCCCTCCCGATAGCCAACTAGTAACCGGGCTCCAACACGCCTGGATAAGGGGATCCTCTTGAGAAAGCTCCGTTTCTGGTTCATCGGTTTGGCCCTCGCAGGCATAGCCAGCGGCGTGGCGTTCCCGTCGTTCGGACAGGTCGCACCGAAGCTCAACTTCAGCGAGGCGAAAGGCTGGAAAGAGCCCGTCCTGGTCCACAAGGACGAGGCCCACAGAGAAACGAGCCTCGCCCTTAGCCCCACCGATCCGACCTTGCAGATCATCTGCTCGCCGTCGGGAGTCCCCAACACCTCTAATAAGCAGTCCTACTTCCATTTGAGCCACGACGGCGGAGAGACATGGGAGCACGAGAAGGTCGAAGGCGACACGACCGACACCCGTAACTACACGTTCGAGGGTGGCGACTGCGATGTCGAGTTCGACCAGGGCGGAACGATGTACTCGGGCGACACCTGGTTGGGCGATCTCTCGATCGGCCACAGCCAGGACGGCGGAGAGTCGTGGTCCGGAACGGCAATCAGCACAACCGGCTTGATCGTCGATCGCCCGTGGCTCGTCGGCGGGCCCGAGGGCACGCTGCACGTCACTTACCAAGATCTCCAGTGCTGCATGCCTTCGTCGATCTGGTACCTACGCTCGACCGACTACGGGAACACGTTCACTCCTGCGGTGCCGGTCGCGCAGGCCGGTCCAGGCGGTGCGTTCACATGGCAGGGAAACTTCGCCGTTTCGCCAGACCAGAAAGACCTCTACCTCGTCTACAGCCGCCGCCAAGGTGCGGCCGTCGGAAGCCTCGACGATCAGGGGCCCGAGACGTTGTGGGTTGCCGCGTCGCACGACGCGGGACAGACGTGGACGTCCCACGAGGTCACTTCGATGCCCGTCCCCATGAGCTACCTCTATCCGAGCATCGCGATGGACAGGAAGGGTTGGTTGCACGTCGTCTTCTCTTCCATGCGGGAGAAGGACCGGCCGATCTGGTACGCGTTGTCGAAGGACAACGCCGAGACCTGGACGAAGCCGATCCCCGTTACGACCGGAGCCGCCGGTTACTCGCCATGGATCGACACCGATAGCGCCGGAAACGCAGCGATCGTTTGGTACGGGAGCCCTGACCCCAAGGCGCTCGATACCGGCAAGTTCCCCTGGTACATGTACTGGGCCCGCGTGATGAACCCGGGGTCACGTTCTCAGAAGATCCTGAGTGGAACGACCACGACCAAGCCGATGTTCGTGGGCCGCTCGGACATCCCAGAGTTCGAGATGGTCAAGGTGGACAAAGCCGGGCGCATGCACATCGGTGCGAGCGTGTTCATGATCAAGTCACCGCCCGGTGTGAAGAACCCGGACACAGGCTGGGGGATCTTCTACCAAACCGAGAAGTGAAGTAAGACCTAGAACATCGGGGGTTCGGTGTAGACCCCCCACTCCTTCTTCAGTGTCTCGACCATCTCACCAAGCGTCACGTACGCCTTGGCGGCCTCGACGAGGATCGGAACTGAATTCTGGTCTTCGTCGTGGGCCATCTCTTTGAGCGAGGCTAGAGCGTCGTCGACAGCCTTGGTGTCGCGGTTGGCCTTGACCTCGGCGACGGCCTTCTTCTGCTTCTCTTCGATCTCGGTCGTGATGAGTAATACCTCGGGCATCTCCTGAACCGTCTTGGTGAAGCGGTTGACGCCGACCATGACCTTCTTGCCCTGCTCCAAGAGTTGCTGGTAGCGGAACGCAGCGTCAGCCATCTCTTTCTGGAAGAACCCTTCTTCGATGCCCGCGAGCATGCCGTCGAGGATCGAGCCATTGCCCATCTCCTCGATCTTCGAGAAGTAGGCCTCCGCCTCCTCTTCGATGCGCGTCGTCAACGCCTCGACGAACCATGACCCGCCGAGAGGATCGATCACGTTCGTTACGCCGGTCTCGTAGGCGATGACCTGCTGTGTGCGAAGAGCGATCTCGACAGATTCATCGCTTGGCAGGGCGAGGACCTCGTCGAGGGAGTTCGTGTGGAGACTTTGCGTCCCGCCGAGCACCGCAGCCAAGGCTTCGGTCGCGGTACGCACGACGTTGTTGTACGGCTGTTGCGCGGTCAACGAGACCCCTGCAGTCTGGGTGTGGAACTTCAGCATCCACGACCGCTCCTTCTTGGCGCCATAACGGTCCTTCATCCAGCGCGCCCAGATCTTGCGGGCGGCACGGAACTTGGCGATCTCCTCGAAGAAGTCGATATGCGAGTTGAAGAAGAACGAAAGCCCCGGAGCGAACTCATCGATGTCGAGACCCCGACGAAGGCCGAGCTCGACGTGCGCGAAACCCGACGCGATCGTGAATGCGAGTTCCTGTGCGGCAGTCGATCCGGCCTCCCTGATGTGGTAGCCCGAGATCGAGAGAGGGTGGTACTTCGGCACGTCGGTCGCGCAGTACTCCATCATGTCGGCGGTCAGGCGAAGGTGCGGCTCGGGCGGGAACAGCCACTCTTTCTGCGCGATGTATTCCTTGAGGATGTCCGTCTGACAGGTGCCGTCGAGCTTGGAACGGTCTGCCCCTTGCTTCTCGGCAGCGGCGAGGTACATCGCGAACAACATCGGTGCAGGGCCAGAGATCGTCATCGACGTGGTCACTGTCTCCAGGTCCAGTCCGCCAAAGAGGATCTCCATGTCGGCAAGGGAGTCGACCGCGACCCCGCAGCGGCCTACCTCGCCGAGGGAATGCGGGTCATCCGAGTCCCGGCCCATGAGGGTCGGCATGTCGAACGCGACCGAGAGGCCCGTCTGTCCGTGGTCGACGAGGAAATGGAAGCGCTCGTTCGTCTGGGCGGGCGAACCGAAGCCCGCAAACTGGCGCATCGTCCAGAGGCGCCCCCGGTATCCCGATGGATAGATGCCACGGGTGAACGGGTACTGGCCCGGGTAGCCGATACCGTCCTCTGGCCCCCCCTCGGGTGCATATAGGGGATCCAACGGAGCACTCGACAACGTGTCGAAGTCGACGTCGTCACGCATCTTGGCCTGCTCGTATGCCTCTTCCCAGCGTCGTTGCTGTTCTTCAGCCATGAACCAGATTCTACCGGGCCCACCGCCGTGGACCTCCGAAGGCGGTTACCCGTTCGGGAGAGCTGCGTTCTTTGAGGTGAAGGCAGACGAAGAACAGATCCGACCCGAGGAGGGATAGAGATGACGCGTACAACGAAACTTCTTGCCGCACTGCTTCTCTTGGTGGGGGCTTCCATGCAGCCGGCGATCGCGGCCTCTACGACTCGAACCGTGAGCGTTGGCTACGAGACGCCGAACACGATCGTGCTGGACCTGAATCCGACGGCCGAAACGAGGCTCTCCACCGTAACGTCGAAGGACGTGATGACGGAGGCGGGCGAGGGCGTCGTCTCAGTCGAGATCGTTGATGAGTCCGGGGAAGCCGTCGCCGGGCGCGTTCACCAGGGCCGTGCCGACCTAGGGATCGTATGCGGTGATGGAAGCGAAGAGCTCAAACTCGTGAATCGAAAGCCCGTTCACGTGCATCTCACGTTCGGACCTAGCGAGGGATGCGCCGGTGTCAGCGTTCCAACCAGTGGCAACATCACGTTCACGTTCAAGTAGCCGCTAGTCGAGACTGGCTACGAGTCGATCCGCTGCGGCGTAAGGGTCGAGTTGACGAGCAGTGACCTGATCCGCTAGTTGGGTCAAGAGGTCCCCACTTTCAACTTCGACCCTGCGCCGGAAGCGTTCTGCAACGATCTCGCGGATCTCGCGTTCGACCCGTCTGCGGCGACGTGCCTCGAGCAGACCCTTCTCATCTTGATAAGCGCGGTGTTTCTCGATGGCGGTCCACAGGTCCTCGATGCCCTCTCCCTTCGTCGCGACGGTCTCGATGACCTCGGGCCGCCAGTCGGCGTCAGACATGTCGAGCATCTGCTTTAGTTCGCGGACTGCATCTTTGGCGCCGGGGCGTTCTGCCTTGTTCACGACGAAAACGTCGGCGATCTCCATCAGCCCGGCCTTCGCGGCCTGGACGGCGTCGCCCCATCCGGGATTCACGACGACAAGGGTCGTGTCACACGCATCGGTGATCTCGACCTCGGCCTGGCCCACGCCCACGGTCTCGATCACGACGATGTCCATGCCAACCGCGTCAAGGACGCGTACTGCCTCGGGTGTAGCCAGAGAGATGCCGCCGAGGTGTCCACGGGTCGCCATCGAACGGATGAAGACATCCGGGTCGGTTGCATGACTCTGCATGCGTACACGGTCCCCCAGCAACGCTCCGCCGGAGAAGGGACTCGACGGGTCAACCGCCAGAACGCCGACCTTGCGACCGTCGCGGCGAGCTCGTGACACGATCTGTTCGGTGAGGGTCGACTTCCCGGCTCCCGGCGCACCGGTTATGCCGATCGTGTACGCGTTACCGGTACGCGGGTAGAGGGCCTGCATGACCTTGCCGAGGTCCGGGCTGCCGTCTTCGACGAGGGAGATCAATCTGGCTATCGCGCGGCGCTCGCCTTGGAGAGCGCGCTCGATGAGACTGTCTACCTCCACTGCAGGGATGCCCTACGCCTCGACGGCAACGACCTCGGTGATGCTCGGGACGCGCTCCTTGAGGATGCGCTCGACCCCCTGCTTCAGCGTGATCGGAGAGATGGGGCAAGTCTCACAAGTGCCGAAGAGGCGAACCGTCACGGTGTGCCCACTGACCCCTTCGAGCCGGATGTCGCCACCATCCATCTGGATGGCAGGACGGATCAGTTCGAGGGCCTCTTTGACCCTGTCTTCGATGGTCATGGTCTCGTTCACCCCTTGATTCTAGCGGGCGAGGTGGCCAGAGCCGAGGCTTCTGCTCTCGGGTTTCTCTTCTAGCCCTTGGCGTATTGGGCGGTATACGAGCGGATGAACGAACGCTCGAGGAGCCCGAATGTGGACGACGCGTTGGCGGCCGCGGGCCACATCGTCGTGCAAGGGTTGGTATCCCCACGTAGGGCTCCCGAAGGTAGAGCCTCGGCGCAATTCGCGTAGTGATGTTGGGCTCCAAGGAGGTGACCGATCTCATGTGCTGCGATCACCCCTTCATTGACCGTGGGTGACGGCACCAGGTCCTCCGTCGCGTAGTCGATGCTCCCGAACGCGAAAGCAAGATCGGCGAAACGCACGCCACCGATACATGCTGCAAAGCCACCGTCCCAATCACGCGTCATGAAGTAGACGAGGTCGACGCCTTCCGGCCGTTCACCGCCATAGATGGATCTCATGAAGTCGAAGATCGTCGGCTGATCGGGTCCCCCGCCTATGACCGTCCGGCCGGCTACCCACTCAGCCGGCGGTACCACCGTCTGGTAGCGAACTCTCAGGGTGATCCCGATCCGGGAATAAGCGTCCTTGGCAACCTGCATGTATCCCTTGGTCATCGCCAGGTCGGCAGCTTCGGTGAGCACACGCACCTCGACGGGAAGCTTCTTGTCTGTAGCTACGGCCGCCGGGGGAACTTCTTCGGGCGGGATCTGCGTGCAGTCGGCTTCTTCGTTGTCGATCGCCCACGCGGAATATCCACTTGCGGTCCCCGGCGCGCTGAGCAGGGCCGCGAGGACGAGAGCGGCAGCAAGGACTACCCAGATACGGGACCAGCGCTTCACCCCGGAGGGGTTCGCCGCTCGGGATGCCTTACCTGTCTCACGTTCGTTTCAGAGTGGACCGCCAGATCACGCTGCGCGCTCCCTCCGGAACGAACAACACCGATCTCCCGTCGGACGAATAGGTAACCGCTTCGAGTTGGCCTTCAGCACCCCTATCGACCACGGTTGGACCGACGTGCCAGATCTCGTCGAACCCGTCGACGGCAGATTGAGACGTAAGGACGAGTTCGTAGACACCGCCGTACGTGGTCAGGACCACACTCTGCCCGTCCGGAGCGATATCGCCTCCGGTGCGGTCGGCGAAGTTGGCGAAGAGTGAGAAGCGCGCGACTCGCTCGAGGGGCAGAACCGAATCCGTATCGAACGGAGCTGCGGCCTTGTACACGCCCGAGGTCAGCTCCTTGGTGACGATGTAGAGATCGCCCGTCAGAGGGTGGATCAACAATGTCTCGGCATCGTGCGGCCCGTCCGGATAGCGGAACCTGATCGCGTCGGCAGGTAACGACCCGCCATCGCTGGTCGCCGGGTCGACATCCGGCTCCAACATCCGGTAGACGGTCACGGATCCACGGGCCGCGGCGTTGTCGCCGATGTCTCCAACGTAGATGTAGCTGCGGCCTGAGACCGGACCGGGCCCGATGTCGATGTCTTCCCAGTCGGTGTTAACAGCCCCGGCTACATCCCATGTTCCGCAGGAGGCCCCGGATCCCAGCAGACAGTAAAGAGCGGGAGCGCCCCCGGAATCGTTGTGGGCCCAGAAGACATCTGGATCGTTGGTCGACGCAGCGAGCCCACTGATCTCCGTTAGGCCAGGATCCTGGATGCGTCCGACGCGCGTTCTAGGCGCGAAACGGCCGGCAGGTATCGAGGGCCCAGCGACCTTCTCTACCGGCGGGCCCCGGAAGTAGACGACCAGGGGAACCCGAGGGAATCCCAAGGCGATGACGACCGTCGCCGCAGTCAGCGCGACCAACACAGAGCCCCACCGCGCACGTGATGGATGATCCGCGGCCGCGCCACTCTCCAGGGTTATCCGAAGCTGGAGGGCGCCCACCACGATCGCCACCGCCAACACCAGCAGCTGGGCCACTTGCAATTGCGACTCGAGGGTGGACCAGTGCCGAGCACTCCAGTAGAAGGTCAGGGCGAGGGCTACGAGTGCCCACGGGGTCAAAGACATCGACTTCTTGGCCAGCAAGCCCATGACGATCGCCAGTGCTGCGGCAACTCCGATGGGATCCGTAGCAAGATCGATGGTCTCTCGGGGGGCCATCGAAACCATCGAGGCAAGGATCACCCCGATCAGGAGATAGACCCAAAGCTTCCTTACCGGCGGTCTCGTGACCCGCGAACCGGTCATCACCCGCGCGTAGGTGGACTTCATCCGGTTTTCTCCTCACGAGCGCTTGCTCGTTTAAGGCCCCACCCGGAGAACAACAGCCCGACACCGATCAACATGCAGTAGCTGACGATCCCGGCGGTGTGGTCGCCGAACTCTTTGGTCATGCCCGCGAACAACGTTGCGAGACCTATCGCACCGAACCCAGTTACGAACAAGAGCCACGCGACGGGCTTGGCCCACCGAGGTACCGGTGCGTCTGGATCGGGCGTGGCGCCGATCTCGTAGCGCGACACCAACACGATCCCTGCTCCGACCAAGAAGAAGAACATCCCGGAGAGAAGGAGGCCGAGGGCGATCCGTGCCCAGTCGGTGGAGTCCTTCTTGTCGAATGCGCTCAAGGCCCACCCTGTCTTGTACTGGACGATGACCCACAAAGCCCACAGGATCGTTACGCCCCCGAACACCATCGTCAACACTCCGATCCACCTGATGATGAACCGGAGGTGTCTCATGTTGTGACCGTGATGTCCGCGCCGAGGCCCCGCAGCTTCTCCTCGAAACTCTCATAGCCGCGCAGGATGTGAGCTATCTCGAAGACCTCTGTCTGACCCTCGGCGCATAGACCACCGATCACCAAGGCAGCACCGGCCCGGATATCGGGGGCCTTGACCGGAGCGCCCGATAGTTTCTCGACCCCCCGGATGACCGCGTGATGGCCTTCCACACGGATCTGGCAGCCCATCCGATTGAGCTCGTCAACGAATAGGAAGCGCGCCTCGAAGACATTCTCGGTGAGTATCGATGAACCTTCGGCTTGCGCGAGGAGCACGATCATCAAGGGCTGTAGATCGGTGGCGAAGCCCGGATACGGCAACGTAACGAGGTCGAGGGGTCGCGGTCTTCCAGTCATGGTGACTCGCATCTCGTCCTTGCTGCAGCGAACCTCGGCTCCAGCTTCTTGAAGCTTCAGTTGCAGTAGCTCGAGGTGATCCGTCCGAAGGCCTTTCAAGGTGACGTCGCCTCGCGTCGCAGCCGCACCGATCGCGAAGGTGCCCGCCTCGATCCGATCCGGGATGATCTCGTGATGTGCCGGATGCAATCCGTCGACCCCCTCGATGGTGATGGAGGGTGTTCCGGCACCCGAGATCTTCGCACCGCACTCGTTCAGGAACACCGCGAGATCCTGGATCTCAGGTTCCCTCGCCGCGTTCTCGATCGACGTCGTGCCCTCGGCCGTAACAGCAGCCATGACGATGTTCTCGGTAGCGCCGACCGAGGGGAAGTCGAGGAGAACCCTTGTGCCGCGCAGACGCTCGGCTACCCCTTCGATGAAACCGTGCTCGTAGGTGAACTTCGCCCCCATCCGTTCGAGTCCCCCGAGGTGAAGGTCGATGGGACGCGAGCCGATCGCGTCACCTCCTGGAAGCGAAACCCTGGCTCGGCCCAAGCGAGCGAGAAGAGGTCCGAGAACCTGAATCGAAGCACGCATCCGGGCGACCAGATCGTAAGGAGTCTCTTCCGAGAGTTCGCCTGACGCGTCGATCGACATCCGGTCCTCGTCCATCTCGACCTTGGCACCAAGGCGCGTGAGCACTTCGGCCATCAAGTAGACGTCGGTGATCCTGGGAACACGGGAAAGCGTGACCTCGCCCGGCACCATCAGGGATGCCGCCATGATCTTCAGGGCCGCGTTCTTCGCGCCGCTTATCTGGACCTCGCCGTTCAGGGGCGAGCGCCCGTTCAGGATGAAGGACCTCATGGCCGACATAGTAAAGACGAAGGGCGGCCCCCGAAGGAGCCGCCCCAGTTGATCTGCTTAGACCCGCGTTAGCGCCTGCGGGTGCTCTTCTTCCGGGCGGTCGCCTTCTTGCGACCCGTGCGCTTGGCAGCCGACTTCGCCTGACCTACCGAGCGTCGAGCCGTTGAGCGCGTGCCCTTGGCCGCGCTGCGGGCCCCAGCGCGAGCACCGGCAGTGGTCTTGCGCGCGGTGCGCTTCGCGGTGCGGGTCGTCTTCCTTGCGGTCGACTTCGCCCTGCGGGTCGCCTTCTTGGCCGTCGACTTCGCCCGGCGGGCCGGGGACTTACGGGCCGTGGACTTCTTCCGACCAGTGGTCTTCTTGCGGGCGGTCGTCTTCTTGCGAGCCGGAGACTTCCGCGCCGTGGACTTCTTGCGACCAGTGGTCTTCTTCCGGGCGGTCGCCTTCTTGCGAGCCGGAGACTTCCGCGCCGTGGACTTCTTGCGAGCCGGAGACTTCCGCGCCGTGGACTTCTTGCGACCGGTCGTCTTCTTCGCTCCGGTCTTCTTCCGGCTCGTGGGCTTCTTGCGCGCCGGCTTTCGTGCGGGCCGAGCGACGGCAGCGCCCACCCTCGCGGTCCCTGCGGCAACGCTACGCGCTGCTGCGACCGGGCCTGAGTCTTTACTTGCCGGCGCGACTACGTCGGCTGCACTTGTGGTGACATCGGCGACCGCTTCTCGCGCTCGCTCAACAAGACCTTTATCTTCTGCCATGGATCTCCCCTCCGTGGATTACGGACGAACGAAGTAACAACGTTCCTACCGTGGTTTCAAAGAACGCGCAACATGAAACCCGCTTACAACGATTACCCGATGCTCGCGCGGGGCAAACTCATGTCATGGACGACAAGCTCCTTGGCATCTACCTGAATGACCACCTTGCCGGTGCCGCGGCAGGGCTTGAACTCGCGCGGCGCACTCTCGGCAACAACGAGGGCACGATCTACGAATCGTTCCTGCGCGACCTCGTAGTTGCGATCGAAGAGGACAAGGCCGAGCTCGAGACCCTCATGGACACGTTGGGGATAAGCCACGACCGCCTCAAGCAAGGGGCCGCGTGGATGGCAGAGAAGGCCGGACGCCTCAAGCTGAATGGGCAGCTGACCGGGTACTCGCCGTTGAGCCGCCTGGTCGAGTTCGAGGGCCTCTTCCTTGGCGTGACCGGGAAACGCTCGCTGTGGCGCTCGCTGAAACAAGTTGCGGCCCACGACTCGCGTCTAGCCGTGACCGACTTCGACAAGCTGATCGCCAGAGCCGACGAACAGCGAGCTGCGATCGAAGAGCATCGCCTCACCGCAGCTGCGGACGCCCTTACCTAGAGCTTCCGGGCCTTCCAGACCTCTTCCGAGGGCCACTTCTGGGCCCATTCGTTCGTCACGAACGGGTACTTCGTCGGCGTATCGCTGCCTGGACGGAGTTCGACGAGATCGAGGATCTCGAAACCGTTGTCCCTGAGCAGCCGGATCATGTCGCCGTGGTTGAGATGGAACTCGACCGAGTTGTTGTCGGGCCACTCGAATCGATGCATCCCAAAGTAGTCGCGCTTCAGGGTCTCGTCGGCGGGGTCGTCCTCCTCGAGGTCGTGGACGCAGAGCATCAGGAGCGCCCCGTTGCCCAGGAACATCAGCTCTCCGCCGGGCCGCAGCACACGCGCCGCTTCGGGTATCCACATATAGGGGTCGGCCCAGAT
>JAXDJJ010000079.1:0-4609 GCA_034665745.1 Actinomycetota bacterium | reverse complement strand
CTGCGATCATCGGATTGCGGAATTCGCCTACACGCTGCCGATCGGATTCATCATGGGGGGTGGTGACGTCAAGCGTGTGCTTCGGCACGCAGTGAAGGATCTTCTGCCTCGCGAGATAGTGACGCGACCGAAGCGCGGATTCCTCCCCCCCGAGAAGGAGTGGTTGTCGGGGCCGTTGTCTGGCTGGATGGGCGAGATGATCGACTCTGCCTCAGACGAGGTCAGCGCGTTGTTCGATAGACCTCGGGTACACGCGGAGCTCGATCGGCTGGCCAAGGGCGAGTCGGATCGCTGGCCGACGTTGTGGAGGATCGCGAACCTAAGCGCATGGGACGTGTATTCGAGAGCGCGCCTTAGAGCGGCAGTCGCGTCGACCGCCGGTGGGATCGACAAGCTGCATTGAGGATCACGATCGTCTGTGACACCTATCCCCCCATACAGCATGTGTCTGGTTTGCGTGCCGGTACCTTCGCCAAGCAACTTGCCGCGAACGGCGCAAGGGTGTCGGTCTTGTCGGCGCTGGAGGACGGCGAGCCGCACATCGAAGATGAGGGCGGTATCCGCGTAGCGCGTCTCTTGCGCGATCCGTGGCATGCGCTGCATCGATCAGGATTGTCGAGGCAGTTGACGACCGCACGGCACATCCTCGACCGGGGGCCTTATCCGGAGTGGGTGGAGCGCGGGATATCGCTGATCAAGGAAGGGCATCTAGAGGCACCGGATGTGGTTTGGGGTATCGGAAGCGACTCGCCGCACGAGCTGGCGAAACGATCTGGGGCTCTATGGGGACGCCCGTGGATACCGGACTTCAAGGATGACTGGGGGTCAGGGAAGCATGGCACGGGCCGTGTGTTGGCTGCCGCTCGCACCAGGCAGAGGCTGAAGACGGCGACCCACATCACCTCCGCGTCCTCGGTTGGAGCCGTAGAACTGGCGCGACGTTTCGGCGTGGACGCGTCGGTGATCTACAGCGGTGTGGACCTCGCGCACTGGCGCAACGCCACGCCGGCAGATCTAGGCCCGCATTTCAACATCGTCTTTACAGGTCATGTTGCGGAGGGACGGATCATGCTTCCCGAGATCGCGATGGGAGGACTCACTCAAGCGGTGAGGGAGGCCGGGCTGGATGCCGTGAGGCTCCACTACTTCGGTCATGACGGTGGTCTGTTGCGGGCCCATCTCGGATCGTGTCCTGAGATCTTCGTCGACCATGGGTTCCAGGATCACGAGGCCATCGCCTCGGTTCAGAGCGGAGCGGACCTCTTATTGCACCTGCCGTATGTCGACCGAGCGCAGGTTTGTGTGAAGTTCCTCGAGTACGTCGCCACACAACGACCGGTGCTGTGCGTTCCCGGGGAACCGGATGGGCTCGGCCGGATATTCACGACCAGGGACGGGGTGTTCACTGCTTCCTCTCCAGAAGAGGTGTCGCGGCTGGTCACGAGGCTCATCAACGCGAAAGCAACCGCGAGTCTCCCCTCGTTCCAACGGGCTCTTGATGCCTACACGTGGGAGGCTCAAACGAAGTCCCTGATCACGGTTTTGGAACGAGTCGTGCAGTCCACAGGGGAGAACGATGGACGATCTGCCTGAGATCCTCGAAGAGAAGGACGCGGACGGCCGGGGCGCTCGAGCGCGCCGGAACATCTCGTCGGCCGTCCTACTCAACTTGGTTGCGGCGATCGCATCATTCATCCGCGTGCCGCTTCTCTTGGATGACCTCGGTGCATCACGTTATGGCTTCTGGGTTGCTGCCCTTGCCGTGATCCAAACGATGAGCATGGCTGACCTCGGGATCCAGTCGGCACTGACGCAGGTGATTGCTCGTTTCCGGGGTGAAGGTCGGGAAGGCGAGGTTCCGGCGCTCGTTGCCACCGCGTTCTGGACGATCCTGGGGTTCTGTGCCGCTCTTTTCGTCCTCATCGGAGTCGCGATCGTTTTCTTCTGGCCGGTAGGTGACATCGCCAACGCGATGGTGGACGAAAGCGCAGCCAAGACTGTGCTGCTTGTAGGTATCGGATGCTCGTTGCTCCTGCAAGGGCCCCGCGTCCTGTACTCCGCGCGTGCAGGTTACGAACGCGTCAGTTCATTGAACCTCTTGGAGACCGGTGTGGTGATCGTTCAGTTGCTCGGTCTTGTAGCCATATTGTCCAAGTGGCCTCATTCCCTCGTGGCGATCGTCACTTGGACGATGGGAACCGAGCTGCTCTGGATCAGCATGATGGCTGTCTTCGTGACGATGACGGACAGCGATCGATTCTCTGTCGCTCGGTCGTTGGTGAACCGTCGAGCCTTGCAAGCCCTCTACCCGGAAGCCAAGAGCTTCCTCTTGCTGACCGTCGGAGGAGCACTCAAGGGCAGGTTCGACAACATCATCATCATCCTGGTGCTCGTGCCATCGATGGTCGCGCGCTACTCGCCGACACTGCAGGTGTTCCTGGTCGCCTTGACGCTCCTTGCTCTCGTTGCCACGAACCTGTGGCCCGCGTATGCGCACAGCGTTGCTCGAGGAGACTGGGAATGGCTCAACCGTGTGTTCCGTCAAACCACCCTCATATTGATGTGCGCAGCGGCGATGGGGGCGGTGGCCGCGAGCCTTTTCGGCAGGGAGCTCGTCCTCGGTTGGGTCGGGACGGCGGGATTCGCGGGAACCCATGTCATCTGGATCCTCGCTGTGTGGTTCGTGCTGCAGGTCTGGCGGCAGAACGTTGCTCAGATGGTGATCAGTGAAGGTCGTACCGACATCGTCACCAGGTGGACATTCATCGAAGGGGGCTTGAACGTGGGACTCACGTTTTGGCTTGCACGTACTCACGGGTTGGCCGGCGCGGCGCTTGCCAGTGCCATCTCAGCGATCGTTGCCGGTGTCGTGCCATTGAGCCGATCCGCCGTCGGCTTGTCGGGTGACCGGTTGAGCTATCCATGGGTGGGTATCTCCAAGTTGTTAGCGGTGAGCTCCCTGTGCCTGGTCGCCGGTGTCGCGGTCAGGCTCGCTTTCAACCTTGACGAGATGTCGTTGATGACTGCTCTCGAGGCATGCCTATTCACGATCGCCGCGTTCGCGATCCTGGCATGGTCGTTCGTTTTCGACGAGGGGGAGCGGAACCTACTTCGCACTGGACTGCGTTCACTGATCTCGCGCGATTGGTGAAGGACTCCCGCTGGGTCGCAGCAGGGGCGTCGCTGGTTGCCCTCATCGTTGTCCTGTGGGGAAAGCACTTCATCGGGTCAGGCGTTTCGTCGCCGGTGTTCCTTCATGAGGCTCGCGAGGTTCTAGCGGGAGGCAAGGCCGGGGTTGTATTCCCACTCGGCTACGTCGCCGTCGTAGCGGCGGGCTTGTGGATCGCCGACCTCAATGGCGTGATGATCCTGCAGGCGTGCGTCTTCGTGGCGGGGGCTGTGATCTGCTACCGGACCTTGGTGCTCTGCGGCGTCCGCGAGTGGCGAGCGATAGCCGGTGCATCCCTTGTGGTGCTGCATCCGCAGGCCGTGCTGGCCATCCGGCGTGTCGGGGACATCGCGATCGTCTATCCGATGATGATCATGGTGATCTCCATCCTCGTGTTGTTGAGGACGAGGCCCGCGACATGGGTGCGGGTGGCCGGTCTCGGTTGTCTGTTGGGGGTGATGTTCGTGACACGCCCCAACCTCATCACCATCTTGCCCGCGCTGGCATGGATCCTGCGGGGGGTGCTGGACCTCAAACGATGGGCCGTGGTACTTGCCACGGCTGTGGTGGTGGTCGTCGGCGTCACGACCCCTTTGGCCGGCCGACCCATCATCGCTAGTAGCAGATATGGCGCGTATGTGTTCTTCGTGGGAGCGAATGGGTCCACGGCTGGAGCATTGTTAGACGGGAATGTCGAGCTTTCTGTCGGCCGGGTTGCCGACGCCGGGAAGTTGCCCTTCGAAACGTCGCGGTTGGGACGCTGGGCCCCGGTGGGCCTCAACTCAGATGAAAGTGACCAACTCTTTGCTGAGGCGACTCGTTTCGTCCGGGAGCATCCGATCCAGTTTGCTGGTCTTGCGGTGCTGAAGCTGGCGACTCTGTTCCGGCCGGATCTGGGGAACTCGACCCATCCACTGGAACCGATCGTTCAACTGTTATCTGCTCTTCCGATCGTGATCTGGCTGGTTGCGAGATTCTGGTTGCGACGGGCAGAAGGCATTTTCTCGGTTGGCACGGTCCTGCTGCTTGCTGCAATGTATGTAGCCCCATTCGTCCTCACGGCCGCCGCGCCGCGCTATCGATACCCCCTCGATGTCTTGTTTCTGATGGATGCTGCCGTGTCGTACTGGGGACCGAACCGGCTGGTCACGGAGTCTTAGTCGTCTCTTCGAGATAAGCATCTTCCGTATTGATCGAATAGAGGTCGAGGTTGGTTAAACCAAGCTGGTTGCGCGCCGCGTAGAGGCCGGTCATCAGCGCGTGGTCTTGATTGTTATAGCGGTACATACCTGCTCGGCCGATCAGAGTGAGGTTCGTGAATCTTTCGAGGTATCCCCGCAACGTTTCGAAGTGAGCGTCGTGACCCAGGTAATAGGTCGGGTATGAGTCGGCTTCGCGAACGACGGACCCGCTCATAACTCGGTCAGGAGGCAGCAGACC
>JAXDJJ010000078.1:0-103873 GCA_034665745.1 Actinomycetota bacterium | reverse complement strand
TGGCTTCCCGAGCGCGTCGCGTACGGGCTCGCTCACACCGTTGGGACGATGCAGGCTCGCCGGACGCGGGGGAAGAACACTCAGGTCGAGAGGAACCTCGCACGCATCACGGGCTTGCCGGTTGGCTCGGAAGAACTCCACGAGGTGGTTGCCGAGGCGTTCCGTTCCTACTCTCGCTACTGGCTCGAAACGTTCAGGGCGGTACGCGAGAAGGCCCCGTTCTTCCTCGAGCGCGTTCAGCCGAAGGACCCCCATCACATCGGCGATGAGATCGCCAAGGGCAGAGGGGCCGTAGTCCTGATCGGACATCTCGGCAACTGGGATGCGGCTGGCGCGTGGGCCGGCGCGGTGGGGTGGCAGGTGGTCACTGTTGCCGAGACCCTCAAGCCGAGACGGATGTTCGACTTCTTCGTCGCGCATAGGGAGGCTCTTGGTCTCGTCATCTACCCGGCCGAGAAAGGCGTGACCTCAAAACTCATCGAGGCCGTGCAGAACAACAGTGTGGTGCCGGTGCTCGGTGACCGGGACCTGAAAGGAGATGGCGTCGAAGTCGAGTTCTTCGGCGAACCCGCAACGTTTCCTCGTGGGGCGGCCGCGGTTGCGGTACGTACCGGATCCCCTCTGATCTTCACGGGCATACGCGGGCGCCGTCTGGATGATGGCCGATGGGGTTGGGCGATCGAGATGAACCCCCCGATCGAGCCCCCGCCGGCCGACGATCCCGACGCTGTCGACAAGCTGACGACGATCGCAGTAGGGCAACTCGAGGACTACATCCGGAAGTACCCAACCGAGTGGCACGTGTTCCAACCGTTCTGGACCGCGGATCGCGCCGAACGCGCACGCCGATGAGGGTTGCGATCGTCTGTCCTTATGCATGGGACAGACCCGGCGGTGTTCAGTCGCACATCCGTTCTCTCGCCGGGTCGCTCGGGGGCCGCGGTCACGAAGTGTTGATCGTCGCTCCGCGTAGTGGGTCGGTGGAGAAGCAGCCGGGTGTCTCGTTCGTGGGTCGCACCGTGCCGGTACCTGCGAACGGGTCCGTTGCCCCTCTTGCTTTCGGCCCCGGAGCGGCCGTAACCATCAAGAAGGTTCTCGCCGGATTCTCGCCGGACGTCGTGCATCTCCACGAGCCATTGATCCCGAGCTTGTCGCTCCTCGCGCTGATGCGAGCCACCGCACCTTGCCTCGGTACCTTCCACGCGGCAGCGGAGGGCAGCATGGGATACCGGATCGGGGCCCCCGTACTGAAGCTCGCAGCCCGGCAGCTGGCGGTGCGCACCGCAGTGTCGGATGCCGCTCGCGAGCTCGTTCAGCGCTACCTGCCGAGCGACTACCACCTCACCCCGAACGGGGTCGACGTCGCTCGCTTCGCAGATGCCGAGCCGGCCGACGTTGGACCCGGCCAGAAGGTCCTGTTCCTGGGGCGGTTAGAGCGAAGGAAGGGGCTCGAGGTCCTGCTCCAAGCGATGACGCGATTGAGAGACACCGGCATCGAGTTGCTCGTTGCCGGGTCCGGCCCCCAAGAGAAGGACCTGCGTGCCTTGGCCGAGCGCCTGCTGGTCGATGCCCGTTTCCTCGGCAAGGTCGACGAACAGACCAAGGCTTCGTTGTTCAAACGCGCCGACGTCTACTGCGCGCCGGGGACCGGCGGCGAATCGTTCGGGATCGTCCTGATCGAAGCGATGGCGGCGGGCACGCCTGTCGTGTGCTCGGATCTCCCCGGCTTCCGAGCCGTTGCTTCGGGAAGCGCCGTTCTCGTTACCCCGGGCGATGCTGGACTCCTGGCCGATGCGATCAAGAAGGTCCTCGCTGACGGGTCGCTGGCGGCAAAGATGGGTAAAGCGGGGACACGCACCGCGTCCGGGTTCGACTGGACCCGTCTTGTGGGCAACGTTGAGAACCTCTACGAGCGCGCTATCAAGGAGCCTGCTCATGTCTAAGAAGGACCAGTTCATCTCTTACTGGGTGGACGCCACCGAGTCACCCGACTACCCGGCATTGAAGGACACCTTGTCGGTTGATGTTGCTGTTGTCGGGGCCGGGATCGTGGGCATCACCGCTGCGTACCTGTTGAAACAGGAGGGCTTGACCGTCGCGGTGATCGAACGCAAAGAGATCGCGCGCGGCGTGACCGGTTACACAACCGCGAAGGTCACGTCCAGCCACAACCTCATCTACTCGAAGCTGTTGTCGTCGTTCGGTGAGGAGGGCGCTCGGATCTACGGTCGTTCGAACGAGGCCGGCAAGGAGAAGATCGCGGCCCTCGTCGAGGATCTCGATATCGATTGTGGATTCGAACGAGCGGACAACTACGTCTACACCGAGGTCGATGGAGCGGTCGCATCCATCCGCGCCGAGGTCGACGCAGCTCTTCGAGTGGGTCTTCCTGTCGAGTTCACCACGGACACGGAACTGCCCTTCGAGGTAAAGGGCGCGCTGCGGTTCACGAACCAGGCACAGTTCGATCCCCGGCGCTACTTGATCGCGCTGGCTGCGCTGGTCGACGGAGGCGGCAGTCACATCTTCCAGAACACGGTGGTCACCGGGGTAGAGGAGTCACACCCGTGCACCGTCACGACCGAGACCGGGCAGGTTCATGCGCAAGACGTGATCGTCGCCACCCACATGCCCATCCTCGACCGAGGGCTGTTCTTCACGAAAGTGCATCCCTACAGGTCATACGTCATCGCCGATCGCGTCGATCGAGAGGTCCCACGCGGCATGTACATCTCGACGGGCGGACCGACACGCTCCCTCCGATCCATCCCGACCGACAACGAAAGATTGTTGCTGGTCGGGGGAGAGGGACACAAGACCGGTACCGATGAAGAGACCGCGAAGTACTACGAGCGCTTAGAGACATGGGCATACGAGCACTACGGCATGGATGCCCCGCGCTACCGGTGGTCGACGCAAGACAATGTCTCCGTCGACAAGGTTCCCTACATCGGTCGCTTGACGCGCGGATCCGACCATGTCTTCACGGCGACGGGTTTCGGCAAGTGGGGCATGACCAACGGAACCCTCAGCGCGATGATCCTTACGGACCACATCGTTGGTCGCCCTAACGAATGGGCCGCGCTGTACGACTCGAAGCGCATCAAGCCGTTCGCATCCGCCCAGAAGTTCGTCACCGAGAACGCTGAAGTGGCGACCCACTTCGTAGGCGACCGTCTGACCCATGCCAAGTCACCGAGGTGCACGCATCTAGGTTGTGTCCTTCGTAAGAATGACGCCGAAGGGTCGTGGGACTGTCCCTGCCACGGCTCCCGTTTCGACGCCGACGGCAATGTGATCCAGGGCCCCGCGATATCGGGTCTGAAGACTTAGCGGCCCGCGAGACAATGCCCGGGTGGCAGACCATGCGGTCGAGGCATCCGCTGTAGTCAAGAGCTACCTGCAGGGCGACGATCCGATCCGCGCCCTGCGTTCGGTCAGCGTCGCCGTCCCACCGGGGGAGTTCCTTGCGATCACCGGGCCCTCGGGTTCGGGGAAGTCCACCTTGATGCACATACTCGGTGGGCTCGACCGCCCCGACGAAGGTGACGTGAAACTCGAGGGCGTATCGATCTCCTCGCTCTCGGACGAAGCCCTTGCACTTGTCCGCCGCAGACGTTTGGGATTCGTCCTTCAGTTCTTCAATCTGTTGCCAACCTTGAGCGCGGCCGAGAACGCGGCCTTCCCCTTGCTACTTGATGGCGTCTCGGATGCGTTGGAGCGCGCAACGGCGTCGCTCGAGAGGGTGGGCCTTGGGGGCCGGGCGGCACACCGCCCCTCACAACTCTCTGGTGGAGAACAGCAGCGTGTTGCGCTTGCCCGCGCTCTTGTGACCGAACCGGCCGTGGTTTTCGCCGACGAACCCACCGGCAACCTCGACTCGGTAACGGGAGAAGAGATCCTGAAGCTCCTACGCGCCACTGCTGATGCAGGACAAACCATCGTGATGGTGACCCACGACCCGAGCAGTGCCGGGTTCGCCGATCGCACGGTCAAACTCATCGATGGTCGGTTGTCCGAGGCGACGTGAACGGGCTCCGCACGTTGTTCATGAAGATCAACATGCGCCATCTCTTCGGGCACAAGTTGAGGACATTCCTGACCACGGTCGGCATCGCTGCAGGCGTCGGGCTCGTCTTCTCTATCGCTGTCATCAACGCGACCTTGCTGTCGTCGTTCCGATCCAGCATCCGCGACCTAGCTGGCGTTGCCGAACTCGAGGTCGCATCGGCGGATCAGACCGGCGTTCCGGCTGGATACGTGGAGCGCTTGTCGAAACTGGATGGGGTGGAGAAAGCGGTACCCGTGACGAGGTCGGTCACGCGCGTCAGGGGACCGCAAGGATCGAAACGGATCGTCGTCCTAGGCATCACTCCGGATTTCGCCTCGCTGTTCCCGAAAGGACTTGGCTCGCTCGCGAGCGTGCGTTTGTCTGGCGGATTCTCAGGCCCACGTGACCTCGTTCTGTCGACGTCTGTCGCGAACGATCTCGGCTTGCGTAAAGACGACCGGTTCAGGGTCGAGACGCCACGTGGGGACCAGTCGGTGCGCATGTCGGGATCGGTCAGTGGGGGCGCTCTGGCCGCGTTCAATGGTGGGGACCTCGGGATCATGTTGCTGCCATCGGCCCAGCGATTGTTCGACAAGACCGATCTCGTGGATTCCATCTATGTCGTGCTGGACGAGGCCGTCTCCTTGAAGACGATGGAAACGACCATCGATGACGTGGTCGGTGGTGGAGCGCTCGTTGGCCCACCCGGGGAGCGTGGTGAAGGGATCGAGCGCGTGTTCGGTGGTCTCGGGAGCCTGCTCTCCCTTGCCGGCACGGTTTCGCTGTTCGTTTCTCTATTCGTCGTCTTCAACACCATGTCGATGTCGTTGGCCGAACGTCGTCGGGAGATCTCGATGTCTATGGCGCTTGGAGCCGAACGACGACAGGTATTCGGTGCATTCATGGGCGAGGCATTCGCGTTCGGGGTCGTCGCGAGCGTTGCCGGGATCCTCGGTGGCCTCCTCCTGGCACGGGTGCTGGTGGAACGGGCGATCGAGGGCTACGAGCTCTTGCCGGTCCAGGCCAACGGACCGATCGTCGTCCAGCCGATCCACGCGTTGATCGCGCTCGTTAGCGGCATCGGCGTTTCGCTTCTGGGCGCGTACGTTCCCGCGCGTCGGGTCCTCGGCGCATCTCCGATCGAAGCTCTGCGGCCCGATGCGTCCTATGAATGGGCACGTGCCAGCGTCGCTGGCGGGCACCGGTGGCGCGTTGGGTTGGGGACGAGCGCTCTTGCCGTTGCCGCGGCCGCCTTCCTTGCAACCGGGACCTACCCGGGCGCGGAATGGATCGTTCAGATAGGGCTCGTCGCGGGTCTCGCCGGCGTGACGTTCCTTCTCCCGTACATCGTTCCCTTCGCGGTTCGGGTCCTGAGACCGGTGCTCACGCGAGTCTTCGGCACGGTCGGCCGGCTGTCGGCCGATGCTCTCGCGAAGAATCCCGGTCGCACGACGTTCACGGTCGCGGCTCTCGTGCTCACGCTGGGGCTCGTCATCGGCGTGGGTAGCGCTCTCGGCTCGTACAAGACTCAGATAGATCGTCAAGCGACTGCATTGATCGGGGCACCTCTATACGTGTCTGCACGTTCGTTCACCGGGATCACGAGTGATCAGGCATTGTCGGGTGACCTCAAAGGTGAGCTCGAGGCGGTCGATGGCGTTGCACACGTCTATCCCTTGCGATTCTTGTTCTTGAACGTCGAAGGTCAGCAGGGTCTGCTCTTCGCGATCGCGGTCGAAGACGCCATCGAACACGGCGCGACCTCGCAGATGTCTGCCATCACCGAGGACCCCGACCAGTACCTGGACACCTTGCGGTCCGGCGGTATCGCGATCTCCGTCGGCACTGCCGAACGCCACGATGTCGGGATCGGAGACACGTTGTCCCTCCACACCCCGACCGGAGAGCACGAGTTCACCATCGGCTCGACGTACAACGACCTCGTCAGTTTCGACTCTCTCTATGTGGACTACTCGACCTACGAGGAACTGTGGAAGGACCACGATGCGGACCAGTTCGGGATCCTGTTAGAGCCCGATGCCGACGTCGGGGTGGTCAAAGAGGAGCTCCTCGGAGTGGTGAAACAGACGGGGGCTCCTGCTCGGGTGCTCGCCAAGCGCGAAGTAATCGGTCGACTCCTAGACACAGTGGAAGGAACGTTCTCGCTGGCTCAAGGTATCCAGCTGGCCGCTCTGATCGTTGCCGCGATCACGATCGCGAACACTCTGTTCACGGCGGTGCTCGAGCGTCGCTGGGAGATGGGACTGCAGCGGGCCCTCGGCATGGGACGCAAGCAGTTGTTCGGTTCGGTGCTGCTCGAGGCCGCGGGGATCGGTTTGATCGGTGGGATAGGCGGGGCGATCCTCGGAACGGTCTCGGGGATGCTGATGCTCAAGTCGATGGAGGCACAGTTCGCGTGGCGGGTGCCGTTCCTCCTTCCCGTTGGGGCGTGGCTCCTGGCCGTCGCTGGCGGGATCGTCCTCGCAGCGGTGGTCGGGTTGGTTCCAAGCCGCCTCGCCGCCAGGGCTCAGATCATCGAAGCCCTGCGCTACGAGTAGCGATGGGTGGTGCTGGCGTCGGGCATCATGGCCCCATGACAAGGATGCGTCTGATCGTCACCCTCGTTCTTGCAACCGTCGTGGTTGCGGGCTGCGCCAGCGGCGATCCTGCCGCCACCACAGATGGCAACGACCGCGCGGGCCGGCAGGAGGGTTCGAAGGACAAGAGCGGCGCGTCGGCCACCGGTTCGAAAGGAAGCGGCGCCCCCAAGAAGGGTTCCAAGCCCGGCACCGGAAGCGGTGCGGGTTCTGAAGGAGACGACGGCGGTTCGAAGCGGGCAACGGGCCCCGAGGGGGCGGACAACGATGGTTCCGCGGCATATGTCCCCGCGGCGGGGGATTACCTCTACGACCAGACGGGCTTCGAGGAGTTCTGTGACACATCCAGCTGTGACAAGAAGGACCTTCCGCCGACCCAGGTGGTCGAGACGAGTCACAAAGGGAGCTCCGGTGACACCGTCACGGTCGTAACCGAAGCCAAGTCATCGGAGCGCAGGTTCACTCGCACGACGACTCGCTACTCGCGCTCGAACGCGGAGATCACGAACGTGCAGATCCATTTCGATTATCAGGGCTTCGAGTTCGACAACTCGTATCAACCTGATCCGCCGGTCGAGTCCCTGCGCTACCCACTCAACGCGGGTGATTCATGGTCTGGGACGTGGAAGGACAGCACCTCTGGCGACTACACGGTGTCTGTTGGTTCCAAGCGGTCGGTCTCCGTCGGGGGCGCAACCGTGCAGGCTTTCCCCGTTCGTACGGTCACGGACTTCAGAGGTGAGTTCGAGGGCACGGCAGACATCACGGTGTGGATCGATCCCGCAACGGCAGCAGTGGTTCGGATCGAAGGGAACCTCGATGTGAAGAGCACGTTCGGCTCTTATCGGAGCGAGTTCGAAGCGACCCTCCACTCGGGACCGGGCTACTGATGGCCGATCCCATGTCTTCTGTCGTGCGGGACTGGAACGCGAGCGACGCCGATCGCTACATCAAGAAGCCCTCGGTCCTGCAGCGCATAAGCCTGACGTCGCAGAAGAGCCTCACCCGCCGCGCATTGAAGGAAGCAGGTGCCCGGCCGATCGCAGGATCGGATGCGCCGCGCCTTCACAACATCGCATCCGGCCTCGGCGAACGTTTGGGTCTCGGTCGCGTCGATCTGTGTCTCCTGTCCGGCGATGGAGCCAACGCACTTTCCGGGCGCACCGACCGTCCGGTGGTCGGCGTGACGCGCTCGCTACTCGACGGGTATGCACGAACGGAACTCGAAGCCATCGTTGCCCACTGTCTGGTTCGTCATCGCGAAGCGGGACGGAGAGGCGTGCTTGTGGGCTACTCGGATGATGTGCGCGCTTGTGCATTGACTCGTTACCCGCCTGCGCTCGCCTCTGCGATCGAGAAAGCACATGCGTACAAGGGCCGCTATGCGAGCTTCTATCTGGTGGCAGATGGACCCACCCACCGACCGGTCAAGGAGCGCATCGAGGCCCTCGGAGACCTCTAGGCAGAGCGAGGTCGCGAGGGATTTCCGTCGTCACCACGCTCCCCGGTGGTAGCGTCATCGAGCGCCCGAACGGGGCGTTTTTCGCGTCGCCAAACCGGCCGCGATGCACCCCCATATGACGACCCAGGAGGCGACCCGCGTGACACGTAGAGGCAAGGTAGTGGTTGCAGTAGGCGGTGTGCTCGCTCTCGCGGTGGGTGCGTACTTCTTGCTCGGGGGCCGCGGTGTCAAGGACATCCCCCTCGTTGGAGATGCACTCGACCCAACTCCAGTGACCTGTCCGCTGTCCGGCCTCGAGCCATCGAAAGAATCCGTTCTGGATCGTCCGGCCGTTGCCGTGAAGATCGAGAACACCTCGATCGCGTACCCCTTGAAGGGCCTCGACGACGCCGAGATCGTTTACGAGGAGCTGGTCGAGGGAGGCATCACGCGATTCCTCGCGATGTATCACTGCACCGACGCCAAGCTTGCCGGTCCGATCCGTAGTGCCCGCCTCGTGGACCCCGCGATCATGACTCCGACCACATACATCTTGGCCTTCTCGGGCGCGAACGACTTCGTCTTCAGCCGCCTCACGGATGCCGGCATCGTCCAGATCGAGGAGAACGCCGCCGGCGAGGCGATGCAGCGCGTCGAAACGGGCGACGCCTTCGAACACACGTTGTTCGCGAACACCGCAGCGGTGCGGAAGCTCGGACAGAAGACATACAACGAGCCACCACCCAGCGATGTCTACAAGTTCGGCGACCTTCCGGAGGGCAAGTTCAAGAAGGCGAACGAGATCACCCTGACGTTCAGCGGCGGCACCGTCGTGTCCTACAAGTTCGATACCGGGAAGTACTACCGGTATCAGGGTGGCGAGCCATTCATGTCGGATTCGGGCGATCAGATCGCGGTCGACAACGTGCTGCTGGAGCTACACACGGTGAATCTCTCGGGACCGACAGATGTTGTGGGCACCGCGGGAACCGAGATCGCAGATGTCACCGGGTCGGGGAAAGCAGTGCTCTTCCGTGACGGTGTTGCGATCAAGGGTCACTGGGTCCGTGCGGCTATCGAAGACCCCGTGCGCTTTGAGACCGAAGCCGGCGAGGCCATGATCCTGAAAGCGGGAACAACGTGGATCGCGTTGCTCCCGAACGACAAGGGTGAAGCGAAGGGATCGTTCAGCTTTGCGAAGTAAGGCTCTTCTCTACGTCGCGTTGGCTGGACTGGTCCTCGCGGCCGTCGCTTGTGACAGCGGGAGCGAACCGGGTGCCGCGGCTCCGACACCGACCGATGTAGCCGAGTCACCACCGGTGGACCCGACCTGCCCGCTAACCGGAAGCAAGCCCCCGAAAGGCGTTTCGCTCGGTCGCCCCGCGGTTGCGGTGAAGATCGAGAACTCGCCGGACGCTCGCCCCCAGCATGGTCTCGAGGATGCCGACCTCGTGTTCGAGGAGATCGTCGAGGGAGGGATCACCAGATTCATGGCGATCTATCACTGCGGCAGATCGGATGACGCGGGACCGGTGCGAAGCGCCCGGTTCGACGACCCGAAGATCGCACGGCCATTCACGCGCGTGATCGCATACTCCGGCTCGAACGGCATCGTGGACAAGGAACTCCAGAAACGCAACATGATCCTTCTGAACGAACTCAACCAACGAGGTGCGTTCTATCGGGTGCCTCCAGGGACGATCCTCGTCCACAACCTCTTCGTAAGGACCGAAGTCCTTCGCAACGACCAGCGGGTCAAGAAGGTGGACCCACCACGGACCGATGTCTTCAAGTTCGGTCCGGTGCAGGAGATCGCCAAGAAGGCTCGGAGCATCCGCGTGAACTTCAATACGTCGGTAACGATCGAATACAAGTGGCAAGGCGATTCATGGAAGCGCTACGAGGACGGTCCTTTCATGACCAACAAGGGTGCCCAGATCGCCGTTCCGAACGTTCTCATCCAGCAGGTCGAGGTGAACAGTTCCAGGCGACTGGTGGATGTCGCCGGCAATGCGTCACCGAAGCTTGATCTCAAGGGCACGGGGAAGGCCCTTCTCTTCCGTAATGGGAAAGTGATCGCGGGCACCTGGACGATGAAGGATGGAAGGCCCCTGTATCGAACCCGCTCCGGCGAGGACTTCGTCTTCGCTCCGGGACCGATCTGGGTCGAGTTGGTGCCTTCGAAGAAGGGCCAGGTCAAAGGCTCGATCGCCTTCAACTGATAGCGCAGGTACGGCGTACCCTTTAGGTGCATCCACTAGCTAAAAAGGAGCACCGATGCCCGACATGACTTCAGAGACCGGCGGACTGCGCGTCAAGCGCGGGCTTGCAGAGATGCTCAAAGGCGGCGTCATCATGGACGTCACTAATGCCGAGCAGGCGAAGATCGCGGAGACTGCCGGAGCGGTTGCGGTCATGGCGCTCGAGCGTGTGCCTGCCGACATCCGTGCCGAAGGCGGCGTCGTGCGGATGGCGGACCCCGAGAAGATCGCAGAGATCATGGCCACCGTTTCGATCCCCGTGATGGCGAAATGTCGCATCGGCCACTTCGCCGAGGCCCAGGTCCTCCAGAGCCTTGGCGTCGATTACATCGACGAGTCCGAGGTCCTCACTCCCGCAGATGAAGCGCACCACGTCGACAAGTGGGACTACACGGTTCCGTTCGTTTGTGGAGCCACGAACCTCGGTGAAGCTCTTCGCAGGATCGGAGAAGGTGCGGCCATGATCCGCAGCAAGGGCGAGGCAGGGACAGGCAACGTCGTCGAAGCGGTTCGACACATGCGCGCGATCACGTCGGGACTCAGACGGTTGAAGTCCCTCGGACCCGAGGAGCTTATGGCTGAGGCGAAAGAACTCCGTGCGCCGTACGAGCTGGTTCGCGCGTGCGCCGAGACCGGCCAGCTTCCCGTCGTCCTGTTCACGGCCGGTGGTATCGCAACCCCGGCGGATGCGGCTCTGATGATGCAGCTCGGCGCGGATGGCGTCTTCGTTGGTTCCGGGATCTTCAAGTCTGGGGACCCCGCGGAGCGAGCGAAGGCCATCGTCGAAGCCACGACCTATTTCAAGGATCCGGACATCATCGCCAAGGTCAGCCACGGGCTGGGTGAAGCGATGGTCGGTATCAACATCCCCGATATCCCAGAGTCCCAGCGTTTGGCGACGCGCGGCTGGTAATGAAGACCTGGCGCCGCCAGCAATGAAGATCGGAGTCCTCGCTCTTCAGGGGGATGTGCGCGAGCACATGCGCGCCCTCGAGTCGGCGGGTGCGACTCCGATCGAGATCCGCTATCCGAACGAGGTTGCGGATGTCGATGCAGTTGTGATGCCGGGCGGAGAGTCGACGACGATCGGCAAGTTGCTGGACCGCTTCGGCCTGCTCGAACCATTGACCGAGCGCGCTCGTTCTGGGATGCCTCTGTATGGCACGTGCGCCGGCGCGATCCTGATGGCTAGCGCGGTGACCGGCGACCACGACGCTCCGCACCGAGTGGGCCTGATGGACATCTCCGTCAGGCGGAACGCGTACGGACGCCAGGTCGACTCGTTCGAGGCTGATCTAGCCATCGAAGGTGTCGACGCCCCCTTCAGGGCCGTGTTCATCCGTGCACCCTCGATAGAGGAGGTGGGTGCCGGCGTCGAGGTGCTCGCCGTGCACGACGGTAGCCCCGTCCTCGTTCGCCAAGGGGGTCTGCTGGCATCGACCTTCCACCCCGAGATGACGGGGGACAATAGGGTCCACGAACTGTTTCTCGAGATGTTGGAGAGCTGATGTCCGGTCATTCTAAGTGGGCAACGATCAAGCGCAAGAAGGGTGCGACCGATGCGGCGCGAGCGAAGCTGTGGTCGAAGCTCCTGCGCTTCGTCGAGGTCGCGGCTCGCTCAGGTGGGGGCAACCCCGACGGCAACCCGACCCTCGCAACTGCGATCGCGAAGGCGAAGGGCGCGTCGGTCCCGAACGACAACATCGCGCGAGCGATCAAACGCGGGACGGGCGAACTCGCAGGTGAGGCCTACGAGGAAACCTCGTACGAAGGCTATGGACCTGGTGGGGTAGCGGTGCTGGTCAGTTGTCTGACGAACAACCGCAACCGCACCTCGCAAGATGTTCGGGCCGCGTTCAACGGCAGAGGCGGAAAGATGGCCGAGCCCGGGGCCGTTGCGTGGATGTTCGAGCCCAAGGGCCTCGTGTTGATCACCTCAGGTGCCACCGAGGAAGACGTGTTCCTCGCCGCAGCGGACGCGGGGGCCGAGGACGTGCGCGCCACCGACGACGGCATCGAAGTCGTTACTCCACCCGAGGCACTAGGCGCGGTACGTGATGCGCTGGAAGCTGCCGGCATCGAGGTCGAGTCGAGTGATCTGACGCAGATCCCCAAGACGACGATGCAACTAGACGAATCCGAAGCGAAGAGCGTTCTGGGCCTGATAGATAGCCTCGAGGAACTCGATGACGTTCAAGACGTCTATGCCAACTTCGACATCCCGGACGATGTCCTCGCAGCCATCGCCTAGCGCGAGCCTTCCCGACGATCCACGTCTTGCGCAGATAGCGCAGGAGCTCGACCGCGCGCGGGGCGCGAGCTTCTTGTGTGACAGCAAGGTCACGCTCGTGTGGGTCTCTGACGAGCTGCGGCGTCTCATCGGGGGAGCGACCGATGAAGAGCTCTGCATCGGCAAGCACATCGTCGAGGCCTACATGTCAGGCGTGTGGTCTTCGAAGATCACCTTGGAAAGCCAGATCAAGGCATTCCTCGAAGAGTTTCCGATGTGTATGGCCGAGACGCCGGGTGGTAAGGAAGGCCTGAAAGAGATCTTCATCCGCTCGCTCGAAGGCTGGGACAAGACCATGGAGTTCGCTGCCATGCCCAACCAGGAGCATCTCCCCGGGATCGTGGACCAACTGTTCGAAGGTCTCGTGCCGGTGGATCCACCACCGTTCTGGGCGAGCGAGCTGGAGTTCGTACAGGGGGACCTTCCTCCGGCCAAGATCGTCGAGATGCACATCCGGCTGCATGACGACGCCGGTGAGTACATCGGGACGGCAGTGCTGTTCGACCCTGGTTTGCCTGCGAGCGTCCTGAACCTCGTCGCTCGGGGCGATGAAGACATGTACGAGCGGATGGCTCAGCTAACGGAACCTGGCCGCCACAAAGCAGCCGTTCTTTTTGCAGACCTTCAGTCATCCTCGGTGTTGTCGCGCAGGCTGCCCAGCGCGGCCTACTTCAAACTGATCAGGGCCATCACGACCGCCATGGACGAGGTCGTCGTTGAGGAGACAGGGATCGTCGGCAAGCACGCGGGGGATGGGGTCACTGCTTTCTTCCTCTCGGGTGATCTCGGTTCCGATTCAGCTGCCGCGCGCGCGGCGATCCAAGCGGCGCGCAAGATCACGGAGGCGGCAGCTCGGGCTGCCAAAGAGGTTGGCGACGAGACGGGGCTCATCGAATCCGCCGACTGTCACGTGAACGTCGGCCTCCACTGGGGTGGCGCTTTGTACATGGGTCAGCTGGTCACGGGTGGCCGCCTCGAGGTCACCGCGCTGGGGGACCGGGTCAACGAAGCAGCCAGGATCCAGGAGTCCGCCAGGGACGGCGAGGTCCTTGCCTCAAAGAGCCTTCTCGAGCACCTGACCGACACTGACGCGGACGCCCTGGGACTGGATCCCGACGGCGTGATCTACCGGACCGTCAGCGAACTCGACTCGGCCACCGACAAAGCCCTCCGCGACGCCGGAGGCATCCCGGTCACGGTTCTCTAGCAAAACGGCAGGAAGTAGGACATCGGCGACGAATCACGCCGAAATGACAACTCCTTCTGCTTCTTCTCGCGCCCGCTTCCTGGCTCTCGGCACCGCCCTCTCCCTCGCCTTCGCTCCCTCGGCGCTCGCCCAGGTGCTGTCCGGCGAACCAACCGACCTTCCGGTGCTGAGCGCCGAGACCCCGGCTGGTGAAGGGACCATCGTCCCGGCTGAGCCGATCGCACCCGTTGCCAAGCAAGTAGACGGAGACATCTCCGATTGGGTCGGAACGGCTTCGAGGTACGGCGGCACGGCCGTCTACTCCGGCGGCGAGTACGTGTACCAGGACCACATCTTCGACGCGAACGGCCCCGACGACGGCCGCGACACGCGCAGGACCGAAGATCAGGCAGCGCTCCAGGAAGCAGCTCCAGGCACCTACCGGATAGAAGGACTCGGCCAGGCTGACGCCGTGGGCGAGGTGGTTGGTCTTACACCGATCGATGTCCCGATCCCGGAGGAGTATCAGACCGACGACACCTACGGTGACGTGCAGGACACTGTCTACGGGGCCGACCTCGAGGAGGTTCGCGTCGCGGTCGACGCTGACTCGGCTTACCTCCTTGTTCGGACTACGACCATGACGTCTCCCACCACTGGGATCCTCGTGCTCGCCGACACTCAGCCCGGCTCGACCGAGCGCACCATCCCGTTCGGATCGGGGCTGAAGAGCTCGACCGCGGATGTTGCGTTGTTCCTGAACGGTTCGAGCGGTGCGATCGCCGACCTGGCATCAGGCGCCATCACGTCACTAGACGAGGGAAGCGTCGTGACAAGCACCGATGGATACACGAACGCGATCGAGGCCCGACTGCCTCTGGGTTCCGTCACGTCGCCCGAAGGTCTGAAGTTGGCGGTCGCGTCCGGAACAGCGGACGGAGCCGGCACAGGCTTCTCGCCGCTCCAGATGGAGCCTTTCGCAGACGGTCCCGACGAGCACGCGAACGTCGCTAACGTCGGCTTCCGCTTCGATGAGCCCGTCCGCATCTGGTTCGAGAAGGATCAGGCCTTGTCTCTTTACAAGCAGACGATCGACCCGTTCTTCACCACCATCGACACGAGCAAGCTGATGTCGGGCGTGAGCGAGACCTACGTTCCGGGACACGGCTACCACGACCGCATCTTCATCTCTGACTCGACCCCCGCCGTTGTCCAAGAGGGCGGTCAGCAGGGTCGCTTCCAGCACTACGGCGTCTACCTTCCGGCTGCGTACGACGGCACCGCGGAGCTTCCCTTGCAGTGGTGGTTGCACTGGCGCGGTGGCAACGCGCACACCGCCGGCGCCGTGATCCCCAAGATGTTCAAGCAGTATGGCGAGGACCTCGACACCATCGTGGTGTCGCCTTCCGCTCGTGGTTCCTCGAGTTGGTACGTCAGCAGAGGCCATGTGGACTTCCTCGAAGTGTGGAAGGACGTCTTCGACACCTTCAAGGCTGACCGCAACCGCGTCTACGTCAGCGGTCATTCGATGGGCGGTTTCGGCTCGTTCCTCCTGACCGTCCTCTACCCGGATCGCTTTGCGGCGGGCGCGCCTGCCTCGCCGCCGGTTACGCAAGGAGCGTGGACCGGTCTCGACTTCCCGGGTTGTGACACTTTCAAGTACGACGAATACACCCCGTGCTACATCGAAGCGAACGGCAGTCGTCCGCGTGATCAGCACACCCGCAAACTGCTCGACAACCTCCGCCACGTTCCCTTGGCGATCTTCGCCGGAGTCGAGGATGAGTTGGTCATGTACGGCGGCGTGGCGCGCCAGTCCGAGCAACTAACGACCCTTGGGTATCGGCACCGCCTCTACTCGAACGTCGTCGCCGAGCACTACACGCCTCCCGCCATGGATCAGTGGTCGGCGGTCGGCGACTACGAGCATCGTTTCACCCGCGACCCGAACCCAGCCCGCGTCACTTACCGCAGGGACATGGCTTTCGAGAGGGCAACGGAAGAGGTGCAGGCACAGGGTCTTGGTCTGAACTTCGATTTCGACAACGCGTACTGGATGTCCGAGCTCACCGCGGATCCCTCGGGAAACGCACTCTTCGACGGGACTTCGCTCGCGATCTCGGAGCAACCGTATGTGACCGTTCCCGACACGGACGCGCCAACCGCAGCGGGAGAAGCGGGTCCCTACATCGTGTCGGGCATCCAGTGGCTGGACGACGCAACGAAGTCGCCCGCTGCCACATCGAACGCATTCACCGCGAAGCTCACCGGTGCTACGAGGGTCCGACTCGACCTTGCTCGGATGGCGATCGACACGACGGCCCCCATCACCGGGACCGTGACGACGAACCGTGCGTTCGATCTGCGTCTCGATGGGGGATGGACACAGTTGCCTGCTGTGACAGGCGCCGCTGGTCAGCCGACGCTGGAGAACGGGGTACTGACGATCCCGGTCGCCAGCAACGCGACGATCACGATCACACCGGTCTCGACCGCAGGCGCGATCTAGACCAAATATCGCAGCAAAGGTCCCGCGAGCATCGGCCGCGCTACTGGTGGATCGTGTGACGTTTCCGGTAGACGGCTGCCTTCTCTCTATTGCCGCACACCGACATCGAGCACCACGAGCTCGAACGGTTCTTCGAGCGGTCGTAGAAGGCCCAGCGGCACACATCGTTCTGGCACACCTTCAGGCGGTACCAGGTGCCATCGGCCATCGCGGTGTAGACGATCCCGAGGATCTCACCAAGTGCCCCAGCCAACCCGGGGGAGGCAGCTTCGAGGCTCGAGCCCCCGTCTGGCGTGAAGCGCGTAACGAGATGACCCGCTTCGGCCGCCTTCTCGAGCACACCGGTGGCAGGGACGCGGGACGGCGTGCCGTGATGGGCCTCGAGGACGTCCCGGAGGGCTTCTCGCACGGACCCGGTCCACGAGACATCCTCGGGGGACAGCTCACCCGGCACGCACAGGGAGTGCTTGCACAGCCATGAGTCGAGCTTCTCGGGGGTGGACAAGGCATCTTCGTTGTCCTCGAGGTCGTACGTATTCAGGAAATCCTGGACGATCGCCAGGCGCCCTGGAGCCGGTGGTCTGTTCGCCATGTCACCACTATAGGGCCTAGGGAGGTTATTTAGCAACCAGCAAAAGGACTTGACAGGTTAGGAACTAACCGGTATCCTCCTCTCAGGGGTTACAGGAAGTCGAGCACCAAGAAGGAGGCACGTGATGGAAGGTCTACTGCTCGGAGATGTAGCAGCGGAGTTGGACAAGGACCGCCAGCGTCTGGCAGAGAAGGCCCGTAGGTTCCCCCGAGCCTCCCGGAAGCCTCGCCGGCCATCAGGTACGTGGGTCCTCTCCGGGTCGATCGCCCCTTGGCTCGGTTACTAACCCCCCGCAAAACCGCAACTCCGACCCAGCCCTCCCTTAGGGTTACCCGAACAAGCGTTCGCTATCTAGGGAGGGCCGGTGCGCGTTCTGGGGGTAGATCCCGGTTACGCAACGACGGGTGTGGCGGTGGTCGAACGGAGTGGCGGCAAGCTCCATCACCTCGTGATCGGGGCGATCAAGACACCCTCCGACCAACCTCAAGCTGCCCGCCTGGCGATGCTGTGGAGAGACATCAGCGCATTGATCGCCGAGCACGAGCCCGAGGTCGTCGCTATCGAACGGGTCTTCTTCAACTCGAACGTGAAGACGGCGATGGCGGTGGGTCAAGCGTCCGGCGTCGCCTTAGCGGCCGCGGCCCAGGCAGGCCTAGCCGTACACGAGTACACCCCTCCCGAGGTCAAGCAATCGGTTGCTGGCGTCGGGGGTGCCTCCAAACAACAGGTGCAGGTGATGGTCGCGGCGATCCTAGGCCTTGCCGAAGTCCCGAAGCCACCTGACGCGGCCGACGCCTGCGCTCTTGCCATCTGCCACCTCAACCGGAGCGGTCTTGCGACCGCCTTGGCTCGACAGGTGGCCCGATGATCGCGTTCCTCGAAGGGCTCCTGTCGACCAAAGGTCCGGACTTCTGTCTCATCGACGTCAACGGCGTGGGTTATCGAGCTTCGTGCTCATCCCAGACCCTTGCGGCGCTTCCTCATGAGGGCGAACGGGTGCGCGTCTGGACGCATACGTACGTGCGTGAGGAGGCTCTAGCTCTGTATGGCTTCGCGACTCAGTCCGAGCAGCGGATCTTCGAAGCATTGCTCGGGGTTAGTGGCGTGGGGCCCAAGGTCGCGCTGCAATTGTGTTCGGGATTCTCACCGGAGGCATTCCGGAAGGCTTTGGTGACGGACGACGTCGATGGGATCTCATCGATTCCGGGGATCGGGAAGAAGACCGCGCAACGGATCCTTCTCGACCTCAAAGAGAAGCTCGAGCTTCCAGATCTCTCTCTGGTTGGGTCGCGCCCCGATGTCTTGTCGCAAGCGCGATCGGCTCTCGAGAATCTCGGTTATTCACCAGGTGAGGTGCGCGCAGCGCTCGGCGAGCTGCAACCTTCGGCCGAGGATGCAGTAAGCGATGTCATCAAATCGGCGTTGAAAGTGCTCGCGTCGTGACCGACGAAGCTCTCGTTGCACCATCAGCCGATCCCGTAGAGCGCGAGGCCGAACGTTCTCTCCGTCCGAAGACCCTCGACGAGTTCGTCGGCCAGCCCGAACTCAAAGAGCATCTCGGGATCGTCCTGCAAGCAGCGAAGGAACGGGACGAACCCGTCGGTCACCTCTTGCTCTCGGGCCCTCCGGGTCTAGGTAAGACGAGTCTGGCCCACGTGATCGCTCACGAGATGGGCGCCGACATCCGACCAACGTCCGGTCCTGCACTCGAGCGCGCCGGCGACCTCGCCGCGATCCTTACGAACCTTGACGAGTCCGGCGTCCTCTTCGTGGACGAGATCCACCGCCTTCCTCGCACCGTCGAAGAGGTCCTGTATCCGGCGATGGAGGACTTCCAACTCGACCTCGTCATCGGCAAAGGACCGAGCGCGCAGACGATCCGACTCGATCTCCCGCGTTTCACCCTTGTCGGAGCCACGACGCGTGCGGGCCTGATCACCGGTCCCTTGCGCAGCAGGTTCGAACTATCCGAGCGACTGGACTACTACCCGCCTTCGGACCTCGAACAGATCATCCACCGGTCGGCCACCATCTTGGGAGTCGACCTCGACGCCGAGGGGGCAGGTGAGATCGCTCGGCGCTCGCGCGGAACCCCCCGGATCGCCAACCGCTTGTTGAGACGCGTTCGGGACTACGCCCAGGTGAGGGCTGACGGCTTCATCGACGGCCCGACCGCACGCGATGCCCTCGTCGTTTTCAAGGTCGACGAGAAGGGTCTCGACAAGGTCGACGGGGCCATCCTCGAGGCTCTTATCGGTCGCTTCGGCGGGGGCCCGGTGGGGCTCTCGACGTTGGCGGTGGCGGTAGGCGAGGAGCCCGACACGATCGAGGACGTCTACGAGCCCTACCTGATGCAGCTGGGTTTCATGCGTAGAACCCCACGAGGTCGGGTTGCTACGCGGGCGGCCTTCGCACACATCGGAGTGACCCCGTCGGAGGGCGCCAACCGGCTCTTCGAGTCGTAAGCCGCCCTGCTAGGATGCCGCCGAGAGCCGCTCTCCGCGGCTCGCATCGCGTAAAACCCTTAACCCGAAGGACGTGACGCCGAGTGGAATCAGGACTGTCTAGCCTCATCTTCCTGGGGCTTCTGATCGCGATCTTCTATTTCATGCTTATCCGCCCGCAGAAGAAGCGGGTGGAAGCGCACCGCCAGCTCGTCGAGAGCGTGAGCCCGGGCGACGAGATCATCACGATGACCGGGATCTACGGAACGGTCCGTTCGATCGGCGACGAGAATGTCGAGGTCGAGATCGCTCCCGGTACGACGGTTCGATTCCTGAAGTCCGCGATCGGCCGCAAGGTCGCCGAGGATCTTGCTCAGGATCGCGTCGACGTAACCGAGTAACACCCAGCCGTGAAATCAGTTCGGCGCTACAAGATCCGCCTCTTCGTGGCCATGTTGGTTGCGTTCGGTGGACTCGCTGCGGTCATCACGACCAACACCCATCCCAAGCTCGGCCTCGACCTCGAAGGCGGGATCAGCGTCATCCTGACCGCCGAGGCCCAGGGTGGCGCAGAGATCGATCAGGGTGTTCTGCAGCAGACCGTCGAGATCATCAGGCAACGCATCGACGCGTTCGGGGTCGCCGAGCCCGAGGTCAGCGTGGCGGGAACCAACAACATCCTTATCCAACTCCCCGGTGTCGAGAACGAAGAAAGGGCCCTCCAGCTGATCGGTAGTACCGCGCAGCTGACCTTCAGGCAGGTCGAGGAAGTCATCCCTCCGACCGCGAAGGACGCTCCCGAGATCACCACGGATAACGGCCCGGACGTGAACGACAAAGAGGTCGTGTATCCCTCCGCAAACGCGGACGAGGCAGGGGTCCTGTACCGGTTGAAGCCGGCCCGCCTCACCGGTGAGATCGTGGACGACGCCGAAGCGGTCACCGACCAACTAGGCAATCAATGGCGCGTCTCGATCAAGATGTCCGGCGACGGAGCAAGGACCTGGGCAACGTTCACAGGCGAGCTCGCATGTCTCCGCGACGAGGGTGATGCCGTCAAGAGCCAGGTCGCCATCGTGCTCGATGGGCGCGTCGAATCCGCTGCGGGGATGAACCCGAACGTGCAATGTGACGTGGGCATCAGTGGAGGTGGCACCGAGATCACGGTAGGGGACCAGGAAGAGGCTAAGCAGCTAGCCCTGGTCCTTCGCACCGGTGCTCTTCCTTTGACGCTCGAGCAGTCCGAGGTACAGAAAGTGTCGCCGACCTTGGGTCGCGATTCGCTCGATGCCGGCCTGAAGGCCGGTCTCCTTGGGCTCGGCCTCGTGATGATCTACATGCTCCTGTACTACCGGGGTCTTGGGCTCGTCGTGTGGGTCGGCCTGTGCGTATTCAGCGCCCTGCTGTACACGATCATGTGTCTGCTCGGCCAGTCGGCCGGCCTATCCCTGAGCCTTGCCGGTATCGCCGGTGTCATCGTTTCCGTCGGCATCACCGCTGACTCGTACATCGTCGCGTTCGAACGATTGAAGGATGAGATCAGATCGGGCAAGAGCATGCGGGCCGCGGTCGACAGGGGTATGGCACGGGCGTTCAAGACCATCCTGGTCGCCGACTTCGTTACGGGCGCAGCGGCCGTCATCCTGTTCATGCTCGCGGTCGGGCCTGTTCGAGGGTTCGCACTCACGTTGGGACTCGCTACCTTGATCGACGTTCTCGTCGCGTACTACTTCACTCGCTCGGCAGTGACATTGCTGGCTCGAACCAAGTTCTTCAGTGAGGGACGTTTCGTTGGTCTCAAAGAGGCACTGGGGGTTGAGGCATGACCGGGCGCCTGCATCGCTTGTACCGCGGTGAGACGAACATCGACTTCATCGGCCGCAAACTCGTCTGGTTCGCGTTGTCGGGCTTCCTCATGGTCGGGTCGATCGCTCTCCTTTTCTTCAACGGTCTCAACTACGGCATCGAGTTCGAGGGCGGGATATCGATCACTGCCCCCATCGCTTCGGACGGGCCCCTAGCCGATGCCTCAACCACCGACGTCGAGGCTGCGATCCGCGCCGGTCTCGACGGGATCAACGCTGGTGATGCTCAGATCCAGACTGCCGAGGGCGACGCAGGGCGAAGCGTCATCGTTCAGTCGAAGGACATCGCCGATCCGGAACTGCAGCAAGAGGCCGTCAATATCGTCGCCGACACGGTTGGTGCCACCGTGGAGGAGACCGATAGCCAGCGGATCGGTAGCAAGTGGGGCGGCGAGATCACCCGCAAGGCACGGAACGCCTTGGTCATCTTCTTGCTCGTGATCCTTGCGTTCATCTCCTGGCGTTTCGAATGGAAGATGGCGATCGCAGCCATCGCGGCTTTGGCCCACGACCTCTTGATCACGGCCGGCGTCTACTCGCTGGTCGGATTCGAGGTGACCCCATCTACGGTCATCGCGATCCTGACGATCCTTGGTTATTCCCTTTACGACACCGTCGTTGTGTTCGACAAGGTCGAGGAGAACACCGCCACCCTGGCGAGCACCGGCAAGATGACCTACGAAGACTCGGCCAACCTGTCCATGAACCAGGTGTTCATGCGCTCCCTCAACACGTCGCTGGCCACCTTGCTCCCAGTCGCAGCCCTGTTGTTCGTGGGGGCCGGACTGCTCGGTGCCACAACCTTGGAAGACCTCTCGCTGGCTCTGTTCGTGGGTATCTTGACCGGCGCCTACTCGTCGATCTTCTTCGCCACACCCGTGCTCACGATCCTCAAAGAGCACGAACCCAAGTACAAGAACGTTCGCGAGAAGACGATCCGTGACGCGCAACGAGCCGAAGCCCGCGTGACCCCAGCGCTTGCCGGTGCAGAGGTGCCGACCCCGGGCGCAACGTCTACATCCAGTGCGAGCCGACCGCCTCGTCCGGCTGGTGGCGCCGCGGCACGAGCGAGAGCGGGATCGAAGAAAGCGAAGCGCAGGAAGCGTCGTTAGGGTCTCGGCGTGCCGAACACCAACGACCACGAGTGGCTCAAGGAACTGATCAGGGACATCCCCGACTTCCCCAAGCCCGGAGTCACGTTCAAGGACATCACTCCTCTCCTCGCCGACAAGAAGGCATACACGTACACGATCGACGCGATCGCCGACCTATTCGATCGCGATGAGATCGACAAGGTGCTGGGTGTAGAGGCACGGGGCTTCATGGTGGCGGCACCCCTGGCCTACCGTTTCAAGTCGGGTCTCATCCCCGTTCGGAAGAAGGGGAAGCTTCCGTGGAAGGTCGAGACCGAACGCTACGAGCTCGAGTACGGGGAAGACCACCTCGAGATACACAAAGATGCGATCGTCCCGGGCGAGCGGATCCTCATCGTCGACGATGTCCTTGCTACGGGAGGGACCGCCCGTGCCACCGCGGAGCTAACCGAGCGCTGTGGTGGAAAGGTCAGCGGGATCGCGATGATCATGGAGCTCTCGTTCCTGAAAGGGCGCGAGAAGCTCGAGGGCTACGAGCTCCACAGCCTTCTTACTTTTTGAGACCTCCGGCAAATCGGACATAGCGCCAACCCCCTATCTGCGTCGCCGGGCTGTCCCTACGCTGAGGAGCGTGACGAATGGGGGCTCGGCCGAACGCAGATCCTTGAAGTACATCCGTTTGGCCGCGTTCCTCGCAGACCAACCACCCGACATCGATCGCTTGGTGCTGACCATCTCCGAGATCGAGCACCTCGTGGGGGAGGCCTTGCCCGAAGGCGCGCGCTTCCCTTCGTGGTGGCGTAACGACGAGCACCGTGCCCACAGCCGCGCCTGGCTCACCGCGGGCTGGACCGTGAGTGAGATGCAGGCAGTAGAAGCGAACGTCGAGTTCGTGCGGGATGAGGTCGCCAGAACTTCCCTTTAAGTGGCAGGTGTCCTCCTACAATGGCTCTATGGCCTCGAGTGAGGAACATGCCGAGATAACCCCTGCGGTCGTAGCCACCGAACCGGCTCCGAGCGCACGCCCACCTGCCGACGGTCGAGGGGTCAAGGCGGTCCTGAAAAAGGTTCGGCCCCCTAGGTCAGACGGTCCCGGACCACTGGACCAGCTGTTGAAAGAGGTCCGTACCCGACGCCCCAAAGCAGATACGAAGCTCATCGAGCGGGCGTTCGAGATCGCCGAGAAGGCACACCGGGGACAACTGAGGAGATCGGGTGATCCGTTCATCACCCACCCCTTGGGGGTTGCAACGATCCTGGCGGGCCTGGGACTGGACGAGGAAACCGTCGCGTCGGCCCTGTTGCACGACGCCGTTGAGGACACCGACCTGAGTCTTGCCGAGGTCGAGGTCGAGATGGGGTTCCAGGTCGCCAGCTTGATCGACGGCGTCACCAAGCTGGACAAGATCCGCTACCGCTCGGCCGAACAGACCCGAGCCGAGAACCTGCGGAAGATGATCGTCGCGACCGCACGCGATGTTCGTGTGCTGCTCATCAAGATCGCAGACCGTTTGCACAACATGCGAACCCTGGCTCCTTTAGCGCCCGAGAAGCGCGACCTGATCGCGCGCGAGACCCTCGAGATCTACGCGCCTCTTGCTCACCGACTCGGGATGTATGCCATCAAGTGGGAGATGGAAGATCTTGCTCTGAAGACGCTGCACCCGAAGCGCTACGACGAGATCGAAACCTTGGTGCAACATCGCCAGCCCGAGCGCGAACGTGCACTCGAACAGGTTTCGAGCGAGATCGAAGGAAAACTCCGAGAGGTCAAGATCAAGGCGGAGGTATCGGGACGACCGAAACACCTGTACTCGATCTACGAGAAGATCGTGCTTGGCGGAAAGCAGTTCAACGAGATCTTCGATCTGGTTGGCGTGCGAGTAGTCGTGGACAACGTCAAGGACTGCTACGCGGCGCTCGGCGCTCTCCACACTTTGTACACGCCGGTCATGGGCAGGTTCAAGGACTACATCGCGATGCCCAAATTCAACATGTACCAGTCCTTGCACACGACGGTCATGGGACGAAGTGGCCGGCCGGTCGAGATCCAGATCCGGACCCGCGACATGCACCGCGCCGCGGAGTCGGGGATCGCCGCTCACTGGCTCTACAAGGAACAACGGCGGGGGAAGGTCCCCGAGGAAGAGATCGCGTGGCTCCAACGGATGATGGACTGGCAGAAGGAGTCTGCCGACCCCAAGGAATTCATGGAGTCGTTGAAGATCGACCTGTACGCCGACGAGGTCTTCGTCTTCACGCCCAAGGGTGATGTCATCGCGCTTGCTCGTGGAGCAACCCCCCTGGACTTCGCGTATTCGATCCACACCGAGGTTGGGCACCGCACGGTCGGGGGCCGCGTGAACGGCAAGCTCGTCCCCTTGAGTCACGAGCTCGTATCGGGTGACTCCGTCGAGATCATCACCTCGAAAGGCCCTGCTTCTCCGTCGCGTGACTGGCTCCAGATCGTAGGCACCCCGAGGGCACGCAACAAGATCCGGCAATGGTTCGCTCGCGAGCGTAGGGAAGACGCCCTGGGCCAGGGCCGGGATGCTTTGGTCGCAGCGATGCGCAAGCAAGGCCTCCCCGTCGACAAGATCGCGAAGGGCACCGTCCTGCAGGAGGTTGCAGCCGATCTCCACTACCCGGACCTCGAAGCGATGCATGTGGCGATCGGAGAGGGTCATCTCTCGTCGCAGTCCGTTACGACGCGCGTGATCCGGTTGTTCGAACCACCTCCCGAGGAAGAGGTCCCGACCGAAGAGGTTCGGCGCAAGCGCCCGTCTCGCCGTGGAAAAGGCGTGATCGTCGAGGGGATGGACGACCTGCTGGTGCGACTAGCGCGCTGTTGCACCCCCGTTCCGGGCGACAAGGTCGTTGGATTCCTTACCCGAGGCAGGGGAGTGTCGGTGCATCGCGATGACTGTCCCAACGCGAAGGTGCTTGCCGATACAGACCAGAACCGGATGATCGAGGTTTGGTGGGACAACCGCCAACAAGGCACGTTCGTGGTCACGATCCAGATCGAGGCCCTCGACCGCACGAAGCTCCTTCGAGACGTGACCACCGCGATCTCCGATCACGGCATCCAGATCGTGTCGTCCTCGACGAGAACGGGCAAGGATGGCATCGCTACGTTGGGATTCACGTTCGAGCTCGCCGACACCGCGCACCTCGAGCACCTCCTCCAGACCATCAAGACGGTCGACTCCGTGTTCGACGCGTACCGGGTGGTCCCATCCGCGGCGAGGAACTGACCGACCTTCGTGATGGCTTCCCCGCGCCCGTACAAGGGCCGGTCTGTGGCGCTCGCGCTTGCCTTGTTGGCAGCGTGCACCCCGGGGTCATCCCCTCACGACCCCCTCGAGAGACTCGAGCCGGATGTGGTGGCGTTCGAAGAGGCGTGGGCTAACCAGGAGGCCGCTGTGATGTCGGCCTACGTGCCTTCGACCTCTCAGTGGACGTCCTTCCGGATCCAAGAGGTCTTTGACCGGGTCTTATCGGAGAGCGGAAGTGAGTCCTTCGAGATCACGACCGGCCGGTTCTCTCCTGATGATCTGTCCGCTGACGTTCCATACACGATCACTTACGACTCGGTCGCGGCCGACACACCCGTGACGTTCGAGGGAACGTTCCAACTCACCTATTCGGACGAACAAGCACGCTGGGTTGCGGACTGGGACCCGAGTTGGATGTTTCCTGGCGAACCGCGGGCGAAGCACTTCCGGATCGTCACCACCTACCCACGCAGAGCGGCACTTCTGGATCGACACGGTCGCAAGCTTGCGGTGGGTCCCGCGGCCGAGCGCCGCTACCCATTCGGCAGCGCGGCGGGTGCAACCATCGGGCATATCGAGCCCATCAAGAAGAAGGACATCAGGGACGGGATGCCTCTGCAGCCCGGTGATCTGGTCGGCGGCTCCGGTCTCGAGAAGGCATTCGATGCTCAGCTCGCGGGCACCCCCGACACCAAGGTGCAGATCATCGACGCGAAAGGAAAAGTTCTGGACACGGTCGGCCGAGGGGATGGCGACCCGAGCCACTTCGTCAAGACGACACTCGATATCCGTGTTCAGCAGGCGGCCGAGCGTGCTTATGGATCGACGACGGGGGGAGCGGTGGTTCTCGACCCGCAGACCGGTGACATCCTGGCTGCGGTTGCGTCGTCGCCATTCAACCCCGCCAACTACGTTGGCGTTAGCGGCATCGAGCCGTTCAATCGCGCGTTGTCGGGTCTTTACCCGCCGGGCTCCTCGATGAAGGTGATGACCGCTTCGACGGCCCTCGAGCTCGGCGAGGTCAAGACCACGACGCAGCTAACTGGTCCTGCTGAGTACAAGGGCGTGCGCAACTTCGAGTCGGGTGAGTTCGGGACGCTGTCATTCGCGAGCGCTCTCCAGAACAGCGTCAACACGGCCTTCGCTCAGGTCGCCGAGAAGATCGGTGCCGATCGGCTGAAGAAGTCCGCCGATCTCTTCGGATTCAACCGGATCCCGTCGATGCCCCTGGAAGCAGCGAGGTCGTCATTCCCGTTCCCCGAGGATGAAGGTGACCTGCTGTGGGGCGCGATCGGGCAAGCTCAGACCCTCGCTACGCCTCTGCAGATGGCATCGGTAGCAGCGACCGTCGCGAACGACGGCAAGAGGATGGAGCCGCGTATCTCCCTGTCGGAGGAACCTCATGGCGAACGCGTTATCTCTGCAAAGACCGCCCAGATCATGACCACCCTTATGGAGAGCGTCGTTCAGGGTGGCACTGGAGTGGCCGCTCAGATATCCGGGGTCCGGGTCGCCGGCAAGACGGGCACCGCCGAAGTCGACGTCGGAGGTGAGCGCAAGAATCACGCGTGGTTCATCTGCTTCGCTCCCGCGAACGATCCCAAGGTCGCCATAGCCGTCGTCTCCGAGTACGGAGGCGTCGGGGGCCAGGTTGCAGCCCCCTTAGCCCGCTCCATCCTGACGAGCGTTCTTCCACTCCTCTGATGAGAGCTGTCGTCCAGCGTTCTGGTTCCGCATCCGTTGCTATCGGAGGCGAGGAGGTCGGCGCGATCGCGTCGGGTGTGGTCCTGCTGGTTGGCATCGCGCCCGAAGACGGGGCCAGCGAAGCGAAATGGCTCGCCGACAAGGTCGCCAACCTGCGCATCTTTAGCGACGACGAAGGAAAGATGAACCGTTCGCTCCTCGATGCAGGCGGAGAAGCGCTGGTCGTTTCGCAGTTCACGTTGTACGGGGACGCCCGCAACGGTCGGAGGCCGTCCTTCATCCGAGCCGCTCAGGGCGAGGACGCCGAACGCGTATACGAGCGTGTCATCACAGAGTTGCGGGCTCTAGGGGTGCAGTGCGCGTCAGGCCGCTTCGGCGCAGACATGCAAGTGAGCCTCGTCAACGATGGGCCGGTGACGATCCTGCTGGACTCCGAGAAGACGTTCTAGGTACTAGTCCTTCAGGACCCTTCGAGCCGCGTCCGCGATCGCGTCGGGGGTCAACCCGTACCGTTCGAGGATCTCGTCTGGCTGACCTGAAGTCGCATAGGTGTCACCGACGTTGACGAACCCGAGTCGGGTTGGCTTCCGCTCCGCGACGACCATCGCGACCGTTGCCCCAAGGCCGCCATAGGCCAGATGCTCTTCGGCCACGACGATGCCCCTTGTCTCGTTGGCGGCTCGCTCGATCGTTTCGACATCGATCGGCTTGACCGTGTGCATGTCGATGACGCGAGCCTGAACACCTTCCGATGCCAGCGCTTCGGCTGCATCGAGAGCCATCGCAACCATGATGCCGTTGGCGATGAGAGCAACATCGTCACCCTCGCGCAGCGTGTTCGCTTTTCCGATATGGAAGTCGGCACCGTTCGGATACACGACGGGGACCTTGGGCCGCCCACAACGCATGAATACGGGTCCCTCGTGTTCGATCATCGCCTTGGTTGCAGCGGCAGCAGATGGTCCGTCGGCCGGGACCAACACCGCGAAACCCGGCAGAGAGCACGCTAGAGCGACGTCCTCGACTGCCATCTGCGATGGACCGTCCTCGCCGATGGATATCCCGGCGTGGGTACCAACGAGCTTCACGTTCTGATTAGGGAACGCGACAGACATGCGGATCTGGTCGAACGCATTCGACATCAAGAAGGTCGAGAACGATGAAGCGACCGGGATCTTGCCGCACCCTGCAAGACCCGCAGCGATGCCGACCATGTTGGATTCGGCGATGCCGGCATTGAAGAACCGATCGGGATAACGATCCTTGAAGTGGTTCGTGAACGTCGAATTGTTCACGTCCCCATCAACGACGCAGATCCGCTCGTCGGAACCGAGCTCTGCGAGAGTTTCTCCGAACGCTTCTCGGGTCGCGGCCCCCTCCTCGAGTTTCAGACGCTTGATGTTGAAGCTCATAGGGAGGCTCCGATCTCTGCCAAGGCTTTGGCCTCTTCATCCTTAGGGATCGGCTTGCCATGCCACTTGTCCTGGGCGGCTTCGAGCAACGAAACTCCCTTTCCTTTGATCGTGTTCGCCACGATGGCTTGTGCCTGCCCGGTCGTCGAGCGTGCCCACTCGAAAGCCGAAGCGACCTCATCCAACGAGTGACCGTCGATGGTGCGCACCGCGAGACCGAAAGCCTCGAGCTTCGTGTCGAGGGGATCAAGGGGTTGGATGTCGTTGACCCGCCCGGTCTGCTGGTTGTTGTTGCGGTCGATGATCAATGTCAGGTTGTCGAGACCGTGGTTGCCGGCATACATCGCCGCCTCCCAAACCTGCCCCTGCTCGCTCTCGCCATCACCGACCATCACGTACACGCGGTAGTCACGCCCATCCACCTTGGCGGCGAGAGCGTGACCGATACCGATGGAGTAACCCTGTCCCAGCGAGCCCGTCGAAGCTTCGACCCCGGGCAAGCGACACATGTTGGGGTGACCTTCCAAGGGAGATCCCATCTCTCTCAAGGTCATGAGGTCGGCAACGGGGAAGAAGCCCGCTTCAGCCAACACTGCATAGAGCCCGGGAGCGCCGTGTCCCTTGGAAAGGATGAATCGATCGCGGTCCGGATCGTGAGGGTTGGCTGGGTCGTAGCGGAGGACCCCCCCGAAATACAAGGTGGCGATGATCTCGACCATGGACAGAGATGTCGACGGGTGACCCGACCCAGCCTTGGTTGTTGCCGTGACTATGTGGCTGCGCAGTCTTCGGGCTATCGCTTCGAGCTCGGTCCTATCCTCACTGCGCGCTGACGGCATCTGGCCTCCCGTAGGTTCCCGCTGGTCGCACCTTTTTATCAGCCCATGGGCCCCCGACCGGCGCGATACAGCGCGCTCTTAGGATGGGCCGCTATGTCCGAAGAAGAGAGGTCTTTCCGCGCGCCTAGGGGGACCTATGACCTACTGCCCCCAGCATCGGCGGAGTGGCAGTCGATCCTCCGGCTGGCCATGGATGTTTTCGCCAAAGCCGGCTACCAACCGGTCGAGACGCCGATCTTCGAGCACACCGAGGTCTTCGAACGGGGCGTGGGCGAAGCGAGCGAGGTCGTTGGCAAGCAGATGTACACGTTCATCGATCGTGGGGACCGCTCGCTGACCTTGAGGCCGGAAGGAACCGCCCCGGTGGTCAGGGCGATCCTCGAACACAACCTCCATCGAGGGGCGTTGCCGGTGAAACTCGCCTACGCGGGACCGATGTTCCGCCAAGAGCGACCGCAGAAGGGTCGCTATCGCCAGTTCTGGCAGGTGGGGATCGAAGGCGTTGGAGTGGATGCGCCGGCCCTCGATGCCGAGGTGATCGAGGTCGGCAAGCGATTCCTTGCGATGGCCGGCGTAGAGACCGAGCTGTTGCTGAACTCGATCGGGCATCTCGATGCCTCTTGTCGTCTCGGGTACCTGGATGCCTTGCGCGACTTCCTCCATGCCAGAACCGCCGATCTTGCGGAGGATGACCGTGAGCGCGTCAACACGAACCCGTTACGAACGTTCGACTCGAAGGAGCGGGCTACGGTGGCCGTCATGAAGGATGCCCCGGTGATCACCGACCACCTCTGTGATGACTGCGCCACCCACTTCGAAGGAGTGCGCAGTCTGCTCGACGACATCGGGGTGGCTTACACGTTGGAGCCTCGGTTGGTGCGCGGCCTCGACTACTACATGCGCACGGCGTTCGAGTTCGTCGCAGGCGGGCTCGGCTCTCAGAACGCGGTCGGCGGCGGCGGACGTTATGACGGTCTCGCCGAGAGCCTGGGTGGAGATGCACTTCCTGGGATCGGCTTCGCTCTGGGCGTCGATCGGATCCTTATCGCTCGCGGAGACGATCACGTGACGCCCAGCCCCCTCGATGTATATGTGGTCGCCGTAGGTGACGAGGCAGCACGGACCGCGTTCCGTGTCGTTACCGAACTCAGAAGCGCGGGTATCGGTGCAGATCTCGATCTCGCGCGGCGCTCGATGAAGGGCCAGATGAAGCAGGCTTCGGCATCGGGAGCCCGGTGGGCCGCGATCCTGGGGGACAGGGAGATCGCTTCGGGCAAGATCACCCTGAAAGACCTCACGTCATCGGATCAGAAAGAGATAGACATCAAAGAGATCGTTCCGGCGGTGCGCTCGTGATGCGCACGCATCGCTGCGGCGACCTGCGTAGTGGGGACGTCGACAACGAGGTGACCCTGTGCGGGTGGGTCCATTCGCGCCGCGATCACGGCGGGATCACATTCATCGACCTACGCGACACATCCGGGCTCATCCAGGTCGTGTTCAGTACCGACATCGACCCCGCCACACATGCCACGGCCCAAGATCTCCGCGGCGAGTGGGTGGTCAAGGTGACCGGGGCGGTTAGAGCTCGCCGGGCCGGGACGACGAATCCGCAGCTTCCCACGGGCGACATCGAGGTTGCTGCCTCTGGGCTCGAGATCCTGTCGGTTGCCGAGACGCCTCCATTCCAGATCGACGAGCACCAGGAGGTCGACGAGCAGTTGCGCCTGAAATATCGCTATCTCGACCTCAGGCGCGAGCGCATGCAGGAGAACCTCCACCTGCGCCACAAGATCGTCGGAGCCATACGCAGGTTCTTCGATGCGGAAGGGTTCGTGGAGATCGAAACACCGATGTTGACGCGTTCCACGCCCGAGGGTGCGCGCGATTACCTGGTCCCATCGCGGGTGCATCCCGGCACGTTCTTCGCGCTACCGCAGTCACCCCAGATCTTCAAGCAGCTGTTCATGGTCTCGGGTCTTGACCGCTACTACCAGATCGTCAAGTGTTTCCGCGACGAGGATCTACGCGCCGATAGGCAACCCGAGTTCACGCAGCTCGACCTCGAGATGAGCTTCGTCGACGTCGAGGACATCCTGGATGTGACAGAGCGCATGTTCAAGTCGGTGTGGAAAGAAGCACTAGACGTCGAGCTTCCGGACTTCGTCCGCTTGCCGTACGAAGAATCGATGAACCGTTTCGGTGTCGACAAGCCGGACCTGCGCTTCGGGATGGAGCTCCATGACCTGGCCGGAACCTTCGCCGGCACCGAAGTGAAGGTGTTCCGCTCCGTCCTCGACGAAGGTGGCGCCATCAAGGCGATCACGGTCCCAGGCAAGGGTGAGGCGGGGCGCAAGGAGCTGGACTCGATCGTCGACGACGCGAAGGCCTTGGGTGCCGGTGGCCTCGTATGGATCGGGGTGACCAGCGATGGGTTGAAGTCACCCATCGACAAGTTCTTCTCAGACGACGAGCGTAAAGGGGTGGTCGCAGCAGCAGGTGCCGATGTCGGTGATCTCATCCTTGTTGTAGCCGACAAGCGCAAGTCTGTCGTTCACAAAGTGCTTGGTGGACTGCGTAACCGCTTAGCGCTGCGCTACGAACTCATCCCGAAACTCGAGCGCACGGATCCGGCGGCTTGGAAGTTCGCGTGGATCCTCGACTTTCCATGGTTCGAATACAACGAGGAAGAAGAGAGGTGGGACTTCATCCACCACCCCTTCACTGGAGTGATCCCGGAGACCCTCGAGCATTTCGAGACGGACCCGGGCAAGGTGATCTCGAAGTCCTACGACATCGTCCTGAACGGGTGGGAGCTAGCTTCAGGCAGCATCCGTATCCACGATCGCGAGCTCCAGCAGCGCGTTTTCTCCGCTCTCGGCATCGGCCCGGAGGAAGCAGAGGAAAGGTTCGGCTTCCTCCTGAACGCGTTCCGTTACGGGGTGCCGCCACACGGGGGCATCGCACCGGGCATCGATCGGATCGTGGCGCTTGCCGCCGGCGAGGACAACATCCGAGAAGTCATCGCTTTTCCGAAGACCCAGAGCGCCTTCGACCCCCTGACGGGCGCCCCGGCCCCCGTCGACGACGACCAGATGAAGGTCCTCCACCTGCGTTCCACCGCTCCTCCCCAAGCCTGACCGGCCGACCTGCCCATAACTCTCCGTAGTCGACCCAAAACTTTCCGCGAGTTTTTTTCATCTTTTGGCAGGAGATGGCTCCGTCCGGACAGAAATGTAGTCGCACGAACACAACCAGTGACTAGACCGAGGAGATCGAGATGCACAAGCGATTCGGAACTTTGTTCCTCTGTATCGCCGCCGTCGTGGCCCTATCCGCCATGTCGGCTATGCCCGCGTTCGCCGGCAACGACAACGGCAATGCGTACGGGCATGACAAAGACAAGAAGAACGAGCAGAACTACCAGGAAGCCGATCAAGAGGCCAGCGAACAGTCTTCGGATCAGGCTTCTGACAGCAGCGCGCAGCCCGAGGCATCGCCTTCGCCCGCTCCGGAAGACCCTGAGGGCAAGCGTGCCGATGGTGAGGGTGAGCCGCGTGGTGAGACGGCCGACTCGTGCACGAACACCCACGAGGGCAACTTCAGCGGCAACGGCGCGAACCACCACGGCCCTTACGACAGCACCTGTGATGGGTCTGCCTCCAAGAACGGGAACGGTGGAGGCGGCGCGAACGGACGGCCATGTGCCGGTTGCGTTGGCAACGCCGACAACAAGAACCCCAAGGGCCAGTACCCGGATGGCAACCACGACGGCAACGCCGGCTACGAGTGTGACGGCAACAATGGTGTTGGCCGCAGCAACCCGGCACACACAGGCTGCCAAGGGACCACGACAACCCCCCCGCCCCCGCCCCCAGGTTCAACCTGTCCGGACGGATCGCCGATGCCGTCCAACGGCAAGTGCGGCGACGATGTCAAGCCGAGTGGTTGCCCGACCAACCCGAACCTGCCGATGAACCACAAGGATTGCAACCCCCCAGTGGTGTGCCCCGCAGGCACCGACATGGCCGGACTTCCTCCGGGCGTCCACGGTTGCAACCTGCCGAAGAGCGAAGTCTGCCCCGCAGGCACCGACATGGCCGGACTTCCTCCGGGCGTCCACGGTTGCAACCTGCCCGTGACAGTGCTGTGTCCTGCCGGCACCGACATGGCCGGACTTCCTCCGGGCGTTTACGGATGCAACATCCCGTCGCCTGCTCTCTGTCCCGCAGGAACGGACATGGCCGGACTGCCGCCGAGCGCTTTCGGTTGCAACCTGCCGAAGACCGAGGTTTGTCCTGCAGGAACCGACATGGCCGGTGTACCGGTGAGCCAGGTCGAGAGCTGCAACAACGACGACGTGCAGGGTGAAGTCGTTACGAAGGTCTGCCCATCGGGTGTCTTCGCCGGGATGCCCATGATGAACGAGTCCGATTGCAACGACGATCGGGTGCTCGGCAAGGTCATCCGCAACAACTCGAACCCCGCTCACGCAGTAACCGGCCAGGCCGCCAAGGTCGCCGGGAAAGTCGTTGGAGCCGTTGGAGCGGTCCTTCCGTTCACCGGCGCCGGCGACCTCTACTTCATGGTTGCGATCGCCCTGCTGCTGGTCGCTGCCGGAACCGTCAGCCTGAAGTTGCGTAAGCAGTCATAACCAGATCAACGCGGTAACTGGGAGCAAAGAGGGGCCGGCGGAAGCCGGTCCCTCTTCGCGTCTTCCTTGGGACATCGTGCGACCATGACCCCGTGGATCTGTTCGACAACGCCCTCGAGGAGCGCTTCGACGAATACGCGCCCTTAGCGGCACGGATGCGACCGCGGACCCTCGACGAGGTCGTGGGGCAGAAGCACATCCTGGGCGAAGGACGTGCCCTCCGAGCCTTGATCACCTCCGGCGATCTCTCTTCGATCGTTCTATGGGGTCCTGCCGGAACCGGAAAGACCACCCTCGCCAACGTCATCGCTCGGTCGACCAGTGCGCACTTCGAGCCGATGTCTGCGGTCACCTCCGGGGTAGCCGACGTCCGCAAGGCGATAGAAGCGGCGCGCAACCGGCTCGCGGAGCAGGCAACGCGCACCGTCCTGTTCCTGGATGAGATCCATAGGTTCAACAAGTCCCAACAGGACGCATTGCTGCCCGCGGTCGAGAACGGATGGATCGTCCTTGTCGGAGCGACGACCGAGAACCCTTCATTCGAGGTCAATTCCCCTCTGATGTCGCGGAGCCTGTTGTTCAGGTTGGAGGCGCTGGAAGAGGAGGACCTCGAGATCCTCATCCGAAGGGCGCTGTCGGAATCTGGGAGAGGGCTCGGCGACGTTGACCTGGATGTAGAAGAGGACGCGATCGCGCACATCGCGCGGGGGGCGAACGGGGATGCGCGGGCAGCCCTCAATGCTCTCGAAGCCGCAGCCTCTATGGCGACCCTGACGGACGGGAAGGTCAACCTCAACATCGCAGAGGAGGCGTTGCAGCGCCGGGCTCTTGCGTACGACAAGGGAGGGGATTGGCACTACGACGTGATCTCCGCCTTCATCAAGTCCATGCGTGGCTCCGACCCAGATGCTGCTGTCTACTGGATGGCAAGGATGTTGGATGCGGGCGAAGAGGCACGATTCATAGCCCGAAGGATGGTGATCTTCGCCTCGGAAGATGTGGGCAATGCCGATCCGACCGCTCTTCAGGTCGCCGTTGCTGCGGCACATGCTTTGGAGTTCGTGGGCTTGCCCGAAGCGAAGCTCAACCTCTCGCAAGCGGCCATCTACCTTTCGCTCGCACCGAAGTCGAAAGCGAGTGCTCTGGCTATCTGGGCGGCGGAGGAGGACATGGCCAAAGGTCCGTTGCCGGTGCCGAAACATCTACGTGACTCGCACGCGTCTGCATCCCGCGCTATCGGGGCGGGCAATGGCTACGAGTCGCCTCATCAGCACGGGGGCTGGGTCGACCAGGCCTACAAGCCAGACGAGATCGCAGACCGGACCTATTACGAACCGACGACGGGGGTCGAGCTCGACCTCGCCACGAAGCTCGACGCCAAGAAGCGAGGCGGTAAGGTCGAGCCATGATCAAGCGAGTCTTCTGGGTGGTGGTTGGGGCCGTGGGTGCTCTCCAGGCCGATAAGTGGCTCCAGCAGCAGAAGGACCGCTTCCGTCCTAGCGCTCTCACGGGAACACTCCTGGACGCGACCAACCGACGTATGGAGAAGCGCAGGGCCCGCTCCGCCGGACCTCGTTCCTAGACCGGGCCGCAGTGGACACGCGCGCGATCCGGGATCGTTTCCTCGCGTTCTTCGAAGAGCGCGGCCACGAACGCGTGCCCTCGGCGTCCCTGGTGCCCAACGACCCGACCCTGATGCTCACGAACGCGGGGATGAACCAGTTCAAGCCCTACTTCCTCGGTGAGCAAACCCCGCCGTTCAAGCGAGCGGTCAGCTGCCAGAGATGCATGCGCGCGGGGGGCAAGCACAACGACATCGATTCGGTCGGCAGGACGGCCCGACACCTGACGTTCTTCGAGATGCTCGGCAACTTCAGCTTCGGCGATTACTACAAGGCAGAAGCCTGCCGGTGGGGTTGGGAGTTGATCACCGAGGGCTACGGGCTCGACGGAGACCGGATCTGGCCCACCGTCTACGAGACCGATGACGAAGCGTTCGAGATCTGGCGGCACGAGGTCGGGGTCCCCGCGGAGCGCATCATCCGCATGGGAAAGAAGGACAACTTCTGGTCGATGGGCGTCGCCGGTCCGTGTGGCCCGTGCTCAGAGTTGTCCTACGACCTAGGCGAAGACTTCGGCGACGCATCCGATAAGGGTCCTGCCGGGAACGAGGATCGCTATGTCGAGATCTGGAACCTCGTCTTCATGCAGAACGATTGCAACTCCCAGATCGACCCGGTTGCCGAGCTTCCGCAGAAGAACATCGACACCGGCATGGGCCTCGAGCGCGTTGCGATGGTGCTTCAACAGACGCCGACGGTGTTCGAAACAGACATCCTGCGCGGCTTGATCGCTACCGCCGAGCGACTGACGAAGAAGAAGTACGGCAGCGACGATCGGACCGATGTTTCTCTCCGGATCATCGCCGACCACGCGCGCAGTGTCAGCTTCATGCTCGCCGACGGCGTCCTCCCATCCAACGAAGAGCGCGGGTACGTGCTGCGTTTGATCATGCGACGGGCTATACGTCAAGCTCGCTTGCTCGGCGAAGAGGGACCCGTGCTGGCTGCGCTGATAGATGAGAACGAAAGACTGATGGGCGATGCCTATCCCTTGCTCGGTCAGAAGAAGGATCTCGCCCTCGATGTCGCGGAGCGCGAGGAAGAGCGTTTCGACGCGACCTTGAAACAAGGTTCGGCCCTACTCGATCAAGAGCTCGAACGGATCAGGACCGAGGGATCGAAGGAACTGACCGGCGACATCGCGTTCCGCCTCCACGACACCTGGGGATTCCCGATCGACATCACCCAAGAGATCGCCGCCGAGGCGGGTCTCACCGTTGATAGGGACTCGTTCGATGAGTTGATGACACAGCAACGCGAGCGGGCGCGGGCGGCACGAAAAGGCGATGAGGTAGGAGTGGCGGCCGATGCGGCCCTCGCCATCGCCGGTGACCGAGGCCCCACCGAGTTCCTGGGTTACGAATATCTGACGTCCGACGGCACCGTTCTCGGACTCGTCTCACACGGGGAGGGACGTCCCGTCGCGCGCGAAGGTGACGAGGTCGAGATCGTGCTGGATCGAACCGTGTTCTACGCAGAGGGTGGCGGGCAGGTCGGAGACCGCGGCCGGTTGCGCGGTCCGGGCGGTGTTGCCGAAGTCTTGGATACCCAGCGTTTGGTCCCAGGGATAACCGGTCACCTGGCGCGGGTTACCGAGGGTGAGATAGCGGTCGGGGACAAGCTAGAGGTCGTGGTCGATCAGAAGTGGCGCACGGGGGCCGAGCGCGCTCACACCGCAACCCACGTTCTTCACTGGATCTTGCGGGATCGGTTGGGTGAGCATGCTCACCAGGCAGGGTCGCTGGTCGAACCGGGCCGCTTGCGCTTCGACTTCAATCACTTCGAAGGATTGACGTCCGCGCAGATCGACGACATCTCGACCGAGCTACAACAGCGTGTGCTGTCAGATGACGAGGTCCGCACCTACGAAACGACGTACGAATTTGCGAAGTCGATCGGAGCTATGGCTTTCTTCGGGGAGAAGTACGGCGACTTCGTGCGCGTCGTCGAGGTGGGCGAGTACTCGAAGGAACTCTGCGGGGGGACGCATGTTCCCCACACCGCTCGGATCGGCGTGGTTGCGGTCACGGCCGAAAGCTCTGTCGGGGCGAACCTGCGAAGGGTCGAAGCGCTGGTTGGTGAGGAGGGACTCGCTTACTTGAAGCGCAAGGCCGTTGCGTTGGACGAGATCGCAGCGTTGTTGAAGGCCACTCCAGACGACGTCACCGAGAAGATCGAGCGTCTACTCGCCACCCAGAAGCAGATGGAGAAGGCGATCCAGGCGATGGACAAACGATCGGCGGAATCGGATGCGGACGAACTTGCCGCGTCGGCGATCGAGATCAACGGTGCCCGCCTCGTCGTCGCTCGACGCGATTCGGATGTAGACGCTCTGCGCGGACTTGCCCAGGCACTCAAGGGGAAGCTGGGGACCGCTGTCGTTGTACTCGGTACCGCGCAACAAGGCCGTGCCAACCTCGTTGGGGCAGTGACGAAGGATCTGGTAGCGAAAGGGGTGTCAGCGCGCGATCTCCTCGCTCCCGGTGCAGCCATCCTTGGGGGCGGTGCGGGCGGGAAGCCGGAGCTTTCGATCTCGGGAGGCTCGGCAGCAGACAAGCTCGACGATGCCCTCGATGCGGTCACCGCTGTAGCGAAGGATGCACTTGCCAGATGATCATCGGTATCGATCCGGGCGAGCGACGTGTTGGGATCGCTATCGCGGACAACGAAACCAGGTTCGCTCGTCCACTCGAGGTCATCGATACCCGTGACACGGAACCCGTTGCAAGGATCGTGGCGTTGATCGCCGAGCTGAGTGCAGAGAAGCTCGTTGTCGGCCGCCCGGTGTCTTTGTCCGGGGCCGCCGGCCCTGCGGTAGCGAAACAGCAGGAGCTCGTCGTCGCTCTGGAAGCAGCTACCGACATCGAGATCATCGAATACGACGAGCGTCTGACGAGCGTCATCGCAGATCGAGCTCTAAGGGACGCGGGGAAGAATGCCAAGAACGCGCGCGCCATCCGTGACGCGATCGCTGCTCAGGTGTTGCTACAGGGCTACCTGGACTCGACCGCATGAGCTTGACCACGCGCGGCAAACTGGTCCTTGCCCTGGGCATCATCGCGGGCCTCGTCGGGGCGGTGGCCCTCGGTGGCGTTCTGTACCTGCGCTCGATCGGGGTGTGGACCACGACGCAAGAACCCGGCCGGCCGGTCGACATCACCATCCCCAAGGGCACGACCGCGTCAGACATCGGTGCGATCTTGGTCGACAAGGGAGTGATCGAGTCGGCGCTCGCATGGAAGGTGACCTTGTATCTCGAGGGTGGGGGAGACAGCATCGAAGCCGGCAGATACCACCTCTTCCAGGGGCTCTCGCCCAAGGATGCTCTCGGACTCTTGGCCGAAGGCGCGACCGTGGACTTCGTGACAGTGACGTTCCCCGAAGGCTCGTGGTTGACGGACTTCGCGCGGATCGTCGGGAAGAACACGCACATCACCGAAGAGGAGTTCATGGATGCACTGACCTCGGGTGACGTGACATCCGAGCTCAAGCCAGACGGTGTCGACAGCCTCGAGGGGTTGCTGTTCCCGTCGACGTATCAAGTGGTGGATGACGACACTGCAGTGACTCTTGCTCAGCGCATCGTCGATGAGTTCGAGCGTCAGGTCGCTGCGATCGACTTCTCCGCCGCCGAGGATCGTGGCTACTCCGTGTACGACGCGATAACGGTGGCGTCGATGATCGAGGCCGAGGCGCGCGTTGACGAGGAACGCCCCAAGATCGCGTCGGTGATCTACAACCGGCTGGATGCCGGAGAGATGCTGGGTATCGATGCCACCGTTTCGTACGCGATCGGTGAGCACATCACCGACCTGACCGTCTCGGACCTCGCTACCGATTCGCCCTACAACACGCGCTTGTATGCCGGGATGCCCCCCACGCCCATCGGCGCGCCGGGACGCTCATCTTTGGAAGCCGCCGCCGCGCCCGCTGCCGGCGATCTCTATTTCTATGTCGTGTCGGATTGCTCGGGCCATCACGCTTTCAGCGAAACGAATGCGCAGTTCCTGCGTGACAAAGCTGCCTACCTAGCCCTCGACTGCTGATGCCGGGGTCGATCCAGAACTTCGTCGGCGTCCTTGGCTGGCCGTTGACGCACACGTTGTCACCGGCGATCCACACCGCTGCGTTTCGAAGGCTCGGTTTCGAATGGGCCTATCTCGCGTTCCCGGTTCCTCCCGACCAACTCGAACAAGCGGTTGGGGGGCTGCGAGCGTTGGGTGCGATCGGGGCCAACGTCACGATCCCTCACAAAGAAACGGTGACCGCGTACCTCGATCAGTTGTCGGGCGACGCTGCTGCCATAGGGGCGGTGAACACGATCCAACGTGTGGGCGACCGCTTGATCGGACACAACACGGACGTCGACGGGTTCCGAGAGTTCGTAAGCGGTGATGCAGGTATCCCCGTTCGGGATGCAGAGGTGGTGGTGCTTGGAACCGGGGGAGCGGCGCGCGCTGTGGTGAAAGCCCTGGACGACCTTGGGGCGGGGTCGATCGCTGTCGTAGCCCGAAGCTCCGAGCGTGGGGCCGCGCTGACCGAACTGGTCGGCCGTGCTCGAGCGACCGTCGAGCCATGGGAGCGAGCAACCGAGCTTGCCACCAATGCGGCCCTTGTCGTCAATGCCACACCGATCGGCAGCGACGGCGACGATCCGGTCGCGGGCGCGACCTGGCGCCCGGGTCAGGCGGTCGTCGATCTCGTCTATTCGCCTCCCAGCACGCCGCTGGTCGATGCTGCCCGTGCTGCTGGAGCCGATGCGTGGGGGGGCCTTGGGATGCTGGTGCGCCAAGCGGCCGCCTCGTTCCAGGTGTGGACGGGCCAAGATCCGCCCCTCGAAGTGATGTCTGCTGCTGCCGTCCACGCGATCGGGCCAAGTCACTCAACTCGGCCAACCGGGCTGCCGAAGAAGGACTAAGACTTTTCGCCCGCTGGGACCGCAAGGAGGTTCACTGTGACCAAGGCCGACCTACTCGCTGCTGCGCTCGATGACTTCCTCGCCACCTCACCCGAAGTAGAGGCGGCCGCGGTCGTCAGTGCCGACGGACTCCCGATGGCATCGGCCCTTCCCCCTCATGTCGAAGAGGATCGGCTTGCCGCTATGTCTGCCGCCCTCCTGACCCTGGGCGAGCGTGCCGCCGACAACCTCGGCAAAGGCGAGTTGGCACAGGTCTTCGTTGAGGGCTCGAACGGCCACGTGATCTTGATGTCTGCGGGGGTTAATGCTGTCCTGGTCGCCGTCACTGCAAGGGGTGCGAAGGCAGGCCTGATCCTCTTCGAGATGCGCAAGGCAGCAGACCGGGTCCGCTCTGCGATGGATTCGCCTGTGACGGTGACGCCGGCAGCGTCGGGACCCGTCGATCCCACGTTCGCCCCTCCGCAGCCCGATCCGTTCGCACAGTCTGAGTCGATGCTTCGTCCACCAGAGCCAACGCCGGCGGCTGAAAGCGAGTCGACGGTGTCAACGGGCTGGCAATAGACCTCTCTAGGGGCGTAGGAGGCATTAAGAGATGCTGAAAGGAACGCTTGACGACTTCACTTTGCCGGATGTGTTCCGGCTCATGTCGTTCGCTAAGAAAACGGGTCGCGTAGACATCGTTCGTTCCGCGGGCCAGGGCAAGGTGTACTTCCGCGAGGGCGAGGTGTACTTCGCGGAGTCAAGCCTGTCCAAGGAGCCTCTGGGCCAGAAGTTGGTCCGCTCGCGTGCCTTGACCGAGGGTCAACTCATGAAAGCCCTTGACGAACAAGCCGCCTCCAAGGAACGGCTTGGAACCGTCTTGCTGTCCTCGGGTCTCGTGTCCGAAGAGCAGTTGGAGGGTGCCGTCCGTCAACAGATCGAGGACGCGATCTTCGACCTGCTCAGGTGGGAGCTCGGCGAGTTCGCGTGGGAGCCCGACGGGGCGATCGAGACCGAGGTTCAGATCGGTGTCTCGGTGGAGAACCTCATCATGGAGGCGTCGCGACGCCTGGATGAGTACGAAGTCATCAAGCGCAAGATCCCTTCCGGCCTGTCTGTCCTTGGCATGGCCGCCGCTCCGCCCGAAGGTGCGGTCGAGATCAACATCACGCCCCAGGAGTGGCGAATCCTCGTACTCGTGGATGGGAGCCGCACGGTCCAAGACATCGCGGCGATGGTCGGACTCGACGAATTCGGAGCTATGCGGGTGCTCTACGGGCTTGTCTCGGCAGGGCTGATCGAGTTGATCTCCGAGGGCGCGTATGTCCCGGAGCCCATCGCTGAGGTCATTACGGAGGAGCCCTCTCCCGAGCCGATCGTCGAACCAGTGGTGGAGCCGGAGCCAGTGCCCGAGCCGGTCGCCGTGGTCGAACCGGAGCCAGTGCCCGAGCCCGTCGCCGTGGTCGAACCGGAGCCCGTGACCCAGGAGCCGACTGCCGATCCGGTGCGCTCGCAGCCCATCTCAGACGAGCTCGCGGCAGACGTCATCGCCGCACTCGGCTCGTATCAGGAGCCGGTGGCACCGGAACCCGAAACCGTCTCGGCTTCGAGCGACAACGGGTTCTCTATGGATGTAGCCGAACTCGAGTCCTTCGGTATCTCGCCGCTAGGAGGGATCGACTCCACGACGTCGACGGATGATGCGGTGTGGGCCGAGGCTTCGCCGATCGAAGCATTCGATGCACCTAAGGACGACGAGCTCGTCACCTCGACCCCCGAACCCGACACGTTCGTGGAGGACCTCTTCGCAGAGACTCCCGCTCCGGCTGCTATCGAAGAGCCACCTGCGCCTCCGGAGGTTCCCGCGCAACCCGAGATACCCGTGAGCTCGGCGCCGTCCGGTGACGAACCCTCTGTGGACCGCGCCGCTGTTGTACGTGAGCTTGCAGGACTGTTCAGTGATGAAGAAAGACCCCGTGCACGTCCCTCTGCGCCTCCTCCAAGCACGGAGCCAGATGACGAGCGCAAACGAGTCGAGGATGACGATCAGGTAACGAAGGGGATCATCTCTCGTCTCATCGACGGGGTTAAAGGGCTGTAGCGGACACTCGGGAGGCCATCCGGAGATGAGCCCACGGGCAGGCATCGTAAGAAAACAGAGGACCACGAATGGTCATATCTCACGTCCTCTCAAAGTGGTGATCACCGGGCCCTTCTCGGCTGGAAAGACCACCTTGATCCAGACGATCTCCGAGGTCGCGATCGTCGGGACCGAACGCGACGTGACCGACGAGACAAAGTCGGTGAAAGAGCGAACGACCGTCGCGATGGATTTCGGACGGATCAGCTTCGCTCACGACCTCACCCTGTTCCTCTTCGGAACCCCGGGTCAGCGTCGCTTCGAAGTGATGTGGGAGATCCTGTCCGAAGGGATGATCGGTTTCATCCTCTTGGTTCATGCAGGAGATGAGCGGTCCGTCGAGGAGGCCGCCCACATCCTCGAGACATTCCGTCAGTACGCCGATGTCCCCTACGTCGTAGGTGTGACCCACCTCGATGAAACCGACGAAGACGAGGACGAGGTCCTCGAACGGGTCAGGGGGGCCTTGAGTCTCCCCGAAGGCATCCACATGATCCCGTGTGACCCGCGCGAGCGAGAAGACGTCAAGGACCTGATGCTGTCCATCCTCATGGGGGTCATGAGCCGCCTCGAGCTGGTCCCAGCCGCGTCGACCGGATGAGCTTCGGCGGAGGTCTACGCAGATGGTTCGGCCGGGACAAGGCGAGCCCAGTGCTGGACCCCCCTGGCTACCGCTTGCCCGGAAGGGATATCCCTCCTGCCCCGCCACCCGCTCCCGCTCACGCCGGATCTCCCTCGGTCCGCCTGATGATGGCCGACGGGACCGTCGAGGAGCTGCCTCAGGACCCCGATCTTGCCGCCCGGGCGAACTATCTCGCCCGCAGCATGCTGTCACCTCCACCCCCTCCACCGCCTCCGGGCCCCTGACCCTGTAGGCGGTCGGGGGCGCCGATCGGGCGTCCCGTCTGACCGTCTCGCCCCTTTAGTCGGCGCTCAAACGGCCGATAATCGATGCAGGGCGCGGGAGCGCTCTTAGTCGTTGTCTCTCGAAGGGATGAGATGAGCGTGAAGTCACCGCCACGGCCGGCCGTGCAGCTCGAAGAGCTGCTGCTTGCCCGTGGGCTGATCACCGAGGAACAGCTAGCCGAGGCGCGCTACCAGGCGTCCGAGCGGGGCCGTTCCGTTGGTCGCGTGGTGATCGAGCTCGGTTTCGTCAAAGAAGGCTCGCTCGTAGCGATCCTTGCCGAGCAGCTCGGCCTCGAGTTCGTAGATCTAACCGAGGCGCAGATCGATGCATCGGCGGTCGCCATGGTTCCGGAAGCCACCGCTCGTCGTCACAGTTGCATACCGGTGCGATTCGATGACGAGAATCGCCTCGTAGTCGCGATGGCAGACCCTGCGAACGTTGTCGCGGTCGACGACATCCACGCTCTTACTAAACGTCACGTCAAGGCTGTCGTCGCGACCAAGGCAGACGTCCTCTCCGCCATCACCCGTCACTACCGGATCGACCGCACGGCTGAGACCCTTGCCGAGGAGGCAGCAGCCGAGAAGGAAGCTGAGGACAAGTCACTCGAATCGGTGATCGCTTCCGCCGGCGCCGAAGACGCGCCGATCATCAAGCTCGTGAACCTGTTGATCACCCAAGCGGTCAACGACAGGGCGTCCGACATCCACATCGAACCCGACGAGAAGACCCTGCGCGTGCGTTTCCGCATCGACGGTGTCCTCCATGAGGTGATGTCGCCGCCGAAGTCCGTCCAAGCTGGCATCACCAGTCGCTTGAAGATCATGGCCGACATCAACATCGCCGAGCGGCGCATCCCGCAAGACGGCCGTATCGGGCTGGTGGTGCAGGGGAAGGCGATCGACCTCCGGGTGGCGACCTTGCCGACCGTTCACGGCGAGAAGATCGTCATGCGTATCTTGGACAAGTCGAGCGTGCTGCTGCAACTTTCCGACCTTGGCTTCTTGCCCGAGAACTTCATCCGCTTCGAAGAGTCGTATACGAAGCCGTACGGCATGATCCTCGTCACCGGGCCGACGGGGTCGGGAAAGTCGACCACCCTGTACGCGACCCTGAACATCAAGAACTCTCCCGAGGTCAACATCATCACGGTCGAGGACCCGGTCGAGTACCAACTGCCCGGTGTCAACCAGGTCCAGACGAACAACAAGGCTGGCCTCACGTTCGCTTCGGCACTGCGTTCGATCCTGCGATCGGACCCCGACATCGTGCTTATCGGTGAGATCCGCGACCGAGAGACGGCTCAGATCTCGATCGAGGCTGCCCTTACCGGACACCTCGTGCTCTCGACGTTGCACACGAATGACGCTCCCTCGGCCTTGACCCGTCTCGTCGAGATGGGCATCGAGCCATTCCTCGTCGCGTCGTCGCTCGATTCCGTGCTTGCTCAACGGCTCGCACGCAAGCTATGCGAACGATGCAAGGAGCCGTACGTTCCTACTGCCGACGAGCTCACCACTTCGAAGTTCCCGTTCGATCCCAAGGAGGAATTGCCGAAGCTGTTCCGTCCTGTGGGTTGCACCGCGTGCGGCAATACCGGCTACAAGGGCCGCATGGCGATCCACGAAGTCATGACGATCACAGAAGAGATCGAGCGCATGCTGACCGAGCAACATTCATCGTCGGAAGACATCAGTCGCATGGCGGTCGAGCAAGGGATGCTCACGCTCCGTCAAGACGGCATGCAGAAGGTCCGAATGGGACTTACTTCCATCGAAGAGATCTTCAGAGTGGTGACGTGAATCGAGAGCAGGCTTGCATTCGCACCCGCTCGATGGATAACTAACACAGGGGACAAGGAGCGAAGAGATGGCACAGGTGCAGAAGCAGCTAGGCGATGTCCTGCTCGAACGCGGCATGGTGACTGCCGAGCAGCTGAACTTCGCTACCCAAGAGGAGCAGCGGACCGGGACGAGCGCGTGGAAGGTTCTGATGGAGCGCGGGATCCTGACCGAGAAAGACCTCGTGCGTGCTCAAGCAGCACAGGTGGGCATGGAGTTCGTCGACGTTCGCTCCGCGCGGCCCCCAGCAGAGGTACTGCGCTTGCTCCCCCAAGAGGCTGCTCAACGCCAGGTGGCGATGCCTATCCGCCTCGAAGGCAAACATCTCACCGTTGCGATGGCCGAACCCACCAACCACCTTGCGATCGAAGAGATCAGCAGACTTACAGGCTGCCAGGTGTCTGCGGCTGCAGGTCATCGTCCCGACCTGATCGAGGTGATCCCGTTGGCTTACGAGCGCGCTCTCTCGGGCGTGGCCGATGACGGGCCCGTGACCACCGAGGTTGCGTCGTTCGGCCCCGATGACCTGCCGATGACCGAGGCCCCTGCTGCACCCGCGGCACCGGTCCACGTGGTCGAGGAGGGAGACAAAGAGCCGAACCTCGCTGATTTCCTGATCGCTGTGATCGAAGGCGAGGCGTCGGACCTCCACCTCACCGGCGGTCTGCCTCCGATGATGAGGACCCACGGTGAACTTGCGCCGATCAAGGGCTTCCGCCGACTGCTCCCGAAGGACCTCCAAGAGATCATCTATTCGATGCTCACCCAGAAGCAGCGCGAGCAGTTCGAAGAGAACCTCGAGCTCGACATCTCGTATCAGCTTCCGGGGAAGGCACGCTTCCGAGTGAACGTCTTCCAGCAGCGCGACGCGCTTGGTGCTGTCATGCGACGTATCCCGTTCGAGATCAAGAACCTCGACGAGCTAGGTCTGCCGCCATCGGTGAAGGAGCTCGCGAACCTGAGGCGTGGCCTCGTCCTGGTAACCGGGATCACGGGTTCGGGTAAGTCGACCACCCTCGCCGGCCTCATCGACATCGTTAACAGCGAACGTGCCGAGCACATCATGACCGTCGAGGACCCGATCGAGTTCCTTCACAAGCACAAGAAGGCCGTCGTCAACCAACGCGAGATCGGTTCCGACACTCACGGTTTCGCCCAAGCCTTGAAGCACGTCTTGCGCCAGGACCCCGACGTGATCCTGGTGGGGGAGATGCGCGACCTTGAGACGATCTCGGCAGCCTTGACTGCTGCGGAAACCGGTCACCTCGTGTTCGGAACGCTTCACACCCAAGACGCTCCTCAGTCCGTCGACCGCGTCATCGACGTCTTCCCGCCGCATCAGCAGCAACAGATCCGTGTGCAGCTTGCGGGCACCTTGGCGGGAGTCGTGTCCCAACAACTCCTACCGACGGCCGACAAGAAGGGGCGTGTCGTGGCCGCGGAGGTGCTGATCGCTACGCCCGCCGTCAGGAACCTCATCCGTGAGGGCAAGACCCACCAGATCTATACCTCGATGCAAGCGGGCGGCAAGTACGGCATGCAAGTGATGGATCAGGCCCTAGGCGAACTCGTGAAACGAGGGCGGATCACATACGAGATGGGTCTCGAGAGGTCGCACCACGTAGAAGAGTTCACCCGCATCGCAGGGAAGGGCTGAGCACATGGCTGACTCATACGTTTACAGGGTTCGGACGAAGGAAGGTCGGGTCGTCTCGGGGACGATGGAAGCCGATGGCGAGGGCGCGGTAGCAGGACGTCTGCGCGCGCAGGGCTTCATACCGATCCAGATCAGCAAGGAAGCCAAGGTCTCTACCAAGACCGAGCTTCACATCTTTCCGCAGAGGGTCAAACTCAAGGACCTCGCGGTCTTCTCGCGACAGTTCGCCACGATGATCAACTCGGGGTTGTCGCTTCTTCGCGCGTTGAACATCCTCTCCGAGCAGACGGAGAACACTTTGCTCGCCAAGACGATCGGGACCCTGCGAGATGACGTCGAGAGAGGTTCCAGCCTGTCAGCTTCGATGTCGAAGCACCCGAAGGTCTTCAACACCCTGTTCGTTGCGATGGTGCGGGCCGGTGAGACCGGCGGACAACTCGACACGGTTCTGATGCGGGTGGCCGACAACTTCGAAGCGGACTACCGCTTGCGGCAGAAGGTGAAGTCTGCGATGACGTACCCGATCGTCGTGGCCGGGATCGCGGGGTTGCTGGTGACGATCATGCTGTTGTTCGTCGTACCCACGTTCGCGAACATGTTCACGGGCCTTGGTGGCACCCTCCCGTTGCCGACGAAGATCCTTCTGACCTTGAGCCAGAAAGCCAAGATCCTCGTGCCGCTTGCGATCGTCCTGTCGGTAGGAAGCTTCTTCATCTACAAGAGACTGCGCCTCACGAGCGCGGAAGCTCGCTTGCGGTTTGACAAGGCCAAGCTGCGGATCCCGATCTTCGGAGACCTCTTCCAGAAGGTTGCTGTTTCGCGGTTCACCCGCACCCTTGCGCTGCTCCTTAGGGCGGGCGTGCCGGTGCTACAGGCACTCGACATCGTTGCCGAGTCGACGGGTAACGAGGTTCTTGCTCGGGCGGCTGGAGATATCAAGGAAAGCGTACGTAGTGGTGAGTCGATGTCCTCGCCGTTGGCGAAACACGCCGTGTTCCCACCGATGGTGGTCCAGATGATCGCGGTTGGCGAGGACACGGGGGCGCTAGACGCGATGCTCGACAAGATCTCAGATTTCTACGATCAAGAAGTGGAGTCGACAACAGAGCAACTAACTTCGTTGATCGAGCCCATCATGATCGCGGTGCTCGGTGGAGTTGTGGGAGCGATGGTGATCGCGTTGTACATGCCGATGTTCAAGATCTTCGACCTGATCAAGTAGGTGGGCAGTATGAACAATCCGAACCAGTTTTTTCTAGTTCTGAAAGAGAAAAGACCTAAAGGGTTGTGTTTCGGGGGCCGATAAGTACGCTACAAGCCGTATGTAGCGCGCAGTTAAAGGCAAACCCGTCGCGAGATGGGGACGCAAAGCCACGGAACTCGCAAGAGTCAGCCGGGCTACCTGCAACAGGGACGGTGCAGTTGGGACCGTTTCGATGCAGGCGATGGTGAACGGTTCGTCGTCGGTCGTAGTCCCTGGTCGGCTTGGGGGGACAGAAAGGAAGGTGCTGGATGTTCCAGCGGTTCCACGCAATGCAAGAGCGACGTGAGGATGGATTCACCCTCATCGAGCTCCTTGTGGTCATCTTGATCATCGCCATCCTGGCGGCGATCGCGATCCCAGTGTTCCTGAACCAGCGTCAGAAGGGCTGGATAGCGCAGAGCGAGTCGGCACTGAAGAACGGTGCCAATGCGATGGAGTCTTGTGCCACTGGTGCCAACGGCAGCTATGCCGGCTGCGATGCGGCCACAGGACTAACGAATGAAGGCTTCCGCCCGGTTGTGGGAGTAACGCTCACGGTGGCTGCCAAGAGTGCGACATCATTCTGCTTGATGGCGGTTCACACTCAGTCGATCCCGACCTACTACTGGAGCAGCGACGTTGGCGCTCCGGGAACAGCGAAGCCGGCCCCCTGTCCATAGGGCACTTCGTGTAGGACCGAGCTAGGTATATCGATAAAGAGGGCGGAGGGGCACCTCCGCCCTCTTGCTATCTGCAGTCCAGGTCCATCACAAACCGGTCAAGTCGGCCGCTACGGGCGCCGATTCATACGACAGGATGGAAACGATCAGATCTCGCTCGCGACCGAACGGCTCGGCAGGTTTCTCGCTTATCGAGCTCATGGTCGTGCTTGGCCTCATCTCCATCGTGACGGGCCTCGGGGTGTCCACGTTGCGGGGGTACTGGTTCACTCAATCCCTTTATGGAGGAAGGGATCAGGTCATCACTCAGCTAAGGGGCGGCCAAGAGGATGTGGTATCGATGAGCAGTCCCTTCGTAAGCGGCGTGCGTTTCAGAGTCAACAGCTCGACCTGGGCCCTTGTCCGATACAGCCCTGGAGCGAATCTCGCCAGCAACGCCGACGACACCTGCGTCCAGGTGCAATCGTTCACTTTCGGCTCCGGCGTCAAGGTGACGGCCGCGGATTTCACTGTCGTGACCGGCATCACGGACTTTTGCCGTAGCAAGCTCCCCGGAGCTGCCACCGATCAGTTCGCCCTCTTCTTCGCACGAGGCACGGCAACCGCGGGCAGCGTGACGCTCATGCATCCCAACGTCGCTAGCAAGTCGGTAACCGTCACGGTGCAGCCGATGACCGGCCGAGTGACGGGCAGCTAGATGAGGCTGTCATTCATCAGACGCAGTTCGGGCTTCTCGCTTATCGAGGTGCTTGTCTCCATCTCCATCTTCGCCGCGATGACTCTGGGGATAACGCCTCTTCTGATCAGCTCCATGCGGGGCTCTGCTCTCGCTCGCTCTTTCACGGTGGGCAAGAACCTCACACAGGAGGCGATGGAGAGGGCGCGCGGTCTCCCGTACTTCGACGGAGCTCCTAACCGAGATCTGCTGGACCTCTACTTCCCGAATCTTTCAACCGGATACAGCGCGGGTACAGTGACTTTCACCACCACATGCACGCCGACCACTGCTACACCGGCCGCGAGCGGGGCACGAGCATGTCCTCCCAAGCACGCGGACGGGACTTCTAAGATCCCGACAGGCTTCACGATCACGTACGCGGCGCAGTTCTTGACACCGGTCGCCAACACGAACCCTGAAACGTTCACGTCTGTGACGCCGGGAGCCACCTATAGCTCGGCGGCGGAGGCGACGTCGACTCCGCCATCGGATCTGATGAAGTTGACGGTAACCACGAGCTGGACCCAGTTGGGACGATCCCGATCGTTCGCCCTCACCACGTACATGGGCGAACGGAAGCTCAGCCCCGATAGAGTGCGAGCAGAAGCCACCATCGACTATTCCGTGCAGGTCCTGACCTCATACAAGGAGACGAATGGCCGACTAAGCAAACTCTCTGGTTTCGCCGGCAGATCCGTTTCCGATATCGAGATCCGGAACTTCGCCGCAGCGTCGGTCGAGGAAAATGCAGGAGAGTTCACTCTCACCCAACAGGAATTCGGTACTACACCAGGGTCAGATCTAGACAAGGTCAACGGGGCTGCGACAGCATTGCGCGCTCCCCCTAACCAGGCTCCGACAACGACGTCGGTAGCTAGAGATGTCGTTACGCATCCGAGTTTGGGCAACATCGAAGTGGGCGCCGTGGGCGCGGGAACCGTCAACAACCCCACCCCAACAACACCGACGGTAGCCATCACGAACTCACTTCCGAAAGCTGTCGGTAACTTCGGTTTCGTCGGCGGTGTCGGAACGGACATCTTCTGGGCGAATAACCAGGCCGATACGGCCAGCGATGCTCTCCTTCACCTCGATCCCGGCCGCCCCGTGTTCTCGGTGCTCCATCAACCGTCGAGTCAGACGGTGACCGACCTGCTAGGGAGCACCTTCGCCGAGGCGACGACGACGGGAGACGCGAACCGTAAGGTCGAGGGCACGGTACACGTCGAGATCCCTCAGATCAGCTTGCTCCCGACGACGTTCGCGCCGGACGGGGTTGTGTTGATCACGAATTTCGTTGCCAACCTGACGTGCAAGTCGACAGGCACTCTCAGTAGTTCGGCCGTGACGGGGTCGTGGTCGGGGAATGTGAAATATTGGGCGGATTCGAACAACCTGGACGGTTCGAATGCCGGAGCGTACGTATCGGTGACGAACGGTGGCTCCACCACCTTGCTATCGGGATCGACCTCGACCAGCCCAGCAGCCACCGATGCCCTAGCTCCGCTGAAAACGTCGAATCCGCTCGTGTACGACTCACCAGTGCCACTGAGCGACATCTACCTGTTCCAGGATGACACTTCACTGATCCCGAAGAAGGGATACCTCACGAGCTGGACCGGAGCCTTCACGCTGCCAAGCAGCCTCGTCAAAGACAACGCCCGCGTCGAGATCCCGACAGCGATGCGTCTGGCAACGGCAAGAACAAACTTGTCCAACGAGGAAACCCAACTCGCAGTGGATATAGCCAAGCTTTCATGCCAGTCGGCGGATCGTCGTGGATAACAACGAACGAGGGTTCACCCTGATTGAACTCCTGATGACGATGTTCATCATGTCGATCGTCACCACAGCGATGTATCAGCTGTTGTTCTCGTCCACGAACGCCTCGGAGCGAGCGCGGGGTGTTGTGGACGTGTCCGAAGAGGCACGACTCGGTCTCAATCGGATGGTTCGTGACACGAGGGAGGCCTCGACGGTGATCACACCGGCCAGTACCGGATATTCGATCTTCATCGATTACGACCAGAACGGCACGATCCAGGCCACCCCATCGGACCCGTCCGGGAACTATGAGGACCTCACGTTCAGCTTCAACAGCGCCTCGAAGCGCATCACGGTGAGCAATGGATATACAAGTGAAACCTTGATCGACGGCGTCCAGTGCATCCTGAAAGCAGGCGGTACATGTCAAGACGTATTCACTTTCTCGAGTAGCCGTCTCGAATACGACACGAACGGTGACGGTGCGACCTCGTCGGTCGAGCTAGACCAGTCCCTGGTCGGCAACAACAACGGCGTCCTCGATGGTCAGGAGATCAATTTCGTTGACGTTGTCTCGTATTCATTCAGAGTCGTCAACAGCGAAGCATCCGAGAAGTTCTATGCAGATGCCCAATTGAGGAATCAGAGGTGAGATTGCGTATGAAGCGATTCGGAGACGGATGGGCGCAACGTGGGATAGCGATGGTTACGGTTCTTCTGGTCGGTGCGAGCTTGACTGCGGTGGCAGCGGTTGCATCCTTTGCCACTATCCGCGAGTTCAAAGCGGGAAAAGACGACCGCAACGCTGCTCTTGCTCTCTCCTACGCCGAGGCCGGTGTGGATCGCTTCATCAACTACATGAAGAGCGGACGCCTGACGTACGCGAAGATGAACACCGCGGGGTGCAACGGAAAACCTGCGATCGCTTTGCCACCAGGTCAGATCGCCAGTGGGAGCTACACCGCGTCCCTGACGGTTTATGACCCGAACGCGGCAACCCCGGCAGACCGGTTTCCTATCCCTCCAAGCTCCGGCGCCTGCGCGTCGCGGCCCGATAGCCCGCACCCGGGGCAGGGGAACGATTTGACCTACTTCCTGATCACTTCCACGGGAACCAACCCCGCCGCCTCGCGCACCGTCCAGCAGGTCGTCGCGCTAACCCCGGTAGGCCTCCCGATCGGGATGTACGCCAGACAATTCGACCCGAAGGCTCATCCTGCCTTCACGAACATCAGCTCGGTTTCTGAAACGACTCACAACGATAGGCAAAAGAACCAATTCTCCGGCATCGACTCCTACTACCTGATCAGAGATTTCTTCAGCAGCGTGACCGGTCGATCCCTTGACGAGCACATACCCGCGGCTGCCCACGCGGTGGGCGGAATCTTCCTTAAGAACAGTGGCACGCCCGAGTTCACGGGTCCTACCAGCGGATACAAGAACTGCAGTGGCAACACCGGAGTTGCGAGTCAGTCACTATGGGACAGCGACGGCTCGGCCGGGTCGGGCGGGCCCATAACCAGCGGTTGTGCGGGCCAGGTCGGATATCCGAGCAATTCCAGTTTCTCTTCCACCCAACTCAGCAACTTCGCCAAGCCGCGCTTGACTGAGCAGGATCATCAGGCTCTGAAAGAGGCAGCGAAGGCCTACGGCGTCTATTGCGCATTGCCGGCGGCGGGCATCGCTGGGACGGCGACCTGCACCGTGAAAGGCGTTTCCAACACCTATACGCCAGCCGCCCTTGCTGACTACAAGGGGATGGTGCAGAGCGTGCTGAATGGATCGCTGATCCCATCCGTGCCCGGGACGAATACGTTCGTGGTCTACATCGAATTCACCGGAGGGATCCCCTCGTTGAACAACATCGGTCTCTTGGGTGACGTTTGGGGTTGCACCGACCTGTCGAACCCGGACAACAACAAGTCTGTCGTGGTCGTCGTGCGGAACGGGGGAGCCGACTGGGGTGGCGCCGGGGGCACGAAGTTCACGGGGGCTCTGCTCCTGGATGGCAACTTCACGACGACAGGGAGCCTGACCATCGACGGAAGCATCATCGCCCCCAATGGAACGATCTCGTTCGGTTCCTCCAGTCAGCTCATGACGCTGAGTGACTGCTGGGTGGAGAACATGCCCGGCCCGTTCCTCAAATCTGTCCCCGGTCGGTGGAGCGAGGTAGATCGCTGACCCGACTGTTCGCCTTGAGGTAGATGTTGCCGATTGTTAATTACAGGTCTGTGACTCTAAAGGCGAGGCCTGTTGGGGTCGAATCTTCTTCTTGACCACTGTTGTTAACGATTGTTGAATGATGCACCCCCGGCGGTCCACCGTGGGGGGCGGGGAAGCATCGGAAGAAGGAACGGGGATGCCGGGACGGGATTTCGGCGAGCCACTCCTCACCGTGGGTGAGGTAGCGGGCTTGATGCGCGTGTCGAACATGACCGTGTATCGCCTCATCAAGTCCGGACAGCTGCCGGCGATCCGGGTCGGGAAGAACTACCGGCTTCGGCGCGGTGATGTCGATCGATACCTCACTGACCGTGCCGTTCACGTAGAGGGCACCGACTGATGGCCTTCGGAACCGGACCCCTCGTCGGACTCGATATCGGAACCAGCGCGGTCCGTGCTGCGCAGGTCTCGACCGGACGTGGCACCCCCTCGTTGATCAGTTTCGGGCAAGTGGCCCTTTCACCCGGTGTGGTCGTAGACGGCGAGATCCGCGACCAAGGTGCGGTGTCGGAAGCGATCTCGCAGCTGTTCAAGCGTGCGAAGTTGAAGGGACGCCGCGTTGTCCTCGGGGTAGCGAACCAGAGGGTTGTTGTGCGCCAGGTGGATCTTCCTTACCTCGAGGAGAAGGAGTTCCGCTCCTCCCTTCAGTTCCAGGTTGCCGATCACATCCCGATGCCTGTTGATGCCGCCGAGCTCGATTACCAACTCCTCGGCGATTTCACGAATGAATCAGGCGAGCGCATGATGCGAGTTCTCCTCGTCGCTGCAGCCACCGACATGGTCGAGTCGTTCGTGGGCACCGCGGCAGCTGCCGGCCTCGAGCCCGCAGGCGTCGACCTGACTCCATTCGCAGTGGCGCGTGCGGTAAGCCCCGCGGCGCGCGGCGAATCCGGCGCTGCGGGAGCTGAAGCGATCGTCGACGTTGGAGCCGGAGTCACGAGCATCTTTGTTCACCACAACGGTGAGCCCCGGTTCGTCCGCATCTTGCTGGTCGGTGGAGACGACGCCACGAACGCCCTCGCTAACGACCTAGGCGTTTCCTTCGATGAAGCCGAGGGGATCAAGTTGGATCTCGGCCGCGGGGTGGGAACGCCCGACGCACAACGCGTCCTCCAGACGCGCGTAGCCTCGCTCGTCGAGGAGATCAGGGGCTCACTCGACTACTACGTGTCGCAGGAAGAGAGCGACCCGGTCTCCTCCATAATCATGACGGGTGGCGGATCCCTGACACCCGGACTTGTTGCAAGCGTCGAGGCAACCGTTCGCACGCAGGTTCGCCGGGCGGCAACGCTGACTCAGATGAACTTCTCGAAGTCGGGGTTGACCCAGGACCAGGTCACCCAGGTTGAGCCCGTTGCCGCTGCAGCAGTTGGTTTGGCGATGGGAGGTAGCGGCCGATGATGCGCCGGATCGACCTTCTGCCTGTCGCCTATGCGGCACGCCGGCGCGAGCGCAGGAGCATGCTGTTGGTCGGTGGCGCCGGAGTCGTGGCCGCTCTCTTGTTGTTCGGGTGGTGGTTCTATCTAGGAACCGAGATCTCTACCGCGCGCACCGAGTTGAGCGATGTTCAGGAGCAGAACCGCGTCCTCGAGGCCGAGATCGCGGAGCTTCAGACGTTCGCGGCCCTCGACGCAGAAGTGAACAGCAAGCAGACCGCGCTGCAAACGGTCTTCGCAGGCGACATCGACTGGTCATCGATCATGACCGAGATCGCGATGATCACACCCGGAGAGGTGTGGCTGGATAGCCTCACCGCATCGGCGGGAGCCACCGAGGGCGCAAGCCCCGTGGCGAGTGAGTCGAACCTCATCAGGCTGACCTCGAAAGGTACGGTGGGCCGCATCTCGTTCGACGCGAAGTCCGCATCTTGCATGCCGGGCGTGGCGAAGTGGCTGATCCGGTTGGCCAGTGTGGATGAGTTCGATGCCGCATGGATCGGGTCGGCAACCGAGAGCGACACTCGTCCTGGTTGCGAGCCGCCGGTGACCTTCAACAGCAGCTTGGAATTGAACGAGAAGGCCCTGAGCCACCGGTTCGAGGGGGAACTCGAATGAGGGGCCGGAGTCGTCTCATCATCGTAACGGTTGGAGTGGTGCTGGCGTGCTTCGTGCTGTACCTCTTCTTAGTCAAGCCACAGAAGACCGAGCTCGCGAACGTGAGGGCCGAGGTCGTGGCTGAAGAGACGAAGACTGCCCAACTTCGGGTTGAGCTTGCGCGCTTGAAGGATCTCCAGGCGCACGCCCCCGAGCTGCAGGCGAAGCTGGCCGAGATCCGTAGCTTCGTCCCCGGCAAGCCCGATCTCGCAAACTTCATCTTCCAGGTCCAAGAGGCGGCCAACCGCGCCGGACTGGACTTCGTGCAGATCACCCCTGAGCTGCCCAAGGGACCGCCGGAGGGGGCCGCACTTGCACAGGTGCGCGCAACTATCGGGGCTGCTGGCGGCTACTTCTCCTTGCAGGACTTCCTGCGCAGGCTCTACTCGCTCGACCGAGCTCTGCGCGTGGACACGGTGAACATGGCCGTCCAGTCCACCGCGCCGTTCGGTACCCGCCTCACCCTGACCATCGCGGCGCGTGTGTTCTACGAGCCACCGCTCGCAGTGGTGGGCGCGACAGGCACGACCACTACTCCGGTCGCCTCCCCGACCCCATCTCCTACGACGACTCCATAGAGAAGAGAGATCATGGCGACACCGATAGAAGAGGTCGACGCGAGACCCAGCGTGAGTGGCAGCCAGGCCGCTCTTCTAGTGCTGGGCTTGGTCCTGGTCTTGATCGTCCTCTGGTTCGTCTTCCTGCGGGGCTCTCCGGAGGAGACCGTGGCCCTCACTCCACCGGTCACGACCCCGGTCGCGCCGGCACCGGAAGAGACCAGTGCCCCGGTCGGCAAGCCGGGCAAGGGAGCGGTTGAGACATTCGAGGTTTTCGCTCCTAAGGATCCGTTCCGGCCGTTGATCTCTACGGGCACAGGCACGGGCACGGCCGCGGCCCCCGCCACGACCGGAACCACGACCGACACCACTGGAACCGGTACCGGAACGGGACAGCCGTCGGGTGGGAGCGACATCTCGAACGACAACGGTAGCGATGTGGGCGGTCACCGCGTGCGACTGATCGACACGTTCCGTTCGGGTGGTGAGGATCGAGCTCGTGTCCAGGTCGACGGAACCGTTTACACGGTGGGCGAAGGCGACAGGTTCGCGGAAAACTTCGAGGTCGTGTCTATCTCCGGCTCGTGCGCGTCGTTGCTGTTCGGCGACGACCAGTTCTCTCTCTGTGAAGGGGAAGAGATCCTTAAGTAGGACCCTCATGACTAGGAGCGTCCCTGCGATGCGAGGATTGTTAGATGGGACGCCTTAGGTATCTGACGGCAGGTGAGTCGCACGGCCGCGCTCTGGTTGCGATCCTAGAAGGATTGCCGGCGGGCGTTCCGGTCTCGATCAAAGCCGTCGAGGACGAGTTGGCGCGGCGGAGACATGGCTATGGCCGCGGCCCCCGCATGAAGATAGAGAAGGACGCCCTCGAGATCGTTGCGGGCGTGCGCGCTGGTGCCACACTGGGTAGTCCGGTTTCGATCGTCATCTCGAACACCGAATGGGACAAGTGGTCCCACGTCATGCCGGTCGAAGGCGAACCCGGTGGCCGTGAGCTGACGCGACCGCGGCCCGGCCACGCCGACCTCCCGGGGATGCTCAAGTACGGATTCGATGACGCTCGTGATGTCTTGGAGCGAGCCAGCGCCCGCGAGACCGCGGCACGCGTCGCGATAGGTGCTATCGCCAAGACATTGTTGAACCGTCTCGGGGTCGACGTCGTGTCCCACGTCGTACAGATCGGTTCCGCGGCATCTTCACCGGAAGCCCCTTCGCCTGCTGCCTCCGACCTCGAGGCGATCGATGCATCCCCGGTGCGGTGCTTCGATCCGGCCGCCTCAGATGCGATGGTCGCCGAGATCGATCGCGCCGGCGCCGAAGGGGACTCGCTCGGCGGCATCATCGAAGTGCTTGCGTTCGGTCTTCCCCCCGGCCTCGGCTCGCATGTCCACTGGGACCGCAAGCTCGATGGGCGTCTCGCCGGTGCACTGATGGCCGTGCCCGCGATCAAGGGTGTCGAGATCGGAGATGGCTTCGACATCGCCACGAAGCGGGGCAGCGAGGCTCATGACGAGATCGAGCCGGATCTCTCTCGGGCGACGTTGCGCGCGGGGGGGACCGAGGGTGGGATGACGATCGGCGGAACCCTGCGCCTGCGGGTAGCGATGAAACCTCTGTCGACATTGAAGAAGAGGTTGCGCAGCGTCGACATGAACACGGGGCAACCCACAGAAGCTTTCCAAGAGCGGACCGATGTGTGTGCCGTTCCTGCAGCCGGAGTGGTGTGCGAATCCGTCGTCGCCCTTGTCCTCGCGGATGCGGTGCTCGAGATGTTCGGCGGCGACACGATGGGAGATCTCGAACAAGCGGTCGAGCGGTACCGGGAACGGACCGATGCGAGGCGCCCACAGTGATCGTCTTGATCGGATTCATGGGGGCCGGAAAGACGACGGTCGGCCGTCTGCTCGCCGGGCGCCTCGGGCTCCCATTCGTAGACACGGATGAAGCGATCGAAGCGAACGAAGGACGAGCGGTCCGGACCATCTTCGAACAGGACGGTGAAGCAACCTTTCGTACGCTCGAGAGGGAGGCCGTTGCCCACGCGCTCCAAGGCCCCGAGTCTGTGGTTGCGATCGGCGGCGGCGCGATCTCCGATCCGTCGACCACCGCCGCTCTCGAGTGGCACACATGTGTGTACCTCGAGGTCACCTACCCGGAGGCGATGCACCGCGTGGGCCAAGATCCTGGTCGTCCGCTGCTTCATTTCGCAGATCCCAAGGCCCTGTTCGAGGGACGCAAGGACGTCTATGCACACGTAGCGAGTCTTGTTGTCGACACGACGGACCTCACGGCGGCTCAGGCCGCTGACAGGATCATCGAGGCTGGTGGGCTGAAGACCACTACCGGACCCTCACGCGTCAACGTCGACCTTGGCTCTCGTTCGTATCAGGTGCTCGTCGGCGCCGACATCTCCGGTCAGACCGGCCAACTCGTCGATATCTCGGGGGGCGCCCAAGCAGCGGTGATCACACACCCTCACCTGGCCGCGAGCGCGAAGCCTTTGGTCGACTCGTTGGCAGCGGAGGGTCTCGAAGTCTCGGTACTCACTGTGGATGAGGGCGAAGCCAGCAAGGGTTTCGACGTCGCTACGGGACTACTCGAGGACCTCGCTCGGATGCAGGCACATCGATCCGATCTCGTCGTCGGGTTCGGCGGCGGCGTCGTGTGCGACCTTGCCGGGTTCATCGCTTCGATCTACCACCGCGGGACACGGGTTCTCCACGTCCCAACCACCTTGCTCGCGCAGGTGGATGCCGCGGTCGGAGGAAAGACAGCACTGAACCTTCCGTTAGGCAAGAACCTCGTCGGCACCATCTATCAGCCCGTCGGCGTGATCTGCGATGTCTCGCTGTTGCGGTCGCTCCCCGAGGAAGACTTCCGCTCCGGGCTGGCGGAGGTGATCAAGTACGGATTGATCGCCGATCCCGGCCTGTTGGCCACCGTCGTCGCGGAGGTAGGTGCTCTGTTCGGGCGCGACGAGGACGCCCTCGGTACCATCGTTCGAAGGTCGGTGAGCATCAAAGCCGCCATAGTGGCAGCCGACGAGAACGAGGATGGCCGGCGCGAGGTTCTGAACTACGGGCACACCTTCGGTCATGCGATCGAGCACGTCACGGGGATGCGTCATGGCGAGGCGATCGGCGTCGGCATGATGGCGGCCGCCAACCTCGCCGTCGATCTGGGGATGCTGGACCAGAGCGCGATCGAGTCTCATCGTGGTCCGCTCGAAGCCGTGGGCCTTCCGACCGCGGCCCCCTTGGACGTGGCGGCGACGGTCAAGGCCTTGAAGCAGGACAAGAAACACCGTGGCCAGATGAGGTTCGTGCTGCTCGATGACCTCGGCTCCGCGCGGACGGGGATCGCCGCGACCGACGATCAGATCGAAACCGCATTGAGGAGTGTGACGACATGAAGGTCCTTGTGATCCACGGCCCCAACCTGGACCGGTTGGGGACGAGAGAGCTCACGGTCTACGGCGAGCAGACCCTCGATGAGGTGAACGAAGCGATCTCGGGAGCTGCCAAGGAGTTGGGACTCGAGGTAGAGATCCTGCAAACCGCCCGCGAGGGCGAGATCATCGAGCGCTTGCATGCCGCGATCGATTCGGTCGGTGGTGCGGTTCTCAATCCTGCCGCGTATTCGCATACCAGCCGGGCGATCGCAGACGCGATCCGGGCCGTTCCGTACCCGGTGATCGAGGTGCACCTCTCGAACATCCACGCCCGAGAGCCATGGCGTCGTCGCTCGGTCACGGCCGAGGCGACTGCAGGGATAGTCGCCGGTTTCGGTGCGGATTCCTACGTTGCTGCCCTGAGGCTTCTGAAGGGCCTAATCTCCTAGCGTGACCACCATCGACAGGATCCAAGCGGTTCGTTCTGGGCTGACGACGGCAGGCATCGATGCGTTGCTCGTAACGAACCTCACGAACGTCAGATATCTGACGGGCTTCTCGGGCACGAACGGTCAGGTCCTCGTAAGCGCATCCGGAGCCGTGTTCTTCACGGACCCCCGCTACGAAGGCAAAGCCGGCGACATGGTGACGGGGGCCGAGATCGCGATCTATCCAGCGCGCCTCACTGACCTCCTCGGAGATCGACTCAAGGCCCAGAGCATCGTGCGGCTCGGGATCGAGGGCTCGATGACCTTGACGGAAAGGGACGACCTACAGTCGAGACTCGGCCTCGATCTCATAACGACCACAGGGATGGTGGAGGAACTCCGTCGCACCAAGGACGCGAGCGAGATCGCCTCGATCCGAGAGGCGATCCGGATCGGTGACGAGGCGTTCTCATGGATCCTCGATCGACTGGTCCCCGGAGCTATCGAGCGCGACATCGCTCTCGAGCTCGAGGTCCGCATGCGGAAGAACGGCGCCGATGGGATCTCGTTCCCTCCGATCATCGGGTCGGGCCCCTTGTCTGCACACATCCACCATTCCGCCGGCGAGCGCACGTTCGAGAAGGGCGATCTCGTGTTGTTGGACTTCGGGTGCACATTCGCGGGCTACTGCTCGGACCTCACCCGCACCGTCGTGCTTGGAGGCGCATCGGACGAGCAGCATGAGTTGTACGCACTCGTCCTGGAGGCTCACAACCGGGGGATCGAAGCGGTGGGGCCCGGAGTTAAGGGCGCCGATGTCGACAAGGCTGCGCGCGATGTCATCGACGCGGCGGGTTACGGAGATCGGTTCGGCCACGGGCTTGGGCACGGCGTCGGGCTCGACATCCACGAGGCACCCCGGTTGCATCGGATCTCCGAGGACACGCTTGCCTCTGGTGACGTCGTGACCGTTGAACCTGGCGTATACATCCCGGGCACCGGTGGCGTTCGTATCGAAGATTGCGTTCTCGTCACGGATGCGGGGGCCGAGGTTCTGGGTTCGGCTCCCAAAGATCACTTGATCGAACTGTAGGAGGGATAACAGAAGTGGTTTCTACGAACGACATGCGCCCCGGCCAGACACTTGAGATCGAGGGCAAGCTGTTCACCATCACCTACTACCAGCACGTCAAACCCGGCAAAGGTCAGGCATTCGTCAAGACCAAACTCAAGAACGTGAAGACTGGGGCGGTGGTCGAACGGACCTTCAGAGCAGACGAGAAGGTCAACCTCGCCGTCCTGGACAAGCGAGAGATGCAATACCTCTACAAGGACGATGCCGGCCTCGTATTCATGGATAACGAGACCTACGAGCAGTTGCACGTTGATCCCGAACTACTCGGTGACTCGGTGAAGTTCCTGAAGGATGGCGTGATCTGCAACGTCCCGGTCTACGAGGGGGCACCGATCGGTGCCGAGCTTCCCTTGAACATCGAGCTCGAGATCACCGATACCGAGCCTGGTGCGAAGGGAGATCGCGTATCGGGCGCGTTGAAACCGGCGACGGTCGAGACGGGTGCGGTAGTGCAGGTTCCCTTGTTCATCGAAAAGGGCGAGAAGATCAAGGTCGATACCCGCACCGGCGAATACATGTCGCGCGCGTGAGGGAACACGCTCGGGCTTGAAAGGTCGCCGAGAATCGCGCAAGCTTGCCGTTGATGCTCTGTATGAGGGTGAGATCCGGGGCCGCCTTCCCGTAGCAACCTTCGAGATCCAACGTGCCGAGGGCCGCGTTCGTCCCGGCTCCGATGATGATGCGGGCGCCACTCTCGACGAGGCATCGACCGAGGTAGTGAGCTACGCACGTGGTCTCGTGGAAGGGGTGCAGGAGCATCACGCCGAGATCGATGCCTTGATCTCCCGATACACCGATCGATGGGCGATCGATCGGATGCCGGTTATCGACAGAACAGTGATCAGGATCGCGATATTCGAGCTCTTGTGGGTCGAAGACGTCCCTGTCGCAGTAGCGATCAACGAAGCCGTTGAGCTTGTGAAGTCCTTGTCCACCGATGACTCGGGGCGTTTCGTGAACGGTCTACTCGGCCGGATAGTCGAAACCGAGCGAGCCTCGGGATGAACGTCAGTCAGCGCGTCATCCGGGTCAGCGTCCTCGTAGCCGCTCTAGCGGTCGTGGGTCTGATCGCGTGGGGTGACGGACACCGGGACATGTTTTTCCTAGACACTCCCTATTTCTTCTTCCAAGGACGCATCCTTTTCTCAGCGCGATGGTTGCAGCTCTTCTCGGACCCCGAATTGCAGGTCGGCCCTTTGCACGTCCTGGCCTTTGCCGTGTTCGACAAGGTCGGCTTCTTCCTCAACATCAATCCCGCCCACATCGGTGCGGTTGCGATCGAAGTGGGCCTTACGGCCGCACTCGTGGTTACCGCCAGGATCGTTCAACCCTTGAAGGATCGGATCTGGCCGGATGTAGCGGTGATCGTTGCGGCCGTGGCGCTGGGCTTGACCTGGAACGCATTCGCAACCGGCCACTTCTCCGAGGGACTGATCCCATTGTTGTGGGTTGGTGCTGCCCGAGCTGCTGCGCGGGAGCGCCCCCTGCGGGCGGGGCTGCTTGTCGCTCTGGGGTTGGGGTTGAAGACCTGGGCGATCTTCGGGGTCATCGGTCTGCTGTTGTCGCCGAACTGGCGCGTTGCCGCTCGGGGTGCTGCAGCCGCGGTAGTCGGCTCCTTGATCATCTACGGTCCCTTCTTCCTCTTCGGTGAAGTCAACACGTTCGACTTCCACTGGATCGTGCACCGAGATGTGGGGCCGATCGCTCCCTTCGTAACCGTTGGTGAGGCGTTCGGGTGGGGCGGTCGATTGTTCCAGGGCCTTTTCGTGGTCGCCATGGGCCTTCTGTCGGTGTGGTGGCTCAGGCCCAGAACGACCCACGCGACATGGGCAGTTCCGCTGATGCTGGTTCTAGCTCGCGTGTGGACCGATCCGGTCGGGATCCCTTATTACTGGGTGCCCGTTCAGGCGCTCACGATCGTCGGGATCGTTGCAGTCATCAAGTGGAAGCTGGAATTGTGGCGGCTGCTGCTGATCGCCTGCCTGTGGTTGCTGTTATGGCCTTCCGCTACCTGGACTCCCGTTCTGGGCGTCGTTATCTGCGCCCTCCTGGTGAAGCTTCCTGCCGACGAGGTTCTACCGGCCGACGATCAGCCGAACGCGAAGGAGGGCGACGTGGAGGTACCCGGTTCCCCCTTGCCCCCGGTAACGACAGAGGTGTAATCTGGCTACGTAAACGTCCTTTAACCCGGCCCTGTGAGGTCGGAAAGGAGTGCTCTTGAGTTCTATCTACCCATACGGCGCTTCCCCCTCGTGGGGAGGCGTTTTTTAGTGTCCGGGACCGCATCGACCGATACCGATTTCGCCCTGAAGGCCCGGGTCATGGAGCCCGACGACGTGAAGCGTGCTCTCACTCGCGTCGCTCACGAGATCGTCGAGCGCAACAAGGGGACCGACGACCTCGTGATCGTCGGGATCCGAACCCGCGGGGCCCCGCTGGCCGACCGGATCGCCGCCGAGATCGCGTCGTTCGAGGGCGTCGACCTGCCATCCGGAGCCTTGGACGTCACCCTCTACCGCGACGACGTCGCGTTGAAGAGCCCCCGAAGCCTCGAAGCGACCACCGTGCCGGCCGATCTCGACGGGAGGGTCGTCGTTTTGGTCGATGACGTTCTATTCACCGGTCGCACGATCCGGGCCGCATTCGACGCGGTCCTCGACATGGGCCGCCCCCGGGCGATCCGCCTGGCTGTCCTCGTCGATAGGGGCCATCGCGAACTGCCCATCCGTGCCGACCACGTTGGCAAGAACCTCCCGACATCGGCAGAAGAGATAGTCAAGGTGCACGTTGCAGAGATAGATGGAGAGGACGCGGTACTGATCGGGGAGAAGCGATGATCGAACACCTGTTGTCGATGGATCAACTCAGTCGTGAAAACATCACCGAGATCCTGGACACGGCCGAATCGTTGCAGCAGATGACGGATAGACCGATCAAGAAGCTGCCCACCCTGCGCGGACGAACCGTTTGCAACCTCTTCTATGAAGCTTCAACCAGAACCCGCATCTCGTTCGAGCTCGCCGCCAAGCGCCTGTCAGCCGATGTCATCAATTTCTCGGCCGACTCGAAGTCCTCGGTTGCGAAGGGCGAATCGTTGAAGGACACCGCCTGGACCCTCGAAGCGATGGGTGTGGATGCGATCGTCATCCGCCATGGATCTTCCGGGGCTCCCCAGCAACTGTCCGAGTGGGTGAAAGCGAAAGTGATCAACGCCGGCGACGGTTCTCACGAGCACCCGACCCAAGCGTTGCTCGACCTCTTCTCGATCCGAGAGCACTTCAAGGACCTATCCGGCCTACGGGTTGCGATCGTCGGCGACATCCTTCACTCGAGGGTCGCGCGGAGCAACGTGAAGGGACTGGTGACGATGGGGGCCGAAGTGCTCCTTGTGGGCCCGCCCACTTTGATCCCCAAGCAGGCCGAGTCCTGGGGAGCGAAGCTCGTTTACGACCTCGACTCGGTGATCGAAGACGTCGATGTCTGCTATCTCTTGCGGGTCCAGCGTGAACGTTTGGCCGAGCAACTCTTCCCCAGCCTCCGCGAGTACTCAGCGTTGTGGGGCCTCGACAAGCGGAGGATGGATCGGATGAAGCCGGATGCCTTGGTCATGCATCCAGGCCCGATGAATCGCGGTGTCGAGATCGCTGCCGATGTCAGTGAATCCGAACGCTCGATCATCCTGGATCAGGTGGCTAATGGGCTCGCCGTCCGCATGAGCTTGCTGTATCTGATGCTCGGCGGTCGCGGCATCGACGAGATCGAGGAGGCCGAATGACCGACTACCTGCTGACTGGGGGTCGGGTCGTCGACCCCGCGTCATCGGCGGATGGACCCGCAGATGTGCTGATCCGGGATGGAGTGATCGATTCCGTCGGCGCCAACCTTGATGGCACGGGGGCCGAGCCGATCGATTGCTCGGGCTTGGTGATCGCCCCCGGCCTCGTCGACATGCACACGCACCTTCGCGAGCCGGGTCGCGAGGACGAGGAGACCGTCGAGTCGGGCTCGGCTGCGGCCGCCGCCGGAGGATTCACGGCGATCTGCGCGATGCCGAACACCGATCCGGTCGCGGATTCCGCTTCCGTGGTCGAGCAGGTATGGGCCTTGGGACGAGCCGCAGGGCTGGTCGAGGTTGTACCGGCCGGCGCTCTCAGCAAGAACCTCGAGGGCAAGGAGATGGCCGACATCGGTGAGATGGCTCGCTCGATGGCAAAGGTTCGCCTCTTCACCGACGATGGGAGAGGGGTACAAGACAGCCTGTTCGTCCGACGGGCTATGGAATATCTGCTCGCCTTCGACGGCATCTATGCCGAGCACTGCGAAGACCATGCCTTGGCCGCCGGAGGACAGATGCACGAAGGGGATCGTTCGATGTCCCTTGGCCTCCGTGGCATCCCTTCGGAGGCGGAAGAGTTGATGGCTGCCCGCGACATCGCGTTAGCGCGCTTGACCGGCTGCAAGCTTCATCTCTTGCACATCTCGACGGCAGGGACGGTGGATCTCGTTCGCCAGGCGAAGGCGGATGGGCTTCCGGTCACGGCAGAGGCAACGCCCCACCATTTCTCTCTGACCGACGAAGAGCTCGAGAGCTACAACCCGAACGCGAAGGTGAACCCGCCTCTAAGGTCCGAGACCGATCGCCAAGCCATCGTCAAGGGCCTCGCCGACGGGACGATCGACGCGATCGCAACCGATCACGCACCTCATGCGGACCACGAGAAGGACCAGGAGATCTCCTATGCCCCTCCGGGATTGATCGGTTTGGAAACCGCGCTGGCGTTGACGTTGACCACTCTCGTCGAGCCCGGTCATCTCACCTTGACCGACGCGATCGAACGACTCTCCGTCGCCCCTGCTCGGATCCTCGGGCTCGCCGATCATGGCGGTCCCATCGCGGTGGGGGCTCAGGCGAACCTCGTCGTGTTCGATCCCCAGCGGGAGTGGACCGTCGATCCCCTCGCGTTCGAGTCCAGAAGTCACAACACACCGTTCGCCGGGCGGCAACTGAAGGGAAAGGTCATCCACACGTTCTTCCGGGGCCGTGCGACGGTGAAAGATGGCGCCGTGCAGCAGGGAGCAACGGTATGACCGAGCGAGCCCTTCTCGCCCTTGCCGACGGGACCACCTTCGAGGGGGTCGCGTTCGGCGCTCACGCGACCATCACCGGCGAAGTCTGCTTCAACACCGGGATGACCGGCTATCAAGAGGTCCTCACGGATCCGAGCTATCACGGACAGATCGTCACGATGACGTCGCCCCAGATCGGTAACACCGGGGTCAACGAACATGACGACCAGTCACGGCGGCCGTGGGTCCAGGGATTCGTGGTGCGAGACATCGCCGAGACCCCGTCGTCGTGGCGAGCTACGGGGAACCTGTCCGATTACCTCGTGAAACACGGGATCCCGGGGATCTCGGATATCGACACGCGTCGTCTCACGCGCCACATCCGCGACAGGGGTGCGATGAGTGGGGCTCTGACGACAGAGGCGATCACGATGGACGAGCTGATCAACCGCGCCCGCTCGGCTCCGAGCATGGTTGGCCTCGATCTCGCCAGAGAGGTGTCCACCCGCGAGGAGTACACATGGACGACCGACGACCTCGTCGCGCGTGCCTCCATGGGGTACGCAGCCGGACGAGAGCACTCTCCGGCGACGATGTCATTGCTCGATGGTTACGACGGTCCCCGCCGGAAGATCGCCGCGTTCGACTTCGGTATCAAACAGAACATCCTCGACCTGCTGGTGTCATCTGGCTTCGATGTGACCGTGGTTCCGGCCACCACGACCGCCGATCGCATCCTGTCCGGGTCCTTCGATGGGGTCTTCCTCTCGAATGGCCCCGGTGATCCCGAGCCGGTGACCTACGCGATCGAGAGCGTTGCCGGGCTGATCGGACGGATCCCGGTGTTCGGGATCTGCCTTGGGCACCAGATCCTGGCCTTGGCCTTGGGAGCCCGCACGTTCAAGCTGCCATTCGGGCACCGGGGGAGCAATCACCCGGTCAAGCACCTGGGGCATACGCGGATCGAGATCACCTGCCAGAACCACGGTTTCGCGGTCGACCCAGCATCGCTCGGAGCGACCGCCGGGGTGTTGAGCCATGTCAACCTCAACGACGAAACCGTCGAGGGACTCGAGGTTCCTGGGGTCTGCTACAGCGTTCAGTACCACCCCGAGTCCGGGCCTGGCCCCCACGACTCGCGCTATCTATTCTCGGCATTCCATGGATTGATCGACAGATTCGAACCGGCGCACAGCGCGCTCGGTGCACCGGCATAGGAAGGGAGTCACAGATGGGCAGAGGTGACAGGAGATCCACGAGGTGGAAGAAGGATCGTCAGAAGCGCAAGCGAGCGCGCGACAAGCGCAAGGCCGAGGCGCGAGGAGCTTCGAGGCGCTAGTGGCTGACGCAAAAGTGCTCTCGCTCGATCACGTCACGATCACGACCCCAGAAGAGCTAGAAGAAGAGGTGATCGCCTGGTACACCGACGTCCTGGGTCTAACGCCGGTGGGGACCAGTGGGCGGTCGTTCGAGATAGGTAACCAAGAGGTTCACCTCCTCATCGATCCGCACAACCCGCCGATGGCTGCTCATTTCTGCCTCAGGGTGTCCGATCTTGACTCGTTCGTGGCGATGCTCAGAGCCAGCAAATGCCACATCGAGCAGGCCTCGCCGGTTCCCGGTCGCAAGCGATGCTTCACGCGTGATCCTGCCGGCAACTCGATAGAGATCACGGCACTAGAGGAGAGCTCGAGCTAATGCCACGCAGAGACGATCTTCAGAAGATCCTTGTCATCGGGTCCGGACCCATCGTTATCGGTCAGGCATGCGAGTTCGACTACTCCGGGGTGCAGGCGTGCAAGGTGCTACGGGCCGAGGGCTACGAGGTAGTGCTCGTCAACTCCAACCCGGCCACGATCATGACCGACCCGGAGTTCGCCGACGCGACCTATATCGAACCCATCACAGCCGAATATGTCGCCAAGGTCATCGAGCGCGAGAAACCGGATGCGTGTCTTCCGACCCTCGGAGGGCAGACCGGTCTGAACGTCGCTATGGATCTCGCGAACGCAGGTGTATTCGAAGCTCATGGGGTCGAGTTGATCGGTGCAGGAGCAGAGTCGATCCGCAGGGCCGAGGACCGCAGGCTGTTCAAGGAAACGATGACCGCCGCAGGCCTCGACCTCCCCCAATCGCTGTTCGCGTACTCCATCGACGAAGCGCTTGCCGCGGCGGAAGAGCTGACCTACCCGGTCGTCATCAGACCCTCTTACGTGCTCGGCGGGGGCGGTTCGGGTGTCGTGTCGACGCCGGAGGAGTTGCGCACGATCGTCGCGGAAGGCATCCGCTTGTCCACGATCGGCGAGGTCCTCGTCGAGGAATCGATCTCGGGCTGGAAGGAATTCGAGCTCGAGCTGATGCGAGATCGCAATGACAACGTGGTCGTGGTCTGTTCGATCGAGAACCTCGACCCGATGGGCATCCACACCGGTGACTCGATCACTGTGGCTCCCGCGATGACCTTGACGGATGTCGAGTACCAGGCGATGCGCGATGACGGTGCCGCCGTGATGCGTGCGATCGGTGTCGAGACGGGTGGCTCGAACGTCCAGTTCGCCGTCCATCCCGAGACCGGACGCCGCGTCATCATCGAGATGAATCCTCGGGTGTCGCGCTCGTCGGCTCTTGCGTCTAAAGCAACCGGTTTCCCTATCGCCAAGATCGCAGCCAAGCTTGCCGTCGGCTACACCTTGGACGAGATCCCCAACGACATCACCCAGAAGACTCCGGCCTCGTTCGAACCATCGATCGATTACGTGGTCGTGAAGATCCCGAGGTGGACGTTCGAGAAGTTCGCCGGAGCCGACCCCACCCTCGGCACCAAGATGAAATCGGTGGGAGAGGTGATGGCGATCGGTCGCACGTTCGCCGAGGCATTGCAGAAGGGCTTCAGGTCTCTCGAACAGGATCGCCGATCCCTCGGCGAGGGTGTGGGCGTGCGCTCTCGCGAGGAGCTCAAGGAAGCACTGACCCATCCCACCGAGGTGCGTCTTCACGTCGTCATGGCCGCGTTGCTCAGCGGTATCGACGTAGCAACGGTCTGCGACATCACGAAGATCGACCCCTGGTTCGTCGAGCAGATGCAACGAATCGCCACCGCGAGCGATGAGATAGCGGCAACCGGTTCCCTAGCGAACATGACTGCATCGGATCTCCGCCGAGGGAAGCGACTGGGGTTCTCGGACCACCAGCTCGCCACATTGCTCGACTCCAGCGAGCTCGAGGTCCGTGCGCGCCGGATCTCCGACGGCATCGTCCCGACGTACAAGACCGTGGACACGTGTGCCGCGGAGTTCGAAGCCAGCACGCCGTATCACTACTCGACCTACGAGGACGACGACGAGGTCACCGATTCGGACAGGCAGAAGGTGCTGATCCTGGGTTCCGGTCCGAACCGGATCGGCCAAGGCATCGAGTTCGACTACTGCTGCGTTCAGGCAGCGTTCGCTCTCCGAGAAGCTGGCTTCGAGACCATCATGTTGAACTGCAACCCGGAGACGGTGTCGACGGACTACGACACCTCGGACCGCTTGTATTTCGAACCGTTGACATTCGAAGACGTGATGAACGTGGTCGAGCGCGAGCGACCGCTCGGTGTCATCGTCCAACTCGGTGGCCAAACGCCGCTGAAGCTGGCGAATGCTTTGTCCAATGCGGGGGTGCCGATCCTTGGGACCTCGCCCGACGCGATCGACCGAGCTGAGGACAGAGAGCGCTTCGGCGCCCTCCTAGCCGACCTTTCATTGCCGCATCCCCCCAACGGGATGGCGCGTTCGATCGGCGAAGCGCGTGCGATCGCAGCGTCGATCGGATACCCGGTGCTGGTCCGCCCGTCGTATGTCCTCGGGGGCCGCGCGATGGAGATCGTGTACGAGGAAGAGTCTCTAGAGCGATACATGAAGACCGCTGCACAGGTGTCGCCGTTGCACCCGGTGCTCGTAGACAGGTTCCTGGAAGGCGCCGTCGAGGTCGATTGCGATGCGGTATTCGACGGTAGTGAGCTATTCGTCGGTGGAGTCCTCGAGCACATCGAAGAAGCGGGGATCCACTCGGGCGACTCTGCGTGCGCCCTGCCCCCGTTCACCTTGGGTCAGGACCAGGTCGACGAGGTCATCCGCCACACCGATGCCCTTGCCCGCGCCCTCGATGTGCGCGGCGTTATCAATATCCAGTTCGCCGTCAAAGACGAACAGGTCTACGTCCTCGAGGCGAACCCCCGCGCGTCCCGCACCTTGCCGTTCACGTCCAAGGCAACGGGTGTGTCACTAGCGAAGGTTGCCGCCCGGGTGATGACCGGCGCGACCATCGCCGAGCTTCGTGCCGAAGGACTGCTCCCAGAACGCTCCTGCGGCCACGACGGCATCGATCACGTTGCGGTCAAAGAGGCGGTCATGCCGTTCGAACGTTTCCCGGGAGTAGACACGGTGCTCGGCCCCGAGATGCGCTCTACGGGGGAAGTGATGGGGATCGACTCGAACTTCGGGGCGGCGTTCGCGAAGGCGGAAGCTGCCGCAGGTGTGAGGCTTCCCTTGAAGGGCACCGTGTTCATCTCGGTAGCGAACCGTGACAAACGCTCGGTCATCTTCCCGGCCAAGAGATTGTCCGACCTGGGTTTCCATCTCGCGGCTACAGGTGGCACCGCACGCGTGCTCCGCAGGGCCGGGGTGGAATGCGAGATCGTTCCGAAGGTGTCGGCCCCAGAAGAGGGCACGAAGGATGTCGTCCAACGGATCGCAGAAGGAGCCATCGAGCTCGTTTTCAACACGCCGTTCGGCAGGGGAGCCCGCTCCGACGGTTACTTCATCCGAACCGCAGCCGTTGAAGCAGGGGTACCGTGCGTGACCACGATGGCAGCCATGGCAGCAGCGGTTCAGGGGATCGAAGCTCTGATCCGCGGTGAGATCAAGGTCCGTTCCCTGCAGAGCTACCTCGCCGAGGCCCCGTGATCCTTGCAACCGGTGAGGTTCTGTCGCACAAGAAGTATGGCGAGCACTACCACTCGTTAACGGTCGTTGCCCCCGAGATCGGTGCATCCATCCGGCCCGGACAGTTCGTGAACGTCAGGTGCGGGACGAACCGTTCGAGCATCATCCGCAGACCGTTCTCGGTCTACCGGGTACACAAGCGCGGGGGCTGGGCATCGACGATCGAGATCGTCTTCGACATCCGTGGCCCCGGGAGCGAGTACCTATCGCAGCTCCGTGGCCACGCCATCGTTGATCTTCTCGGTCCCCTCGGGCGGGGGTTCCAGATGCCGAAACGTCGGGCCCACTGCTTGCTGGTCGGAGGGGGGATCGGCGCTACACCCCTGTTCTTCCTCGCCGACGAACTCCGGAACGCCGGCCACCGCGTCGACGTGATCCTCGGGGCACGAGATGTGGGGCTGTTACTGAACCCGATCGAGGTTCGTCGTCTCGCGTCGGTCTCGGTCACCACTACCGAGGACGGCAGCTCCGGCGAGAAGGGGCGCGTCACGGACGTTCTTGCCGAAACGATCGAACGGTGCAACACCGAAGTTATCTACACATGTGGTCCGCATCCCATGCTCGCTGCCGTATCGAAGGTCGCAGCCGCGCAAAGGGTTCCCGTGCAGGTCGCGGTCGAGGAACTCATGGGATGCGGATACGGGGTCTGCATGACGTGTGTGATGCCATTGCGCGGGAAGAAAAAGAAGGATGCCGAAGGTGGCGACGAGATCATCTATGCGCGCTCCTGTACCGAGGGGCCGGTCTTCAACGGCACCTCGGTTATCTGGAACGGCTCGTCGGAGGTAGACGAACAGGAAACGGCCGAGCTCACACCCGCTGGCGCTCCGGCGACACGCAGCGCGTTGCTCGATCCGGACGACGAGTTCGCACCTCCGGGCAACTGATGGTGACCAAGATCCCCATCTCGCTCGGCACGGTCGAGCTCAAGAATCCGGTCCTCGTTGCTTCGGGCACGTTCGGCTCGGGACGCGAAGCGTCCTCCCTGGTGGATGTCTCACACCTCGGCGGCATCATCGTCAAATCGATGACGGTCGTTCCTTGGAAGGGGAAGCCAACGCCGCGGATGGCCGAGACCCCGTCCGGGATGCTCAACGCGATCGGGATCCAGAACAAGGGCGTGGATCACTTCATCGCCGAGGATCTCCCGTGGCTGATCAAACACAAGGCAACCGTGTTCGCTTCGATCGCCGGGAACACGGTCGATGAATTCGTTCGGGTAGCCGACAAGCTCCGCACGGGCGCGCGAGGGATCGCTGCCGTTGAGCTGAACATCTCCTGTCCGAACCTCGAGGACCGCAACAACATGTTCTCGCATTCACCGGAGGCCACAGCTGCGGTCGTCGGTCAGGTGAAGGCAGCGCTGAAGCGGGTCCCCGTGTTCCCTAAGCTCTCTCCGAACGTGACCTCGCTGTCCGCGATCGCCGAAGCCGCGCTCAACGCGGGGGCCGACGGTCTGTCCCTCGTGAACACGGTCTTCGGCATGGCGATCGATGTCGAGTCGCGGCGGCCCAAGCTGGCGGGCACGACCGGTGGACTCTCGGGCCCTGCGATCCGGCCGGTAGCGGTCCGCGCTGTCCATGAGGTCCACAGGGCATTCCCGCACGTTCCCCTGATCGGTCAGGGGGGAGTGGCCACGGCTTCCGACGCCCTCGAGCTGATCCTCGCGGGCGCAACGGCGGTTGCGGTTGGGACCGCGAACTTCGTGAACCCCAAGTCCTCCATCGAGGTGGTCGCAGGCATAAAGGACTACATGGAACGCCATGGGGTGAGCGATCTATCGGAGCTCGTCGGCGCGGTGAAGCTCTAGAGGTGACGCGCGGTCCAGTAAGTCTCGACAATCCGATCTGCGTCGCACTCGATCTGAAGGACGCGGATGCCATCAGGGACATGGCGATGAAGGTTGAAGAACATGTCGGTGTCTACAAGATCGGGTTGACCGCATTCGCCGGTGCTGGTCCCAGCCTGGTCTCCGAGCTAGGAGCACGCCGGCCGGTATTCGTCGATCTGAAGTTGCATGACATCCCCGCCCAAGTATCGGGGGCGGTAGAAGCGATCGCAGCGGGTGGGGCGAGCTACGCGACGATCCACGCATCCGGAGGGTCCGACATGATCAGAGCGGCGGTCGACGCGTCGGGGTCGGTGACCATCCTCGCGGTCACGGTTCTCACCAGCCTCGATTCAGCGGTCCTCCAGCGCGTCGGTTTCTCGGGCAATGCCCAGAGCGTCGTGCTGCGACTCGCAGAAGAGGCGTTGGGCGCGGGAGCTCCGGGTTTGGTGTGCTCCCCGCTCGAGATCGACTCACTGCGGGAAGAGTTCGGTGCCCGTGCAGATGGGGGACCGTTGTTGGTCGTTCCAGGGATCAGGTCGCACGGGGCTGCACGGGATGACCAACGCCGAACCTTGTCCGCTCGAGAGGCGATGGACGCGGGCGCGGACATGATCGTCGTAGGTCGTCCGATCACAGCATCGTCAGATCCCGCCTCGGCCGCTCGGCAGCTACAGGAGGAACTCCGTGAATCCATCTGAGATCCAAGGCATCCTCGAGGATCGTGGCGCGATCCTCCGGGGACATTTCAAGCTCACGTCGGGACGACACTCGGACCTGTTCTTCCAGAAATTCAGGGTGCTCGAACATCCACGTCTCGCCCAGCGTTTCGGTGAATCGATCGCCGAAGCGTTCGGTCGCCACTTCGATGTCGTGGCCAGCCCGGCGGTTGGTGCAGTGGTCCTCGGGTTCGCAACCGCACTGGCGGCCGACGCACGGTTCGTGTTCGCAGAGCGAGAAGGTGATGAGATGAGGTTTCGCCGTGGTTTCGAGTTGGCCCCGCGTGAACGCACCTTGATCGTTGAGGACGTCATCACCACCGGCGGCTCCGCGTACGAGGTTGTCGATCTCGTGCGCAAGGCCGGAGCCGAGCCGGTCGGTGTCGGAGTGCTGATCGATCGCGGAGACGCCTCCAAGCCCACATCGTTCGGCGTTCCGGTGCAATCCCTGCTGAAGCTGGAAACGACTTCCTGGACGCCCGAAGAGTGTCCCTTGTGCGCCGAAGGGGTTCCCCTGGAGGACCCCGGCTCGCGCAGGCTCAAGGCCTGATGCCTATAATCCGCCCATGCCGCTGCCCCCTCCTCTTACCGAGGAACAACGCCGCCAGGCACTCCAGAAGGCAGCGATAGCGCGGAGGAAGCGGGCCGAGCTCAAAGAGCAGCTCAAGAATGGCAGCACGACGTTGAGCGCCTTGATCGCTCGAACGGGCGACGAGGTCGTCGGAAAGATGAAGGTCTCCGCGGTGCTCGAATCTCTCCCCGGTGTCGGCCGCGTGCGGGCACGCAAGATCATGGAGCGTTTGGACATCTCCGAATCGCGCCGCATGCGTGGACTCGGCGCCAAGCAGAAAGAGAACCTCCTCTCCGAGTTTGCCCATCGCTAGCGGCCGGCCGGAGCAGACAGGCTCTCAAGGGTCCCTTTTCGTGATCTCGGGTCCCTCAGGCGCGGGCAAAGGGACCGTTGTGAAACGCGTCCTCGCCCAGCGCCCCGACGTGCACCTGTCGGTCTCGGCAACGACCCGGCCTGCACGCCCAGCCGAACGGCATGGCGTCGATTACACGTTCATCCCGGTGTCCGAGTTCGTCGCCATGCGTGATCGAGGAGAGTTCCTCGAGTCGGCCGAGGTGTACGGGAACCTTTACGGCACCCCGCGCCAGCAGATAGAGCGCGCCTTGGCGCAAGGCAAAGACGTCATATGCGAGCTGGATATCCAGGGGGCGATGGCCGTCAAGCGAGCGCGGCCCGACGCGTTGCTCGTATTCATCGAACCTCCGTCGCTGGACGACCTCTTCCTTCGATTGCGGGGGCGGGGGACGGAGGACAAAGAGACGATGTCCAAGCGCCTGCGTGCCGCCTACGATGAGGTCAAGAACAAGACCAGTTACGACCACATCGTGGTCAACGAGGACCCGGACAGGGCGGCTGAGGAACTCATCCGTATAATGGGAGAAGCCCGTCGCTGAGGGGTTTCTTAAGATGGAAGAAACCCGTCGCTGACGGCGTTCTTACTCCCAGAGACCAGACCTAGAGAGGACCTCCTTTAAATGATCGAGCCCAAGATCGAGACTTTGCTAGAGAGCGTCGACTCCAAGTACACCTTGGTGACGCTTGCCGCCAAGCGCAGCCGGCAGATCAATGCCTACTTCAGCCAGTTGGGTGAGGGCGTTGCCGAGCACACCCCGCCACAGGTCCCCATGAGCCCCGACCGCGCCCCGAAGGCCCTGTCGATCGCCCTCGAGGAGATCAGCAAGGAGCTAGTGGGCTACGAGCGCACCGCCGACGGCATCAAGTAACAACCCCCTTCCATGAGCACCAGTCCGGCGGCTGGCAAAAAGATCGTCCTCTGCGTCACCGGTGGGATCGCCGCGTACAAGGTGATCGAGGTGGCGAGGGCTCTCACCGAGCTCGGGGCAGACGTCCGCGTCGTGATGACACGTTCGGCGCAACGCTTCGTAGAAGCACAGACATTCACGTCCCTAACCGGGAACCCCGTTGGCACGGACCTCTTTGCCCAGGGACCCGACGTCCCACATGTCGAGCTCGCTAGAGGCGCAGACCTACTCCTCGTCGCTCCTGCGACCGCGAACTCGTTGGCCAAGATGACCCACGGCCTCGCCGACGATCTGTTCTCGGCCACGTTCCTAACCGCGCATTGCCCCGTGGTCGTGGTACCCGCGATGCACACGGAGATGTGGCTGAATCAGGCAACCCAGCACAATGTTGCGACGCTGCTCGAACGCGGCATCGTCATGGTCGGTCCCGTCGAAGGCCCGTTGTCCTCGGGCGACTCCGGGATGGGCAGGATGGTCGAACCGGAAGAGATCGTGACCCGGGTACAGGAGGTGCTCAGCCACGCACGCGAACTCGAGGGCCGTGAGGTCCTCGTTACCGCCGGCGGTACCCAAGAGCCGATCGACCCCGTCCGCTACATCTCGAATCGCTCGTCTGGACTCATGGGCTACCTGATAGCGGAGGAAGCCGCCCGCCGGGGCGCCAAGGTGACTCTCGTGACGGGCCCGACGACCTTGCGGACGCCTGGCGTGCAAGAGATCATCAAGGTCAAGACCGCGCAAGAGATGCGTGATGCAGTCATGGACCGCGCAGGCAACATGGATGTCGTCATCAAGGCTGCGGCAGTCTCGGACTTCAGGCCGATAACCCACGCGGACCACAAGCTGAAGAAGGCAGACGGACCGCCCGACATCGTGCTCGAATCCTCTCCGGACATCCTTGCCGAACTGGGGGCCTCACGGTCGATGCTGAAGCCCGGCGGGGTGGTCATCGGATTCGCGGCCGAGACCCAACCCGACCCGGCCAAGCTCGCCGAGTTGGCCGAGCTGAAGAGAGCCTCCAAGAAGGCGGACGTGATCGTGGCTAACGATGTGGGGAGCCCCGATTCGGGTTTCGAGGTCCATACGAACCGAGCTGTCATCGCGGCGGCCGATGGGATCACCGACGTTGGACTCGTGACGAAGCGGGCCCTGGCGAGAGCGTTGGTGGACAAGGTCGTCGCGTTGCTCGACACACCCGTCCGGTAGGGTCTCGCCCATGACATCCACGAGTACGAACCTGCGGCTGTTCACGTCCGAATCCGTTACAGAGGGCCATCCCGACAAGATGGCCGACCAGATATCCGACGCGATCCTCGACGAGATCCTGGCCGACGACCCCGTCGGCCGTGTCGCGTGCGAGACGTTGATCACGACCGGTCTTGTCGTCGTTGCTGGGGAGATCTCGACCTCTACATATGTCGACGTGCCGGCCGTGGTGCGCCGGACGATCACCGACATCGGGTACACGAGCTCGAAGATCGGCTTCGACGGTCAGACTTGTGGAGTATCGGTGTCCATCCAAGAGCAGTCACCCGACATCGACCAGGGCGTGTCGCAGTCCTTCGAGGAGCGCGCCGGCGAAACATCTCACTCCGATCTCGACAGTCAGGGTGCCGGAGACCAAGGGATGATGTTCGGGTACGCGTGCAAAGAGAACGACGATCTGATGCCCGTGCCCATCTGGCTGAGCCACCGCTTCGCCCAGCGCCTATCCGAGGTCCGCAAGGCCGGCGTCCTTCCCTACCTCAGGCCGGACGGCAAGGTGCAGGTCACAGTTGGCTACGAGAATGGGGTGCCGAAGTCTCTAGACACGATCGTCGTGTCGGCCCAACACCAGCCGAACGTAGACATCGAGACTCTGCTGAAGCCTGATCTGATCCAGCACGTCATCGATCCCTTGATCCCAGCTGATCTCGACGCCACCGAGTTGCGCATCCTCGTCAACCCCACCGGCGTGTTCGAGATCGGGGGACCGCGTGCCGACACGGGTCTAACCGGCCGCAAGATCATCATCGACACCTACGGCGGTATGGCCCGTCATGGTGGCGGCGCATTCTCTGGGAAGGACCCCACGAAGGTCGACCGCTCGGCTGCCTATGCCGCGCGCTACGTGGCCAAGAACGTCGTCGCTGCCGGTCTCGCCGAGCGCTTCGAGATCCAGGTCGCATACGCGATCGGCGTCGCACATCCGGTATCTGTCGGGATCGACACGTTCGGGACCGAAACGGTTGCTCCCGACGCGATCCTGAAGGCGATCGAAGACACGTTCGACCTGAGACCTGCCGCGATCATCCGGGACCTCGACCTGCGTCGGCCGATCTACCAGAACACGGCCGCGTATGGTCACTTCGGCCGCAGCGACAAGGACTTCACCTGGGAGAGAACCGACCGTGCCGATGACCTCCGGCGTGCGGTCTCCTAGCAACGATCTCTAAACCCAAGATCACGGTTGCGGCGGTACTGCCGCTGGTACCTGCGTGGCGCGTCGACAAGACGTTCGACTACCGCGTCCCCGACAAGCTCGCTGATCGGGTGCAGCACGGAACCCTCGTGCGGATCCCGTTCGGGGGCCGAGTGGTGCGCGGCTTCGTCCTTGGTCTGACGGCCTCGGACGAGACCGAACTCGAGGACATCAAGGGAGTCGTGATCGATACCCCCCTGGTGGCTCCACCGATGGATGAAGTCATGGGCGAGGTTGCTACCCGCTACGTCGTGCCACGCGGCCGGGCTTTCGCCCGTGTCGTGCCCCCCCGGGTTCGCACCCACGAGCTCGATCCGGTCGGTGAGTGGTCGCCCCCGGAGCCCACGAGGTTGCAGACCTACGAGGGGGGCCGTGACCTGATGGCGGCCCTCGCGGCCGGGGGATCTGGGGGCTGGTGCCTTCAGGTCGTGCCGGGTGAAGACCGAGGCCGGTTGATCGCAGAGATGATCGGTGTGCTGCCGACGGGGGCCGCCATCGTCCTCGTCCCCGAGGTTCGTTACGGGTCCCTCGTGCTCGACAGCATCGCGCGCCATCTCCCCTCGATGGCACGGGTGGACAGTGCTCAGGACGAGACCGAACGTTCATCCGCATGGGTGGCGATGGCCGCAGGTCATCGATTGTGCGGAGGTGGCCGAAGCGCGGTCTTCACCCCGGCTCCCGATCTTGGACTGATCGTGATCGACGAGGAGCATCACCAGACCTACAAGGAAGATCGATCCCCGCGTTACGACGCAAGGTGGGTAGCCCTAGCGCGCGCCGGTGCCCAAGGCGCCCTTGTGGTGTTCCTCAGCTCGTCGCCGTCCCTCGAAACCGGCAGCGCCGCGGCGAACGGCGCGTACGGATCCGTGGTGGGGACCCGTGCCGACAGGCGCGCCGCTCGACCGATCGTCGAGCTCGTGGCGCGGCCCGAAGATCGTTCGATAGGTACCGAGCTACACGAGCGGATGAGCGTGACCCTGAGAGCGGGGCAGAAGGTGGCCTTGCTGGCCCCGAGCCCGGCATTCGCTCGCGCGGTCTGGTGTGGCGAGTGCAGACGTTCGTTGCGCTGTCCGAAGTGCGAGTCCGGACTCTTCTTCGACCGCTCGGCTCGCAGGGTGCGCTGCGCGCGCTGTGGCTATACCGATGGAGCTCCCGAGGTGTGCCCGACGTGCGGTTCTGCTGACTTCAAATACGTGGGAGCCGGTACCGAACGACTCGTCGAACAGGTGGCGAAAGCTTTCCCGCGTGCAGGCGTGCACAGGGTCGAGCCGAGTGACCCTGCCGGCTTGCCTTCGGGTGATGTCGATATCTATCTGACGACGTGGATGGGAACGAAGCCCGCTCTTCGCCCCGACGTGTCGCTCGTGGGCGTACTCGACGCAGACTGGCTCATCCGGAGGCCCGACTTCCGCTCTTCAGAGAGCGCTTATCAAGCCATGATGGAGATGGCCGAGTGGGCAGGCCCTGCCTCGGCGGGTGGTCACCTCGTGATCCAAACGGCCGAGCCCAACCACCACGCGTTGCAGGCCGTCGTCCGCGCCGACTACGACTTCTTCCTACAGAGAGAGCTCGAACAGCGGCGCGAGCTGGGTTACCCGCCATTCGTCGAGATAGTGAAAGTGACGTTTTCGGGTTCCGGAGCGAACGCATTTGCCACCGACGTCATAGGTGCCCTGCAGCCCGTGAGCACCCGGATCCTTGGACCGGTCGAGGTGGCGACCCAGGACGGTGCACCGGCCCTCCGGTTGCTCGTCAAGTGTCCCGATTCCGGACCTGTCGCAGAAACCCTGAGGGTTATCCTCGAATCCCTGCCGAAGGGTGCCCGCATGTCGGTGGACGTGGACCCTCGCTAACTCGGGATGGAGATCGTTACGTGGCAAGCCTGCCTATTCGAAAGTTCGGTGACCCGGTGTTGCGCGAGCGCGCCCGCGAGGTCGAATCGGTCACGGACCTGCATCGTCACCTGGCCAAGGACATGCTCGAGACGATGCGGTCCACCGGTAACGGCGTAGGTCTCGCTGGACCACAGGTTGGCGTTCTCGACCGCATCTTCGTATGGGAGGTCGAGGACGAACACGGCACCGTGATCAACCCCGTCATCACGTCCCGCTCCGAGGAGACGTACGTAGCAGACGAGGGGTGCCTGTCCATCCCCGGCATCTATTACCCGGTGGAGCGCGCGATCGAGGTAACGGTCGAAGGGATCGACGAGAACGGTGCTCCCGTGAAGTTCGAAGCCGAAGAGTTCTTCGCGCGCGTGTGCCAGCACGAGATCGACCATCTCGACGGCGTGCTTTTCATCGACAGGCTTACTGATGATCTCCGCAAGGAAGCCCTCACCGAGATCCGTGACCAAGCTCTTGGACTCGGCCCCAGCGTCGTTCATAACGAGGAAGCGCTCTGAGGACGGTCTTCTTCGGCACACCGGCGTGGGCGGTTCCCAGCCTCGAACGTCTTAGCGGGTCCGATGTCGATGTCATCGCGGTCGTCACGAACCCCGACAAGCCCGCCGGTCGCGGCATGAAGCTCACCCCGACCCCGGTGAAGGTTGCGGCCCAAGGTCTAGGCCTTGAGATCATCCAGGACAAGGCGCGCTCAGAGTCTCTGCACGATCGCCTGGTCGAGCTCGAACCCGATGTTGCAGTCGTCGTCGCTTACGGCAGCATCCTTCCCGCGTCCTTGCTCGAGGTGCCGGCGAAGGGCTTCGTCAATCTCCACTTCTCGTTGCTGCCCGCATACCGAGGGGCCGCTCCGGTGCAGCGAGCGATCATGAACGGAGAGAAGGTGAGTGGAGCATCGATCATGGTGCTGACCGAAGGGATGGACGAGGGCCCCGTGCTCGCCCGCTTTGAACTACCTATCCTGACCGAGGACTCGACGGCGACCTATGGAGCGAAACTCGCCGACATCGGAGCGGAGCTCCTCGTGGATGTCGTTCCCGACTACGTCGACGGCCGGAGCACCCCGGTCGAACAGGATCACGCCACAGCGACGTACGCCCCGAAGCTGACGACCGATGACGCTCGCATCGACTGGTCGCTCTCATCGAGTGAGATCCATGACCAGGTGCGCGCTTGTGATCCCGAACCAGGAGCGTGGACGACGTTCCAAGGGGTCCGTCTCAAGGTGTTCCGCACGACGCTTGCTGGAACAAGCCGCCTGACCCCGGGCGAGCTCGATGTCCATGACGGGACACTGATGGTCGGCACCGGAGTCGGCATCCTCAGACTCGATGAGGTCCAGCCAGCGACGAAGAAGAAGATGGCAGGTACCGACTTCGCACGAGGTCTGCACTTGACCGGGGACGAACGGATGGGAGAGTGACGCGATGAAGCCTCTTCAGATCGCACCCTCCATCCTCACGGCAGACTTCGGGTCCCTGGCGGATGAGATCAGGTCGGTGGAGGCCTACGTCGACTGGTTCCACCTCGATGTCATGGATGGGCACTACGTCGATAACCTCACCTTCGGACCGTCGACGGTTGCCGCGATCGACAAGGTCACCGATCTCCCCCTACATGTCCACCTGATGATCAGCGACCCAGCCAAGTTCGCCCCTGTTTTCGTCGACGCAGGTGCCGATCGGATCTCGTTCCATCCCGAGGTGGTCGACGACACCCATGCGGTCATCGAGATCATCAAGAAGGCAGGTGCCGGAGCGGGGATAGCGGTTCATCCCGACATCGAGATCGACGTGGTGAAGGAGCATCTCGACGATGTCCAGGTCGTCCTGATGATGACGGTTCGACCCGGTTTCGGAGGCCAGAAGTTCCTGAATGACGTAGTCCCCAAGATCAGTCAGGCGGCTCAACTGGTGCAGGAGTCGGGCAAATCTGCCGACATAGACATTGAGGTCGATGGGGGGATAAACCTTGAGACCGTGGATGGTGCGGTCGCGGCAGGGGGCCAGATCTTTGTCGCTGGAAGTGCCATCTTCGATGGGGTAGATGCACCAGGAGCCGCTAGACGGCTGCGCGAACGGCTAGATCGAGTGGGGAAGGGATCCGAGTGAGCGTCAAGCGTGAGCTCATCCTCGTCGCAGACGACGACGAGGACATCGTTCGATTCGTCGAGGTCAACCTCCGCCTCGAAGGATTCGAGGTGGCCACCGCCCCCGACGGCGAGCAGGCCCTCCAATCCGCCTATGACCTCATGCCGGACCTGATGCTTCTCGACGTGATGATGCCCCGTCTGGACGGGTTCGAGGTCTGTCAACGACTGCGGAGCGATCCCCGTACGAAGAACATGTCCGTGATCATGCTGACGGCCAAGTCCCTTTCGGCCGACAAGGTTGTCGGGCTGACCGCGGGGGCGGATGACTACATGATCAAGCCATTCGATCCCGTCGAGCTCGTGGCGCGCGTGAAATCGGCATTGCGGCGGTCACGAGAGATGCGCGCTATCAACCCATTGACTCAGCTTCCGGGAAACGTTCAGATCCAAGAGGAGGTTGCCGGCAGGGTCTCGGCCGGAACGCCATTCGCGTTGATGTACATCGACCTGAATGATTTCAAGGCGTACAACGACTTCTACGGATTCGCCCGGGGTGACGAGGTGATCAAGCTCCTAGCGAAATGTGCCGGGAGTTCGGTACAAGAGTCAGCAGGAGCGGAAGGATTCCTCGGACACATCGGTGGCGACGACTTCGTTGCGATCGTGGACCCGACGAAGGCTGAGACCGCCGCCCAGGCCATCATCGATTGTTGGGACCAGGAGATCCCGCGGCTGTACGACGAGTCGGATGTGGGACGGGGCTACATCGAGGTTGCCGACCGCCGCAAGGAGATGCATAAGTTCCCCCTGACCACTGTGTCGGTCGGCATCGCGACGAACATCAGCCGCCCGATCCGAAGCCACTGGGAGGCATCGGAGATCGCAACGGAGATGAAGACCTTCGCCAAGTCGCAGGGGAAGTCTGCCTTCGCCATAGACCGCCGCACCGGACCCGGCCCGGTCTGACCCGCCCGTAGCGGCGGGATAAGTGGGATAATCAGGCAGAGAACCTCTTCGGGGCAGGGTGTGATTCCCGACCGGCGGTGAAAGTCCGCGAGCCTCCCGGGTGAGACGACAAACCCGGCTGGTTGACCCGGTGTGATCCCGGGACCGACGGTGACTCGCCGAATGGCGACAAGTCCGGATGGGAGAAGAGGCCGTTGCCGGCGCGACGCGTTCGGCCACTGCCCTCATCTCCGCGTGCCTCGAAGAGTTGGAGGCATGAGAGATGAACGAAGACGAACGCTTCATGGCACGGGCCCTCGAGCTCGCGGCTGAAGCCCCGTTCACCGCACCCAACCCGAAGGTAGGGGCAGTCATCGTGCATGACGGAGCCATCATCTCGGAGGGTTATCACCGTGGTTCCGGCACACCTCACGCCGAAGCCGTTGCACTCGAAGGCCTCGATGCTCGGGGCGCGACCCTTTACGTCAACCTCGAGCCCTGCACCCACCACGGCAAGATGCCGCCCTGCGCCCCGTTGGTCATCTCGTCCGGGATCACCCGCTGTGTGATCGGTACCGAGGATCCCGACGAGCGCGTCGCGGGCCGGGGGATAGCCGCTCTCCGCGCGGCAGGGATGGACGTCACCGTTGGCGTGAGCGAGGGTGCTGCCCGTGCGCTGAACCTTCCCTACTTCCATCAACGCGCGACGAAGCGGCCACTGGTCACCCTCAAGCTCGCGTTATCCCTAGACGGGAAGATGGCGGCCCCCGACGGTTCGTCGCGGTGGATCACCGGTGAAATGACGCGTAGGCGCGTGCATGCTCGACGGCTGGAAACTGACGGAATCTTGATAGGTGCAGGCACCGTGCTGGCCGACGATCCTCTATTGACGGTTCGAGATGTGGCGGCCCCTCGTCAGCCGACGCGGGTGCTGGTCGATGCCTCGGGACGTGTCCCCGTGACCAGTCAGATCTTCGGCCGCGGGGATGCGATCGTGATGACGACGATCGCCAGTCCACACACCACCAAGACGAGATGGAAGGAAGCGGGCGCAGAGGTAGTGGTCGTCGACCAGGATCCCTCTGGTCGGGTGAACCTTGCCGACGTGCTCGCGAACCTCGGGGGGCGGGGATGGCTCGAGATCTATTGCGAGGGCGGAGCCGAGCTAGCCACATCCCTCCTTCGTGATGACCTCGTTGACCGTTTGGACCTCAACTACGGGCCGGTACTCGTCGGAGGGAACGGTGTGGGTCTCGGTGACCTCGGAGTCGCGACGATGGGGGAAGCATCTCGTTGGCGCACGGTTGATGTGAGTGGAATGGGACAAGATGCCGTCGTAACCCTGGAGCGTGATCGCTGATGTTCACGGGGATCATTACCCACCTCGGGAGTGTCCGAAGGGCGTCGTCGCGGAAGGGCCTGCTCGAGCTCCGCATTGAGGCGCCGGGCATCGCTCGTGAGCTGAAACGTGGCGACTCCGTCGCGGTCAACGGTGTCTGCCTCACCGCAACCGAGACGTCACGCAAGGTTTTCCACGCCCAAGCGATGGGGGAGACCTTGGCCCGGTCGACCCTTGGCGATCTGACGCGAGGGAACAACGTCAACCTCGAACTGCCGGCGCGGTTGGCGGATCGGCTTGGCGGCCACCTCGTACAAGGACACGTCGACGGGGTTGCAGCTGTAGTTCGCAGTGAGGACGACGAAGGTGCGCGCAGGTTGTGGTTCAAGTGCGACGACGAACTGCTCGGTTACATGGTGCCTAAAGGCTCGATCACTATCGATGGAGTGTCGCTGACTTTGGTGGATGTCGGCTCGACGACATTCCAGGTAGCGATCATCCCTCACACACTTGAGGCCACCACGTTCAGAGATCTTCGGGTCGGCTCGGAGGTCAACATCGAGGTCGACGTCATAGCCAAGTACGTGAAGCGTTTCGTAGAGAGGACATAGATATGCCATTCGCAAAGATCGAGGACGCGATCGAAGCCATCCGCAAGGGTCAGATGGTCGTCGTCGTTGACGACGAGGAGCGTGAGAACGAGGGCGACATCATCGTCGCGGCCGAGAAGGCCACTGTCGAACACATCAGTTTCATGGTGCGCTATTGCTCGGGGATCATCTGCGTCCCGATGGAGAGCGAGCGCCTAGAGGATCTGCACCTTCCCTTGATGGCTCCGGATAACTCGGAGGCCATGGGTACGGCATTCACGATCAGCGTCGATGCCCGTCAGAACACGACCACCGGCATCTCCGCGGCCGACCGTGCAGAGACGATCCGCACATTGATCCATGCCGACACCAAACCGCACGATCTTGCACGGCCCGGCCACATCTTTCCCCTGCGCTACGTCCCCGGTGGTGTGCTGCGGCGGGCCGGTCACACCGAAGCATCCGTCGACCTGGCCCGCATGGCCGGCCTCTACCCGGCGGGTGCCTTGTGTGAAGTGGTCAACGAGGACGGAACCATGGCCCGCCTACCCGAGCTCGAGAAGTTCGCGGAGGAACACGGGCTGTTGCTGATCTCGATCGCGGATCTGATCGCTTACCGACGACGCTCGGAGAAGCTCGTCGAACGAGCTACAGAGGCGCGCATCCCGACTTCCTTCGGCACGTTCCGTGCACTGGCGTACGAGAGTCACGACGGCCGGATGCACGTGGCGCTGGTGAAAGGCAACCCGGAGGGCAAGGACAACGTTCTCGTCCGCGTCCACTCCGAGTGCTTCACGGGCGATGTCCTAGGGAGCATCAGGTGCGATTGTGGCATCCAGCTGAATGAGGCGATGCGCAAGATCGACGAGGAAGGCGAGGGGGTCGTCGTCTACATCCGTGGTCACGAGGGCCGGGGGATAGGACTCAGGCACAAGCTCGAGGCCTACGCCTTACAGGACGAGGGCATGGATACGGTCGAGGCCAACGTAGAGCTTGGATTCTCGGCCGATTCGCGTGACTATGGGGTCGGAGCCCAGATCCTTGCCGACCTCGGCTTGTCGACGATGCGATTGCTGACGAACAACCCGACGAAGCGTGCCGGACTCGAGGGGTACGGTCTGAAGATCGTCGAACGGGTACCGCTTGAGACCGAGGCCAATTCGGAGAACCTCCGCTACCTGCAGACCAAGCGAGAGAAGCTCGGTCATATCCTTGACACGCTGGCCGCGTCGGACGACACCACAAGCAAGGAGGAAGGCGCCTGATGTCTCCGAGGACCTACGAGGGTTCGTTCGAGGCGAAACATCTGCGTGTCGCGATCATCGCATCGCGATTCAACGAAGCCATCGTCGAACGTCTCGTCGAGGGCGCCGTTGAATGTCTCGGGCAGCATGGTGTCCCGGACGAGTACATCACCACGATCTGGGTACCGGGAGCGTTCGAACTCCCGGTCACCGCGCTCCGCGTTGCGTCGTCGGGAGAGTTCGATGCCGTCGTGTGCGTCGGTGCGGTGGTCCGTGGCGACACGCCTCACTTCGATTTCGTCGCCGGTGCGGCAGCCCAAGGGATCACCAGCGCGTCTCTCCAGACGGGTATCCCAATCGCTCTTGGCGTCCTCACGACCGACACCTTGGAGCAGGCGGAGGAACGCGCGGGCGGCCGGGTGGGCAACAAGGGCTTCGAGTCCGCGCTCGCGGCCATCGAGATGGCGAACCTGTTCGAGTCTCTGCCGAAGCCACGGACGGACATCTGATGCTGAAGCTCGTCGTTCCTAAGGGTTCGCTCGAGAAGGCAACCTTCGACCTGTTCGAAGCTGCCGACCTGAAGATCGGGCGTGCGTCCGACCGCGAGTACCGCGGTCAGGTGAACGACCCACGCATCGCTTCGGTCGCGATCCTTCGACCGCAAGAGATCCCGACCTACGTCGAGGACGGATTCTTCGACGTTGGAGTGACGGGAGAGGACTGGATCGCGGAAACGGGCTCCGAGGTCGTGAAGGTCACCGCCCTCGAATACTCGAAACAGACCGATCTGCCGGTCAAGATCGTGCTCGCCGTCCCTCGCGACGCGGGCATCGAACGACCAGAAGACATCAAGCCCAACTCGCGCATCTCGACGGAGTTCCCGAACCTCACGAAGACCTACTTCGAGAAGCTGGGGATCCCAGTTCGGGTGTTCCTCTCCTACGGAGCCACCGAGGCCAAGGTCCCAGAGATCGTGGATGCCATCGTCGATCTGACCGAGACCGGCTCAACCCTCCGCCGACACGGGATGGAGATCGTCGACGTCTTGATGGAATCCAGAACCCAGTTGATAGCGAACCCGAGGGCCTACGACGACCCGATCAAGCGAAAGGCTATAGACGAGCTCACGATCCTGCTGCGAGGAGCGGTCGACGCGCGCGGAAAGGTGCTCGTAAAGCTCAACGTCGATGCCGACAGGCTGGCGGACGTCACCGCGGCCCTGCCTGCGATGCGGGCTCCCACAGTTTCCCAGCTGTCAGAGTCTGGGTTCTACGCGGTCGAGACCATCATCGCCAAGAGCGAGATCAATACCTTGATCCCTCAACTGAAATCTCTCGGCGCCTCGGACATCATCGAGTTGCCCGTGACGAAGATCGTTCCCTGACACGCTCCTCCTAGGGGTCTCTGTGCTAGCGTTCCCAACGTTTGCAGCAGGGGGGTATCCGTCGTAGGGAATGCCTGCAACCCCCTGAAAGAAAGGAAGTGGAGTTAGTGGCTGAAGGTACGGTCAAGTGGTTCAGCAACGAGAAGGGTTACGGCTTCATCTCCCAGCCCGACGGCGAGGACGTGTTCGTTCACTTCTCGGCGATCCAGGTTGAGGGTTACAAGTCGTTGGAAGAGGGCCAGGCTGTCGAGTTCGACGTAACCGACGGTCCGAAGGGGAAGCAGGCGTCGAACGTTCGTCCTGTCTAGGTCGATAAACACAGACTAGATCGCGGCCCCCGGGTTTCCCGGGGGCCGCTTCTTTTTAAGCGGCCCCCGACTAAGAAAGGGTCGTCGGAGACGACCCGTCGCGTAAATGCCGCTTCTTTTTCTAGGGAGTCGCCGGGGGCGGAGCGACCATCTCGGCGTAAGCCATCCGCAACTGAGCAAGGGTCTGCCGCAACGGTGCCTCGGCCGTACCAAGGCGAGGACCCAAACCCTCGATGAGAACCCCGAGCCCATCGATAGCAAGCTGAGCATCGGCGACCGCCCCGAGATCCAACTTCGTCCCGGCCACATTCGCCAGCGTCACGGCGGTATTCAGCACCCACTCGAGACTCGGCGTCTCGGCGATGTGCTGAGCCATAGCCCGCATCTCCTCTTCCTGCTCCGGGGTCCACACCTCATGCGCTGGGCCATCCCTCCGGTCGCGGTCCTCGGAGGCCGCCGCACTGCGTGCGTCAACCTCCTGCGGAGGCTCCCTCCGGGACGACCCATGCTCGGACTCGGAAAGCGAGGACGGGACGTCTCGTGGAGCCGCCTCCGCAGGAGGGGCTGCGGCATCCGCAGTGCCTCCGAGGACCGCGGCGGAAGGAGATGGCCCGCCCGCAGCCTCCGGACGCGAGGAGACTCTCTTGTCTACGACCCTCGGTTTTGGGCGTTCCTTGTGCTCTTGTTCGTCGGTCATGGCTGTCGTTTATACTTCGAACCTGAAGTCGCCAAGAAGGGGAGTCATGTCCCTCACCTCTCAGCCGGGCAACGAGGCTAGTGAGGTTACGGGTTGCCGTTGAGACGAACGTGTCTCGAGCCGGTGACGCCGCACTTGGCGTCATCGGTTTTTGTCGTTGTGGAGCCGTTGAGTGGACCAGCAGTTGGGTAAAGCAGTCGTCGAAGGGAGACGCTTGAGCAATAGGAGATCCGCATCGCAGTCGAACTGAGGGTCAATGACCGAATCCGGGTGCCGCAGGTCAGGGTGGTCGGGGCGGATGGATCGCAGGTAGGGATCCTCGACACGGCGGTTGCGTTGCAGATGGCGGCCGATGCCGACCTCGATCTTGTCGAGGTGGCCGGACAGGCAGACCCACCGGTCTGCCGGATCATGGATTACGGCAAGTACAAGTACGAGCAGGCGGTCAAGCAGAAGGAAGCTCGTAAGAAGCAGTCGCAGATCATCGTCAAAGAGATGAAGATGCGGCCGAAGATCGACCGCCACGACTACGAGACCAAGAAGGGTCACGTTGTCCGCTTCCTCCGCCAGGGGGCGAAAGTCAAGATCACGATCATGTTCCGAGGTCGTGAGATGAGCCATATGGAGCTTGGTCGCAAGCTGTTGGACCGACTCGCACAGGACGTCTCCGACATCGCAAAGATCGAAGCCTTCCCGAAGGTGGACGGTCGGAACATGACCATGGTCTTGAGCCCGCTGAAGGAAGCAGTGACCGCAAGGCCCGCTTACGTACCGAAACATGCACGACCTCGTCCCGACGCTCCGGCCCCAGTGGATGAAGCAGAGGCCGAAGTAGGGGCAGAGGAAGCGGTGGAGGCACCCGAGGAAGAGACTCCGAAGGTGACGGCACCGCCGAAGGTAACGAGAGCCGAAGGAGGCTAAGGATGCCGAAGCAGAAGTCACACAAGGGGGCGAAGGCCCGCTTCAAGGTGACGAGCACGGGCAAGATCCGCCGCAGGCGGGTCGGCTTGAACCACTTTCTCGGAAAGAAGACCTCGTCCCGCAAGCGCAAGCTCGGCAGCACCACGGTCGTCGCGGCTGCCGATACCAAGCGCGTTCGCCGGATGCTCGGCGAGTAACCACTGAAGAGATAGAAGGAGGGACCTGATGCCACGGGTCAAGAGAAGTGTCGCTGGTCGCAAGAAACGCAAGGAAGTACTCAAGAAGGCTCGGGGGAACTATTCCTCGCGCGGGAAGCACTACCGCGCTGCTCACGAGCAGAGCTTGCACTCGGGCGTTTACGCCTACCGCGACCGCAAGGCCAAGAAGGGCGAGTTCCGGAAGCTGTGGATCATCCGGATCAATGCAGCTGCACGCGACAACGGGCTCTCGTACAGCCGTTTGATGGCGGGCTTGAGGCTTGCGGAGGTCGAGGTTGACCGGAAGATGCTCGCCGAGCTGGCCGTGAACGAGCCCCAGGCGTTCGCTGCCGTTGCCGAGGTAGCGAAGAAGCAGCTCGAGAAGGCTTCTTAGCAAGTCATCTCCTGAGCTCCCAGCCCGGCGTCCTCACGAGTCTTCGGAACCCACGCGTCCAACGGGCGCGCAGATTGCTTCGTCGCGCTCACCGGCGCGAGGAGAACGCTTTCCTCCTCGAAGGCAACCGTGCTCTTGCAGACGCGATCGATGCCGGGGCGCCGATCGACGAGTTGTTCGTGGTCCCGGATCTCGCCGATGACCCGATGGTCGACAAGGCACAACGGGCCGGTGCGACCGTTCATGTTGTCGGCCCTCAGATAGTCAAGGCGATGAGTGACTCAGTCACTCCTCAAGGGATCGTGGCGGTTGCAACTTCACCCCTGGTCGGGTTGCCGGAAGTGGCCAAGGCATCGGGACTCGTCCTGATCCTTGCCGGGGTAAGCGATCCGGGCAACGCGGGAACCTTGATACGTACTGCAGCCGCGGCTGGAGCAGATGCCGTCATCTTCACGGAGGGATCGGCCGACCCGCTGAACCCGAAAACTGCGCGAGCATCCGCTGCCGCGCTGTTCGCCACGCACCTGGTGGCAGACGTCTCGTTGGAGGACGCGGTGGGCCATGTCAGGTCTCTCGGGTTCGTTGTGATTGGGGCCGAGTCGGGCGAGACATCCAGCATCTACGAGACCGATCTCGGCCGCCCTCTCGCTCTCGTTCTGGGCAACGAGTCATGGGGCCTTCCGGGTCCTCAACGAGGCTTGCTTGACGAAGTGGTGTCGATCCCGATGCCGGGCACGGTCGAATCCCTGAACGTTGCCACCGCGGGCTCGATCATCATCTTCGAGGCATTGCGTCAGAGACAGCTCGAGACGACCTCGACGGTATCCTCCGCGTCCAAGGAGGCCACAAGTGAGTGACGTCGGATTCGCAGAGCTGATCTCGAAGATCGCGCACGAGCTGCGCTCGCCCCTCACCTCGGTCAAGGGATTCTCTGCAACCCTCGTCAAACGATGGGACCGCTTCACGGACGAGCAGCGCCTTCAGTTCGTCGAGACGATCCATGCCGATGCCGAACGCATGGGCCGCATCGTTTCGGAGGTGCTCGACCTTGCCAGGCTTGAAGCGAACCGCTTGGAGATCCACCCTCAGAACGTTGCCGTTTTCGACGTAGCGGTGCAGTCCGCGGAGCACCTCGAGGGCCTGGCCGGAGGTGATCGTGTGTCGGTCGTGCTGGACAAGACACTCTCCGCATACGTCGACCCCGAGCGTCTAGGCCACATGCTCCGAGCCTTGATCGAGAACGCGATCAAGTTCTCGGACGAAGGCGACATCGTGGTCTCTGCTCAGCGGGTAGACGGCGAGGTCGAGATAAAGGTCACCGACGAGGGGATCGGTATCGAGGCCGATCGTCTCACCGGTCTCTTCTCAGGGCCGGCGCCAACGGGGCAGCGTTCGGGCCCATCGGGAACCGGTCTTGGCTTGTATCTAACTAGGAGACTTGCCGAGGCACACGGTGGTCGCATCGAGGTCGCCAGTGAACAGGAGAAGGGCTCCGTCTTCACCCTCTGTCTTCCGGCGGAAGGGGCTGACCCGGGTGAGTGACGCGCAGGACCTCCGAGCCCAACTCGAGGCACTGCGCGCCGAGAGCATCGAACGGATCGCCGGTACGGAGAACCTCGAGGCTCTCGAAGAGGCGCGGATCCGGATCCTGGGTCGCAAGGCCCCGTTGTCTTCGATCCGCTCGGGTCTCGGCAAGCTGGCCGACGACGAACGCAAGACCGTCGGTCAAGTTGCCAACCGCGTTCAAACCGATATCGAAACGGCGATCCAGCAGCGCCGAGAGGTCTTCGAGGCGGCCGAGCTCACCGGACGGTGGGAGCGCGAGCGCATCGATGTCACGCTGCCCGGCGACGAAGTGCCGGTTGGATCCCTGCATCCACTTACTCGCACGATGTGGGAGATCGTCGACATCTTCGTGGGTCTGGGATACCGGGTCGCAGACGGACCCGAGGTCGAGCTCGCGTCGTACAACTACGACGCCCTCAACTTCTCGGCCGACCACCCATCGCGCACGCCTCAAGACGTCTTCTACATAGAAGGCTCGGATGAGCAGGTGTTGCTGCGCACCCACACGTCACCGGTGCAGATCAGGACGATGGAGTCTCAACCCCCTCCGATCTATGTCGTATGTCCGGGCCGCGTGTACCGCCGGGACGAACAGGACCCCACACACCTGAGCGGGTTCGTCCAGCTAGAAGGACTCGCGGTGGATGAAGGCATCACGATGGGCGATCTGAAAGGGTCCCTCGAGGCCTTCGCTCACGAGGTGTTCGGCAATGATCTCGACATCCGATTCAGGCCGCACCATTTCCCGTTCACTGAGCCGTCCGCCGAGGTAGACGTTCAGTGCTTCGCGTGCAAGGGGCGTGGGGGTGACTGCCGCCTTTGCCGCGGCGAGCGATGGATAGAGATCCTCGGCTGCGGGATGGTGCATCCGTTCCTGCTCGAGTGGGTCGGTTACGACGCCGAGCGCTACACGGGCTTCGCGTTCGGGATGGGCATCGAGCGCATCGCAGCACTGGCGCACGGCGTGAACGACATCAGATATTTCTGGGAGAACGATCTTCGCTTCCTCACCAATTTCGCGGGGCTCGCATGAAGGTAAGCCTGAAATGGTTAGAGGACTACGTGCGAGTGGACGTGCCGGTCGCCAAGCTCGTCGAGCTGCTGGACCTCTCTGGAACGAAGGTCGAGGCGGTGATCGAACCCGGCAAGGGCATCGAGGGGATCGTCGTGGCCGAGGTTCTTGCCATCACTCCGCACCCGAACGCAGACAACCTCTCGCTCGTCGATATCAGCGCGGGTGGGGAACAGGAACGGGTCGTCTGCGGTGCCAAGAACTTCGCCGTCGGAGACAAGGTGCCGTACGCGGCCCTCGGCGCAAGGTTGCCGGAGCTCCAGATCACGGAACGGAAGATCCGCGGTGAGGTCAGCAGAGGGATGTTGTGCTCCGGGTCGGAGCTCGGGGTAACGAAGGACCATTCAGGGCTCCTGATCCTTCCCGGCGATGCCGAGCTTGGTGCAGATGTCGTGGGGTTGCTGAACCTCAACGACACGATCCTCGATCTCGAGATCACCCCGAACCGGCCCGATTGCATGGGGATGATCGGGGTCGCCCGTGAGGTGGCGGCACTCCTTGGCAACGACCTGCATATACCTGAGTTGTCCTCGGACCCCGTCCCGGTCGCGACCGAGCCCGTATCCGTGAGGTTGGAGGACGCACAAGGCTGTCCCAGATACGTCGCTCACCTGATCCTGGATGTTGCGGTTGGTCCCTCTGTGGGATGGATGGCCGCTCGCCTGCTTGCCGCCGGAGTCCGCCCCATCTCGAATGTCGTCGACGCGACGAACTACATCCTCCTCGAGACGGGCCACCCTCTTCACGCTTTCGATGCCCAGAAGGTTCACGACCGTTCGATCATCGTGCGGCGGGCTTTCGCGGGGGAGAAGCTGACGACCCTCGATGGTGTGGAACGGACCCTGGACCCCGCTGATCTCGTGATAGCGGATCCCAAGAAACCACTCGCGTTGGCCGGGATCATGGGAGGCGCGAGCTCCGAGGTCGGCGACTCGACCACCGAGGTGATCCTGGAGGCTGCGTATTTCGAGCCCGGATCGATCGGTCGTACGGGTCGGAGACTCGGGCTCCGCACGGAAGCATCTGCTCGCTTCGAACGGGGAGCGGATCCAGACTCTCTGATGTTCGCTGCAGCTCGCTGTGCCCAGTTCATCTCGTTGGCGGCAGGGGCGCGTCCATCGGTGCAGATCGTGGACGAATATCCCGTCCCGATCGCCCGCAGACATGTGACTCTGAGGCCGGAACGAACCGTCAAGGTCTTGGGTTTCGAGATCAGTGCCCGATCGCAAGCGGAGCATCTCCGGTCCGTTCACCTCGTGGTCGACGAACAGGAAGAGATCCTCGATGTCGAGGTCCCGCGTTTCAGGCCCGACATCGAACGCGAGGTCGACCTCATCGAGGAGGTTGCGCGCCTCGCGGGGCTCGATCACTTGCCCTCGACCCTCCCGAAAGGGGGAGCCGGTGGTCTCAGCGTTCACCAGTCCGCCGAGCGGACCTTGCGACGGACCCTAGCGGGGGCCGGCGTCGAGGAAGCATGGACCTCGTCCCTCGGGAGCAGCGCCGATCTCGATGCGATGGGGCTGCCTAACGACCACCCGGCGCGCAACATGGTCGCGCTGATGAACCCGATGTCCGAGCAAGAGAACCGTCTCCGGACGTCGTTGCTGCCTGGTCTTCTGAAAGCGGCCGCGCACAACGTGGCACACAGGGTTGAAGACGTCGCTCTGTTCGAGATCGCACGCATCTACGAACCTGCCTCCGATAGCCGGCTCCCACAAGAGCCACTGATCCTTGGCGGTGTGTTCACGGGACATAGGCGATCGAAGACGTGGCTCGATGAACCGCGTCGCTGGGGCTTCTTCGAGGCAAAGGGTGTCTTGACGTCGGCCCTTGGAGGCCTAGGGGCAGAGGTTTCCTTGACCCCCACCGAGGGTGCTCCCTTCCACCCGACGCGCGCTGCGATCGTGATGGCGGGCGAACGAACGATCGGATCGATCGGCGAGCTTCATCCGCAGACGTGTGACCGTTTGGATCTCCCCGAAGGCACCGTGGTCTTCGAGGTTGCCCTAGGGCCGGTGTTCGACCAGATGCCGGGCAAGGTCAAGGTCTCTGAGCTTCCTAGATTCCCGGCGGCCCTCATCGATCTCGCTGTGGTCGTCGACGAAACCGTCCCCGCAGCCTCGATCGAGACCGCCATCGTCGCAGCAGGCGTCCCCGAACTGACCGAGGTAAAGCTCTTCGACCTCTATCGAGGTGAACAGATACCGGATGGGAAGAAGAGCTTGGCTTACTCTCTTCGACTACAGGCCGCGGATCGAACCCTGACCGACGAAGATTCGACCGCGGTCCTCGAGCGGGTAGTGGGAGCGCTCCGAGAGAAGTTCGGGGCTGAACTCAGAGGCTGACCGAAAGGCTGCGGCGTGGACCGAGATCTCCTGTCTGTAGACGACCTCTCTTCTGAAGAGCTGTGGCACCTCCTTAACGAAGCCGACGCCGCCAAGCGGGACCCGGGAGCCTTCAGCCAACGACTCGCAGGCAAGCAAGTGGCGCTCATCTTCGAGAAGCCCTCGACACGAACGCGCGTGTCATTCGAAGCCGCGGTTAGCTCGATGGGCGGCCACCCGATCGTGTTGCGCGGCGACGAGCTCCAGCTGGGCAGGGGAGAGACGATCGAGGACACGGGCACCGTTCTGTCGCGTTACGTGGACGCGATCGTGGTTCGGACGTTCGGTCAGGACAGACTCGAACGTCTTGCCGACTCAGCGTCAGTGCCGGTGATCAATGCCTTAAGCGACTTCGAGCATCCATGCCAGTGTCTCGCAGACCTGCAGACCGTCCGCGAGAAGCGGGGCGATCTTGCGTCGGTGGCATTCGCGTACCTCGGCGATGGAAACAACGTCGCCCACTCATTGATGTTCGGTGGGATCAAGCTTGGGATGGACATCCGGGTTGCGTGCCCCGAAGGCTACGAGCCATATCCTCAGGTGGTCGATCGCTGTCGCGAGATCGCCGCCGAGACCCGGGCCCGAGTTGTGGTCACTGATGTCGTTGCCGAGGCGGTTGTTGGCGCGCACGTGCTGTACACGGACGTGTGGGCAAGCATGGGGCAGGAGTCGGAGACCGAGGCCCGGTCCAAGCTGTTCGAGCGCTACCAATTGAACGCCGATGTCGTGGCTCAAGCCGACCCCGAGTCCATCGTGATGCACTGTTTGCCTGCGCATCGTGGACAAGAGATAACCGCCGACGTCCTAGACGGGCCGCGTTCGGTCGTATGGGACCAGGCTGAGAACCGGCTGCATACGCAGAAGGCTCTGCTGGCCTGGCTTCTTGGTTGAGGCGTTTACCTCAACGCTTCTACGCGCGCGATGCGCTGACGGTTGCCAAAGATCTGATCGGTTGCCTCTTCGTGCACGATCATCCCAAGGGGAGGATTGCGGTGCGGCTCGTAGAGACCGAGGCGTATCGGGGCCGGATCGATCCGGGGTCGCATGGATATAGAGGCATCACCCCGCGCACCGAGGTCATGTACGGCCCCCCCGGGTACCTCTACGTCTATTTCACCTACGGGATGCACTGGTGCACGAACATCGTCTGCGCGCGCGACGGCGAATGCGAAGCGGTTCTGATGCGAGCGGGCGAGCCCGTAGAGGGGATCGAGTTGATGCGCAAGAACCGGCCCGGCATAGCCAAGGACCGCTTGTTGGCGTCAGGACCCGCCCGGCTCGCCCAGGCGATGGGTATCGACAAGCGCCACAACGGTGCCACGCTATTGCGAGGAGGCGAGTTCTTCTGTGCCGAGGACCCCACTACGGTGGGGATGCGCAGCGGTCCGGTATCCCAGACCGCACGTATCGGTCTCTCGTCAGGGCGCGGTGACGACATCCCATGGCGCTTCGTGGTTCCGGGACATCCGTATGCGTCCCGGCCGCGCTGATCTGACTAGGGGTTCACCCAGATAGTCACGGTCGAGCCTCGCTCGGCTTCCGTTCCACCTCCGGGGCTCTGCTTCCATACCTCACCGCGGTGGTTCTTCGCATGCCCCTTGGACGATTCAGCCTCGTGGATGATCTCGACGTGGAAGCCCGAGCCCTCCAGGCGCTCGCGGGCGTCCGACTCGGGGAGACCGAGAACGTCGGGGACGGTCGCGGTGTCGCGATTGCCGTCTTGCCCTTGATCACTCCGGTCGGTGGTCGATACGACAAGGAGGATCGTTGACCCCGCCGGTGCCCTGTCATCGCCGCCCGGATCTTGTCCGATGACCGTGCCGGGCGGATAGGTCGCCGAATATTCCTGGATCGTTTCCACCACGAAACCTTCGCCCTCGATGATGTCGCGTGCGTCGTCGATGGGGAAACCGAAGACATCGGGAACCTCTTTGCCACGGCTATCGAAGCGGCACTCCTGTTTCGGAGCCGTCCCCTGAGCGAAGGTTGCCGTCGCCTTGAACTCGTCGGGCGTGAAGTTCCCAGCGAGACAGTTGCCCTTGCGTGTGTCGATGACCCTGGTGACGAATCCGACGCTGGGGATGTCGAACGCGTCCGCCGGAACGCCAGACAGCGCGCGCAGCATGAAGCGCTGCCAGATCATCGCCGGCCACGAGCCACCGGTCACGCCGCTCCCACTTACCGTCCGCGTTGGTTTGCACGGACTGAGCCCGGAGCAACTCGGTTTCATCTCGATCTGGCCTTCGGGGTAACCGACCCACACCGCGGCGGCTAGGTCCGGCGTGTAACCGGCGAACCATGCATCCCTGTACTCCTGTGCGGTTCCGGTCTTGCCCGCCGCCGGCCGGTCGAGCTTCGCATTGACGCCGGTGCCGCGCTGGATGACCTGCTCGAGAGCGGTAGTTGTCAGGTACGCAACCGCAGGGGCGATCGCGTCACTCGCTTCTAGGGTCGGGTCGTCCTCGGCGTCGTACAGGGCCTTGCCGTCCGCATCCACGATCTTGGTGATGCCGTACGGAGGATGGCGGGTTCCGCTCGCGGCGAACGTGCCGTAGGCGGAAGCCATGTCCAACGGGTTCACCTCATTCGAGCCGAGCGCGGTCGAGAGGCAGGTCGTGCACAGAGGTGTCGTGATCCCCATGTCTGTAGCGACCTGGGCGACGTTCTCGGGACCGATCTCCTTGATGACCTGGGCGTACACGACGTTGACACTGAACACCGTTGCCTCGAGGAGGGACAGCGTGTCGCCGAAACTTCCGCCCTCGTAGTTGTGGACGGTGTAGTCGGCGCCGTTGTCGGCTCCCGGGAACGTGATCTCGGCCCCAGCCTTGTAGGTCTTGGCGAGAGAAACCCCTTGCTCGATCGCGGCAGCCAAGGCGAACGGTTTGAAGGAGGAGCCCGCTTGCCGGCCCGAACCGGGAGCGCGGAGGTCGCACTTCTTGCCCTCACCCGACCGAACGCAGCCGAGGTCGGGCTTGGCCAGGATCGCAAGGTTCAGCTTCGAATAGGGGTCCTTCTTCGGTGTGGCGAAGAAGTCGCGGCCCCCGACCATCGCGCGCACTGCACCGTTCGTCGGGTCGACCGCAACGAGCGAGGTGTGGGGGTCGCTGTCGTTCGGAAGGATCTCGTGCGTCGCGGCGTCGGCGGCCGCTTGCATCTCGAGATCGACGGTCGTGAAGATCTTCAGTCCGCCCTTGAACAGCCGTTGGGTCCGTTGCGCGACGGTCTTACCTAAGGCACGGAAGCTCGGGTGGTAGGTGATGAGACGCTGGACGTAGTCGATGAAGTACGGCGCCGGGTACGCGTCCTTCAACGTCACGCGCTGTAGGTGGATCTTGGATGCCTCTGCTTTCGCGGCCGCTGCTGAGTCCGCGTACCCGAGTTCTTCCATCTTCGAGAGCACGAGGTTCCGCCGCTGGCGTGCGGCCTCCTTGTTCTTGTAGGGGTCGTACTGCTCGGGCAGTCGGATGATCCCGGCCAACATCGCGGATTGAGGAAGGCTGAGCTTGCGGGCGGGCTTGCCGAAGTAGGTCTTAGCAGCCGCTTCGATCCCGTAGGCGCCTTCCCCGAAGTAGACGGTGTTGAGATAGCGCTCGAGGATCTCGTCCTTGCTGAGTTTGGTCTCGAGCTGGCGAGCGAGAGCTGCCTCGTCCAACTTCCTTTGGATCGTCTTGGGAGCGGTCTCCCCGGGAGAGATGAGTACGTTCTTCACGTACTGCTGGGTGATGGTCGACCCACCCTCTTTGATCTCGCCACTCGTTGCGTTGGCAACGATCGCTCGGATGACGGCGCGGACGTCGACCCCGTCGTGTTCGTAGAAGCGCTCGTCCTCGATCGCGATCACTGCGTGTTGGACGTCGAGGGGCATCTTCTCGATCGGGATGATCGTGCGGTTCTGTTCCTCGTGCAGGGTGGTGATGAGACTCCCGTTCGAGGAGTAGATCTTCGACGATTCCGCGAGCTTCGGGGGAGCGAGATCCTCGGCGGTGATCCTCGGCAGGTTGTTGAGTTGCGAGCACGACGTAGAGATCACGGCCAGGAGCGCGATGAGGACGGCTGAGGTTCGTGGGGTTTTGATCCGCATGGAGCGACCCATCCTATCGAGGGCCCTCTTTACGGCGGTGGACTAGCATCGCCGCCTATGACCCCTGGATCTGGGCCCGACCCGACGCTGGAAAAGCTCACCAGGCGGGCGGAGCACGTGGTTAAGACGGAGGACCTTGCCGAGCGCCTGAAAGAGGGCAAGAAGTTGCGGGTCAAGCTGGGCCTGGACCCCACCGCACGGGACGTCACCCTCGGCTGGGCCGTACCGCTGCGGAAACTCCGCGACTTCCAGGATGCAGGCCACACCGCCGTGTTGATCCTCGGAGATTTCACGGCTCGCATCGGAGACCCGTCGGGGAAGTCGGAAACGCGGCCCCAGTTGACCAAGGAAGAGGTCGAGGCGAACGCAGCTGCATGCCTCAAGCCACTGATGGACATCCTGAGCTCGGACAACCTCGAGGTCCGCTACAACTCCGAATGGCTCGAGCCGTTAGATCTGCCCGACCTCCTCAACCTCACCTCGCGCTACACGGTCGCGCAGATGCTGGAGCGCGATGACTTCTCGAAGCGCTACAAGGAACAGCGCCCGATATCGATCGTCGAATTCATGTACCCCTTGCTGCAGGGGTACGACTCGGTGGCGGTCAAGGCCGACGTCGAGCTCGGAGGGACCGACCAGCTCTTCAACCTGATCGTAGGCCGGGACCTGCAGCGGTCGTTCGGACAGCCTCCCCAGATAGCGATGACCATGCCTCTGCTCGAGGGGCTCGATGGCGTGCAGAAGATGTCGCAGTCCCTGGGCAACTACATAGGGGTCCGGGAATCGCCCGAAGAGATGTTCGGCAAGGTGATGAGCATCCCGGACAAGCTGGTCCCGCGCTACGCGAACCTCGCGACGGAGTTGGAACCCGCTGAGGTGAAAGAGATCTCGGCGGTTGCGGCCGGGGGAGGCCCGAAGGCAGGCGACGCCAAGAGGCGGGTGGCCCGGGCGGTCGTGAGCCTGTACCACGATGACGATGCCGCGACCCGAGCCGAGGCGGCCTTCGATCGCCAGTTCAAGGACCATGCCGCTCCAGAAGAGGTTCCGGTACATCCGATCCCGCCGAGCGCGATCGACGGGGAACGTGTCTACCTGCCCCGGGTGCTCGCAGAACTCGGTTTGGTGGCATCCCGCTCGGAGGCTCGTCGTTTGATCGCCCAGCAGGGGGTCAAGGTCGATGGGGTCACGGTCACCCTCGAAGAGGTCCCGCTCGAGGAGTTGCGGGGGGCCCTGGTTCAGGTCGGGAAGCGCCGGTTCGTCAGGCTCGCCGAGGCCTAGGACCTTCCGGGCCGGAACTTTTCTGCCGTTCCGTGCGTCTGTGACCACAGAGCGTTACCATTCCGCCCATAACCTTCCAGAACCGGGCGGACCGGACATGCAGCGGGCAGAACTAGGAAAGGAACTTCGATGATCAGAGCAACAGGTGTTGGACTTCGGCGCGGTTCCCTCGCGACGGTGTTGTTGGTCTTGCTACAACTCGTCTCTGTACTCGCGGCACCAGCCTTCGCAGGCGCAACGCCTACGGTTACGTCGTTCTCGCCGACGAGCGGACCTGTAGGAACGAACGTAGTCATCACGGGTACGAACTTCACCGGTGCGAACCGTGTCGAGTTCAACGGCACCGACGCGACCTTCACGGTCAACTCTGCCACCCAGATAACTGCAGCGGTTCCGACGGGTGCGACCGACGGTCCGATCGCGGTGACCGTTCCCGGTGGAGGTACAGGCACGAGCTCAACGAACTTCGACGTGACCCCCGCCGTCACTCCCACGGTCTCGTCGTTCAGTCCTACCAGCGGTCCCATCGGCCAGTCGGTCGTCATCACGGGCACCAACTTCAACGGCGCGACCTCGGTGCGCTTCAACGGCACCGCGGCAACGACGTACACCGTCAACTCGAACACGCAGATCACCGCAACCGTTCCGTCCGCGGCGACGGACGGTCCGATCTCGGTCGTCAGCTCGGCCGGAACCGGCACCAGCGCGGCCAGCTTCGACGTCACTCCTTCGGGCCCCCCGACGATCTCGGGCTTCACGCCTAGCAGTGGGGCACCGGGCACCTCGGTCGTCATCACCGGAACGAACTTCACCGGTGCTACCGCGGTGCGCTTCGCAGGCACCAACGCCACGACGTACACCGTCAACGGCCCGACGCAGATCACCGCCACCGTTCCTACGGGAGCGGGGACCGGAGCCATCTCGGTCGTCACCTCGGCCGGCACGGGCACCAGTTCGAGCAGCTTCACGGTTACGCCTTCGGGACCGACCATCACGTCGTTCACGCCAAGCAGCGGCCCCAAGGGTACGAGCGTGCAGATCAACGGCACCAACTTCACCGGAGCTACCGCGGTGACGTTCAATGGTGCTACCGCAACCTTCACGGTCAACAATTCGGGCCGCATCACCGCAACGGTTCCGACCAACGCATCGACCGGCAAGATCGTGGTTACGACTCCGAACGGAAGCGCGACTTCCGCGACGGACTTCACGGTCACACCGTCGGCTCCGTCGATCACGTCGTTCACCCCGACCAACGGGCCGGTGGGCTCGAGCGTGACGATCACGGGAGCCGACTTCAGTGGCACTGTCACGGTGAAGTTCAACGGCGTGAATGCTGCGTTCACGGTCAACTCGAGCACGCAGATCACGACCACGGTACCGACCGGTGCTACGACCGGCCGCATCACGATCGCCAACGCCAACGGCACGGGCACCAGCGCCACCGACTTCATAGTCACCCAGGTACCGACGATCACCACGTTCACGCCGGCTACTGGACCCGTTGGCTCCTCGGTGCAGATCAACGGCACCAACTTCACCGGTATCAGTGCGGTGCGCTTCAACGGTGTGGCCGCGACCTACACGGTTAACTCCGCCACGCGCATCACGGCAACGGTTCCCGCCGGAGCGACGACCGGCAAAATCCAGGTCCAGAACTCCGCCGGCACCGCCACGAGCGCGACCGACTTCACCGTCGCCCCGATCCCGCAGATCGCGTACTTCACGCCGCCGAGCGGCCCGGTCGGTACGTACGTGACGATCACCGGACAGAACTTCGACAACGCGACCGCTGTGAACTTCAACAGCATCACCGCCAGCTTCAGCGTCGACTCGGACACACAGATCACTGCGATCGTCCCAACCGGTGCAGCTGATGGTGTCATCACGGTAACTTCGCCGACCGGGACGGGGACGAGCAATCAGAGCTTCGTCGTCCAAGACATCCACGCTCGCACCGTCTCGTTGTCGCTCTCCGGGCACCTCGCGGTGGCCGGCCAGGTGAGCGCGGTGGACAACTTCGCCGGTTGCGAGGTTGATGTTGCCGTCAAGATCCAGCGCCGGGTGAACGGCACCTGGAACACGATCAGGGTGGTCAACACGGGCGCGGACGGTCTGTTCTCCACCGAGCTTCGTGACCGCAAGGGCTACTACCGTGCCCGGGCAGTCAAGCTCGAGGACACCCAGGATCTGTGCCGCCGGGCGACCTCTCCGATCCGTAGGCACCGCCACAACTAACGATCCAAGCGGGGCCCAGGCCGGGAATACCGAGCCTGGGCCCCGAGTTTCACCCTCTGTAGAGACCGCCTGGAGGCGCCCTGAAGAAAGGGTTGAACCACAGGCGGGAAGCCTGGTAAATTACGCAGGCTGTATTCACAGCAGAACGTTGGAAACCCGCCTCGCTGGCTCTCCTGCCGGAGGGGCGTCCACCGAACAGACAGGAGAGTTGCCTATTCGGCACCTGAACTAGCAAGTCCAGGAGCTTGGCTGCTCGCCGGTTGATGTTCGGACCGGCGTTTTGTTTTGTCAGGAGAAGAACGAAAGAACCTTGAGTACTGAATAGTGTGCCTGCCGGTCAGAAACTCGCTTGTGTTTCTGATTCGGAGACCAGTGGACCCTTGTCACTGAGATCCTCGTAAGGGGACCTTTGACATAAGAAGTAATTCCACAAAGAAATAAATTCGGCCAAAGACGCTTTCGATATATTCGTTAGTTGTTCGAAGCTGATTCCAAGATTCAAAATCTCTACGGAGAGTTTGATCCTGGCTCAGGACGAACGCTGGCGGCGTGCTTAATACATGCAAGTCGAGCGAGAAGCCACCGCTCCGCAAGGAGTGGTGGTGGAAAGCGGCGAACGGGTGAGTAACACGTGGGTAATGTGCCCTGAACATCGGGATAACAGCCGGAAACGGCTGCTAATACCGAATAACCCTGCAACGTCGCATGACGAAGCAGGCAAAGTTCCGGCGGTTCAGGATCAGCCCGCGGTGTATCAGCTTGTTGGTGGGGTAACGGCCTACCAAGGCTTTGACGCATAGCTGGCGTGAGAGCGCGACCAGCCACAC
>JAXDJJ010000077.1:0-14985 GCA_034665745.1 Actinomycetota bacterium | reverse complement strand
CACAGCGTGGCGAAGCACGCGTTTGACGTCACCACTACCCATGATGAAAGCGATCGGCAAGGAGTACGCGAACTCCGCTATCCGGTGATCGCAGAACGGCAGACGCACCTCTCTGGAGAAGTTCATGCTCAGGTGGTCCCCGTAGCGAAGCAACGAAGGAAGCATCGTCCGTGTTGTCAGCCTCTCTAGGATGAGCGACAGAGCATCTGTTCCACGGAAGGAGCTCGACGTTCCCCTGTCGTGGCTGGCGATCGCCCTGCCCTCACCGGAGAGGAAGGGAAGGGTACGCGCCCTCGGCGTTCTGATCCCCGTTCGATCCGCTACGAGGTTGCGTATCCCTCTCAGGTACGACATCCCGCCCTTGGCCGCGGCCCTGCGTTCCGTGATGAACCGTCCGACCCCATCGGCGTGCAGAACCTCGGACAGATAAGCGCGCGTTATAGATGACCCATAGCCGCCGAAGATCTCATCCGAGCCCTGGCCATCGAGGAGAACCGTCACTTCATGGTCTTTGGCAAGCCGGAAGACGCACCACTGGGCGAACTGGCTCAATCCCCCGATGGGCAATCCTGCAGCGGCGTATAGGTCGGGGGCATCGGCCAGGAACCGCTCCGGTGTGATCTCGACCTCGTGGTAGCGGGCCCCGACCCGAGCGGCAAGCAACTGGGCGTAGGGCCCTTCGTCCTTGTCGCTTCCGGGAAAGCGGCCGGTGAAGGTATCGATAGGTCGATCGGGCTCGAGTGAGCGGATCGTCGCGACGATCGAGGACGAATCCAGACCCCCTGAGAGGCAGCTGCCGACCGCTACATCGCTCCTCAACCGTAGCGAAACCGAATCTCGAAGCAATTCCCGCAGATCGTGGGCCGCGTCATCGAGGGTGCCCCCGTAATCGCGAACATCGGTAGCGAGGTGCCAATAAGACCGCGCGGGATGAACCACGACTGCGTTGTCCGAGAGGTCAACCGACAGGGTTTCGCCGGGCAGCAGTTGCTTGATACCGGACAACATCGTGGTCCTCCGAGAGTCGAGATCGGAGACTTCGTCGGACACCAGGTACGAGATCGCGAGTTCGGAATCGAAGTCGGTGCTGGCACCAGCCTGAGCTAAGCCACGCAGTTCGGAGGCGAACGCAAACTTTGTCGTCCCCGCAGTGAAGAACAGGGGCTTCTCCCCCAAACGATCCCGTGCAAGGAATGCACGTTGCCCACGCTCTTCCCAGATGGCGAACGCGAACATGCCGTTGAACCGCGCGACGCAATCCGCTCCCCATCGCGCGTAGGCCGCCAGGATGACTTCGGTGTCTCCAGAGCTGCGGAAGTTCCAGCCGCCTTCAAGCTCATGGCGCAGTTCTCGATAGTTGTAGAGCTCGCCGTTGTAGACGAGGCACATCCCGAGCTCGTCCCTCACGTAGGGCTGATCCGAGGCGGTCGAAAGGTCGAGGATCGCGAGTCTGGTGGCACCGAGGACGCACTTCCCGCCGGGTGAAACCCACGATCCGGATGAATCTGGGCCACGGTGTGCTTGCTCGACGAGCATCCGTTCGAGGGCCTGACGGTCCGATCCTTGGTAGCCGAGGATCCCGGCGATTCCGCACATCGTCTCAATCTCTCACGCCGGGCCTCACGGCGCCGCCCGCAGAACTACTTAGGCGACGACGTGTAGCTCTGGACGTAGAGGCTGTCGGCAACCCTCACGAGGACCGGAATCCGCTTCGACAACTTCTTCAGGAACTCCGACATCTTGACGAGCGCGCGATATCTCCTAGGGAGGAGGTCGATATCGGATGCCTGAACGTTCAACGAGAAGTAGCCGTCCACGAACAGCTCTGTGGCGCCGATCGCTCCGAAAGCTCGGCGCATCTCACGGGGCGTCCAATAGCGGACACGGAAGGGGTTCGATCTTCTTCCGAGGTGCGTCACCGAATTAACGAGCTGCTTGAGACCGTAACGATTCGCAAGCTGCACCAACATCCGGCCGCCGGGGGTCAGCACCCGTGCCATCTCGTCGATCGAGGTTCGCGCGTCCGACTTGTCGAAGTGCTGGAGCACCGAGTACGAGAAACAGACATCGAACGTGCCTTCTGCGAAGGGAAGCCAACGAGCGTCACCGACCACATAGCGGACCGGTGTGCCAAGGGCGTCCGCAACCCGTGTCCCCGCCAGGGCCGCGTCCAAAGACGGGTCCAGCGCCACCGCGCGGTAACCGCGGCCAGCGGCGCTGATGCTCCACCGTCCCCAGTTCGAGCCCACCTCGAGGAAGGACGCGCCGGAGGCGGGGGGAAGCTGGATCTCGGGGATCGGATAACGACGCAAAGGTCCCACCCGCCGGTACATCGAGCCACACGTCTTAACGATCTCGGCTTGGACGAATGGATCGATCGTCCCAGACACGCCAGCACGGTCAGCCTCGGTCCACCCCTTCTGCACCACATCGAGCGTGCCGGCGCAGTACGGGTGCGTCATCGTGGCCTCGGCAACGAGCATCACCGGTATCCCTTGCACCACCGGGTAGATATGTCCGTCAGGACAGCGCAGCTCATCCGTTCCGACCTCGAGCGGCAACCGGTCGCGCGGACATACCAGGGCTGCGAATAGCGGATCGATAGACACCTGGCGGACTCTAGTCCGAGGGTTGCAACCTCGCCCCCAGTAATCTGACCCGAGTCGGCCGCATGGAGGAGATGGCTCAGCTGAAGGTCCTACACGTCATCCAGTCCGTAGACCCGCTCCAGGGAGGACCGGTCACCGCCCTTCGGTCGATGTCTACCGGCCTTCGTTCTGCAGGTGTAACCATCGAGATCGCTACTTCTGTGGGTACCGGCGAGACCGAAGAAGGCGTTCACGCGTTCCCACGGAGCTTGTCCTTCTATTGGACGGCGCCTTCGTTTCATTCCTGGATGAAGGAACACGCCCGCGACTACACGGTCATCCACATCCATGGTGTCTTCTCGTGGATGCCAACGGTCGCTGCGCATCACGCGCGCCGGGCCGGGGTCCCTTACATCCTCAGAACCCTCGGGCATCTAGACCCCTGGAGCATCAAGCATGGCCACAGCATCCTGAAGCGCATGTCGATCGCCATCAACGAGAAGCGGATGCTGGAAGGAGCGGCAGCGATCCATGTCACCGGCGACGAGGAAGCGCGCAGTGTGTCCCGCATCGCCCGCGGCAACATCGTGGTGATCCCCTTAGGCGTCGACGTAGATCCACCAGCACCCACAGGAGCGTTCCGCGCGCTCTATCCCGAGACGGCCGGCTCCGCCATCGTTCTGTATGTGTCGCGCATACATCCCAAGAAGGGTTTCGATCTTCTCCTTCCCGCGTTCGCCCGGGTAGTCAACGAGCTCAACGAGAAGCCGGTCCTAGTAGTGGCCGGAACCGGCGACCCCGGCTACCTGGCCGACCTCCGGCACCAAGCATCGGCTTTGGGGCTGACCGACCGGATCATCTGGACCGGTTTCCTCGAGGGAGCCGACAAAGCCGCAGCCCTGGCAGACGCAAAGGTGTCGATCCTGCCTTCCTACGCAGAGAACTTTGCTTTGTCGGTGGTGGAAGCGATGGCCGCTGGGCTCCCTGTTGTGATCACCGATCAGGTCGGAGTCCATGGCGAGGTGGAACGCGCCCAAGCAGGCATCGTCACCAGATGTGACGTGGGTGAGATCGCCTCCGCTCTTGCTCGGCTCTTGACCGACGAGCCGCTCAGACAGGCGCTTGGGCGTAATGCCCACACCCTGGCAGGCGAAAAGTACTCGAATGCCGCGATGGTTCGTTCCTTGCTGGACCTTTACGAACGGCTCTCGGAACCAGCTACCTAACCGGTGGCGGCGAGGTTCACCGAGTTCACGATCTCCTCAACGGTTCTGGCCGCGCGCCTTCCCGAGTCTTCACCGGTGAACACGGTGATCGCAAGGTTTGCCCCGTCGGCTCCGATCGCGTACAGAGCCAAGCTCAAGATCGCACCCTCGTCGTTCTCAACGCGCCCGGTAACCGTCATCGCGTCAAGAGAATTGATCTTGGCTTCTCGGGGCGCGCTCATACCAAGGACCTTGAAGGAACTCTTCACGAGCCGACGTAATTCATCGATCGCTCCGTTGAGATCGCCCTCACGACCGAACCCGATGGAAACAACTACGTTGTTATCAGGTGAAACAAGCATGGTGATCGTTCCATTAGTTGTTCTTGTCCACCCGGGTGCGTAGGCATAGGAATAACCACCTTCCCGATTGACCCGGTCAAGGATCGCGAAACGTCGGGGCCGTTCGGTTTCGGTTGGAGTTGGTGACGCGCTCGAGCTGACGTCGGTTCGACGTGGGATCGTTGACTCGGCGGTATCCGGAGCAGCGATCATCGAAAGAACCGCGATCGTCAGGACAGTGGAAACGGCAGTAGCCGCGAAGAAAGCAGTGGAACGATCAGAGGAGCGCAATAACTATGCGCGATGCCCTTGGGGCCGCTTCGCCAGCCAAATGACGAGGGCACCGTCGAGCATGAGCATCAAAGCGATCGTGATGGTCGGGCCAACTTCGGGGCCCGTGCGGGCGAGTTTCGCCGGCCGCGCGTGAACGGTCTTGGTTGTTGCCTTCACCATGTTGCCCGCAGCTACGAGCTCACGAGAGTCCGCAGAGTGAATCTTGCGTTGGGCAAGATCCTTGGGAGCGCCGGAAGCCGCGTTCAAGACGTAAAGGAACTGCAAAGCCAACACTGCTGCGACGGCAGACAGTAGGAACACGCGCCTCTTCGACCTGTAGGTCCTCATAACCGCGCTATCGAATCAGAAAATGAAGCAAATAGCCAGCCGCAATACCTGCAAGACAACCCGCTCCGATAACAGGCAAAAGGGATAGATCGCGCGACCTACTCACATTTAAGGGGCGTCGTGGCTGCTCCGCAACCCGAGCTACCGGGGTCGTCGGGATCCGCTCGACCGCCCGTTCCGGTCGCGCTGCCATCGGGCGCCAGGCCGATGAGGTCTGGGTCGTGGACCCCTCCGTGTCGATATCGATCTTGACCGGAGGTCTGTCGGACGCTGGTTCGGGTGCCCGCTCCGGTGCGCGTTTGGCAGCGGCGGGTACCTCACGTGCGGGCTTCGAAGTGGCCTTGGCCACCGGGGGCTTCTTGGCTGGTTTCGCAGTTGTGGGAGCGGCCGCCTTTGGGGTCGACGCCGTGGCAGGGACAGGTTGATCGCCCGGAGGCGGACCCTCCTGCTTTTCCCACGATTCCGTTTCGTCGTTCCACGTGAGCCACGACCCGTCGGGCCAGGGCACGGTCCATTCTTCCTTGCTTGTCATCGCCCTATCATCGCTTGGGCTCGGCCGAAGTGCCCGAATCCCCAACGTCCTGGCCCACAGCTCCGGTCCCTACGGTGTCCTTCAGACCCTTGAATACCTGTTCTAGAGCCCCGAGACGCTGCCGTACCGCCTTCTCCGTTGCCTCCAGTTCGGCGACCCTGGAGATGGCCTCGGCGATCTTCTCGGACGCTTCCAGATCGGCTTCCGCTAGCTGAAGGCGTACCTGCTCCCTGGCATCCCGGATCATCTTCTTGGCATCCCGCTCCCCGTCGGCTTGCGCCTTGTGCGCTTCCGCCTCGGCATCGGCGATCATCTGCGCCGCGCGTTCCTGCGCCTCCGAGAGGACCTGAGCAGCCCGTTCCTGGCCCTCGGATCCGATACGAGCAACCTCTTTCTCGGCCTCGCGCTGGCGGGCCAGGGTTTTCGCTTCTAGAGCGGCAGCCTCGTTCTGCGCCTCTTTCACCAGGCGCTGAACCTCAGAGGCCGCGGTAGCTGCTTCCTTCGAAACCTCGGCCCGCAGGTCCGCTCCATACCCATCGGCTTCGGCCTGGACGGACTTTGCGTACCCGTCGGATTCGGCGCGAGTGATTTGCGAGTATCCGTCGGCTTCGGCATGGACGGACTTTGCGTACCCGTCGGCTTCGGCGCGAGTGGTTTGCGAGTACCCGTCGGCCTCGGCTCGGGTAGATAGCGCGTACCCGTCAGCCTCGTCGCGGATGGATCTCGCGTCGGATTCGGCCGACCTCCTAACCGCCGCAGCCGCTTTCTCTGCAGCCTTCTTGACCGCCTCGGCCGCGGTCTCTACCTCCTGAAGGAGCTCCGTACCGGCCGTCTTCGCCCGCGCCACGATCGCGTCACCTTCTTTCGTGGCCGCATCCAACTTGGCTTGTACCTGCCCCTGGACCGCCCCGGCCGCGGCTTCAGCGGCTTGCTGTAGAGCCGACATCCGAGATTCGAGCTCGCGGGCTTCCGACTCCGACCGGTGTTTGACCTCGAGGGCATCTTTCTCGGCCTTCGCCCTGATCTCCATAGCCGCCTGCTTGACGCCTTCCAACTCGACCTCGACTTGGGATCTGAGGGCACTGACCTTCTTCTCGAGATCGGCCGCATCTGCCTCGGCCGCCCCGCGGATCTGGGCAGCCTCGGCCTCGCCTACCTTCAGCCGTGCGTCGATCTCCTCTTCCGCCCGCCGTTTCATGGCGGCGACCGAGTCGCTGGCCGACTGCAGGATCTGACCGATCTCGCGGCCGATGGCCTCGTAGTTGCCCTCGCCTAAGGCGGTGCGGTAGTCCTCTGCTATCGCCTTGAGGAAGGCCTCGACCTCGGTTTTCTCGTAGCCGCGGAGCGCGGTCGGAAAATCCTGGTTCTCTATGTCTTTAGGAGCTAGCGGCACCGCGTCTCGACCTCGCCCGGCATTAGTTGGAAGTTCCCCGATAGTTAGGGAGAATGCACCTTACCAACCCGAAAAACCAGCGAGAAGGCCGCTCACGGATGGGCCAGCTCTCAGCGAAGGACCGCGGACGAGATGGGCTTGCTAGACAACTTCAGACGACGACGAGCCTCCGGCCGGCAGGCCGCAAGCGAGCGCAAGGCTGCTGAGGCGCCCGTTGCGGAAAGCCCCGAGGACGCGATCGCTCGGCTGACCCACTCGATGCAGGCCCTACAGCGCCTGTCCGACCTCCGCGAGGAGATCACCCGGGATGACCCGGAGCCGGGCGGGGACCCGATCGCGGATGTCGAGGTAACCCTGGCCGAGCCAGTAGCAGAGCCAGCGGTCCAGCACGAGGTCGTTCGTCGTCCCACGCGCGTCGAGGAACCGGCCGCTCCCAGACAGCCGGCAGCTCCCGCTCGTGTCTCCGGATGGGCACCGATCGCGGCTCGAGGGCAACGCATGGGCGAGCCGCTCCGAACGCCGGCGGTAGCGCAGACAACCCGGGTCGCGGCGGCCGCGCCCGCGCAACGCGACATCAGAGCGATGGTCAGCCAGGTGTTCAGTCCATCGGCACCCGTCAGTCAGCGTGATCTGTTCGCCGGCAGAACCAACCAGATGGAAGATCTCGTGGACACGGTTTACGAGCGCGGACAGCACGCGGTCATCTATGGGGAACGAGGTGTTGGCAAGACGTCGCTTGCGGCAGTCATGACCACGGTCCTTACTCACTCCGGAGCAACCGTTGTGAGGGTCAACTGCGATGGAGCCGACGACTTCAGCAGCGTGTGGCGCAAGATCCTCACCGAGGTCAGGCTCTCGCGGTTGATCCCGGCGGGATCCAAGGGCGGTCCGACCAAGGCCTTGATGGCCGATACCGAAGCGAAGGGTCTCATCAGCCCGAATGACGTGCGACAGGTACTCCAAGCGATCTCCGCGCATGGTGACCTCGTTGTCTTCATCGACGAGTTCGACACGTTGCGCGACAGCTCGGTCCACGGCTTGTTCGCCGACACGATCAAGACGTTGTCCGACCAGCTCGTGACCATGACCTTGGTCATCATCGGTGTTGCCGACAATCTGGATGAGTTGATCGCCGAGCATGGATCCGTCCGCCGGGCTCTCGCGCAGATCCACATGCCGCGGATGTCGCAAGCCGAGCTCGGCGAGATACTGGGGCGAGGACTGCGACGTCTTGGACTTGCAGCCGAGGGCGCTGCGCTAACGCGGATGACGCAGGTCTCTCAGGGGTTTCCGTATTACACGAAGCTGCTCGCTCAAACCGCTGCACGCGAAGCGATAGCGGAAGGGCGCTCGGGTATCTCCCTTTCGGACGTGGACTCTTCGATGAAGCGTGTCGTCGGTCGTGTGCACGAAACCATCCGGGGTCTCTACAACCAGGCTACCCACGGCCCGAACGAGGCCGAGCTGCGCCATGCCCTTCGGGCAAGCGCTCTGGCTCGGTGGGACGACCGCGGATTCTTCGGCGAGGACGAGGTCGGTGAGGTGTGGCGGATGACCTCGCGTGATGGTTCAGATGCCGGCGACATCTCGTTCCTTCTCGATGACCTAAGCACAACCGAGCGGGGGGAGGCGATCGAGTTCAAGAGGACCCAACGCGGCCTGCGCTATCGCTTCACTACTCCCCTGCTTCAGCCCTACGTCCTGATGGAAGGGCTCTTATCGGGGGAGATAACGCCCGCCCTCCTGGAAGAGGTAAGGCAGACCGCGTGACATCCTGTAGCGCATGAGTCCGACCGAGATGCTCCTCATCGCGATGCTGGTCGCGGCCGGTGTGGCGATCGTGGGTCTGCTGTTGATCAAGGGTGACGAGAAAGCTGCTCGCGAAGAGAAGCAGCCGCAGCCGAAGGTCGAAGAACCGGCCGTCCAACAGGATCCGGTTCAACGCTTGTCCGAAACCTTGCAAGCCCTCAGGAAACTCTCGGAACTACGCGACGAAGAGATCGCCGCCGACCCCGCCCGTGCGCCCCGACCCGCGGCCGTCGTACCTGCAGAGCCGGTGGCGACTGAAGAGGTCAACGTCCCCGATCGGATCGACCCCGTCATCGAGCCCGAGCGCGACCTTCGGATGCTGGTTGGAGAAGCGTTCAGCCCATCGGCGCCCGTTAGCAGGAGGGACCTCTTCGCCGGCCGGACCCAACAGATGGAAGACCTCGTCGATACGGTGTACGAGCGCGGGCAACACGCTGTTATCTACGGTGAGCGCGGCGTTGGGAAGACCTCGCTCGCATCTGTGATGACACGGGTGTTCGACGGCCACGAGACGCAGCTCGGTATACGTATCAACTGCGATAGCTCGGATACCTACAGTCACATCTGGCAGAAGATCTTCGAGCAGATCGCGGAAACGGCGCGACCGCTATTGCCCGAAGGATCGACGGCCGTCGAAACAACCATGACGGAACTGGCCGCCACAGAGAACCTGCTGCCTAACGACGTCAGGCGTGGATTGAACGATCTTGCAACTGCCAAAGAATGCGTCGTGTTCATCGACGAGTTCGACACGGTGCGAGATCCAGACGTCTCCCGCTTGTTCGCCGACACCATCAAGATGCTGAGTGACCAGCTCGTGCCAGCGACGATCGTGATCATCGGTGTTGCAGACGACTTGGACGATCTCATCCAGGAACACGGTTCGGTACGACGAGCCTTAGTTCAGATCCACATGCCACGGATGTCGGAGGAAGAACTCAAAGAGATCGTTAACCAAGGGCTCGAGCTTCTCAACATGAAGAGCACCGCCGACGCACTTGATCGCATGACGCATCTCTCACAAGGGTTCCCGCACTACACACATCTCCTGGCGCAGGCAGCCACGCGCGCTGCCATCGACGCGAACCGCGAAACGGTCGAGCTCGAAGACGTCGCCCAAGCTGTTTCCAGGGTGCTCGAGCGGGTTCACCAGAGCATCCGTGAGGGATTCGAGGTTGCCGTGTCGTCCTCGCAGGACGCCATCTACGAAGAGGTACTGACCGGGGCCGCCCTCGCTCCGCGTGACGAGCGCGGTTACTTCGCGGCTGCGAGCGTGAAGCGTCCGTTGTCCCGGCTGATGGGGAAGAGCTACGAAACGGCCAAGTTCCTGCGTCACCTGAATGCAATGACCGACCAACAGCGGGGCTCGGCCCTGCAACGGAAGGGAACTGATTCCCACGTGAAGTTCAGGTTCACGGATCCGCTTTTGCAGCCGTATGTCGTCATGCGGGGCATCCAGTCCGGGTTGGTCAGTGAGGAACTGCTCGAGGAGTTCTCGACTCAGTCCTGACCGGAGGCCCGTTCGACCACGAGATTGCCCATCACCAACAGGTCCATCTTGGTGCGAAGGAAGCAATCGATGGCCTCACGTGGCGTGCAAACGATCGGTTCGTTCTCGTTGAAGCTCGTGTTCAACAACACCGGCGTACCCGTGCGACGACCGAATTCTCTGATCAGGTCGTAGTAGAGGGGATTCTCGACACGGGAAACACTCTGAAGTCGTCCGGTCCCGTCCACATGCGTCACGGCAACTAGCTCATCGCGTTTCTCCGGACGGATCTTGTACACGTGCAACATGAACGGTGAAGGTTGAGCCGACTCGAAGTAGTCAGCTAACCGCTCCTCGAGGATCGCAGGAGCGAAAGGCCGGAACGACTCGCGATGCTTGATCCTGGAATTCAGGATGTCTTTCATGTCCGGCAAGCCGGGGTGAGCGAGGATCGAACGATTCCCGAGAGCCCGCGGCCCCCACTCCATCCGCCCCTGGAACCATCCCACCACGCGGCCGCGTTCGATCGCTTCTGCGGTCGTCGCGATCAACGCGTCTCGGTCGAGACGCACGTAGGTGAGGCCGGCGGCCTTCAGATCCGAGCTCATCGCCGATTCAGAGAACTCGGGACCTAGATACGCGTCGGTCATGACGTAATCGCGCTGCTTGCCAAGGATCGAGTGCCAGCAGTACAACGCGGCACCGAGGGACAGCCCTTCATCTCCGGCTGCGGGCTGGATCCAGGAGCGCTGGTAAGGAGTGGCGGCAAACATCTTTCCGTTGGCCACGCTGTTCAGCGCACATCCACCCGCCATCACGATGTCGTCCGAATCGACCTCCCGGTGCAACCCGTTCAACAGATGGAAGAACGCGGTCTCGAAACGGACCTGCATCGACGCAGCAAGATCCTTGTCCCGCTGGGTGATCTCGGAGCGGGGTTGCCGGGGGGGGCCGAAGCGATCGACCATCGCGTCGCTGTACATCCGCGGGATCAACACCTCGCCATCGGCCGCGATCTCGATGCCCTGGTTGCTCCCCATCGGGACGAAGTAGCGGAGAGCCAGTTCGATGGAATGTGGAGCGAGTCGAACCATCTCTTCCATCGCCTCGTGGAAAGAGTCATCACCAAGGGCAGCGAGGCCCATGACTTTCCCCTCGTCCCCGTACTTGCTGTACCCGATGAAGTCACAGATCGTCGTGTAGAACCCGCCGAGGGAATGAGGGATGAACGTTCTCCGAAGTACGTCGATCGAATTGCCCTCGCAGTTGGCCGACATGATGCTGACGAAGTCACCCGAGCCGTCATTGCTGAAGCCGGCTGCCTTCTCCCATGGTGAACAGAAGTACGCGCTCGCGATATGCGCGACATGATGCTCGATGTTGTGCTGTTTGAAACGCAGAGTCGCCGGATCTTCATCGAGAGCGGCGGCGAGCGTCGGACGCAGGTCCTTCAGCGATTGGCCACGGTTACGCAACCTGACGAGATTCAGAAGTTTCTTCGGGTTCTTCGCGCCATAGCGAAGCCGAACGAGAGAATGCGAGTCGGGATCGCGCCCCAGCGCGACGTGATCGACATCCGAGAGCTTTGCCCCCGCGGCATCTAGACAAGCGCGGATGGCAAGAGCCGGCACTCCCGCGAAATGCTTCACACGGTTCAAGCGCTCTTCGGCCACCGCCATCACAACGCGGCCATCGGACAGCAGGGTCGCTGACGAATCGCTGTGGAATAGGTTCAGCCCGAGGATCAGCACCGGTCCCCCGCGGTGTCGATCAGGCTTGTGGGTTGAGTGCGCGACGCCCGACCAGAGACCCCATGCCCCGAAGCAGGAGAGAGGGCCGGGTGCGCATGAGGCTCAGCAGGATCCTGCCCGCGTCATCACGTGACCGCACGGTTATCGAACGCTTCACCTCGGGGCTCAGTTGATCCAACAGATGGATGTAATCCTCTTGCGAGAAACGACGTAAAGACTTGTGGATCAATAGGTGAAGGTTGAGCTCCCGACGGAGGGGGCGGAGCTCACGTCTCGACCCCGTGAGTATCCGCTCGACGATGGCCTCGGCACCTCTGAATCCAGTGACGATCCCCCCAACCGTTGAGACCTTCACTTGGGCAGCCGCATCCCCGACCAGATAGACATCACCCTTGCCGAGTTTCTTGTGCGGCTTCACCCACCTCTTGTACGCGGGGATGAGGGCCGCTTGGTAGCCCAGTGGGGTCATCCCTTTCTCCGCGAGGAACGCGTCCAATCGACCCTTCACGTTCGGCGCGTCCTCTCCGATGACGCCGAGGGCGCCGCGGTCGGAGCACTCCGGGATGAACCAATAGAAGAACGGTGTGTCCTGCGGTCTGAACCAGATCCGTGACGTATGGAGGTCGATGTCCGAGGGCGTAGCGATGATCGCTTGGATCAGAGAGACAAGCGGCACGGGTGGCCATCCGCCAAGTCGCGCCACGTCGCTCTGGGCTCCATCGGCGCCGATGACCTTGGACGCCGTAAGTGTCCGAGCTTGACCACCTTGCTTGAGGTCGAGACGGATACCGCCGCCGGCCCCGTTCAAGCCGACGAGCCTGCTGCCGAGCTCGAGCTTTGCGCCGGCATCCATGGCCTGGCGCGCGAGGTCTTCGATGAGGATCGAGCGCTCGATGATCAGGTCGGGCTTGCCGAGCTTGATCTCACCCACCTTGCCGTTCGCGTACATCTCGAACCGGTCGATGTGATTCTTGACCGAACGATTCCCGATCGACCCCAAGAGGTCTTCCATCTTGTGAGTAACGATCAGCGAGCGTTCTAGGGGCTCGAGGGCGAGACTTCGCTCGAACACGACTACATCTCGGCCTGCTGACGCGAGTCTGCACGCTGCCAATAGGCCAGCGGCCGACGCCCCCACGATGGCGATATCTGTTTCCATGGCCCCTTCCGGGCTGCCCCAGTTCACTTCCGTCCCAGGTGAGACTCTACGGGAAGGAACTGGGTGAGATCAGAACTTCTTGTCGCGACTCTCCCACCGGCCCCGAAGGCTGATCCATAGCGACAGCCCGATCAGTTGCAGATCCAACCGGAGACTCTGCTCGTCGAGGTAGCGCAGGTCGGCTTGGAACTTGTCGAAAGCAGGGACGTCTTTGGGCAGGTGGACGGTGGCCCACCCGGTCAGACCGGGCCGGACCTGGAGACGCTCTTCGAACCCGGGAAGGTCCTCGTAACGCGTCGTGGCGCCTGATGGCACCGTCACTGCCTCACCAACAGCGAGAGCGCGCGGGCCAACCAGACTCATGTCACCGTTCAGGATGCTTAGGAGCTGTGGGAGCTCGTCGAGGCCCATCGCTCGGAGCACCCGGCCGACCTTGGTGACGCGCGGGTCATCCACTCCCGCCGGCGTGACCGGGCCCCCACTGGGGCGCATCGTTCGGAACTTGCTGACCCAGAAGGTCGTGGCGCCCCTGCCCCATCGCTCTTGCCGGTAGAAGATGGGGCCGCCGCCATCGACGAGGACCAGCACCGCGGAGATGAGCCACAGCGGTGACGACAACGCGATCCCGAGTGCGGCAAGAATGATGTCGAGTGGCCTCTTCAGTATCGGCTCGCGTTGCCGGCTTCGGGGCGTCATAGCGCAAAGATCGATCGGTCGGCGAGGAATGCAGCTGCGGACATGTTCTTTTCCACCCAGATTCTGCCGGCGCCGCCCAATGCTTCGCAACTCGAGGGGTCGTTCAGCAATCCCTCGACGCGATCCTTGAGCTCTGCCTCGTTGTCGACCACGTACCCCCCGCCACTTTGCTGCAAGAAGGCATCCGGCCCCCCGCAACGCATCGCGACAACCGGGGTGCCGCAAGCCAGCGCCTCGAACACGACCAGGCCGAAACCTTCCTGGATCGAGGTGAGCACGAGCACCCGGGCCTGCTGATACCGCTCGACCAGTTGCTCGACGCCGTCGGAGTAATCCCACCATCTGACCAGACCAGCGGTGGCTCGATCCATCCCTGACCTGGGGTCTTCGTCCGAGACAACATCAAGTCCCTCTGAGGCAGCAGCCGTAGATGTCGCCATCAGGCGCGCTACGGCAGGGAAGTTCTTGCGTGGGTCACCTGCCCGGCCCACGAACAAGATGCCTTGTCTCTCTTCCCGTCCGGGCTTGAAGACCGCGGTGTCGATCGGTATCGGAACCGTCACAACGCGGTCAGAAGCAACGCCCGCGGCGAGAGCCAGAGAAACCGCATGAGGGCTCATCGCGATGACGCGGGCGGCCTTGCGGAGAACGCGGTTCTCGAGACGAGCCAGCCACGGCATGGACAGCGTGTATGCGACGCGGCGATACGCGACTTGGAACCGGTTCACCCTTCGCCTCTCGTCTTCGAGTGTGGTGCAGAACCACACCAAAGAAGGTTCCGGTCGGTCGGCCGCAAGCGTGCCGTGAACCACGTGTGCCCCAACTATGTGTATCGCATCGAATCTCTGTTGGACCTTCGCAAGTAGGCGGCGCCCCGCCAGGTACTGAGGTACGTGGAGGTGAGGCAGGAGCAGTGGGAGGTGCGGCTTGTCCACCCCCCATGCGCGCGCATGCCGGACGTAGTCACCAGATGGGGCACGGTCTCGAAGCACGACCCGAGTTGGGGTTGCCTCGTCCTCGATGTCCATCCAACGGTCGTACCAGTGGTTAACCGTCGCAACGCCACCGCGGCCTCCGGAATCAGTCTGGAGGGCAAGTACTGCTCGGGCACCCACCGTCAGGCTCGACCGAGACTCTCTTGGGCTGGAACCGACGACTCGATCACAGGCGGACTCGGGAAGACCGTCGCACCACCCATCAATCGCATGATCCGACCGATCAGCAGGCCGAAGGCCAATCGGTAGAACGTTCCTGCCAGCACCGTACTGAGATTGCTCTCGATAAGAAGTAGAGAACCAAGAACGTAGGCACCGATCACCGCCGCACCGACGTCGCCTCCGTCGGCTCCCACCAACTGCTGGATGAATCGATACATCAGGCCAAGGAGGAACATGCCCACCA
>JAXDJJ010000076.1:0-7490 GCA_034665745.1 Actinomycetota bacterium | reverse complement strand
GTTAGCAGGCGTCGCGACATATGGGCCTCCGATCGGATTCCGCGGATGAATCGGGACAAGCTCTACTCGGACCTTTACCTGCCTGCTCTGCTGTCTAAACGGGAAATGGGCCCTTAGAACGCTGCGCGTTTGCTCCGCTACTAGGTGGAGATAAACGCCCTATGGACGCAGGACAGATCATCCAGACGCGCTACGAGTTGACCGAGCTCCTAGGGCGAGGGGGCATGGCCGAGGTGTGGCTGGCCCATGACTCCCACCTGGGGCGGTCCGTCGCGATCAAGTTCCTAGCCCCCCAGCTCTCAGAGGATCCTGAATTCCTCGTCCGCTTCTTCTCCGAGGCGCAGGCGGTGGCCCGGATCTCGCACCCCAACGTGGTTCAGGTGCTCGACTTCGGAGAGTTCGAGGAGAGCCCCTATCTCGTGATGGAGGCGGTCCCCGGGGGGGCCCTGACCGACAAGATCGGCGAGCCGCACGAGCCCGAATGGGCCTTCGAGGTGGTCGCCGGCGCGGCCCTCGCCGCCGGAGCCGCCCACAACCTCGGGATCGTTCACCGTGACATCAAGCCTGGAAACATCCTCTTGGACTCCGACGGCTCCGTGAAGCTTGCGGACTTCGGCATCGCGTCGTCGGGGCGCTCCGAGCGATTGACCGCCACGGGGGCCGCTATCGGCTCGCCTCACTACATCTCCCCCGAACAAGCATCGGGTGGTGACGCTGGTCCCGCCTCGGATGTCTACGCGCTTGGCATCGTTCTCTACGAGTTGCTCACCGGCGTTCGTCCCTTCGATGGCGACAATGTCACCGCTGTGGCCATCGCTCACGTCGATCAAGAGCCCGCACCGCCCTCAACGCACGTGCCGGAGCTCGACCCCGCCATCGACGCTCTCGTGCTCAAGTGCCTCGCCAAGGATCCCGCCGATCGCTTCATGGACGGGACCGAACTGGCCACCTCACTAGAACGTTTCGATCCCGCCGCTACAGGACCGATCGCTGTGGTCGCCGACGAGCCGAAGTGGTGGGCCGGTCGGCGCGCTCTCGTGGGGGCCGCGGTTGCAGTTGTGTTGCTCGCGATCCCAGCCTTTGCGGTTCTTACCTCGGGTGAGGATGACGCCGTGGCGTCGGCCGACGATGGACAAGCTCCCCTCCCCAACGTCGGGGGGCTGAAGTTCAAGTCTCCGACTCCCTCATCGTCGCCCGGCGAGAGCGGCGTTGCGAGTCCGCGCCCATCGCCTACGACCCGGGCGGAACGGATCGCGCAACGGAAAGAAGACATAGCGACGAGCACCGACGACACCTCGACCGGTGGGTCTGACACTGGTGGTGGGGGTGGGGGTGGCGATCCGGAACCGACCCCAGAACCCTCCGAACCGGCGCCCACTCCGCAGCCGACCGACGGGGGTTCGCCGGCTCCCTAGCCGGTCTGGATCACGGGAACGTTGAACGGCTGCCGGGGCCACGTCTTGATCGCTTCATGGATCCTCTGCCGCAGGATCCATCGACGGATCTCGTAGCCCAATCCACCCGCTCTCTCTTCACAGCGATCGATCAGATCAGTCACCGCGTTCTTATCGATCGTGTCGTTCCAGTCGATGGTTGCACCCGCGACCCATGCCTTGACCCGCGTTGCGAGGGCCGCGAACCATGACGTTCCGCGACCAACGCGATACGCCGACGCGGCTGTGTCGCCAGGACGAGGATCCCATCCCGTTTCGATGGGCTCGAAATTGCAGTCGAATCCTTCGCGCGTGAATATGACCGGCTGTTGTTCCAGGTCGGCCGCGGCGGCGGTCAATCGCGCGGTTGCCTCGTCCCTCGTCAGACCCCCGACATCGATGTCTCGCACATGAACGCCGTGGTGGATCCGTCCCGCGTTGATCCCATAGTCGAAGACGACCAGGTACAGGCCGATGCCGATCAAGCTCGCGATCGTGAGTCCGATCTTGGAGCGGCCGCTAAGAGTCACGTAGCAATCGTACGAGGGCCCGTCGGTAGCCCACGCTCTTCAAGGATTTCCCTTCGATAATGCCGAACCGACAAGGCCTTACGGAGTACCGTGCCCGAAAAGGTCGACAGGAGGTCATCGATGGGCTATTTCGAGATACTTCTACTGCTTCATATCTTCGGCGCGATCATCGGTTTCGGACCAACGTATGCATTCGCGGTGCTGGGTCCCCTATCGGGCAAGCTCGAAGGCCCTCAATCTCTCGGTGTGCTCAAAGCGATGATGGCGATCGAAAAGAAGCTCGTGTTTCCGACGGCCACGATCGTGCAACCGGTGACGGGCATCCTCTTGATCGTCGAGAGCGGCCGGGACAAGAACTTCTTCAGCAACGAATGGCTATGGATCGCACTACTTATCTACGTCGTCATCTATTACCTCGCGGTATTCCAGCAGAACCCAACGGTGGAGAAGATCGTCGCAATGGCCGAAAGCGGCGAAGCGGGAACCCCGAAGTTCCTCGAGTTGGTCGGCAAGACGAAGAAGATCGGCCCGATCCTTACGATCGGGCTGACCATCATCGTGTTCCTCATGATCACGAAGCCGGGCGCGCCGGAAGGTTTCTTCTAGACCTTTAGCGCGCCGATCATGGTTACGAAGGCGGGGCGAAGATCTCCAGGGCGATGTTGTCGGGGTCCCGGAAGGACACGCCCGAGCCGTAGTGCGCGTCGACGATGCCGCCGTGGCTGATTCCCAGCTCGTCGAGGCGGGTGGCCCACTTCTCGAGCTCGGTCCTGCTCGCGACTCCGAACGCAGCGTGATCTAGACCGGAACGGAATTCGCTGAACTCGGGGTGCTCGTTCGCCGTCGGGTGCGTGTGAAGACCGAACAGAGATCCGCCTTCCAACGCGTAGACCGCGTGATGGAAGGTCCCGGTGTCCTCATCGAGAACGGGCTCGGCACCGAACAAGCGGTCGTAGAACTCTCTGCTCTTCTCGAGGTTGCTCACGGTCACCGCGACGTGCGTGAGACCTGGGAATCCCGCCATCTCTTACCTCCTCGGTCGTCCGGCCCAGGTTGACCCATGGGCCTGTAGTCCAGGAGCGTGACAGAAGAGGTCCCGGCGCCGCAAGGGGTTCCTGCCTTGTATCCGCGCAGGAGAACCCGGCGGCGTGGCGAAATCGAAGCTAGATGAAGAAGACCTTGGCACTCCTGTTGGCCCTCGCCTTGACGACATCTGTTGCCGGCATGGCCAGCGCGGCCAAGAAGAAGCCGAAGGGTCCTAAGCCCTACAAGAGCGAAGAAGTGTCGATCGAGCTGGGCCACTCGGTTCAGTACGGCACGAGCGGCACGCTCGTTGGGATCACCCCGCAGGAGTTCCTGAACACCTGTGCGATCCCCACCACCAACGGCTTCGACGCTTACGTCTGGGCGGTTCCCGACGAGTACAAGAACGTCGATGCATTGATCGAGTCGTTCGGCTCGGGCGGGTCGGCCGGTTACGACCTCGACATGTTCCTGTTCGACGAGTCGTGCGGCGTCACGATCGCGGCACAATCCGGGAACGTCGATGAGAGCACCTTCATGGCCAAGGGCACGGCTTTCATCCTGATCCACAACTTCGGCTCGCCAACCTCTCCCGTGGGTGGCAGCGATCCCATCACTGCTCACTTCGAGTTGAAGCCCTACTCCCTCTAGATCCGAGGAACCAAAAGGGGGCCTTGCGGCCCCCCTTTTTCGTTACAACTCCCGGTAGTTACGAGAGCGAGACCGCGACCTCTTCGAGCAGGTCGTAGGCGTCCTGCAAGCCAGCTTCCATCCCCGACTCCATGATCGCGTTCCGGACCAGCGCGCTCGGGCACTCGATCAGGACCGTGAGGGTGGTGCGTCCATCCGTCTCCGTCAGGGTTGCCGTGTTAACCGTTGCGTTCGCATCAGCGTCGGCAGGATCCACTCCGGGCATCTCGTAGACCTCGGTCGTCACCATCCGCCCGTCCGGGTCGATCTCGCGATACTCACCGTGGAACGCGACCTCGAACCCATCCTCGGTCGTCATCGCGTAGCGCCACTTGCCGCCGACCCGAAGGTCGATCTCTGCAACCGTGACTGCCCCGCGCTTGGCCGACCACCAGCGCTTGACGAGCTCGGGTGTCGTCAACGCCTTGTAGACCAGGTGCTTGGGTGCGTCGAACTCGCGCGTGATCAGGATCTGATCATCGGCCGGAAGGGTGATCACTGCCGTGCCACTACTTGTCACTGCCACCATCTCTTTCCTCCTCTTTCAGTTCCTCTAACACTTCATCTAGTGCGTCGAACCGCTCGTTCCACGACCGCTCGTAGTCCTTGACCCAGTCATGGATCGGCTTCAAGCCCCGACCGTTCAGCCGGTAGATCCGTTGCTTCCCTTCGTCTCGCACGTCTACGAGACCAACCTCACGAAGCACCCGGAGGTGCTTGGACACGAGCGGCTGCGACACGCCGAGGCGCACCACGAGATCGTTGACGGCCCTCTCGCCCCCGGTCAGGACATCAAGGATCTGCCGCCTCCGGGGCTCGGCCACTGCGTTGAACGCATCTGCGGTCGTAGCTGCTCGTGCCATGGGGGCATCGTATAACCATATCGGCATACGTCAAATGGCTAGGAGGTCCTCCAGGAGATTCGCGAGCTCGTGTGGGCGGCTTAGGGCTACGAGGTGTCCCCCGTCGATCTCAATGGGGTCGATCCCGAGGCGTTCCTTGGCGATGCGGCGTTGGAAGGGGGCCGGGAAGAATCTGTCGTCGCGGGCCGCTATGAGTTTCGTCGGGACGTTCGGCCACGCGGCAAGGGGCCACGGTGCCTCGAAGGGTTTCGCAGACTGCGTCTTGGCCCCAACGTCCATCGCGTGAGCAGTCACATCTTTCGGCACGTCGTGGAAGAACACGACCTCGGGATCGAAGTCGGCAGCCGGATCCCTTCCATCCTCGAGTGCCTTCTTCTGGAACGCCTCCGCGTGACCGGTGTTCTGCCACCACTCCCCGCCCGACTCCCCGGGGGCCGGAACCATCGCGTTCACCAGCACGAGAAGATCGACGGGGACACGGTCGCAAACGAGAGGTGCGGTGAAACCTCCCATCGATTGCGCGACCACGATCAGTTCACGCCGGTCTCCGATCGCGCTCACAACGGTGTCGGCGTAATCCGTGAACGTCGCAGAATCGTCGTCGCACGGAAGGTCCGGCGCGACAACGTCGTGGCCTCGTGCCTGCAGTTCTGGGATCAGTCGATGCCAGTACCAGGAATCGCTTGCAGCTCCATGGATCAGAACGTAGGTAGCCATACGGCTATGTTCGCCTAGATGAGTGGCAACCTCTCACTTCGCCCCGCCGCATCCCGGGACGCCGGCGCGATCAGCGATGTCTTCCTTGCCGCGTGGGACGACGCGCTCTCCGAGATCCCGAAGGTTCACACCGACGACCAAGTGCGAGCCTGGATCCGAGATGTGGTTATACCCGATACGAACGTCTGGGTAGCTGAGATTGGCGATGAAGTCGTCGGCTTCTTCTCGCTGGATGGAGAAAGTTTGGAACAGATGTACGTCCACCCCGATCACCAGGGGATCGAGGTGGGAACCGCATTACTCGAGCGAGCCCGTCAACTAAGCCCAACGCGGCTGCAGCTGTACACGTTCGCGCGTAACGAAGGAGCGCGGCGCTTCTACGAACGTCACGGATTCAAGGCGATCGCGTTCGGTCAGGACAACGAGGAGAACGAGCCCGACGTCCTCTACGAATGGACGGCTTGAGGCTCTTTTGTGCTTCCTAGAGGTCCCCTGTGTACTTCAGGATGTCGATGCCCCGGGTGTAGTCGATCGAGTAGACGATGCGGTCTGTGATCCAGTACACGGCCGATGTCTGAGCAGCCAGTGGCATGAAGTGCCCGGCTTCTTCGATCTTCCCGTCCGGGCCGATCCTCAAGAAGCGGGTGCCGTGGTCGTAAGCCCCCAGGGCGACGACTCCACCGTTCTTGAACCTTGGGTTGTTCTGAAACCAGTGCGTGGAACAGCCCATGCCGTTGACCGCTGGGTTGCCGTCGGTGACGGTTCCATTCTTCAACGTGTAGCTGTCGATCGTCTTGAACGTGTGCGTCTGCTGCCACCGTGAGGCGTCCCACGTCACGAATGCGGCACTCCCGATCTCGCATCGTGGAGTGGCGTTCGTCTCTCCGGCCGACATCATGATCTTGTCGGTTCCCTGCTGAGGCCACTGGGCGGAGTGGATGAAGCTCGTGTCACCGGGATCGCCCTGCGCGACGATCTTGGGATGCAGGATGTCTTTGCGCGCGTCCAGCAACAGCATCGGATTGGATGACGTCAACAGGAGGCCGGGCTTCAGCTCCAGTAGGTCATGCGAAGGGTAGGAAGAGGTCTCGAACATGGTGCCGTCCGTCCACTTCTCTTTCTGAAGCACGGGGTTCGCCGGGTCGCGCAGGTCGACGATCAACCCGGTCGATCCGTAAAGCCACTTGCAATCGAAGACGCACTCCATCGTGTGACTGGCTGCGTCGGATAGGTCGGCAATCTCGATCGGGTTCGTCTTGTCCTCGACGTTGAATACGCGCAAGATGTTGGGACGGGTGTCCGCAAAGATAAGGACGTTCCCGTTGGTAGCGACATCTTCGTTCTCCCAGCCACCGATCGGGATGCGGCCCAAGAGTTTGGGGTCGGTCGGCTTCTTTACGTCGTAGATCGTGAGGGTCTTGACGCTCGTGACGTAGAGATAGTGGTCGAGAAGTCGGGCGCCGATGCCATGAAGCTGCTCGTCACTGACCAACTTGATGTACTCGACGTTGTCCGAACCAAATCCGTCAGGGACAGGCCCAGGGTCCGGTGAACTGACCGCAGCAGGCACGGAGAGACCAAGAAGACAAAGGCCGAGCACAAGCGTCGCGAACTTCCTCACGGAGACCTCCCAATCAGTCGACCTCCAAGACTTCGGGGTCGCCCCGACCGGTTCCTCCCGAGATCGGGGAGGAGCCCGAAGGCTCCTCCCCTTCAACTCTTCGTTACGGGCGCTGGCCGGATATGTCGACAACTCCGGACTTGAGCAGCACGGAGTAGGCGTAGGTCACCTCGCTGCCATCTGTTTCCAAGAAGACGTCTCGGAATCCCAGAACCTCTGCGGACTTCGGGTCGAAATACATCTCGTGGCGCTGGCTCCGGCCCCCGTCCTCGCCAACCGCGACCGAAACCGAGGTCCCTTCACGGCCACTCGGGTCGGTTGCATCGGGATCGAGCTGGGTGCCGGGCACCCTCGACATGACCTCGAACAGGGCCGATCGCAACCTCGGCGACGCATCCGGGTGGTTCAGCAGAAGATCGGATGCGGCGGTGAACACGTACATATCGGGGTCGCCCTGCGGCGGGCACTCGACCGACTCACCCGACTTCGCCTCAGGACATTGTGTCGCCGCATCTGCCTTGTCGGTCAGGAACGCGTACAGGTCATCGGCATCGGTGGGATACGTCGTGATGTCCTCGGGCGCTCCCGCCGCCGGCATCACCTTCTCGAACGT
>JAXDJJ010000075.1:0-54510 GCA_034665745.1 Actinomycetota bacterium | reverse complement strand
TCGGAACGTTCGGTGCGGTCGTCGTGACCCAGGTCCTGCTCACCATCACCGATTCCCTGAGCGCTTCGGTTGCTCAAGGCGTTGCGGGAGATGTCTCTGAGATATTCGATTCAGTTGGCAACGCCCTCTCGTCAACCGGCGGCGCACCGGTCGTTCCGTCGTTCGCAATCTTCCTAGTGTCTCTGCTACTCATCATCGGGTCTTTCGTCGTGTGGCTGGAGCTCTTGGTTCGGTCCGGAGCGGTCACGGTGAGTGTCTTCTTCCTTCCCGTCATCCTTGCTGCACTCGTATGGCCCGCTACATCGCGCTGGACGCGGCGGATGATCGAGACCCTCTTCGCTCTGATCCTGTCCAAGTTCGTGATCGTCGCCGTTATCAGCCTCGCGACGGCAGCGCTTTCCGAACCAGGTCGTGGCGGGTTCGCTTCATTGATGGGAGGCACCGCGCTGATGACCATGGCCGCTTTCGCTCCGATGGCTCTCCTCAAGTTGATACCGCTTGCGGAAACAGCGGCGATCGGACACCTTCAGGGGCTCGGTCGGAGGCCGCTGGAGACTGTGCGTCCTGGGTCTGGAACGAACCAAGCGGTTGCCACGATGCGATCTCGCATGACCTCGGCGCGTTCCAATGGAGCGCCGGCAACGTCTGCGACCGCGGGCGGAGCCACGGCAGCTGTCGCGGCGGCAGGTGCAGGAGCGAGATCCGCAGCGAAGGTCCCGGCGAACAAGATGAAAGATCGGACCGACATCCGCGGGACGGAGCGGGGTGTCGGTACACGGCCATTACCGTCCAAGACGACCGGCGCTGCCGCAACCACACGGTCGAAAGACCAGAGGCCGTAGTTGGCCGAGGCACCTCGTTATCGCTTCGGACAACTCGAGCGCCGGGGCCTACTGATCGGTCTCAGGGGATCTCAACTGGTGATCCTCAGCGCCGCCGGTGTGCTGGCGGTCGCAGCTTTGCGTGGTCTCCCACCCGGCATGGCCCTCGGCGCTTGCTTGGTGATCGTGACTACCGGAAGCATCGCCGCCTTGGTTCCGCTCAGCGGCCGGTGCCTCGACGAGTGGATCCCGGTCATGTCTGCGTGGTCGATGAGAACGTTGAACGGCAACAGGTCCTTCCGATCCAGTCAACCGCTAGCGGGTTACACGTTCGTCGCTGAGTCTCAACCCAACCTTCCCGAGTCGCTTAGCGAGCTGGTTCTGCTGTCTCATCCCATCCCCGGCTCCGCGTCCCAGCTCGGTATCGTGAAGGATCGGCGCAGCGGCACCTTCACTGGAGTGTTGACCGTCAGGGGACGGTCGTTCGCACTTCTCGATGCCCCCGAGAAATCGCGCAGGCTGTCGTCATGGGCCGGGATCCTCTCCGGGTTGGCCCGGGAGACCGCTCCTATCCACCGGATCCAGTGGGTCGAACGCACGGTTCCCGACCCAGGCGACGACATCGGTGGATACCTCAAGGGCAACATCGCCGTCGCTCTCGACTCCCCACTGGCGCGCTCTTATCTGGAGGTCGTAGACGAGGCCGGGCCGACGACACAGGAACACGAGGTCTTCGTTGCCCTGCAGATCAGTGCTGCTAGAGCGGGTCGGGCGATCAAAGCTGCCGGCGGGGGAGACCTTGGGGCCTGCGAGGTTCTGCGACGGGAGCTCACCTCGCTTTCGACGAACCTGATCGGTACCGATGTCATGGTTGAAGGTGCCCTCACGCCGAGGCTGCTCGCACACGCACTAAGGACTGGTTTCGATCCGAGATGTCGCAGCGGTCTCGCTAGCCTCGCGAACGCAGATCCCGCTAGACGGGGAACATCGCTGGCAAATGCGGGTCCGATGGCGAGCGAAGAGACCTGGTCCAACTATCGGACCGACGACGCGTTCCACGCCACCTACTGGATAGCGGAGTGGCCGCGCGTTGACACAGACCCTGACTTCCTCGCGCCTTTGTTGCTCCGGACCGAGCGGATGCGCACCGTGTCTCTGACCATGGAACCCGTTAGCCCACTGAAGGCGATCCGGTCGGTGGAGGCGGCCCGCACTTCGGCAGCCGCGGATGAGGAATTAAGGCACCGTGCGGGGTTTGCTCAGACGGTTAGGCGCTCGCGTGAACAGGATTCCCTTGCCGATCATGAGCGGGACCTATCGGATGGCCATGCGTTCTATCGGTTCTCAGGCTTCATCACGGTCACCGCTGCGAGTTCCATGGAACTGGTTAGCGCCTGTGGAGAGATAGAGGAGGCAGCGGGCCGATCGTTCCTCGACGTCCGGCGGTTGAACGGTGAGCAAGAATTGGCCTTCACTTACACCCTGCCCCTATGCCGAGGGCTGAGATGAGAAGCGGCCAGCCTGCGCATCGCCTCACTACTGCTCACCTGCAAGCGGCGTACCCCTTCGTTGCAGAGGGGGGCCTCGGAGGCAAGGGCACCTACATCGGGCGTGATCTGTTCGGCGGTGCCTTCACATACGACGCGTTCGAGCTCTACGAGGCGGGAGCGATCAGCTCACCGAACATGATCGTTGCGGGTCAACTCGGTAGAGGGAAGTCGGCTCTGATCAAGAGCTTCTGTCTGAGACAGATGGTGTTCGGGCGACGCGTCGTGATCATGGATCCGAAGGGCGAGTATTCGTCGGTCGCACGGATGTGTGGCTGCGAACCGATCCAGATACGCCCTCACGGCAAAACCCGACTCAATCCACTGGACAAGAAGATCGCAACCGAGGACAAGCTCCGCCTCCTTCAAGCGGTGGCGACCACCGCCCTCGACCGACCCATGCGGCCCCAAGAGAGAACAGCTCTGGAAGCTGCTTTGGGTCACGCCTCTGCGAAGCGGGCAGAGCCAACCCTTCCCGGAGTGGTCGAGTGCTTGTTGCGACCCGGAGACAACGCTGGCGCTGACGTGGCGGCTCAGGGTTCGGACCTCGCGGAGTGGGGCCGTGAGGTTGCGTTCGAGTTGAGACGACTCGTCACCGGTGATCTCAAAGGGATGTTCGACGCCAGAACGTCGCGTTCGGTCGACCTCGACGCTCCGATAGTTGTGCTCGACCTCTCTGCGGTGTACGACTCCGACGCTCTCGGGATCCTCATGACCTGTGCCGCAGCTTGGCTCCAGGGCGTCCTATCTACAGACACCACTCGCAAGACGATCTTCGTCCTCGACGAAGCGTGGGCGATCCTCGCCAATCTAGGTATCGCTAAGTGGCTGCAAGCGAGCTTCAAGCTGTCACGAGCGCGCGGTCTTCAGAACATCGCCGTGATGCATCGCTTCTCCGATCTCGCTGCGACCGGTGCATCGGGGAGTCAGCAAGAACGAGTGGCGCGCGGGCTGTTGTCTGACACGGAGACCAAGGTTGTCTATGCCCAGCCTCATGCTGAGATCGAGCCCACCCGAACTCTGCTCGGACTGACCCAGACGGAAGCGACGTTGCTCCCACAGCTCGAACGTGGGGTCGCTCTATGGAAGGTCGGGGAACGGTCGTTCCTCGTGTGGCACCACCTCGGACGAACCGAGCGTTCGATCGTTGATACCGACACCCGGATGCTCCGGGACCGGATCGCGGGATGAAGCCTTCCTCTCAGTCGGTTCCGGCGCGTGAGCAGGGATGGGAGAACCTGTTGTTCGTTGCCATGCTGGCTCTATTCGCTCTGGGCTCTGTCGTTTGGCTCACGGGACAGCTCGCCGCCCTGGCCACGAGCAGGTCGTGGCCGGATGTCTCCTTTTCGCAGATGGGGAGGGTGGTCATGCGCCTAGCGGATCACATCGACGATCCTGCTAAGGCGTGGCCGCGCCCGGAGCGCAAGCTCTTGCCCGGCCCTGTGCCGATCTATCTGATATTCGTGCTCCTCATGATCGGAGCCTCAGCGCTCGGACTTTCGCTCCGCAGATTGGTCATCAGCATCTCGAACCCTGCAGGGGGTTCGAGCTGGGCATCTATCGGTGACCTACGCCCTCTGATCGTGAAGCGACCCATCGCGGGAAGGCTCGCGCTCGGGCGTGTCGGTCGCAACCTCATCGCAGCGGAGGAGCGACAGAGCGTCATCGTGTTGGGTCCGACGCAGTCGATGAAGACGAGCGGATTCGCGATCCCGGCGATCCTCGAATGGCAAGGTCCGGTTCTCGCGACAAGCGTTAAGACCGATCTCCTGAGGAATACGATCGATGCGCGCTCATCCCTCGGAGAAGCGTTCGTCTACGACCCAACCGGCTGTGCAGATGTCCCTTCACATGGTTGGTCACCCCTCGCGTTCTGCAACGATTGGAGCGGAGCACAGAAGACCGTCTCATGGCTGACGGAGGCGACGACCGCTCGAACGACCGGGTTCGGTGATTCCGACTTCTGGTACGCGGCAGCGGCGAAACTTCTGCAGCCTGTGTTCCTCGCAGCGTCGATGTCGGATCGGTCGATGTCTGACGTCGTGAGGTGGGTGAACCTCCAGGAAGAAGCTGAGATCCTTCAGATCCTGAAAGACGCCGGGGAGGAACTCGCCCTCGATGCCGCTAGAGCCTCCTTCAAGCGCGAGGTGCGGCAGAAGAGCTCGGTGTACACGACCGCCGAGACCGTGCTAGCCGCATACGAAGACCCCGTGGTTGCAAGCTCGGCCGCAAACTGCGAGATAACACCAAGCGCACTGCTATCGGGCGGGAGAAACACGCTCTATGTCGTCGCTCCATCCCACGAGCAGAAACGTCTCCGGCCTCTGTTCGAGACGTTGATCCACTCGATCATCTCCCACGCGTTCGAGAGAGCATCTTCGGAGGGAGGAAGCTTGAAGGAGCCGCTTTTGGTGGTTCTTGACGAGGCGGCGAACATCGCACCGCTACGAGACCTCGACACGCTGGCTTCCACCGCGTCCAGCCATGGGATCCAGCTGGTCAGCGTCTTCCAAGACATGGCTCAGATAACAACTCGCTACCAGGAGAGAGCCCAAACAGTGGTGAACAACCACCGGGCCAAGATCGTCCTGTCAGGTATCTCCGATACCCAAACCCTCGAATATGCGTCGCGCCTACTCGGAGATGAAGAGGTTATGCACTCGTCGGTAACGCGCGGCTCACAGGGCACTAGGTCGACAACCGAATCGATGGCCACTCGTAGCGTCGCGCCTGCGAATGTCTTGCGCTCCATCAGGCCAGGGGAGGGCATCCTCGTCTACGGCCACCTTCCCCCGACACGGCTCAGGTTGCGCCCATGGTTCAAAGAGAAATTGCTGCGCACCCGCGCTGCCTAGCACTCGATGAAGCGAGCCGGGCTTCTCGCAGCAATACTTGTCGGTCTCTTCATGATGCCGTTGATCCTGGTGACGGCACTGCTGTCTTTAGCCAGCGACCAACCATCTCCATCCGCCAGGGCTCGTGAGGAGATTCCCCCGGAACTGATCCCGCTCTACCAGGCGGCGGCCCAGACGTGCGAAGGGCTGGAGTGGACGGTTCTGGCAGCGATCCACAAGGTCGAGACCGGGTTCGGAAAGAGTCGGGCGACATCGAGCAAAGGGGCGCAGGGCCCCATGCAGTTCATGCCGTCGACCTTCGCTTCCTATCGGGTTGATGGCGACGGGGACGGTGAGGTCGATATCGACAACGTGTCGGACGCTGTCTTCAGCGCGGCGCACATGCTCTGCGCGAACGGCGCGGCCGACCCGGCTCATCTCGCTACCGCTGTGTGGAACTACAACCACTCCCAGTCCTACGTGAATGAAGTTCTGACCTTGGCGTCGCACTATGGAGTCGTCCTCCCGCCAGAGGGTGTCGCGTTCGCTCAAGCCGTCGACCTGCTCGACAACCGCCGGGTGATCTTGACCCCCCAAGCCCGGGCAGACCTGTCGGCCGGGATCGTGGACCAGCGCGTTATCTCGTTGTTGTCATGGATCTCGGAGCGCCACACGATCGGGGTCACGGTGTTTGCTACCGGCCACAGCAGATACACGCGATCGGGGAGCGTCTCTAATCACTATTTCGGCCGGGCTGCAGATGTCTTCTTCGTGGATGGGAGTCCGGTAGGCGGATCCAACATTGCGGCGCGAGACGTCATCTCGGAGATCGCCAAGCTAGAGGGTTCCCTGCGGCCGACCGAGCTGGGGCACCCATTCGGAGCGATCGGATTCCCGGGGGGCTTCACGGATCAGGACCACGCGGACCACATCCACATCGGCTTCGATTCCTGAGCCCTTGTCTTACTTGCCACCCGAACCGGGTGGCAATCGGCCCTGCCACCCGAAAATGGGTGGCAATTTCCGAGAAATGGCAGCTCTTACAGCTACAGGGTAGGGGTCATGGATTTCGACACTTGCTGAATTGCCACCCTATTGCCACCCGGTTACCCCAAAAAGGGCCTAAGCGTGCCGAGAGCACCGGAGACAAAATCGGCTATCCACCAACGATTACGGCTGTTTTCGCAGGTCAGTGAAATGTGCTCTGGATCTTCGACACGGTAGGGGTCATAGGTTCAAGTCCTATACCGCCCACTCAGAAACAGCCCTCTGACCTGCTTGCACGAGCAGAGCCGTATCAAGATCACCGTCGTTTCCGAGAACCAGGACGGTAGTTGGGAAGTGAGGGTGCAGGTCCCTTCGAATTAGGTGGTCCAACTGTTGCGGCCCTCGCCATGTAAAGGTTCGATGGTGCGCCCTAAGTGGCTTGGCCTAGTTGCGTTCGTAATGGCGATCAGCGCGGCTTGCACCGGCGGGTCGTCTCGTCCAGGAAGCCACCCGCCGTCACCACCTCCGCAGTACTCCCACGAAGTACCTGCTGCAGGGATGATCGCTCGCGGTCCCGCTGGGGTAGACGTGCAGGGCCGGGTGTTCACCCACAACGGTCGACCCGCCAAGCGGGCGCTGGTGTCGATCGAAAAGGTGACGGCGCAAACCCTGCCGTTCTTCTGCTTCGGTTGCGATTTCCCACCCCCTTGCAGCGACGGTGACAGTTCGAACGCCGACGCTAGGGGGCGATTCTCGTTGCACGTGTGTAAACCAGCGCGCAGGGACTTCTTGTTGGAGGCGACGCTCAGCGACGACCCCCGCTCCGCTCAGGTCACGCATCATGCTTTCATCAAGGGACAGAGCGTGGCGCTCCCGAGACTCCGTTTCTGGGACCCGAGTTTGGAGTTTGACGGAGCAAGCGGCGACGTCACCTGGGAGGACCTGCCCACCGAAGGGTTCGGCGCGCTGCTCCGGTACGCGCTGACCTTCAGGTCCGACCGCTCGCGCGTAGACATCGTGAACCCACTTTGGTACCACGACAGCACTTCCCCCGGGGAGCGGATCGATCCGCGAGTGCTCGAAGACGTACCCGGCACCGTGTACGTGACGGCGATCACTGATGCCGTGCTAAGCGGCAACTGTTCAGAAGGGTGCGGTCGGGAGGTCGAGCTGTCTTACAAGAGTGCGGCGACTCCCTTCGCCCGCGGGATAGCGCCGCCCTCCCGTGGCAAGGATTGCATCGTTGGAAACAGTCAAGGCAGAAGGATCTCGGATTGCTACCTAACCGACGGAGAATTCTTCTTCGACACGATCAGGCTTCCTTGTTCGGAAACGTATGGATGTGGCCCCGAACCCAAGACGGTCCGGATCGACCTCGGACGTGTACGGACGGTAGACCTCATCGTGGTCAGAGGCTGCAGCTTCTGCCGCGTGACGACCTCTGTAACGGGCGACCGCTGGGAGGTAGTCCGGGAGACCGACTCCGGCACGGGCATCGAGGGGGTGTCCCTGCGGGTGCCCGAGAAGGAAGTGAGGGCTCGATACGTACGGGTCAACGAGGTCGACTCGGTCACTGAGGTCTCTGTCTGGTAGGTGCAGCAGCTCGCTGGTCCACATTTGGTCCACACGAGGATGAAAAACGGCGTCAAATCGCGCCAAGCAACAACAAGAGAAACCTGGTGTGACCTGCGGAAATGCTCTGAACCGTCGGGATCGGATTCGCACTCGATGGCATTCACGCGGCAGAGGTCCGAGGAATCGTTGTTTGTCACCCAATTGTCACCCGGCGTTCCCAAAATCAGCCGAAACGAGCCGAAGCCAACCGAAGTCAAAACGGCTCAATACCAGCACTTTCCGCTATATCCGCAGGAAGTTGAGCAGCCTGTACGTCACGACTTTATTGAGGTTTTCGAGTCTCCTTGGCCAGGCGGGGACCCTGCCGCTGACTTCGAGGAAGACCTCGCCGCTAATCCAGATGTCGGGAAGACCTTGTGTCAGGTGTCTGACATTCCAGCCCCATGCGTCGCTTCTAGTTCCCCGAGCGATTCTCAAGGGATGCGACTGACCGCTGAGCGCCTCGTTGCATTGATCCTTATCTCGTTCAACGGGAGGTCCCGTTCACAACAGCCGCCACGGTGTGCTCGTGCGCGTGCAGCGAAACGAAACGAGCCGACTTCCTCGCCACTCCATTTTGGATAGGACGTTCATCGATTCGCTCGCCGCAAACCCGACCTGTCCGGTGTCGGACCTACTCGCCACGTCGGTAGCGCCATGTGTTGAGTGCCGCCGTCAGAACAGGGAAACCGATGGAGTAGATCAGTGAGTGCGGGAGGGCCTCGCCTGCAGATTGGTCCAAGACCAGCATCGCAAAGGCCATCGTGATGCAGAAAAGGAACACCGCCATGGCCGGTGCTGCCCTCCACGGGTGCCGCCGCCCCCACTCGTTGAAGCGTTGAATCTGGCTCATTCGCCCCTCTGGTGGTCGCCGCATGGCATGTGTCGAGGATAGGCCACCCCGACTTGCACACCCCTTAGGCCATGAGCGACCCGCGGCTACCAGACTTCCGCGCCACTCCATTTTGGATCTCAGGCTTTGATTTCAATGCCCTGAATGTCGATGTTCGACGCGAGCACAGACTTGTCTCTTCTCTGTGTCAAATCCGCGCCTGAGGGCCTCCGGCGCGTCACAGGTGACGACATTAGAATCGGGTTCGTGGACATCAACACCGCGCCGAACTGGTACGTCATCCTCGTCTTCGCAGCCTTTGCCGCCGCTTTCATCGGGTGGTTCTGGTTGGCAATGAAAGCCGCGCAGGACATCGACGAGCGCGGTGGACCTGGCTGGATCGTGGGCCTTGCGATGATGTTCTTCCCGATCGTCGGCGGCCTTGCTTGGCTGTTAGTGAGAGGGCGACTCGACTCCCAGACCGGTTGACCACTTCGCATCAGCCACTATGCCGTGCAGCGGAGCTGCCCGCGACGCGGGTAATTTTCCGATCGTGGATTCGTCTCCCCAAGCTCTTATTTGGCTCAGCCGACCGCCAGCACAAGTGGCGATTGGACTCCTGGGCGCGTCCATCGCTTTCCCTTACTTCTTTTTCGCCCGGACCTTCGGCTCCTACACCCTGTTGCTCGCCGTCGTCGCGGCGGCGGTCAGCCTGGCGGCCCTCTTCATCCGGCGATCGCGTTGGTACGCACTCGGCGCCCTCACTGGACTGATCGGGACCATCGCTTACATCTGGGCCACTGCCGGCACTTCGGTCGCGCCCGTTCTCGCCTGACCTCCCTACAAGCCACGTCGATCTGCGCAGCAGACGCCGAAAGCGACTGGACGGAACGCCATCAGGTCTCGACTTTGCCGCACGGGGATGCAGCCGACGCGTGAGGAGAACCGTTCTCGTGCGGAGATGCAGCGGGACGGCTCAAGGGTCAGCGTCAGTGATGGGTAAGGTCCCGATGGGTAAGGTCCCGATGGGGAAGGGACAAAACGTGGGCGAACGACTTAGAGGATCCGTGGTGACTTTGGTGCTTCTATCGACCGCGGCTCTCTCCCTATTCGTGGCCCCCGCGAGAGCCAACCACGACGAGGCGATCCACGATCGCTTCCGACCTACCAGCGTTGCCTTCTGGGACATGGACCACGGAACTATGAGCGGTCAGGTGGGTCGCCACAGCCTCATCGCCGTTACTGACGATGGCGGCCGCTCGTGGAAGCAGACGTGGCGGTCGGCGACCGGGCGCGAGGTGACCCGCGTGATCGTCGCGGGCGCGAACAGTGCGTGGGCCGAAATCGATGCCTGCGCCACGTGCCGCCACCGCCTCCTCCACTCGACCGACGGCGGCAAGACGTGGGTTCACGTCGCGCGCAACCGCCTGAGCGATGTCAGCTTCATCAACGACACGGAGGGCTGGGCACTGTGGAAGGCGCAAGGCAAGACTTCCGACAGAGGAGGCAACCCGGGGATTCGCGTCCTCGTCAAGCAGACGCACGACGGCGGACGAACGTGGACCCGCGTTTCGAGCGCTTGTAGACATGGCTACTGGATCGACGCGGCGCTCAGCAGGACCGGAGCAGGTGAAGGTTGGATCGTGTGTGCAGGTGATATCGGTACCGCGATGCAGAAGAAGGTCGTTATCCACACTGTCGACAGCGGAAGCACTTGGCAACGTCCCGGCGACGCCTTGTGGAGCGGACACCTGACCGGCGTCCTCTTCAGATCTACTGATCACGGGTGGTTGTGGTTGAACCGCGCGGGACTTCTGCGGACGGATGATGGAGCGCGTACCTGGGACTCGAACCGGTTCTTCGAGTCCGATGTCGACTTCATCTCCTCGGTGTGCTTCGTCGATAACGAGAACGGCTACGCGACCTACCAGAACGGTGATCGCGGAGCTCAGCAATTCATCGTCACCCATGATGGGGGCCGGACCTGGCGCGTGCGCCAGACCTGGCATTGATCACGTGGATAACTTGAGAACGGGTAGTCGATTGATCTCGGAGTCGTGGGGTCGGCTCGCCGGCCTTGGCTTCCTGGTCGTCATGATTGCGTACGTGTTTCCGACGAAACCTCACGGGTTCCGCGGGGTGATGAGCTTCTCCTACATCGTTGGGCGAACCTTCGACGAATGGACATTCTCCTGGCAGCACGACGGGCTCCGTATGGCGGGCCAGGTCATCCTGTGGACCGCGATCGCGTTGGGTCTATGCCTTCGCTTGAGTGACAAGGGACGGTCGGTCGCCCTGGGCGCCGTCGCCCTCTTCGGGCTACAGCACTTCCTTTGGCTCGGCGTGCAGATCCTCGAGGAGTCACTGCTCGTGACGTGGACCACCTACGCCATAACCGCGGGTGCAGCGTTGATGCTCGTGGCGGCCATCGCCTCTATGCGGTCTGAGGCCAATGCCTGAAGCACGTGTCACGATGCCCTCATGGTTGCGCTAGCCGTGAGTGCTCAAGTCCTCGCGTTCGTCGCCATGCTTGCGGTGTCCGCATGGGGGCGGAAACACATCGATCCCGAGACCCGGATCCGCGCGCGTACCGGAACCACGGGGTTCGATTACGCGATGAGCAAGAACACGGCACTCTTGTGGACCCCCATCATCGGCTTGGTGGTGGTGATGTCGACGATCGCGATTCCTGAATCATCGAACAACGAGACGATCGCCTGGTTGGGGCTTGGGATCATGGTCTTCTTCTTGCTGGTGCACTGGTCAACAGTCAGGCGAGCAGCTCGTTAGCTCCTCACGCTGACCGGTTGACCCGAGGTCTGACTCAGCACTCGTAGGGAGCCATCGGGTCATCGCTTGTCCGTTCACAGCCCTTTTGATACTCGGCAAAGAGCTCTTTGGCGATCTGTCTCAGTTGATTTGTCGGAGCGCATCCCGGAGCGTTGTCCACGAACCGATCACCGGCCATCTGGCCAGCTCGGGGCCCATTGAAGTCCTCGGACGGGAAGAAAACATCCAGATTCTCAATCTTGGTGACCATGCAATCGGCCTGCGAGCGAGTTGCGCCAGCCGTTGTCAGTGCTTCCAGGTAGGGCTTGACGAATGTCGAGAAGGTGAGTTCCTTGAGGCGGTCAGATGACGCGCATCTGCTCGCTTCGCGAACCAACAGTGCTGAGATCGCCCGACTCTTGCTCCTGGCGTTCCCACTGACGTCCGACAGGGCAGATGGATTCTGACTCAGGAGCGTTTCAGCAATGCACTGCGCCTCGGATGAAGTCGCGCCGCCCGCCTTGTACCGATCGGCAAACTGTTTCAGGAGCGGCTCCATGATGCTCTCCAGCTCTTTTTCGAGCAGGTCTGAGACCCTGCTTGCGATCTCTTGCAACCTGGCTGTGGGAGCGCAGTCAGCAGCCTGCGTGATGATCGCTGCCTTGATCGCATCCCCGGGCGCGTCTGGGTCCACGCTGGGCGCAGGAGCGGAGCTCATCGCCTGGTCGATACACGCCGCTTCTTCCTCGGTGGCGCCCGCTTGGATCAGGAGTGAACGAGTGGAAGCATCCGATGAGGTTCCTGGGGAAGGAGAAGACAATGGAGTTGTCGTCCCAGTGTCACCACCGCAGCCGGAAGCAAGAACAACTGCGACCAATGAAACAAGGACGAGCGCTGGCTTGCCTCCTGATGTTGACATCCCGCAAGCTTGTCATGAGCGCCTGTGCAGAAGCATCCCTATGACGAGGATGACTACAGGCATCACGATCAACATCCCCTTCGAATCGCGAGAAGGGCTCAGCTGATTGGGCGCCTGATCGACTTGCAATGACGAACTCCAAGCTGACTTATGAAGCGCTGCGCCTCGATGGAGGGCGCTTGCTACAGCTGCGTCGACGTGGATCGTGCGCCCATCTACGACGAGCAAATGGACATCATCAAAACCTGGGTGCTTTTCGTGCCGTACCTCCAGAGATTCGACCGTTCCGTCGATCGATAGGGGGATCGTTGATCGTCGGAATGTCTCGTATGAATTCCCTGCTGCCAGGAGCAGGGCTATGACTGCAAGGACGACCGCACCGGCCCTAGGCGAAAGCAAAGACGAACCCAGCAACGAGGGTGATGAACCCGATCGAGAAAGCCCAGAGTCCCGTCACAGCGCCGCGCGGGTCACCCAGTACGACGGCTGCAGCAACGACCGCACCCAGACTTTGATTGAAGAAATCGACGGGGTCGAAGATCGCCAGCTTGAAGATGGTTTCCTCGGTCGCCCATCCCAACGACACCGCTATGAGCGTCACGATGACGATCGCGATAGGTCGTGATTTCAGGGGGACCGTGTAGAGCAGGCTGAGAAGGCCCAGAGTGGCGCCGAACCCTGCTAGGAAGTGGCCGAGGTAGTCAGTCCGATCCGGAAATGCCAGCCCGTAAGCGACCCCTACGATCAGAACCGCCCCTGCCGCGCGCTGCAAAGGGTGATCGGCGACTTTCTCGACTCTCAACAAGCACCCTCACCTCACTGATCCTGCTGGCGACATAAACGGCGACGTCCTTAGCGCTTTCGGCTCGGCATTGTCGGAAGGAGACTTCTCCGCCGGCTAGGTCGGCAGGAACCAGTGCACGTACCCGCAGTTCGCGCAGACGGCGCACGTAGCGGTTGCGTTCATCCAGTCGAGGTCAAGGAATGTGAGCCCCGGCGTGTTGAGCTGGGCCTCCCTGGCGTAGAAGTTCTCCTGCTTGCATATCTCGCACTTGAGCTGGATGCCCGCGATATGCATAGGTGTTGGTCGTTCCTTCTTGAACAAGCCCATAGAAGCCTCCCTGTTCCCCTGTCCTCTAGAAGGTGCCCTCCGGGTGTGCACAAGCCCACTCCCACGTTTCGTCCTCCTGGTAGTGGCGGAAATCCTTCGAGACCCGAACCTCTAGATCCATCCCAGGACGAGAGCGGTAGCGCACGCCGCCGCGCCGGAACACGATGGTGGGGGAAGAAAGCTTCCCGTCTCCGGCGCCCTTTCCCAAGGTCAGTACTTCGACGAGCATCACCGACTCACCGGGCTGAACCTCGTATCCCTCGGGCTCTACGATCGCCTGACCTTCGCAATCGCGCCAGCCATCGATCGAATCGAGGGCGTATGCACCGGCCGTCAACAAGGGCTGACCAGGACGTCGAACAAGGAGCGCTAGATCTGTCACGTTCCATGGTCCCGAGGGCTCCGACGGAGTGAGGCTCTCGAGGGTCAGAACCTCCCCCGAGTCTCGGTGCTGGAAGAAATCGAGCATCAAGATGTGGTCCCCGGGGCGGCCCGCCATCCCGAGTGTGGCGCCGTGACCGTTCGGGAAGGGCTCATTTGCTCCCTCCATCACGTGGGGCCAGATCAGGCCGGTGCCCAGTGAGTAGGCGACGAGGCAGACGGCGAGGAGAGCACCAGCGAAGAGCACGAAGCTTCTCTTCGATACCTGGATATCCGTGCGTGCTGGTTGTGCGACTGAGGGTTCGGCGTCGGCCATGGCTGGAGTATCCCAGGCAAGGCAGTCGAGTCCCTTCTGAGAAACAATTCCTAGGCCCCCGGCCCCAACGGCGCGATAGTGAACACAGGTCAGGCCACCGCCTCCCAAACACTCATCCAACAGAGACGAGTGGACCCGACCCGAGACGCCTCCGCTTAGATCGGGGGCGTTTCCGCGTTGCGACTACGCGGTGTTCTGGGCCCGACACATCTTGAAGATCCGTTGGATGGGGTCGTCGACCGGGAGCGTGTCCCTTTCCCGGCAAAGGGAGCACATCCAGGTCACAATCCCAAGTGGGAAGAGGGGGGCTATGGGCTGGATCATCGTGGGTGCTGGGCTCCTGGTGGTCGTCATCGCGTGGGCAGGCATGATCGGCAAGCTTCCCCGCAACTACTTCGTCGGGATCAGACTTCCGTCGACGCTCCGCAGCGATCGCGCGTGGGAAGCCGGACATCGTGCCGGCGCACCTCTGATGATGGCGGGTGGGGTGCTCCTCGCCGCCTGCGGGGTGCGCATCTTGTTCATCGGTGCGGAAGCCATCGAGGGCGAGGTGTGGGCGTTCGTCGGCCCCATGCTGGCCCTGTTCCTCGTCGCTACCGTGCAGGCCCACCGCGCTGCGAAGGCCGAGTACAAGAGCGAGTCGAGTGCGCCGTAGTTCCAGGAGTCTGCCCATGATCGCCGTCGTCGCGGTGCTGGTCGCGCTGCTGATTGCCGCGCTCGCCCGCAGATCACCCACCCCGGCCCCCACGAACGCGAGCGGGTTCGTCGATGTCGCTTTGACTACAGACACCCCGGGCAGCGTTCGGCTTCCCGCGTCCTGGGGGCATGTCGCGCTCGAAGGACGTCATGGGGGAGTAGCGCTAGCCACATCACCGCGGGCAGAGTTGCTCGATGGAGTGGTGGAAGGCAACGGCGCGCAAAGTCTCGCTGGCCGCCAGGACCTCCGTCTCGACGATGTCTATGTCGAGGTGTGGACGAGCTATCAACCGGTCGCCGGTGGGTTGGCCGCTCCGAACCTGGGAGAGCGCGTCAACCCGGCCGACTTCGAACCGGGGCAGGAGAAGTTCGGCGAACCGATCTTTCGCTACGACGCGAGCCCCGAGGGCGGGGGTCTGTATTCGTTCATGTACTGGGCCGGACCCGAAGCTTCGGAGGAGGACAAGGAAGAGATGCTGGCAATCATTCTCTCCCTGCGGTTTGAGTGATCCGCCTCCCGAAGCGACTCGATCTCGGAACGGCGTCGGGTAACGTCATTCCGGGATGAGGCGAGCGTTGATCCTTGCGATGGTCGTGACATCGGTAGCGGCGTTGTCCGCCGCGAAAGCCGCGCCTACCCGAGGCGCCATCTCAGCCGTCGGGCCTAGCCCCAGCCCCTCCGGCTGCGACGACACGTGGGTCCAGATCGACCGGGATGATCGCCGGTCCGGCAACACGTTCGACGGCATCGCCGTGAGATCACGCGACGTTGTCTTCGCGGTCGGCAACGAGCGAGGTCCGGGTGGGAGCCCGATACCCCTGATCAAGAGGTGGGACGGGGACTCGTGGGACCGTGAACGTGTGCGGGGGAGTTTCTACCTTCACGACGTCGACGTCGGTGCCCGTGGGCCTGTCTGGGCAGTGGGCGAGGCGAGCGATGACACCCTCTATCCATTCGCAGTGAGACGAGCCGGGGCCGGGCATTGGCGGAAGACAGAAGTAGCTCGTCCAGGCCCGACCCTCACCGCGTTGTACGACGTTTCGGCCCTGGGTCCCAGCGCCGCGTGGGCATCGGGAACGTTCTGGGACTCGTCGGCCCAGCACCGCCTCCTTGTCGAGCGCTGGGACGGCAAACGGTGGGTCCAGGTGGAGTTCTCTCCGCTGGGCATCGCCGAGGACATCTTCGCGCGACGCGCGGATGACATCTGGGTCGTGGGATCCACCGGGCGGCACGACCGGCAGGTCACCCAGACAGCGCGCCACACCGCTCGAGGGTGGCGCATCGTCAAGAGCCCGAACCATGACACCCGGATAAATGTCCTCAAAGGAGTGGTGTCCACCGCGCGCGATCGTGCGTGGGCGGTTGGTTACTACTCTGATGGGGCCGAGAAGCACGTGCTGATACTTCGGTGGAACGGCACCGGGTGGAGTTCGGCCAGTCCATACACCGGCACCGCAGGGGAGCTGCGGGCGATCTCTGCCGCCGGGGATGAGCTCGTTGCCGTCGGCAGCAACTCCAGCTTCGATGCGATCACGATCACCTTCGATGGAAGCGAGTGGACGCGCGAGGTGCTCGAGTTCGAAGATTCGGACGAGCTCAATGACGTTGCCCACGGGCCGGATGGGTCGGTATTTGCAGCCGGCCTGCGTTCTACGAGCAACGGGAGCGAGGCGGCCTTCTACCGCCCCCCATCGTGTCCTTAGGGAAACAACGTGAGCAAGGTGGAGGCCCGATGCACTGGGCTCACGGACTCATTGAGCAACCGATGAATGAGCCCTTCTACGACGCAAGGAAATGGCCCTTCGGGCTGCAGCTCGTCACGCTCACCCTGGTTCTCGCCTTCGCGGGGTCGGTCCTCGGCCGCCTCGCCGATACCGATCAGCTGATAGAGCCGGTAGGTGGACAAGTGGCGGATCTTGTCCCGGTGAGGATCGAGCTCGCAGATTCCGTCGCGGTTCCCATCTCCGAGCCCTGGCTCGACGAGCCCGAGCCCGGTGGTGTCTTCGCTATCCGCGTGGCCAACTACGGTTCTCGGCGCGTGATCATCACCCGTATCCGTCCAATCACCGACGAGGGTGTGACTGCGGAGTACCTGGGGTGGGCTACTTGTCTCCAACTCTGCCCCGGGGCATTGCGATGGACCACACATCAAGCGAGCCACATCGAGAACACTCGCGACGGTATCTACCCGATCGTCGTCGCACCCATCGATGGATCGGGTGACGAAGGCGAGATCCTTCCGTCGTTGATCTTCAACCTCGTACTAAATGACGAGGCAGGGGAGCGGGCGCTGCGCGCCGGATGTCTCGCGCTGCGCGGCATCGGGGTTCGTTTCGACAACGGCAGCAGCCAGTACCTGACTGGGCCTTCGGATCTCATTGGGGGGATCGAGCTGCTCCATAAGCCGAAGGGATACCACCGATGTTTCGTCGACTGGTGTGGCGGAGGCCGTTGTTGGTAGGTGGGATTCGGAGAGACACGCCAACATCCGCGATGAAAGCCATACGCCTGTAGCTAATCGAGAAGACGGGTTCAGGCGCCAGCCGATACGCTCGGTCCATGAGCGAACTCACCTACATGCAGATCGTCTCTCCGAGCGTGTTGGCTCAGCTTCGCTTCTATATGGGCGGTCTGCTTCCCGAGCACTACCGAGCCTGGGTCGAGCAAGAGGTCGAGGCACCCGACCACACTTTTCGTGCGTTCCTCTGCCGTCTTCCGATGGGACTTGCCTGCTTCTTCATCGCCCTCCTGGTTGGCGGGCGCGGCGGCTCGACCTTTCTGACGATCGCGGGGCCGATCATGGTCGGCATAGCTGCCGTGGCCTCGTATGCGATGCGGGATCTCGATCGCATCCGAACCTTGACTCGCCACCGCGCCTTCTGGAACGAACGCTAGAGCCCAACTCGATGGGCTCCTCACCACCCCTGGACGCGACGATGCCCAGACGGGCGATGTCGCTGTGCCTGTTGATAGCGCTGGTCTGGTTGACGGCGTGTTCTGACTCCGGACCAGCACGCTTCAGTGCCCACCAGGCGAAAGACTCGTTGTGTGTTCATCTCGCGGGTGCCGGAGGGCTCGCTTATGCAGGTCTTACTCAGGAGATGGACATGTCGGCTTTCGAGGTCGACGTCGCCCTCTTGCGGGAGGCCGGGGATGATGAGTCGGCTGATATCGCGGCCGAGCTGATCAACGACATCCGCAACAGGGCCACCCAACCCCTGAAGGTCTCGTTGTTCCTTCTTGCCGATGTCGACAACGCGACCATCGATGCCATCTCCGCTCGGCTGGACGATGAACCCGGCGTCGGAAGCTACGAGTTCGTTACGTCGAAACAGGCCTATGACGAGTTCGTTGAATTGTGGAGGGATCAATCGGAGTTCTACGAGGGTTTGTCGCAAGACGCCCTCCCGTCGACTTTCAGGATTACGACCGAAGCGGGCACGGACGCCGATGAGCTCGCCGACAGACTGGGTGAGCTAGAAGGCGTGGATGAGGTTCGGGCCGAAGGCAGGGCCTCTGCCATCCTGGCGGCGATCGGGCCGGCGATGGAGGTGTGCAACCTGCAACTCCCCGGAGCGGTTCCGTCAGACCTCTGATGACGGCTGGGTCTACGGTCGCCGACCATGTCGGCAAGATCGTCGAGGTCATCCATGGTGAAGGGACGCAGCCGCGTCCGTTTGGTTTCGAAGATGGCGATCAATTGTTCTCTGTGGGCCACGGCATGACGTTCAGATTCGGCCATAGGTGTCTCCATCGTTGGGTCTTCTCCGCATAGGCCCACCCTGGCCCCGTCGCGTCGGGGTTCGGGCGAACGATGAGACCGAACAGATCGTCAAGTCCGTAGGGAGCATAGACATCGACTTCGTTGCCCACCTTGCGGATGCCGATGCAACAGCTCGTCGCCAGGAAATTGTCGATGGCGTCTGTCGTCGTCTTGAAGGGTTGCAACGGGATGCCGAAGTGATCCTCGAACCAGATGTGGACACGCGCCTGATTCCGGACCTCCACCGGCGCGCCGAGGTCGTGGAAGGTCTCCGAGACCCTGCGTATGACTGCGTCCTCCGCCTCCCACGACAGGTCGGAGCGATCGCAATAGAAGACGTCGTAGTCGAGGATGCCTTGGGTGAGAGGGAATTGATGCAAGTGGTTCCAAACGGTTTGGAAGAGACAACCGGCGGTGAGGTAGCAGTCAGGCAGATCCAGGTTCCCCATCCTCTCCAGCACGTCGCCTACGAAGCGGTTCGAGGTCAGGATCGAGATGAGCTCGGCGGAGTTTGGCGGCATAGGGAGATGATGCACGACCTCTTGGTGAGGGTCGGCTGGTAGACCAGTCACGTGACAGATCGTCGTAGGGACCTCGACCAGAGACGAGCTTCGTTCCTCTCCGCCGGGACCGATTACGAGCGCACCCGGCCCGGCTACCCGCGCGACGCCATCACCTGGATGATCAGGGATTCACCGAAGCGCGTCATCGACCTTGGCTGCGGACCCGGCAAGCTCACGGCTCTACTCGCAGAGCTCGGACATGACGCGATCGGTGTCGATCCTTCGTTGTCGATGCTCGAGACGATGCGCAGCAGAGGGATGCCGGCCATCTGCGGGCGAGCCGAGGCGATCCCTTTGCGAGATGGATGCACTGACGTCGTGACTGCTGCGACCGCGTTCCACTGGTTCGACGCGGCCCATGCTGTGCCCGAGATACATCGAGTTCTGAGACCGAACGGCACTGTCGCGTTGATCACCCACTTCCGCGACGAGTCGGTCGACTGGGTGAAGGCGCTGTCCGACATCGTCGGGAGCGAGACGGCGATGGCCGCCACGCTCGGCGGTGAGAAGGGGATGGAGGCCTTGTTCAGCGCGCTGCTCGAGGACCGAGGCTTCTTCAGAGACACCGAGCACCGTGTATTCGGCTACGAGCAGCCGATGACGGAGGACGCCTTGGTGGGGTTGATCGTATCGCGCAGCTACATCGCGATCCTTCCGAAGGATGAGAAGGATCGGATCTTCGATGCGGTTAGGGCTCTATGTCGGACCCATCCCGACCTGCGCGGGGCAGAGACCTTCGCGTTGCCGTACCGCACCCACGCGTTCCGCGCCCACGCGGCGACGCGAGGCGGCGTCGTAGGCTGAAATGAACGAGGGAGGTGCGATGGGGAAGCGCTCGGCCCTGATAGTTGTGACCTTCGCGCTATGGCTCCCGTTGAGTTCCAACTTCTCCGCACGCGCGTCCTGCGCGCCCCCCGAACTGAAACTCGGTGATGGCTTCATCGAGGCGAAGCACACATCTGACGGTGATCTCCCGATCACCACGGGCGAGACCTCCGTCATGATCTCGGGCCACTACTTCTCGACGACCTGTGATGACACGAACGACTATTCGGGCTGCAGCGACCCAACCGAGCCGGCTCCAGAGGAAGAGACGTTCGACGCGCAGATAGTCGGGCCTCTGTCCGGCGACCTGGGGCCCGATCCCGATGAACTCAGAGCTGATGACCTACCGACCTATGACTTGAGATCGATCGAGGGCCTCGTCGACAGCTCGTTCAAGGAGCGGGTGAGCATCCCGGCCCTCGACCCAGGGACCTACGCGTTGCTGGTGGGCGGAGCGATGGAACGCTTCGAGATCTTCGGCCACGGCCGGCTCCCGCACCCGAAGAGCTTTGCGACGATCGAGGGAACGGTAACCGAACCCGATGGGACGCCTATCAAGGGGGCCGCGATGCTGATCCAGTCGATCGGTTTCGTGGCGGCTGTACCCGAGTACGGGACATTGACCAACCGACGTGGGCACTTCATCCGCCGCGTCGCTCCGGGTCCCTACTCGCTGGGATTCTGGGACCGGACACGCGAACACGAGGTCGTATACAAGGAGATCGAGATCCGGCGTGGGCAGACGATCACCCTCGATATCGTCCTGCGTAAGAAAATGAGTTCAGGATGACGGTCGAAGAGACGTTTTTCCAGGGCCGCTTTTAGAGTCGGTGAAGGATCCTGCTGTCGTCGCTTGGAACGGTGTCTTCCGTCCTTTGCTCCGCGTAGAGGGCGTCCCACCGGTATGCCTTGACCTTCCACCGAATGAACCGCTTCGGGAAGGTGACTTTCACCGAGCGTGCTGTCGAGCGACTGACGTCCGGGTGACCCACAACTCTTGACCCGCTGTGCGCAACGTCGTACATCTTGGATACGAGCTTCGTTCCGTCGAGGTAGATGACGATGATGCGGGTCACGCCCTCCCCGCCGTCCGCCCCGGGAGCGATGTTGATCTGGAGGACCCCGTTGCCCAGGTCCGAGGAACGCCAGGCTTCGTAGGTAGAGATCACGTGGGCCAACTTCTTGCCCGCGTGTCCATGTCCGACCCACTTGATGTCCATCGAGGCGCTGGACGCATCGTGCGCGACGTCGTCCTGCGTTCTGACTGTGTCGGCTCCTGCCGGAGCTATCCCCAAGAGGAACGCCACACAACAGAAGAGGAACTTCTTCATCCCAACCATCCTTCGTTGTCTGGGGCGAACCTACTCGCGGGCGGCGAAACCGACTTAGCGAACCTCGGCACCCCTGAGGGGCTCGGCGAGGTTTAGACATCTCTTCTCCGGACGAAGAAGGACCTGAGGGCCAAGGCTCGCATTGGCTCGCACGGTTATCCCGAGGCTCACCTCTTCCTCGAACACTTGCCCATCTTGCTCGTAGCGCACCGCGAAACCATCGACGCTCCAGGTCCCTTCTTGCTCGACCGAGATCCGCAGGGAGATCCTCGCCCCGCCGTCTCCCGGCTGCAACTCGTACCCGGCGACCGGTGCGGTTTCTTGCACCGCGCATCCGCTGCTGGTCTCGTCGCGTCGGAACCATACGGGCGGGTCAGTCAGACTCACTCCTTCGGGCATCGAGAAGCGTGACTCAGGATCTTGTGGTGCAAGTTGCACGTCGGTGAGCCTGGCGGCATCGCCGTCTTGGCGGAGTGGGGCTATTTCCTGGATCACGACAGGTTCGGACCTGGCCTCCAACCGCATCATGGTGAATATGAATTCCTGCCCTGGTGGGATGCCGAGTGTGTTGCGGACAACGTTCAACGGCCTGAGCGCGTGTCCAGGTGGGAATCCAGCAGCTGAAGGCCCGGGCTCAGGTCCCGCCGAGCATGACATCGCGGCAAACGCCACCAGGCTGGTGAGAACCAGCGATCTGAAAGTCATCGCCGCACGCGAACCATCTCTTGTCCCCACCGTCCTTCGTCCGCCGCGACGACCCTACCTGAGCTCGACGCGGCCCTTCAGAGCGCTGCACGTTGAGAAGTACGAATCAGGAAGAGGTGTCGGTCATCAATCCCGCACAGCGAGGTGGAACAGCCAAGAGGCATCGTCATCTTGAGGCGCTTCGTTGCCGGGAAACGACCACAGTCCGAAAGCGGAGATGTAGTAGTGCTTGTCTGGCTCGCGAGGCCAATCGAGGTGCAGGTTCCACCCCGGCACACCCTCATGTTCGCCTGGCGTCAATAGGCACAACCTCTCCGTATCCATCTCGCTGGGCTCAGCGGTACAGTCGAGCCGCAGTCCTCGGTCTCGAGGTACGCCTCTGCGGTTGACCTTGGAGAAGATCGTCAGGTTGAGGTAGCCCGGCGCGTCCATCCCATACGTAACGGGTGGCTCGACCTTCTCGAAGAAGATCTTGACTGAGTCGCCCGCTTCAGAAACCAATGGTTTGGGCCATGGCACGCTTGCCCCGGTGTAATGGCCCCCGTGCCCATCCCAGCGATAAGCGATCAGCTTGCCGCCTTGCGATTCCGAGTCCTGGGGAGTCCACGCGGTTAGGTAAGTGTTTGGAGGCGAACCGGCCGTCGCGCGGCTTGCCAAGACTCCGAGTGGGGTCAGGGCCGAGCCGAGCAGGACGAAGGAAAGAAGGAAGGCGCGCTTCATGGCATCAAGGATTCGACGCCAGGGAGCGGTGGCCTGCGATATGAGGAGCTAGTTCAACGGGCTAGCCAGTCTTGTTCAAGGACGTTGGCTCGAGGCAGCGCCCAGGGGGTATCGACCTCAGAGGGTCCTCGTCCCTCGGCAGGCTTCTTCTTCACGGCTCAAGAGTCGGGGAAGCTACATCAGGAAGGCGCCTGCGGTGCGTAACTTGGACCTCACGAAGAGCAGGTACGCGATCAGCCTATGAACGGTATCGACCTTGGTTCCAGTACACCTCGTCGGCATAGGCGATGCGGTGGATCGATTGACTAGGCAACTTGGTTGTTGCGCCACATCGACACGAACTTGTCGGCCTCCGCCCTGACGATCGTTGCCGCGCCCTTGGTGGGATAACCCCTCCGCAGCTTCGCTTCGCGAGCGATGAGCAGAAGCGGTTCTGCTTTGTGGGTCTTCCCGTGGGTTTCTCCGACCAGGAAGGAGAAGGCGTTTTTTGCGTCGCGTGTGAGTTCGTCTTGACGTAGGAATGGCTTAACCAACGCCATGTCGTCACCGATCTTCAATAGGAACTCTGTAGTGACGATGATTGTGAGATCCCCGCAGGTGTACTTGATGGACGAGAGCCGCTCGACAAAGTCGTAACTCGTCTTCTTCAGCCATTTGTCGAGGCCTATCGCGCAAGCAAGGTATTGCTCTCGGCGGGTTGGCGACGCCTTGGCAGCGGCTCGATGCACGTAGGTCGGGTCGTGCGTGAAGATCGATCGCTGTGTTGCCTCACGGAGCGCCTTGTAGAAGTCGGTCCGAGGGTCGTACTTCTGCTTTGCCTCCTGCACGATCGCCAGCTGGGCCGCTCCCGTGGGTGCCGATACGAAGGCGGTGAAGATGCTGAGCGGGACTTCCGCTGCCAAGACGGTTCCTTTCTCTACGACTCGCGCGAGCCACCGATAGGTGAGGGTCGGTCACGGCGCTGAGACGTAGCCCCCAAAGGGAAGTGCGTCGAGCGTAGGCGCGCGAAGGCAGAAAGTGGTGGATTTGAGCAAGCTTCGCCATGCGGCTTTCAAGGGCCGAACGGCAGATAAACACGGTCAACGGGTTGTCCTCTGGATATCCACCGAACGTTGTGGACGGCACACAACTTCGAGGGTGCTACTTCTTTCCCTTTGAGCTGTCCTTGCCGTGGACCTGGGACAAAGTGCTTGCAGCGGCCGACTTCTCTTCCTTAGTGGACTTCGGGTTGGCTAGTACCTTGCCGGCCGCGCTCGCCGCCTTCTTGCCTGTGGTCCTGTTGTGCGCCATCTGTAGCTCCTGCCTCGGGAGCCCTGATAAGGCCCTTGGATCCAAGCTAGGGGAGAGGTGAGACAAAAACTCAACAACCCCCCGTGACATGCTTGGCCCGTGGGCAGACGAACGACCAGCGCAGCGATCCTTCTCCCTCTTATTGGCGCGGTCCTTGCGGCCCCCGCGCAGGCGAAGACCGGCGAGATCGACCACATCGTGATCACCGTGCCCGGCCGAGCGAAAACCCTGACGGTCCTCGGCGCCATGCTGAACGGCCAGCTGGCGCAGTACGAACGCTTCGACCTGTACGGCCCCCTGCTGAGGGGGAAAACGAGAGATATGGAACGACCCCCCGACGATCTTGGCCCCGCGTACGCGTTCACCTATGTCTTTCGGGACGTCACCGACGATCCGGTCCGCGTGCGCGAGACCGTCTATCTCGACGCGGATCCCCCGGTCGCGTTTACGCCCGCAGATCAGACGGTCGAGCTCTATCCCGGCGACGTCCGGCCGGTGTCGTCGGGATGGCGACCCTTCCCCGAGCGCGGTGCGAACGCGATCGAACAACTTATGGTCGAGGCAGCCCGAGAACGACCACCCGGTGGGACCGCAGAGTGGAACATCGTCCCGCCGTGGACACTGTTCGTCGTGCCTCTGCTCGCCATAGGCGGGATCATGTGGCTGATCATCAAGCTGCGTCGGCGTAGACACGCAACGCAATGAGGGCGGCGGGTGACCCCCCCCACCCACCGGCTCGCTGTAGTGGTTGCGGTGCAACGCTAAGCAAGGACGCCGATTGGTGCCCTCAGTGCTTCACGGCCCTCGAGAAGCCCGCGCCCCCGCGGACCTTCGCGGCCCCCGATGCGTTCATTGGTCCTCGACTTCGGGCTAGCTATTCACGTTCGGCCCGCACGGATGTGTCCTTCGGCCCCCTCGGCCGGATCGCCCTTACTCTCCTCCTTGTCGTGATGCCTTTGATCTTCCTGCTGTGGGTGGTGTTTCCGTTCGGGATCGTCTGTCTGGTGGCGGCATGGCCGATCCTTCTGCCCGCGATCTGGAAGAAGACTCCCATCCAGCATCTAGACCCGCCTGACTAGATCTTCGGCGTCAAGTACGCGGCGCGTACCACGCTCGTTCGGCCTCGACGATCCTCTTGCCATCGCGCAGTACGACCGTCACTTCGAAGGGCCCCTTGGGTCCGAGTGACTTGTCCTCGAAGGTCCATACCGAGATGGGCCTTTTGAATCGACCGAAGGTCCACTGTTGAGACCCACGGGCGGAGGAAAGCGTGACGTCTGCCGAGGTGGCTTTTCCCCATCGGACCCGGAACGCCGCGGTATCTCGGATGGCGCGCAGCGATGTGAGTGCGCTACTCGGGCGGTCGTCGTCGATGGCGATGACTCGCCAGCATCCGGGCTTGATCGCCTGCGCGTGGGCGGTAAGTTGCACGGCCCCCAGCTTGATAGCCCACCGGTCGTCCCTTCTCTTCCGCACCGTGTCGCCGCCCGCGAGAACGAGATCGCGGCTGCTGGCGCTAACGACTCTCCGACTTAGATCGAACGTCAGCAGATCCTCGAGGGCAAGGTGAGCGTTTCGGAACGATTCCTCGTGATCACAGACGCCTTTGGTTGCTGTGACCTGTTCGTCGGTCATCTCCCTGAAAGGATCCGTGGCGATCGCGACGATGCTGTTCCCGAACGGGTATGCGGTGCCCGCTGACACCACGTGTCCGGTCGTGGGCGGTTCCTCCGAGATGTCGATGACGCTCTGATCCTGGTCGCTCGGGATGTCTACGTCCGTTCTGCCATAACCCACGTGGGCAGGCACCCCGCCCGTGTACACGATGAGTCGGGTGGCGTTCCTGCTGTAGCCGATCGAAGGGAAGAAGGCGCCTTCTCTCGGTTCCGCACGGACGACGAACCAGCATGCCCCGTACTTCGTGACGAAGACGCTCGAGCCTAGATCTTCTCCATCTGCCGTCACCAGGAACTGCTTCTCGTTCTCGCTCACCGGCTCGGTGATCGCTGAGGCCCTCAGTTCTTCCTCCGGGTAGGCGAAGACCTCTTGGACGAATCGGAGCGCGGTCTGCTCAGGATCGAGCTGCCAGGCGTCCGCTTGCTCGCAGGATCTCTCCGCCTCTTCGACCGTGTCCTGGGGCCACACCGCGAAGCCCGCGGTCCGGAGCTCGTCCTCGGATGGCCACGGGGCGGTTGGGTCGTTGCTTAGCACGGTTGCCGCAGCCGCCGCACCTAATAGAACGAGCCCGATCACCCCGAAGCCGATGGTCCGCTTCACGGATGGACGTTACCCGCCTTGACTGCACAGCACCCAGCCCCAACCCTCAGGCTCCTCCACGTGGGAGCCGATAACCAACCGTGGGAACAGGGGGCGTCTGCTCAGCCATAACTCGAGGAGGAAAACGTGAGGCGATACGCAACAGTTTGGGTTCTCGTTTGTCTCGGAGTCGTCTCGATCGCATCTACATCGAATGCAGGCCAGCCGAGCTGCGAGGGTCTACCGACGATCGTGGGCACCGAAGGCGATGATCGCCTCGAAGGTACGGCGCACAAGGACATCATCAATGGCCTCGGAGGCGATGACGTTCTGATCGGCAAAGGCGGACACGACTACCTCTGTGGTGATGACGGCAACGACGTCATCAAGGGTGGTCCGACAGGCGACACGATCTACGGGGGTGCGGGCAACGACCGCATGCTCGGCGGCGGAGGTCCGGACGAGGTCAATGACTTCGCTGGTGACAACTACATGGAAGGCAACGGAGACAACGACTTCTTCAACAGCGAGTCGACTGGGGTTGACCGTGTCTATGCGGGCGATGGGGACGACTCAGGCGAACTCGGTGGCGGCAACGACATCGTCAGGGCTGGCGATGGGGCGGACTCGTTCTACGGGGAGACCGGAGACGACACCTTCTACGGTGGTGCAGGCAAGGACATGCTCGACGGCATGGGCGGCACTGACACGTTGGATGGTGGCGGGGGCGAGGACACCTGCAAGCACGGAGAGCACGTGAGCGCCTGCGAATAGTCGAAGAAAGCCGCGGACCCGGACAACTCAACCGAGCCTTCAGTCGTCTACTTAGCATGGCCCGGCGGATCGCTGTAGTTACAACTTCTCTCCTTCTTATATGTAGTTGCCTCAGTGCACCTGCAACGGCCCTCGCTGTCACGGACACGCCGAACGACATACCGACCTGCTTCGGCGAGCCGGCCACAGTGGTCGGGACCAGCAGAGCAGACACGCTCGAGGGGACTGTAGGCAGTGACGTCATCGTGACCTTCAGCGGAGCCGATTGGGTGAACGCCAGAGGCGGCAAGGACCTTCTCTGTCTTGGTTCAGGGGGCGACCATGCCGAGGGGGGCCGCGGCTTGGACCGCATCAGAGGCGGACGCGGTGAGGATGATCTCTTTGGCGACGGCGGGGGTTCGTATCTCTTCGGAGGACGCGGCAACGACCACTTCTTCGGTGGACGCAACCAAGATCGCATATGGGGGGGTCGAGGAGACGACGATTTCAATCTCAGCCTCGGACATGACGTTGCTCATGGCGGTCACGGCGCGCACGATTGGCTCGGCCTTTACGACTCTCGGCATGGAGTCACCGTCAACCTGAAGGACGGCACCCTGAAGGGAGGCACCGCAGACGTCATCTCGGGGATCGAGGATGTGCAGGGATCGCGGTTCGCTGACCGGTTGGTCGGCAACGCTCGCGCGAACTACCTGCGAGGGGCCTCGGGCGATGATGTGATCGTGGGTCGGCGGGGCCGCGACCGAATCGGAGGATTCGGTGGGCACGACCTTCTGCATGGCGGAGCGGGGAAGGACAGCCTCGCGGGTCGCGGAGGTGAGGATCTTCTAGACGGGGGCAAGGGGCTTGCCGACAACCTCTGGGGAGGGAAGGGCAACGACTCCTGCGTGAACGGTAGCTGGATGGTGCGATGTGAATAGAGCGACGCCCACAGCCATCCTTCTCCTCTTGTTAGGGGTGCTTCTCCCTGCCTCCGCAACGGCCCAGACCAACAACCCGACGTGCTTCGGCGAGCGGGCAACCATCGTGGTGACCAAGGACCAACTCACGGTGGAAGGAACCAATGGACCTGACGTAATCGTTGGTTCCGAAGGGCGTGACGACATCGACGGGCTGGGCGGAGCCGATCTGATCTGCGGACTGGGGACCAAGGACTTCATCGATGGAGGAGGCGGCAACGATCGGATCAGCGGTGGTCGCGGCCCCGACATTCTTGAGGGCAAGGGTGGCAACGATTTCATAAAGGGTGGCAACGGCAACGGCACAATCACCGGAGGCTCCGGTAGCGATGTCATGCTCGGTGGTGGTGGCCACGACTTCATCCGCGGTGAGGGTGGGGACGATCGCATCGAAGGACGCGGCCTGAACGACGCGCTCGACGCAGGAACGGGTACCAACTCAACGAGCGGCGGAAGCGGCACAGACACGGTCATGTTCAGGGGAGCCGAGTCAGGCGTCGTTATCAAGCTCGCCAGCGGAACGGCGATGTCGGCGGGTTCGATCAGTGATCAGCTGACATCCATCGAGAACGCCGAGGGTGGACCCTTCAACGACGTGATCGTTGGGACCAGCGAGGGCGAGTCACTGCGAGGAGACTCGGGCGACGACGAGATCGTCGGACGCGGTGGCAACGATGTCTTGAACGGAGACTGCGGCAACGATCTTCTGCGGGGCGGCAGGGGTGTTGACGAGATGTGGGGCGAGATCGACCCTAGCTGCAACGGCGGCGATGACACCCTTCGAGGTGGGGCTGGCGACGACGCGCTGGTCGGCGGGATCGCTGAAACCGATACAACCGGCGACGACAACCTCTATGGCGGCCGAGGGAACGACACGCTGAAGGGCGGTTACGGCTTCGATGGTGATGAGACTACGGCGGACACCGATCTCCTCGACGGCGGTCCGGGGGAGGACCATATTGATGGAGGCATCGGCACCGATCATCTGTGGGGTGGCGACGGACCCGACACGCTCGCCGGTGAGTTGTGGGAAGAGTCTGATGTGCCGCCAATCACAGATCCGGAGGGTGCCTACGCGGACGTCATCTTTGGAGGCCCAGGAGATGACGCTATCCAGGGCAACTACGGAGCTGACGAACTAGACGGCGGAGAGGGAACCGACAGCCTCGACGGAGGCAGCGGAACCGACTCGTGTCTCAACGGCGAGAACCAGGTCAACTGCGAGTAGGTCTTCGTCTGCGTAGATGCGCAGAAGCCCCCGAGCGAATCCCGTGGCGCCGGTAGGTTGTCCCGCTATGGCTGTGATGACGGCTCAGGATGCTAAGGAGCTCCTGGATCTCTTCGAAGACAACGGCGCTGTCGTTTGGGTCGACGGCGGCTGGGGTGTGGATGCCGCCCTAGGCGAGCAGACGCGTTCCCACGGTGACCTCGACATCGTGCTCGCAGAACCTGATGTGGAGATAGTCGTCACCACTCTCGAAGGCCTCGGCTACACACGCATTCCGACGCCACACGACAAGCCGTGGAACTTCGTGCTCGGCGATGCGCACGGACACGAGGTCGACCTACATGTCTTCGTGTTCGATGAGGTCGGGGATGGCATCTACGGACCGCCGGAGAACGGCGACATGATCCCTGGTGCATCCCTCACCGGTCAAGGCAAGATCGACGGCCGGTGGGTCCGGTGTATCTCACCCGAGTGGCAGGTGCGCTACCACACGGGTTACGAATGGGACGAGAACGATCGTCGCGATATGGAAGCTCTCGCCGAAAGGTTCCAGCTCGTTCTCCCCGAAGACCCCCGCGAAAAGTTGTGGTGATGGGTCCCCTAGCGCTGGACCCTCTCGATTCGTTTACGGGGGTCCTCACGACGCAAATGACGAGTGGGAAGGAAAGCTCGAAGCAAAACTTCCTCGAACACATATGGCGGGCAACGCCTAAGGGAGACCCTTCCCCGTGAGGAAGGCCTTCGTTCTCGGCGGCACTGGCTTCGTTGGCCGACACGTAGCCCGGCACTTGGCCGAAGGCGGCTGGGACGTGACGATCGGTTCACGCGGTCAAACCGAGCTCCCGGTGGAAGTAGGCACCTTCAAGCAGATAGTTGTGGATCGTTCGCAACCCGACTCACTCAGATCAGCGACGAGCAACGGATTCGATGTTCTCGTCGATGTCATCCCCTACGAGATCGAAGACGCCCACCAACTCGTTGGACTTGGAGACGCCGTTGGCAGCGTCGTCGCCTTCTCGACTACCTCTGTCTACGCGGATGACGAAGGTCGCACTTTGGACGAGGCGACCGGGCCCGATGACTTCCCTCGCTTACCCGTTCCGATCCTCGAGACTCAGCGACGGGCGCGGCCCGGCGATCAGACGTACTCGACGAAGAAGGTCGCGATCGAGGATGTCTTGCTCGGCCAGTCAGACGTCGCAGTGTGCGTCATCCGTCCGTGCGCGATCTACGGATCGGGCGACACCCAGTGCCGTGAATGGTTCTTCATTAAACGAGCGTTGGACCGTCGTCCGTTCGTGCTCCTTGCCGACGAAGGTGAGACCGTCTTCCACACGACCTCGGTTCACAACCTCGCCGAGATGATCCGCTTGGCTGCGGAGCAAGAGGTTCACGGGGCCTTCAATTGCGGGGACCCCGACCCTCCGAACGTCAGAACGATCGCGCGCTCGATCGCGAATGCGATGGGTCATCAGTGGGAGGAGATCCTGCTCCCGCGTGAAGTCTCGACATCAAGGGAGCTTCGGAACCCATGGGGAGGCTTTCACCCGTGGATCGTCTCGATGGATAAGGCTCACGACGAGCTTGAATACGAGCCGGTAACTACCTACGACGACGCGATCGCTGCGACGGTTGAGTGGGCGGTAGCGGCGACCCGAGGCAGGGACTGGATGGATGCTCTACCGAAGGCGGCTGACTACCTCGGTGCCAAATTCGACTATGCCTTCGAGGACCGGTTCGTTGAGGAGTTCCGGGGTTCCAGTAGTGGCTGAATCAGTTTTCCGCGCAACCAGCCGCGGGCGTCAATCCTTCGGGCGTTTCACTCATCCGATTGTCCGAGGGTTATCCGAGCGCGGCCGCAGCTCGACAGGGCCGTGACGACCCAACTGCCCCCTGCGGCCTTCGAGATGAACGCGATCGCAACGGTGCGATCATTCCGCTCTACCAGCACCTCAGTTACTCGTCGGAGGATCAGGTCACCCGATCGAAGACCGACAAGCGCTTCGATGGCGGCGTAGTAGGGAGTTGGGGAGCCGGGCTCCCCCTGGGCCTGGACACCTTTGCCCGCATAGATGAAGTCATCCTGCGAACAATCCAGTCTGGCTGGCTGTGTGCTGTAGCGCCCATCAGCGATGAAGACGACGACCTCGTCGGGTTCAGACGCGAGCCCGATCCACACCGCCCCCGCAATCAGGCCCATGACAACGAGGGACCCTATTGCCCGCTTCACGCCATCACCTTATCGATGATCAATATGCGAACCACAGCTTCGGCCCTGACGGCCGCGCCACGAAGTAGAGTTGTACGGCGCCACCGGAGACACCGTTGAAGCGGGGGAAGTATGCCTGGGCAACACTCGTCGCCTTAAGAACCTCCTTGTCGCACGACACCTCGGGCATGAAAGACACACGACCGAACCCAATCTCTTCCGAGAAACCCCACTCCTGATAGACCGGTTCCACATGTGAGCGCATCGCAACCGAGAACGCACGGAAGCTTCGGAACATCTGGCGCAACGACCGGTCGAGCAACGACCATGTCGCCTTCGGTTCCTGTAACCGCCCGTTCGTCGCAGCCATGAGATCCGCCGCGGCCTCGAGGGTCTCTTCTCTGTTCGGCTCTGCGAACTTCCCCTTGGGGCATACGCGCTGATCACCGGTGGGAACCGCGCCCCATCCGAATTGCGGTGGTGATGGGTTGCCCACGCTGTCAGGGAACCCACACGCGGGATAGAGATCGATCTCGGTCTGGCCTTCGACGGGTCGGTCGAGGACGACGGTGCCGCGCCAGAAGGTGAATCGCTCGAGACCGATGCAGTAACGACGCCCACTCAGGCGGACCGTTCCCTGTCGCCGGTCGATCCCGAACTCGGGGGCCGTGAAGTCCTTCATCACGAAGCTGCCTTGGCCCTCCGCGCGATCACGTTTCCACGTGGACCAGTCGAGGTTGTTGGCCCGGAGCCCGAAGTCGGCGCACGCGAGCACCATGTGAACCGGACGATGTACCGGGTGGGAACATTTCGCGACGACGTAGGTGCCGCGGCTCTCCTCCTCCAGGGGAGTCGTCAGCGCGTGGACGATCACCTTACGGATCGAACGGTTCTGCGGCCACGAGCAGTTGGCGTTCCTGTAAGCGACGGTGACCGAGAGGTTCACTGCTGTGCCGGGCTTCGTGTAGTTGACGGTCAGCAATCCGGTCTCCCGGTCGATGCCCGTGTCTAGCTCGACGTTGCGCGGGATGCGGACGTCATTACAACTCATGACGGGGATGACGGTCGGGAAGATCGGTGACGGGCTAGCCGTGTGCGGGGCCTGAGACACTGAGCTTGGCCGAGGCCTATTCGAGAGCGCACCGATCCACACCGCCCCCCCGACGAGAAACGCAACAACTAGGAACCCGACGAACCGCTTCACTAGCCGCAGAATCCAAGCACGACGGGGCCTGTTCGGCGTTCGAGCGTGATGACTCTGTCGGTCGACGAGGTGTAGGTGGCCACATCCTCAGACAGCAGCTCGATGACGCCCTTGTCATAGTTGATGAAGAAGGAGGGCGGGTGCCTGGGGGCAGCGGGGTTGACCGCGTCCCAGAAGCTTCCGTCGAAGTCCAGCAGATAGGTCAGGCCACAGTGTCCGGTCTCATAGATATACGCGACCCCCACTTCGGCCTGTCCTGAGTTGGACCACGCCTTGAACCTCGAAGTCCCGACCGGTTGGGAGGACGGAGTGGGGGATACCAAGGGTGGCAACTGACTGAGCCCCGACGATGTCAGCCCGATCCACACGGCCCCCCCGATGAGGACTGCTATGACCAAACCCCCGGCGGCGCGTTTCACGGGTGCCTCTTCCTAGGTGGGTAACGTGCAGCGTCGAGCACGGCGCGATCGCCAATAGGTTCCGACAACTCGACAGTGAACGGCACCGGAGGATTGCCGGGACACTCGCCGCCGACGATCTCATCCACGTAGACCAGAACCGAGACCTCCTCTTCCGAGTACGTCACGTGAGCATCGATCTGTTCCGGCGCGGGGCTTCGGGCGCTTGCGCACTCGATCTCGGTTGCGAGGACGCTGATCGTGTCGCTGTCCCGCCCGACGCTGTCTGCGAGCTCCCAGGTCATAGGACTTCGGCTACCGAGGACCGCTGTGGGCCGGCAGTCGCCGAATCCGCCCGTGATGTAACGGTCGCCTTCCTTGGTGAAGCGCGCCGACACGAACCATTCACCGTCCCTCGGGGCCATCACCTGGACCTCATCGGACGTCTCTCCAACGACCCGCCACCCGTCCTCGCGGGCGAGCAGGTCTCCTTCGCTGGACTCGAACAGGCGACGTAACGCTTCGCCGAGCGGGGAATCATCCTTCTCGAGACTTCCAGAACCCTCCAGAGCTTCGGGGTCGAAGGGATCTCCGCTACACCTGTAGAGAAGATCGTCCTTGGCAGCTGAAGGAGAGGGCGTAGCAGACTGCGGCGATCCGCACGCGGTAAGGACGAACCCAAGGGACACCACAAAACCGATCGCCCTTCTCACGGCATCGAGATACGCGCTGTGTAGAGGGTCCCACTGGAATCATCGTTGGAGGCGTCACCATCGGTGCAGATCGATTCGAGCATCGAGTTGTAGCGGGCGAACACGATGAGACCGTCCCGACCCGCAAGGGGATCACCCATCATCCGGTGACGGAGGAGAGGATCACGGATCCGAGAATCTAGGTGGGCCGCGTACAGGCTCTTGAACGCGGTCACGCATGTTCCGGATGGCTGGTGGGCAGCGAGCAACCAGTGCTCATCGTCCGACCACGTCAACGAGTGACCATGGTTCGACGACAACCTCTCGCCGAACACGCTGTGGTCCGCTGGGATCAATCGGCGGCCTTCGCGGGAGAAGAGTACGTCGTTGTATCCGAACAGCGGCGTGTCATCTTCGATCTCCGGGCATGTGTTCTGCCAGCCTCGGTATGTGCTGGGGGTGTCCCCGCTCCTAAGGAAGAAGCGTTTCCCACTCGGAGACCAGGAGTCGATCGATGCCGACAAGACGTTAGAGAGCAACTTCTCGTCCCCACTCTCGAGGTCCAGCAGTGTGGTTTCACACACCTTCCAGTAGAGGACTTTCTTGCCCTGCGGGTCTACCGACCAATGTTCGAGCAGATCGTCGTAACCCTTCGGTTTGTAGAACGTGACTCCGGTGTACTCCGGATGCCGTCCTACCCGCCGGACCATCAGGCGGCGGTTCTTGCCCACGTACGCGATCCTTCCGTCCGCGAGCCATTGATATCCGATGCCGTAACGGTTCGAGGTCCGCGCCGCGATCTGCGACGTGTGGGTACCCAGGTCGAGCACCCGGAGAAAGTGACCATCCTGGAAGAGAAGCCGATCTCCATCGGGCGAGAAGAGCGGGAGTCCGGTCTTGAGATTGATGTAGGCGCCGTGCCCTCTTCCGCCCTTCGCTCCATCCTTCCGGTCGATCGATCGAGGCCCGAGCGCGAACCTCATCGTCTCCCGCCCCGTCGCGACCTCGAGCGTTCCGATCTCAGCCCGCAGCTGCGGATCGTCGAAGCGCAAGAAGGAGATCAGGGCGTTGTCGGGCGACAGATCGGAGAGCTGGAAGGGTTGCTCCGGTTCTCCTGGGAGTGCAGCGATGGGTGTCACATCGGTTAGCGCGATCTCTCCGGGCTTGGCCCATGCCTTGGTGCGTCGGTAGGGCTCATCGCGCTCAGGTCGGGGAGTTCTCTTGGGCGAAACCATGGCCGTCGGACTGACCTGAGCGGTGGGAGTGTCTCGTGCCGTATCCGGTTCGCAAGCAGCCAGCATCAGTAGAACCAAAGATGCTCCGACTACGCGGTTGAGATCCTTTCGACTCTTGACCCTGTCGTTGGGGGTGCATGCCCCTATCAGTGCAGGCGCGCCGAAGACGACAACCGCGCTCTTCGGCCACCTCACGTTCGGTCCTTCCGTCTCTCCCTCCGGCATTAGACGACATGTGGTTCCAAAAAGTTGCTTTGGCTAGCTCGAGTGGCCCCCGAACTTCGGGAAGCCAGTGTCGGGGCAGTAGTCGGAATAGATCTGAGACGCGCTCCTGGTTGGCTCCGGCATCCACTGCGAGAAGACGTGCCATCTGAAGCTCCCGCGCATGAGGCGAGGCACCAGTTCGGCATCGACTATGAGGTTAAGACCGTTGCCGGCTACCTCTGGCTCGATGGGGTAGTTACCGTCGTCGTCCTCGTTTCGGATCAAGACCTTCCACGTGCCGCCGCGCAGGGTCGTGGTGATCGAGGCGAAGCGGTACCCGGGCGTCTTGGACGTACCGGTAAGGACGAAGGACAGCTTCTGACCTTTGTCGAGTCTCTCCGGGATCGGCCCACGGGTTCCGAAGCTCATCTCGAACGTTCCGTCTCTGTAACGACCCATGGAGAACCCCGTGAGATCGGTTCCGTCGTGCTGTTCGTCCGGAGCTTGAGGACCAGGGCCGCTCTGGTCACCAGATCCCTCACCCATCAGGTCCCCAAGACCGTCATGGCAAGCAACCTGGCCGACGCGCTCGGTCAGTTGATCTCGTCGGTCGGCATCGTCTGCCAGGCCCCCATCCCAAGCAAACACGGTCGAAGCCTGTACGAGATCGGCAACCCCCCGCGTCTCTCCGTCGATGCCTTCGACCCCGGAGAGCCAGACGAAGATGCCGTTGATCTCCCAGGTGAGACGCTGGCCGTCGCTGAACAGTCTGATCCCCCCGACCGTTCCAACCGGTTCGTAGCCCTCGTCCCCAAGTTGCTTCGCCCTATCCCGATCGTCTTCTGAGACGGACGCCCACATTTGGAACGTCGAGGAACCTCTGACGATGGTCGGCGCGCCTCGACTTACCTCTTGAACCTCGAAGCCCGCCTCCTCGGCGATACCGAACACCCACTCGAGCTCATGATCGCCAGCCGCGGGGTCAGTTGAGGCGGTGGGATTCGGTGCCTTCGCCGAAGGGGTCCCGGAGTCACTTGCCGTGCATGCCGCGAGAGATGTCGAAAGGACGATGAAGCCGACCATCACGTGCCTGACGACGTTCACTTCGCCCTTCCTTCGCTATCTCTCCTCGATTAGACGACACGAACGCTCAAAAGGTTGTGGTGGAGCGGGAGACAAGCCTCACCCGCTCATGCATGACTCGGCGGACGCGATGCGATCGGGGTCGCCTGCCGCCTGGGCTGACTCCGATCGGGAAAGGGGCATATCAACGAAGTCAGCGGACGAGAGCCGTTGAGCCGCATCGTTCGCTGTGATGATTCGGCCCACTTCCTCGCCTTCCGGATCGCGATCCGTCACCCAAACCGGGATCGATCCATCGACCTTCGCCACGATGTACCACGCACCCCGAACTGCAGAATCCATGACGAGGATGTCGCTCTTGACCGGCGCTTGGGTGATCGACCCATTCCGGAATAGCTCTCGGTAGGCCGCCGAGGCAGGCTGACACACGAATACTTTCAGCGTGTCTCCCTCCGTCATGGGGACCGCGCCGTCCCCTCCGAAGAGCATGCCGACGATGGTGTGCTCGCCCGGTTCCAGATCCGGGACCGTGAAATCGAAGTGGTAGGTGCACTGCGTCGGATCCGAAACGTCGACCGAGCCTAGATAGGTTCCTTGTTCCGGGTTCTCGTTCGGTCTGAAGTACGCGTTCGGAGAACCTTTCGAATCGATCAGGGCCTGCCAGTCCTCGGGATCGGCGTCGACCCAGAAGTGGAGTGCGTCGGCGGGCCCCGGAGGTATGTACTGGCCCCCCTCCCCGAACATAGGGATCGCGCCGCTGATTGTCGCGGCCGACCCAGGAGCCGCCGGCGACGGGGCAACGGCGAAGCGGTAGCCACCCTCGTGGACGGTTGGGCAATCGGGCGCTGAGGAGACGGTCGGTTGCCACGCCGGTGACGCTTCAATCTCGCTGGTAGCGACCAGCACTTCATAACCCTCACGATCGACATCTCCGAGGCAGATGTCGTTGCCATTGGTACCCGACGAAGAGCACATGAAAGCGAACCGTCGGGAGTCCGGAGCCCAGGAGGGGAAGGAGCCCACATCGAATGCCCGTCCGCTCACCGTAGGAAGCTTGTGGGGATCCCCTCCGGAAGGAGAGATCGTCCATAAGGCGGATGCCTCGTCGAAGATGATGGTTCTCCCATCCGGCGACCAGTCGGGACGTGCCGCTGTCGTTGAAAGGAGGACCGTGGGCTCCCCTCCGTCCGCGTTCGCGACGAGCAGCCCAACCCCCGCGGTTCCAGCCTGGGCGCTTTCACCCGGTGATCGGCTGAACGCGATCCGCTTGCCATCGGGCGAGAAGCTTGGCGACTGACTGACGTCATCGTCCACCAAGACCTGTTGCTGGTTGTCCCCGTCCTCGGACACGAGGTAGATGTCCGCCCCCTGCGGCTGTGTGTCCATGAAATAGCGGGAGAACGCGATCGTTCTGTTCAATCCCCAAGCTGGGTCCTCATCGATCGCACCGTCTGGGGGCTCGGTGACCTGTTCAACCACGGTCCCGTCGGCGTTCATCGTGCAGATTCCCGGATGACAGGTGAATGCGATCCGTGTTCCGTCGGGCGACCACGCGGGGCTCTGTCCTTCCCGCAGCTTCGTGACCTGGCCACCGGCGGCAGGAACCGTGGCGATCCACGGCATCGGGTCTTTCGAGCCCTGGATGGTGAACGCGATCAGTCCGTCGTCGGATTTAGGCCCGGGCCCCACGACACGATCTTCTCCATCAGCGGTGGATCGGGTTAGTGCGTAACCACCGACGCCGGCAATTGAGACGAAGAGAACGGTCGCGAGTGCAGTCATCACGCGGCCCCGCCGCGCGCCCCGACGGATCGAGTCGATACCCGTCGTGGGCTTCAGGTCACCGAGCTTTTGCTGGAAAGCGTCTCGCAGCTTCTGTTCGTCGCGGTTCATCGGTCTTCTCCTTCAGCTTCGCGTAGCGAGTTCAGCCCTCGGTTGACCAGTGACTTCAGCGCGCTCGTGGAACAAGCGAGCGCTTCGGCCGAGCTGGCTTCGGACTGGTCGAGGTAGTAGCGGAAGAACAGAGCTGCCCGTTGGCGAGGGGGGAGCGCGTGCAAGCGACGCCAGGTCTCATCCGTTCCCATGGGAGATGTCTGCGCCGGCTGTTCCATCCGCGCCAGCGCTGCTCTCTCACGCCCGAGCTTGCGACCGCGGCTCCGGCACAGGTTGATCACCGCGCGGAAGAGGTAGGCCCTCTCGTGGTCGGGGTCCTTGAGCCCGAAGATCTTGCGACCGACCCGCACGAATGCGTCCTGGGTCACATCCTCAGCCGCCTCCCGGCTGCCGGTCATGACATAGGCGAGCCGGAGCGCGTCGCCCCCGTGGGCCCTATAGAGCTCGCCCAACCTGTCGTTGCTCACGATGCCCAGACTCCTCGCCGGCCGGAATGGTTCGGTTACAGCTTCCACGACCTATACACGCCACGGCCCCCCGAAAGGTCGCGCCGGATCATCCCGATAGGGGTCGTTTTCGCCCGGACACGTGGCGATGGCGCAGGAGGGCAGACCAGACCGGAGAACACACAAGCGTGAAGAAATCGTTCGTGCGTCTCATTGTCGCCGGCATGCTCGTGGCTACGCTGATCGCCACACTTCCGGCGTCGGCCTCTGTCATCGCGCCCTCCTCAGACAATTGGTATGGCCCCGCCGTTGGGCCGCAGCCTTGGATCGTTCTCCTGTGCAGTTTCAAGGGCTCGGAACCCAGACACGAGGTCGGCTACTACCAAACGCTGTTCGGTGATCAGTACCCGAACATGGGTGACTACTGGACCACGGTTTCCTATGGGCGGATGGACTTCCAGCCCGATGTCCGTGGCTGGTACGAGATGCCTCGGAAGCTGGCTTTCTACAAGGAAGATCCCGGTTACTTCGGTGGCATCTACACGAACACGGATGCACTGACGAAGCATTGTCAGGCGCAAGCAAACGACGATGTCGACTTCACCGACTACAAGGGTGCCGTGTATTTCTTCGACAAGGGCATCGGCAACACTGGTTATGGCGGCCCTGGCTTCAGGTACTTCGACGTGTCAGAACCCGACGTCTGGTCACATGCGGTGATGGGGGAGCCCTTGGACTGGGGCACCTGGACCACTACTCCGCAAGGATCGCTCGCCCATGAGATGGGCCACGGGTTCGGGTTCCGCCACAGCGGAGCACGTGATGACGTCGAGTACGGGTCGCCGTGGGATGTGATGAGCAACATCGCTCAGGGTTGTTGGGAAGAGCCGTTCGAGTGCATACCGGTGCACCCGATCGCGGCCTGGAAGCGCGAGGCTGGCTGGATCACCGACTCTGAGGTCTATGTCCCCGAGGAAGGGACGACCACCACCGTCACGCTGGAAGCGACCGGCTCCCAGCTTCTTCTTCCCGGCAGATACCGGATGATCCAAGCTCCTATCCGCGGCACCGAGACACGCTGGCTCACCGTCGAGGTGCGAGCTGATGGTGGCAAGTACGAAGATCTCCCCGGCAGCGGTGTGATCGTGCACCGGATCTCCACGAAGGACTACTCGACGAAGATCATCGACCTCGACCAGAACGGCGATGCCACCGATGGAGCGTTGTTGACCGAGGGGGAATTTCTGATCGACAACAGCAGTGGGATCAAGGTCACCGCGGGCGCGCCGATGGCGGACGGATCTATGTCCGTCACTATCTATTCGCCTCCTCGCGACGAGAAGACATACGAACGGCGCGTGCGGCTCGGGTTGTTCGGCGGGCTCGAGTTGCGAGCGCATTTGGATGTCGTGAGTGGGCCCAAGGAGTGTTACGACCAGGTGCGAGTAGTCGGTCAGATGAAGCGAGACGGGGACTGGGTCGATGTCAAGGCCTTCCGTGTGGACTCAGTCGGGTTCGGCACCATCCATGTTTATGGGCGGAATCGACATAGAGGGTGGTATCGCCTGGTCGCTCCGGCGACGACTTCGGGTTGGGACACCTGTGAGCAGGCGACCTCCAAACCGGTTTGGTACGAGGGCCTCTGAATCGGCGCTCCCGCTGATCTCATAAGGAACTGTCAACTGCGAGATGGTCCTTCCTACTGCGCCGGATATGGTTCTTGTGCTTGACAACTTCATAGGCATCGACGTGGGGGGAAGTCCGGTGGTTCCGGCGCTGTCCCGCAACTGTGGTCCTTCTTCGAGGAGGACGAGCCAGGAACTCCCCGTCGACGCTCGGCACGAGACACCTTCGAGGCAAAGGTGAGCTGAAGCAGATCACCGCTGCAGACCCCTTTTCTCGAGGGGTCTTTCTTACGCCCGACGCGGATCGGGGAAGGAGCAGCACATGGTCTCTGCTCGTCGCAGCATCGCAGCAGCACTCGTTGTCGTCGTTTCACTTTGCACCCCAGCGTTGGCGGCCCCGAGCTTGAAGAGGAGGGCCGCGATGGCGACCCACTTCATCGTGAGCCAGCAGCTCGAGGACGGGTCGATCCCGGCGCTCGACGATCCCATCCCGTGGACCGCCGACGCGGTCGTCGCCATGGTCAGTGTGCGTCGCGCTCCGAAGGCGATCGCAAGGGCGCTGGACTACCTCGAAGCGAGTTCGGATGAGATCGACAGCGTCGGTGAGATAGCCAAGGTGGTTCTCGCCGAGGTTGCAGGGGGCCGCAACCCTCGGGACTTCGTCGGGCGCGATCTGGTTGCCGAACTGGTCGCGACCCAAGGCTCGGACGGACGTTATGGGGTGGACACGTCTGTGTTCTCGCATGCGATTGCGATGCTGGCGCTCGAGGCAGCGGACGAAGAGGAGAGCCTCGACGCGTCGGCAGGATGGTTGGTCTCCGCGCAATGTGGCAACGGGGGATGGCAGGTCATCGGCCCTCCCGTCCCAGGTGAGGACGAGCACTGTTCACTCGGCTACCCGGACATCGACGAAGCAGACGCGGACACGACGAGCCTCGCCATCCAGGCATTGCGAGGTCTGCCGCACCCGGTCGCTCCTGCGATCGACCCGTTCACCTTCCTCGACACGTTGATCGATCCGAACAACGGAGGCTGGAGCTATGACCGGTCGGATTCATTCCACTCCAATTTCACCTCGAGCTACGCCAACGCGAACACGACCGGGATGGTGTTGCAGGCCTATGCCGCGGCGAACCTGACGCCACCTCCTGGCTCGATCGCGGCCCTCGCGAAGCTGCAACGCAAACTGTGCGGCCCGAATGCAGGCTCGTTCTTCTACACGTGGGCGGATGCGAACGGCGACGGAACGTTCGAGCGCAGCGGTCAGAACAACCTCGCTTCAACCATCGCCGCGATAGGGGGCCTGCTGATGGCCGAGCTGCCTCAAGTGCCGCTAGATGTCACCAGAGGCGCGCCGAGACCCCGTCCTTGCTAGATGAGTTCAGGTCGTTGAGACATGATGTGCAAGATGGACCAGGTCAACCTTGTTCGGGTCGAGCTCTACCGCTGGTTCGTTGAAGAGAGCCGTGCACCCTCGACGGACGACCTGGCCTCTGCCCTCGATCTTCCGATACCCGATGTGGAGACCTCTCTCCGCGAGCTAGCCGCCACCGACGTCATCGCCTTCCGACCCGGCACCGAGGACATCTGGCTCGTCCATCCCTTCTGCGCGACCGACGCGCCGTTCACCGTCACCGCGGCGGACAAGCGCTGGGATGCGATCTGCATATGGGACGCGCTGGGCATCCTTGCCCTGGTCGAATCCGATGGCGAGGTGACGACGGTCTGCCCCGACTGCTCCGACCCGTTGGCGATCGCGATCGCCGGGGGCCGGGTAGTTGCGCCCGCAGGCGCGCTCGTTCACTTCGGCGTTCCGACCGCTCGTTGGTACGAGGACATCGGGTACACCTGAGCCCACATGCTCGCCTTCCGGTCGGAGGGACATCTCGAGGGCTGGCTCGCGCGCGGGAACCCCGAGGGGGAGCGGATGTCGCTAGATGTCCAGTGGGATCTCACACAGCGCTGGTTCGCCGGCCGCCACCTGCCCGGGTGGAGACGCCGAACGCGAGAGGAAGTCCAGGCGGTCTTTTCGTCAGTGGGCCTGACCTCTACCTTCTGGCAGTTGTAGTGGAGGTGGACCAGGACTCCGTACGTCAAGTCCTTTCGGAGTAGTCGCTGATGACGTAGCAAGCTCCGTCGTCGATCGCGTTCTTCATGTAGTCGATGTTGATCGAGGTGGGGTGGCCGTCTTTGGCGCCGTGTTCGATCTCGACGACGTCCGCGCCCGCAGCTCGGGCCTCCTCGGCCTCCGCCAGGAGGTCATCGAGGCTAGGCACGTCTTCGCCGTGGTCGTATCTCATGAATGCTCTTGCTCGCTCATCGAGGGCTCGAGCGCGTGTCCTCCCGCCTGTTACGACAACGCGGAAACGGCCGATCAGACTTCGCTCCCCACACGATGACTTCAGGATGAAGCTGTAATCGTCCGGGGCGGTCCACTCAGGCGCTGTCTGGCTGGGCCGAACGCCTGGCGACATCTCCTCAAGCGGCGCGACCGCCGGTGCGGTGGGATTGCACGCGGTGAGGATCAGAACTGACAGAGGGATCAGTAGGTGTTTCACGAGGTTTGGACGCACCTGATCGGCTTGAGGTTCCCCTGCCGTTAGCTCAGCACCTCAAAGGCGACGGTCCAGGTCCGTCGTGACCCGGGGTGTGTTTGGGTCCTTCTCACTCGGGAACCCTTTCCCTCAAACGGACGGAAAGGAGTAACCGATGCCCAACGCGATCGAGCTACTGGAAGACGACCACAAGAAGGTCAAGAAGCTGCTGAAACAGGGAGACGACACCACGGAGAACGCGGTGAAGACACGCACCGAGCTATTCGACAAGATCAAGCGGGAGATGGAGATCCACGAAGCGATCGAAGAGGAGATCTTCTATCCGGCCCTCAAGGAACATCCCAAAGCCAAGGAGATCGTGCTCGAAGGATACGAGGAGCACCACGTTGTCGACCAGATCATGACTGAACTCGGTGACACTTCGGTCGACGACGAGAAGTGGGGGGCCAAGTTCTCGGTGATGAAGGAGAACATCGAGCACCACATCGAGGAAGAAGAAGAGGACATGTTCAAGAAGGCTCGCGACGTCCTCTCGAGCGACGAGCTAGATGCCCTCGGCGAGCGGATGCAAGCACGCAAGAAGGAACTCGAGAGCTAACCGTTGATGCACCTGTAGCTGACCGGTCTCTACTTCTGCGTGTCTCTCACCGGACGAGTGTCGCGTCGGGCACCCGTGGCTCCGCGATGCCTCGCTGCAACTGTGCCGCGACCTCCTCGACTACCCGCCGACTTCTCCGGTACCCGACAACCTTCCACGCAAGTCGGGTGCCCTCATCGGCGACCGCGTCGACGAGCCACGGTTGCCTGAAGAGAACTCGCAGCGCAATCGCGCTGATCACCAGCAGTGCCACGATGACGACCTCGAGCAATAGGACGAAGGCCGGGATCACGAAAAAGACCGCAACCACCGCCACGATGACGAAGATCAGGATCCATTCGCCGAACAACATGTCGGCTGCCGCTGCCAAACCGTCACCACCATCACCAGAAGGGGTTCCGGCTCCCGGCTCGGTCTCGGCACCCGCGGGAGTCCTGGCATCCTCAGCTGACGTCGATCGGACCGTGCGCCACGGCCACCGCCATCTTGGCCGCCACGGCAGCATCCGTATCGAGACTCTCCAACTGCGCCCGCGTGTGTCTCGAACCGTTGCGCTCTTCACGTCCGGGTCACGACTTCGGATACCCCAACATCTCTCCCCAGGTCTCGGGTCCGACGATCCCATCGACCGTCAGCTCGTGGGCACTCTGATAGGTGCGCACTGCTGCTTCCGTGGCGGGTCCAAACATCAGGTCGATCACTAACGGAGGACCGGCTGCACCATCGCGTCGGGGCGAGCGGTTCAGGTGCATCTGGACGAAGCCAACGTCGACCTCATACGAACCCGGGCCAAGGGTTGGTTTGGTCGCTCCGCAGCAGGTGATGAACGCGCCGAGCCACAGTCGTCGCTCGCGTTGGGTAACGACGCCGTCCTGTTCGAACTCGGCACCTCGTTCGAAACGTTTCGTAGCTCGTTCCGTCTCGGGTCCGAAGATCCCATCCACGGCGATGATGTCCTCGGGTAGATGGTGCTCGGCCGATGTCATGCGGTTGAGCATCCGCTGCCACAACACGACGTCGAAACCCGAGTCACCGCGCCGCAACTCATCGATCGCGAACGCGGCGGTTGCCGGCACGAGGAACAAGAGGGTGACCGAAAAGAGCACCAACGCCCGCCTGAGCATTCCAGAAATCTTACGTGGGCCGGGCTACTACGCACGGTGGGTGCGAAACGGTGTTACACACGAACGGATATGGATACGTTCTGGTGGGTCGTAGTGGTCGTTGCCATGTCGGGCCTGACCTTGATCGGATGGTTCCGCTTCCTGGATCGAGATGGCCGGGTACCTCGGAAACCTCGCTACGTGGACTTGTCAAAGGATGACGATGACGGGCACTCAGAAACGTAGTTTCAGTCCCTAGGGGAGGCAGCTGAAGTCGCCTTGCGCAGCAACGTCGGATGGGGTGGAGCTAGGCGCCTTTGACGTCTTCGACGTTCATCCCCATACGCTCCTCGAGCATGTCCTCGGTCCCGATCACGAGGCGGTCGTTGCTGGCCGTATAGATGATGTCGATGTTCGTGTTGTTCTTCGAGTACTCGCTGAGGACCTTGGCGAGGCCCCCCGGCTCGTCGACGAGATCGACCATCTCGACAGGCCGGGCACTCGTGACCTCGTAGCCGGCCCCCTCGATCAGGCCCTTGGCGGCGCCGCCCTCTTCGACCACGAGGTGGATGAAGCCCCAGCGCTCGCCGGGTCGCAGGTCCCCGCACGCGCCCAGGACGTTGATCCCGGCCTCGGCGACCAACGAGCAGACGTGGGTCACGGCCCCGGGGCGGTTCGGCAAGACGATGCGGATGTCGGTAGGCACGGGCCCATCTTGGCCGCCGCCGCCCTGTGCCGCAAGGGGATCTTGCTCGCTCTCCTTCATTGCGTATCGCCGTGAGGCTCCGACTCAGGTGTGCTGGGGGCATGGTTCTGCGGCCGGGTGTCCTCGCGCGTCGTCCTCTCCGAGCTTTCTTGGTCGGTTTACTCGTGTTGTCGAGCATCGTCGCGATCGAAGGTGCGGCCCTCGCCGCCAAGGGGCCGCGCATCACAAGTCTGAGGCTCAGCCCGGACCATCTCGTCGAAGGATCGCCCGTGACCGCAGTGGGCACCTTGTCGCGCGAGGTCGATGCAGACGAGGTCATCATCCAGGAGTGGCGCGCCGAGCACTGGTGGACGGTCCGGCGCGCACCGGTTTACGGACGCGCATTCCAGACGACGTTCACCCCCAAGGAGACCGGATCGGGTGTCATCCGGGCGCTGATCCCGGGTCTCAATGGTCGGGGCCAGTGGATCGCGGTGCTCACGGTCTTCCGTGAGACCGAGGCAACCTGGTACGGGCCGGGTTTTTACGGGCAGTCGACCGCGTGCGGTCAGACCTACGACGATCAGATCCTCGGGGTCGCTCATCGGTCGTTGCCGTGCGGAACGAACGTGACGTTCTTCTTCAATGGCGTCGTGCTGACCGTTCCGGTCATCGACCGCGGCCCCTACAGCACCGCCGACTGGGATCTCAGCGCGGAGACCGCGCGACGTCTCGGTTTCTCGGGTCGCCAGAAAGTCGGTGTCTTGATCGCGGTCGAACCGGGGGAATAGCTAGAACGCGGCGAGAACGCTGAGCCACCGCTTAGCGGCTTCCTCGTCACCATCGACCTCGAACTTGTCACATCGTCTACCCGCCAGCACGCGGCAGAGGTCGATCGCATCTCCCGAGATCGACGTCTCTCCGGTACCTCGTGTGAACGTCCCACCCGCTGGGCCCGACAGCTCGAGGGTGACCGACGCCTTGGCTTTGTCGCTCCACTCCCTGAATGCGTCGTGAGCGATCCGGATCTCGGCGTCACCTACCGGCATCATCCGTCCTGTCGCGGTGCAGATGTCGACGTGGTGCATGAAGTGATCGCGCACGAAGATCGTGTCGAACAGGAAACGCATAGGGACCCACGTGCCCGAGAACGGCTCTTTCATCGGGAACAGACCGGTCATGAGTCCGTAGCGGGTCCGGGTCTTGTGGTAGCCGGGGGTGATCTCGACGAAGCGAGCGATCACCTCGTCGATCGACATCGGGGCGCGTGTGTCGATCTGGGACTGGTTCGTCGCATCGAGCCACACGCCGCCGTGCGCGCCCTTGGTCTTGAATCCCGCGATCGTCTGGCGAGTTAGCTCACGTGGTGACATCGTCGCTTCGGCCCACCCGAGGATGTGAGCCATCATGTCCTTGACCGTCCACGGCGAACATTCCGTCGGGGCGGCCCATTCCTCTTCGCTCAAAGACCGCAAGGTCTCGAGGAACGACTTGTCCACCTCTTCGCCGAGCTTGAGCCATTCCGCGTGCGTGGGCTTGGGCACATCTTCGAGACGCTGAATCGTTCGGGCCATGGATGAAGCTTAGGCCTACGATCGAGGTGTGCGACGCGCCCCAACCACTAGGTAGCGGGGTCGAACTCCAGAGCGCAGGAGTTGATGCAGAAACGTTGTCCGTTCGGACCCGGGCCGTCGTCGAAGACGTGGCCCAGATGGCCACCGCAGTTCTTGCACGTGACCTCGGTGCGGACCATGCCGTGGCTGACATCTTGATGGAGCTCCACGTTGGCGGGGTTGGCAGGATCCGTGAAGCTCGGCCATCCGCTGCCCGAGTCGTACTTCGTGTCGGAACTGAACAGGTCGGTGCCGCAGCCCGCGCAGCGGTACATGCCGGTGTCTTTGTTGTAAGTGAACTTCCCGGTGCCCGGCGGTTCCGTGCCCTTCTTGCGAAGGATCTCGTACTGCTCGGGGGTCAGTTCCTCACGCCATTGTTCGTCGGTCTTTTCCATCGTCGAAGCCTACGCGTCCCTCGGACTTAGTAGGGCAACCCGGTAGGACGGTCCTGCCATCCGTCGCTGGGCCTCGGTCGCGTGTTCTTCGCACAGACATCGGAAGAAGCGGTACTCGTAACCTTCGAAGACATCGAGTCGAGCCACGACGTGTTGGCCGCAGCGATGTCCGGGGAGCCACCTCGAACCGGCTTGGCACCGATCCTGGGCCAGCGCCTTCTCGGCCCTCGCTTCGCTCCGGCCGCTGCCCCAGAAGTCGAGCGCGATGACGCCCACGAGAGGACCGTTGCATAGGGCCATGAAGAGAGCGACCTTCATGTCAGAAAGCCTCGCGCCGGGGTGCCGGTAGGTCTAGAGGATCGGGACCGGCTGGAGGTAGGCGTGGGTCGAGTCATAGCCGCAAGTGCAGGGCTGGAGGCTCGGCCGGGACCCAGTCAGGATCTGGTGAAGCCGTTCGTTGCACTCGGGGCAGCGGAAATCTGCCGGATACGTGGGCACGTAGACCGACACTCCATCACTCGTTACGCGGGGCATGACCTTCCTCTCCTCAACCTGGCCCAACGCTAGGGCCGGGGGCCCGTGTCGGCACTACGCAATGGGCGAAAACGGCCCCCGGAGGGCTAAGGACTTCTACGTAGAACCTTTCCGAGCATGAGACGAGTGATCGTCGCCTTCGTCGCGGCTTGCCTGTTGGTTCCCGCCGGTGCTTCGGCGCGGGTCGATCGGGGGCCGCGTAACTATCCCGAGTTCACCTACGAACGGGTACGGGTAGAGATGCGCGACGGCATCGAACTCTCGGCCGACATCTACCGTCCCGCCACCCCGAAGAACGTGCGCGTGCCGGTCATCCTGTCGATGAGCCCGTATCACTTGCTGAACCGGGCCCTCGATCGCAACGAAGCCGACCTGCCTTCTGGCGATGGCCAACTGTTCGTGCCGAAGGGGTACGCATACGTCGTTGCGGACGTCCGGGGGACCTACAACTCCGGAGGGTGCTGGGACTACGGCGGCATCAACGAGCGTCACGACGGCTACGACCTCGTCGAGTGGTTGGGAACACGCGACTGGTCCAACGGCAAGGTCGCTATGACCGGTGCCTCGTACGACGGCACCACCGCGAACGCGGCCGCGGTCGAGAACCCACCGCACCTCGCCACTATCGTGCCCGTTTCGTCTATCAGTCGATGGTGGGGGTACGCCTACCAGCAAGGTGTGCGTGCGACCTACTCGGGCGAGTCTGCCGACATCGACCCACCCTCGGATACGCCGACCGACTTCATGTTCGCCTATGGGTTCCTGCCCCCACCCGATCCCGGTTCGCTAACCGCGGCACAACAGATCGCGATGCGCTGGAATGTCTGCGATCGGGTCGAGAAGTTCATGAAGGGCTACAGCACCCAGCCCGACTACGACAAGTTCTGGCAGGAACGCGACTACCTGCGACTCGCCGACCGAGTGAAGGTGCCGGTCCTGGTGACGCACGGCCAACTCGACTTCAACGTGAAGACGTGGGAGGGCACGCAGTGGTTCCAGGCGGTCAAGACCGAGAAGGCGATGGTCATCGGTCAGTGGCCGCACGCGTCACCGCGCGGCAACTACCCCGAATGGGACTTCTTCCTCGAACGGTGGTTCGAGCGGTGGCTCTACGGCGTTCACAACGGTGTCGAGGACGAGCCCGCGATCCGCATCGAGACCAACGACAACGTATGGCGCACGGACGAAACGTGGGGTGGCGTGATGAAGCGCTTCCCGTTGTTGGGGAGTGGACCGGCCGTCGAGTTCAACTACACCGACGACGGTCATCTGACCGAATCCGAGATGACGCGAGGGATCGGTTCCGGCTACATGCGTATCGAGGTCCCGGGAACCACGGGGATCCGTATCCAGGGTCGTCCGATCCTTCACCTCAGCGCGTCGAGCGACGCTGCCTCTACCCATCTCGTAGGCATCCTGTGCGATGTGGGCCCAAGCGGTTCGTGCGGCATCGTCTCGCGTGCGGCCCTGAATGCGCGCTTCAACGACGGCTTGACGAAGGGCAAGGACCTCGAGCCCGGCAAGGTCTACGACTTCAAGCTCGAGTTCATCGACAAGGACTACGTTCTGGCCAAGGATCACCACTTCGAGGTGATCGTCGCGTCGTCAAGCAACACTTGGTTCGCTCCTAACGAAGAGCGCGCGACCAACACGATCTATCTGAAAGACTCCTTCCTGGACCTTCCGATCCAGCGATAAGGGGGTGGCCCGCGTGGCCGAAGAGTCGCCCGAGAGTGGCAACTGAAGTAACGGTCCTCGAGGTCGACGGGCAAGACGTTCGGATCACGAACCCGTCGAAGGTCTTCTTCCCCGAGTCGGGGGCAACGAAGCTAGACCTCGCCAACTACTACGTGTCGGTTGCCGACGGCGTTCTGCGTGGTTCGCAGGATCGCCCGACCACGATGTATCGCTGGCCCAACGGTGTCGACGCTCCGGACGACGCGTTCTATCAGAAGCGTCTGCCCGACAAGGGTCGCCCTGAGTGGTTGCAGTCTGTCGTGGTGCGGTTCCCCAGCGGCCGGCAAGCCGACATGCTCGTCATCGCCGATCTCGCTCACCTTCTGTGGGCCGTGAACATGGGCTGCATGGACATCAACCCATGGCCGGTGCGGCGCGATGACGTCGATCATCCCGACGAGCTCCGTGTCGATCTCGATCCGACACCCGGTATCGACTTCGGCGATGCGCGCAAGGTGGCGATGATTGCGAAAGAGGTTCTCGAACAGCACGGTCTGGTCGGGTGGCCCAAGACGTCGGGCAAACGCGGCATCCACATCTACGTCCGTATCGAGCCAAAGTGGGGCTTCCAGGAGGTCCGGCGGGCGGCCCTCGCCTTCGCGCGCGAGGTCGAGCGGCGTGCTGACGGACTGGCGACCACTGCATGGTGGAAGGAAGAACGTCATGGCGTCTTCGTCGACTACAACCAGAATGCCCGGGACCGCACGATCGCGGCTGCTTACTCGGTGCGGCCATTCGCACCCGCTCAGGTGTCGTGCCCCCTTGCGTGGGACGAGGTCCCCGAGGTCGATCCTGCAGACCACACGATCTTCACGGTGCCTGAACGTGTGGCGAAGACCGGCGATCCACACGCAGGGATCGACGATGCGGTGGGAAGGCTGGACGCCCTGCTAGAGCTTGCCGAGCGTGATGAGAAGGAGGGCATCGGCGACGCGCCATGGCCTCCGCACTTCCCGAAGGGCGACAAAGAGCCGATGCGGGTCGCACCCTCGCGCGCCAAGTCGCCGGCGAAGAAGTCGACGGCCAAGAAGACTCAGAAAGGTCGCAAGAAGTCCGGCAGTTGATCGAACGTGCAGCTCGCCGGTTTACGGTCCGGGCGCCAGTTCAAGAACGTCACCGCATGGCGGAAGCGACCACCCAGCAGGCGATCGAACCCAACCTCGCAGACGATCTCCGGTTTGATCGACACCCAGGTCGTGTCCTTGCCGCCCGACCACCGCGACTGCCCACCGGGCGACCGTCCCTGCCCGAACCCGCCGGCACCTTCGAGCTTGCTCAACCTGGCAAGAAGGTCACGCCGTTCCTGCGCCTTGAACGAAGACGTGTGCCCCACATAGTGCAGGTTCTTCTTCGCGTCGTAGAGGCCTAGTAGCAACGATCCGATCCCATCTCCGGTCTTGTTCAGCCGGAAACCACCGACGACGCAGTCGCAGGTCCGGTGCTGCTTGATCTTCATCCACCCGCGCTTGTTCGGTTCGTAGGATGAATCGAGTTGCTTCGCGACGACGCCGTCCAGTCCGATGCGCTCGTAGGTGTCGAGCCAGCCTTCGGCCTCTTTCGCATCCTGGGTCCACGGCCCTACCAGGAAGCGTCGGTGCGACTTGCCGGTCGTCGCGACCTCTTTGATGGTGGCGTCGGTGCCCTTCTTCTTCGGTGAACCGAGGGCTTTGTCCAACATCGCACGGCGCTCCGCGAGTGGACGTGCCATCAGGTCGTCGGAGCCAAGGGCCAGCAGGTCGAAGACGACGAAGCTAGAGGGCGTTTTCTCCGCCAGCATGTTGACGCGTGATTCCGCCGGGTGGATCCGTTGGAGCAACGCGTCGAACTCGAGGCCACCCTTCCCTGGGATGACGATCTCTCCGTCGACCACGCACCGATCGGGCAATGAGTCCTGGAGGACGACGAGGAGCTCAGGGAAGTAGCGCTCGAGTGTGCGTTTGTCCCGGCTCATGATCTCGATCTTCTTGCCGTCTTTGAAGACGATCCCCCGGAAGCCGTCCCACTTGGGCTCGTACGACCACTCGTCTCCGGCCGGGATCGTCTCGGCAAGCTTGGCAAGCATGGGACTGAGGGGCGGCTTGAGTGGGAGGGCCATCGCTGGCATTTAACCTCGTCCCCGATGAGCCTCACGAACGCACAGGTCGGCGAGCTTCTCGCTTTGCGCGCAGAGGAACTGACCGGCGATCGCCAGCGCGCATATCGCCGTGCATCGCGCGCTGCTTACAAGTGGCCCGAGGAGGTCGCCGACCTGGTCGCCAACGACCTTCCCCTGACCGAGTTGAAGGGGATAGGAGCCAAGCTTTCAGGGCTGATCAAGTCGTGGTTGGACGAACCACCCGAGATCCCCGACCCTCCGCCGCTGCGCGCCGGCTTCCGCTCGTATTCCGAAGCTCGCAAGATCCTCGCCGCGAACCCCGACTGGGCAGACGAGGTCAACGGCGACCTCCAGATGCATTCCGAGGAGAGCGATGGGAGTGTGCCGATCGAGGAGATGGCGCGGTCGGGGATCGATCTCGGCTATTCCTACATCGCGATCACCGATCACTCCAAGGGTCTGAAGATCGCCGGCGGCATGACCGAGGAGCAGTTCGCGGACCAGGGTCGTCGGATCGATGCTCTGAATGCGCAGTTGGCTGGACAGGGTGCCGACTTCAAGGTCCTGAAGGCGATCGAGATGAACCTGTCACCCGATGGTTCGGGAGACATGGAGCGTGATTGCCTCGCAAGTCTCGACCTGGTACTCGGTTCGTTCCACTCGCAGCTGCGTCGCAAGGAAGATCAAACCGATCGTTACATCGCGGGCATCGAGAACCCGGACATCGACGTGCTCGGACACCCGCGCTGTCGCATCTACAACTTCCGTGTCGGTCTTCTCGCCGACTGGAAGACGGTCTGCGATGCGGCTGCCGACACCGGCACCGCGTTGGAGATCGACGGGTTCCCCGACCGACAGGACCTGAACGTCGAACTGCTCGAGCTCGCCCGCGATGCCGGGTGCTGGATCTCGATGGGCACTGATGCGCATAGCCCGGGAGAGATGCAGTACCTACCCGTGGCGTTGGCGGCAGCGATCAGCGTCGGTATCCCGAAGGACAAGATCTTGAACTTCATGTCGGCCGACGAGCTTCATGCGTGGGTCAAAGCTCGTCGTGGCTGAAGGGAATTAGGGTCGCTGGATGTCTAACCTGGTTGCAGTAACCGTCGTCGGCGCAGACCGGCCGGGCATCGTCGCCGCGATCACGAAGGTCTTGTTCGAGAGCGGGTGCAATCTCGAGGATGTGTCATCGACCATCCTGCGAGGGCATTTCTCGATGATGTTGGTGGTCGAGACCCCACCGGAGGTGGATCCGGCAGCCCTTGAAGCCCAACTCGAGAACGCAGGATCCGAACTCGGCTTGATCGTGACGGTGCGGCACGTCGAGGAAGCTGCCTCCGAAGTAACGCCGCCTACCCACATGGTGTCGGTCTATGGCGCGGATAAGCCCGGCATCGTCTTGAAGGTTGCCGAGGCGCTGGCGTCGGCCGGCGCCAACATCACCGACCTGACGTCACGCGTGATCGGCGAGTCGGCAGCGCCCGTTTACGCCGTGATGCTCGAGGTGGTGTTCCCGTCGGGGACCGATCCAGACGCGGTGCTGAGCCTGAGAGACGAGCTCGACGTCGATGTGAGCGTCCATCCCGTCGACTCGGACGTCCTCTGATCGGTTCTCAGTGGCGGTAAGAGATGTCGTTTCTCTCCCCAGTAAGGTGTTGAAACAACGAGCCGTTGAGATAGGCGACACCCCCGATCACCAACTGGCGGCCGACCTCGTCGACACGATGAAGGTGTCGCCCGCGTGTGTCGGCCTCGCGGCCCCCCAGATCGGAGTGTCACGCCGTGCGTTCGCCCTGGACGTCACCGGACATAAGAAGACGACGGTGTGTCACGGTCTCATCGTGTTGTTCGATCCCGTCATCGTCGAGGCGCATGGCCGGGAGGTCGCTCGAGAGGGATGCATGAGCGTTCCGGACCTGACGGCCAACGTCGCGCGCTCTCTATCGATCGTGGTGCGGGGGCTGACCCCGGAGGGGGACGAGCGGACCATCACCACCGAGGGGTTCGAGGCGCGCGCGTTCCAGCACGAGATCGATCATCTCGAGGGGATGCTGATACTCGACCGCGTTGCATCCCTAGCGACGGACGTGTTCCATCGCAAGACCTATAGATAGTCCGGAGTAGCTATTCCGCCTCGGCGTCCAGCAGCTCGGTGGACCCGGATGACGTGGTCTTGCGTGGCCGCCTGCGGGAACGGGTGACCCTGTCGCGGCCCCCGCGCTTGGACTCGTACAACGCTTCGTCGGCGGACTTGATCAACGACTGAAGATCGGTTGCGTGGGTCGGGAACGTCGCGACCCCGGCGCTCGCGGTGATGGGGGTCACGGCTTCGACCTGCGAGATCGCTTGGCGCAACCGTTCCGCCACCATCAGCGATTCCTTCGACGAACACGACGGCAGGATCACGGCGAACTCTTCACCGCCGTAACGAGCAGGCGTGTCGAAGTCGCGACAGGTGATTGCCAAAGCGGACGCGACCTTCTTCAGCACGTCATCGCCGGTCTGGTGCCCATAGGTGTCGTTTAGCGACTTGAAGTGGTCGATGTCGAACATGGCTAGTGTCACTTGCTCGCCGCTACGGGCGGCGCGGGACATCTCTCGCTCCAAGGTGGACTCGAACGTCCTACGGTTAGGGATACCCGTCAGGGCATCGGTCTCCGCCTGCTTCTGGACGAGTTGGTAAAGCGAACGAGTCTCGAGGGCAAGGGCTGCGTGCGACGCGAACTGCTGCACCATGTCCACGACCCTGCGCTCGATCCGTCCCGTGCGTCCGGGGTGCTCGACAGCGATCACTCCAACAGGCTTGCCCTCGGCCGTCATCGGGAAGACCGCGACGTTTCGAGCGAAGGGGAGGAGGCTCGCCAGGCGCGGATCCTTCTCCGCATCGATCTGCTTCTTGAGCTTGTAGGTGCGGTCATGCGATGCGCCCAGGACGGTCTCGTCGATGCCCGGGCGGATCGATGC
>JAXDJJ010000074.1:0-19087 GCA_034665745.1 Actinomycetota bacterium | reverse complement strand
GAGAACTGGTGCGGATAGTCATCGAGACGCTCACTCGCGTTCGGGATACCGACCCGTTGTAGGAGTGAAGCCGCTTCCTTCGTGGCTGCTTCCTTGTCCATCGGGAGATGCTTCGTGAGGACCTCGGTGATCTGGCGGCCGACCTTCAGCACCGGGTTCAACGACGTCATCGGGTCCTGGAAGATCATCGCGATCTCCTTGCCGCGGATGTCGCGTAGCTTCGAGTCGGACATCCCAACCAGATCCTGGCCGTTGAAGAGCACCTGCCCTTCCGTGATCCGGCCGGTCTTCGGAAGGATGCCGAGCATCGCCAAGGACGAGACGCTCTTGCCGCACCCCGACTCCCCCACGATGCCAAGGGTCTGGCCGGCCTCGAGTTCGAAGGACGTCCCTCTAACGGCATGAACCGTCGCCCTGCGCGTGAAGAACTTGACGGTCAGATCGGTGACAGAAAGTAGTGACATCGCCTAACCCGACTTCAGCTTGGGGTCGATCGCCTCGCGGAGACCATCGCCGATCAGGTTGATGCCCAAGGTGCTGATGACGATCGCGAGACCGGGGAAGAAAACGAGGTGTGCCGATTCGGCAAGACGGTTCGCGTTCTCGGCGAGGATCTTGCCCCACTCGGGCAAGCCCGGGTCGTTCGGGCCGAGGCCGACGAATCCGAGCGCGGCGACCTCGATGATGGCGGTGGCCATGGACAAGGTCGCTTGCACGATCACGGGAGCGATCGAGTTCGGAAGGATGTGCCCAAGAAGAACGCGGCTTCCCGGGACCCCCACCGATCTGGCCGCGAGGACGTAGTCGGCCTCGCGCTGTCCGAGGATCGAGCCTCGTAGTAAGCGAGCGAAGATCGGGATCTGGACTATCCCAACCGCCAACATGATCTGGAAGAGTCCCCGGCCCATCACGGTCACGAGGCCGATAGCGAGGAGGAGGCCGGGGATCGAGAGCATCAGATCCATGAAGCGCATGATCGTGAAATCGATCCAGCCACCGAGGTAGCCGGCAAGCGCGCCGAAGATCAGACCGAAGGCAAGCCCGACCGCGACCGACACCACTCCGACGAGCAACGACAGACGAGCTCCATAGACGATGCGCGAGAAGAGGTCGCGGCCCTGTTCGTCCAAGCCAAGGAGATGCCCGCCACCTGGGCCCGCCGGGTTCGTTGCGAGGGGTCCAACCTGCTTGTTGGGATCGAACGGGGAGATAGCCGGAGCGAAGATCGCAGCAAGGACGAAGACCAGCAGAAGGACCACGCCAACAAGAGCTGCTGGATTGTGCCTGAACCTGTCCAGCGCATCCCGCCACAACCCCGACGGACGATCGAGCGCTATGCCCGCTGCTTCTGCTTCGGCGAGGCTCATCGGTACCTGATCCTTGGATTGAGGAACGCGTACGAGATATCCACCAAGAGGTTGGCGAGCACGAACACGACGGCGAAGAACAAGATGCCGCCCTGCAGCACGGAGTAGTCGCGATAGCGGATCGCCTCGAGGACGAGGGTTCCGAGGCCGGGCCAGGCGAACACCGTTTCCGTCAGGACCGCGCCGGTCAGGAGGAGCCCGGTCTGCAATCCGATCACGGTCACGACGGGAAGCATGGCGTTCTTCAGGACGTGTCTCCTGTCGACCACGGAGGGATCCAAGCCCTTCGCCCGGGCGGTGCGCACGTAGTCCTCGCTCAACACATCCAAAGTCGCGGCCCTCGTGATGCGAGCAACGATCGCAAGAGGGATCGTGCCAAGGGCGATGGCAGGAAGGATCAGATGCTTGATGGCATCCCCGAGCGCGGACCAGTTGCCCGTAAGGATGGCGTCGAGGACGTAGAAGTTCGTGGGGTGGTCGAGGTGTTGGGTTATCCCGAGGCGCCCGATCGTCGGTAGCCATCCGAGTTTCACCGCAAAGATGTATTTCAAGAGCAGCGCTAGGAAGAAAACGGGGATGCTGACACCGAGCAAGGACGCGACCAGGCTGAGGTTGTCGAAGATCCCCCCGTACCGTTTCGCAGCGATGAATCCCAGGGGGATGCCAAGGCCGATGGCGAAGATCATCGCCGCGACGCTGAGCTCGACCGTTGCCGGGAATCTCCTGGACAGTTCGGAGGTGACGGGTTGGCGGGTACGCACGCTGCTCCCGAGGTCGCCGGATGCAAGGTTCCTCAGGTACCGGCCGTACTGAACCGGCAAAGGCTGGTCCAAGCCGAGACTCTTGTTGATCTGCTCGACCGACTGATCGTTTGCCCGTTCACCCAAGAGGGCGATCGCAGGTCCTCCGGGCAAGGCGCGGACGAACAGGAACACGAGGAGCGAGAGCCCCAGAAGGATGGGGAACAAGAGCAGCAAGCGGCGTAGGACGTATCCCAGCATCGGTCAGAACCTATATGGCCTTAGAGAACGAAGAGGGGGCGTGTCTCCACGCCCCCTCTGTCCGTTCTATCGGTCTTTCGTTACTCGTTAACCGTGACTAGCGAGAACGGTTCGAGCGATACAGGGCTCGTCTCATAGCCCGAGACGTTGGCCGTGAACGCGAGACCGGGCTCGGTGTGCACGTAAGGAACACCAGGCAAGAAGTCCATGATGATCCGGTTGCAGTCCTGGTACATGCTGATCCGCGCATCGGCATCAGTCTCGATCTCTGCGTCGTCGAGACAGCCGGACACGTCAGCGTTGTCGAAGCCCCACGCGGGCTGCTTCGTCTGGAAGAACGTCCCGATGAAGTTGTCGGCGTCCCCGTAGTCACCGGTCCACCCGAGCAGGTAGGCACCGTACTTACCGGTGTCGACATTGCCGAGGTAGTCCGGGCTCCATACGGCGGAGTTGGTCTCGACCTTGAAACAGCAGTCCTCGAGGTCAGCCTTCATCGCTTCGTAGTTGGCCTGCGGGTCCGGCATATAGGGCCGCGAGACGTCGGTCGGGAAAGCGAAGTCGATCGGCACGGGCAACGTGTAGCCCGCATCCTCGAGGATCTTCTTCGCAGCGTCCGGGTCGTAGTCGTACTCGGTCACGTCGTCCGCATAGCCGTCCAGCTCGGGCGGCATGAACTCCTTGGCCACAACGCCTTGGCCCGCATAGAACGCGTCGACGATCTCCTGTCGGTTGATCGCGTGAGCGAACGCCTCACGGACCGCCTTGTCCTCGAACGGCTTGACGGCCTGGTTGAAGCCGATGTAGCCGACGTTGAACGCAGGGCGGTTGAGGAGCTGCAGGTTCTCGTCACCCGTGATCGTTTCGTAGTCCTGCGGGTCGACGAGGTCGTAACCCTGGATCTCACCGGTCTGCAACGCCTGGAGGCGAGCAGCACCGTCAGCGATCGGACGGAAGATGAGTTCGTCGATGTTGCCCGGGAAGTCACCCCAGTAGTCGGGGTTGCGCTCCATCACCAGACGGTCACCACGGGTCCACTCGACGAACTTGAAGGGACCGGTGCCGGTCGGGTGCTCGGTACCGTAGGTGCCGGTTGCCTGGAACAGGCTGTCGGCGTTGATCTTGCCCTCGTCGGCACCGAACTCATCTAGTGCCGCCGGGCTTGCGATCGTGAAGTTGGTCAGGGCCAGAGCTCCAAGCAGAGAAGCCGACGGCCGGGTGAGGTGCAGGGTCGCGGTCAACTCGTCGGTCGCCTCACATGAATCGTAGAGAGCGTCCGGGTTGCCCTTGAAGCCGCCGAAGACGGTCTGGTAGTAGTACGTCGCATCCGCCTGCTGGAACGGCTTCGGGAAGTTGTACCAGCGGTCGAAGTTGAAGCACACTGCCTCCGCGTTCAGGGGCTCGCCGTCGTGGAACGTGACGCCGTCCTCAAGCATGAACGTGTAGGTCATCGCGTCGTCGGAGATCTCCCAGTCGTGGGCGAGACCGCCAACAACCGTGGTGCCCCCGGGCTCGAGCGTGACGAGACCTTCGAACATCTGGTCGATCGCACGTAACGATTCACCGTCAGACACAAGTGCACCGTCAAGAACGACCGGGTCCGCCGAAGTGCCGAACGCCATGGTTGCACCGGCCGGGGCGTTGTCCCCCGTGTTGCCCGTGTCATCCGGCGTGGAGCTACAGGCTGCCATCACCAATAGAGCAACGACAAGCACTGCGGACCATTTGAAGTATCCGCGCATCGAGTCTCCCTTCCCCCTTAGTTGCAGCCCCTCTTTTGGGGTGCGTTGCCGAGTATAGGTCGGTACCCTGCCCGCTACTACAGGGGTAGTTGGAAACCTCGAGCGTTATCGAGAGGCTTGGAGGCGCTTCAGAGCCGGTTCCGGCAATTCCCTTTCGAGGTGGGATTCCACGCGCCGGAGCGCCCCGATGAATTCCTCACGGTCGTAGAGATATTCGGAGACCTTGCCTTGCACGCTCCGGGCGATGTCATCGATAGCGAGGAAGAACGCCATCTGGCCTTCCTTCAACGCGTCGAGGATCTCGCCGTCGTTGTGACACAGCTCGAAGATGCTGTGCCCGTCGGTGACGAGCTTTACCTCGGAGAGGTGCTCGTTGAGGCCCGCCTTCTTGCGTAGGTAGTCGTACGCGCGCCGGACGCGCTGCAGACTCATCCCACCTTCAAGAAGCGAGCGAACGACCTTCAGTTCCACGAGATCGCGGAACGAGTAGTAGCGACGGACGCCTGGTCTGCCGCCGGTGGCCTGAACGCTCGGCTTTACGAGCGCTACGCGATCCCAGTAACGAAGTTGATGTGCGGTGCAGCCGGTGAAACGAGATGCCTGCTCTGCGGTGAATCCCTCCATCTAGTGCCGTCAGCCTCCCCCAAGGCGAAACCAAGCACCGTGAAACAGATCGTCACGAACCTGGATTGCGCTGAATCGTAGAGATGTTTTGTAAGCGAGAGCCGAATGTAACGCCCTCTATGACGCGCGACAAGTGGAAGCGGCAAACGAGGACATGAATCTTTTTCTCAGGGCCTCTTCTTGTAACGCGAACGGAACTTATCTTGCCAAGAAGTCACCCTGGTTCGGACGTTGTCCGTGACCCGATCGGCAACCGCATCTTTGTGCATGCGGATCTGATCGCGTGCGATATCGCCGGTGGCAGTAGACATAAGAACGATCCCACCCACCATGGCCATGAATGCGAACACTCCGACGATAACGTTCTGCGTCACGAAGAAACCCATCAGCAACGCCAGCCCCACGACGAACAGAGCGGCACCGAACTTGACCTGACGCACCTTGTGCCACCACGGCTGCCTTATGCCACGCGCGAAGCCGGGATCCTCGGTGTAGAGGTTGGCTTCGATGTCTTGAAGGATCTGCTTCTCACGCTCGGTCAGTGGCACTGTGTTGATTATAGGAAGGACCTCCCAGCTAATCCCGCTTAATCGTGATCCAGAAGCGCAGCCGGGCCTACCGCATCGGTGCCCCACCGCTCCCTGATCTTGTCCACCGCGTCGGAGGCCTCCGGCCACCCCGTCCTGTCGGTCGCGAGGAGATCGAGCTGCCGGCGAGCCGGGCCCTGCGCCAGTCCGGTGATCGACACCCCAAGGAGTCTGATCCGAGGACGCACCGGATCGAGTTTCAGATACAAAGCCTTCGCGACCTCGTAGATCTCTGCCGCTGCATCGAGCTCAGCACCGAAGGTCTTGGATCTCGTGATGGTCGAGAAATTCGAGAACCGCACCTTCAAGGTGACCGTCCTCCCGCACAGACCTTTCGCTCGAAGGCGCCCGGCGGTGCGGTCCGACAACCGGAGGATCTCCCGGAGGATGTCCTCGGTCGCATCGAGGTCGGCGCTGAACGTTTCCTCGCTGCCGACAGATCTGGCCGCCTCATGTGGGACGACCACACGGTCGTCGATACCGTTGGCGAGGGCATGGAGGTGAGCGCCCATCGCCTCGCCCACGGCGCGCTCCATGGTGCGTTTCCCGATGGCCCTGATGTCGGCAACCTTGTGCAAGCCAAGCCGCCGCAGTTGCTCGCCGGTCGCCGCGCCGACCCCCCACAGAGCGTTCACCGGCAACGGATCGAGGAACTCACGGACCTTGTCTGCCGGGACCACAAGGAGTCCGTCGGGTTTGCCCCGGCCCGAGGCCAGCTTCGCTAGGAATTTGTTCGGGGCAACCCCCACCGTGCACGGAAGTCCGAACGCTTGGGTCGCGGCCTTGATCTGACGTGCGATGTCCACCGGGGTACCGAAGAGCTTTATCGAGCCGGAGACATCGAGGAACGCCTCGTCCAGCGACAGGGGCTCGACCAAGGGAGTGAAGGACAAGAAGACCTCACGGATCCGCTCGGAGTACTCGCTGTAGGCCGTGAAGTCGTTGGGCAGATACACGGCATGGGGGCAGAGGCGATGGGCACGGATCATGGGCATGGCCGAAGTAACGCCGAACGCTCGTGCCTCGTAGGACGCCGAGGTCACCACCCCGCGGCCCCCCTGTCCCCCGACCACAACGGCCTTGCCCTTGAGGCTCGGGTCCTTGGCGACCTCGACCGACGCATAGAACGCGTCCATGTCGACGTGGAGGATGGGTTCGCCGATCGTCTGACTAGGCGGCTGCATCACCGTAGCCTCGCGCCATGAGCTCCACAAAGGCGGCTTCGTCCAAGAGCGAGGTCAAGATCGGTTCCCGCACCCTGACCCTGTCGAATCCGGACAAGGTCTACTGGCCCGAAGTCGGATTCACGAAGGGCGAGATGGTCGCCTACTACCGGGCCGTCGCTCCGGTGATCGTCCCGCACCTGAAGAACCGGGCCGTGACGCTCAAGCGCTACCCGGAAGGCGTCGACGGGTTCTCGTTCTTCGAGAAGAACTGTTCCAAGTACCGGCCGGACTGGGTACGGACGGTCGACGTCGATCGAAAGAAGGACGGCAAGACGATCCACTACTGCGTCGGGTGGGACGAAGCCACATTGGTCTGGATGGCCAATCTCGGCAGCATCGAGCTCCACATCTCTTTGTCTCGTGCGTCCAACCTGATGCGGCCAACCGCGATGGTCTACGACCTCGACCCCGGAGCCCCGGCATCGATCGTCGAGTGCTGCGAGCTGGCGCTCGAGATGAAGAAGCGCTTCGCCAAGCTCGGGCTCGAGATGTTCCCGAAGACCTCGGGGTCTAAGGGACTGCATCTCTACGTCCCCCTGAACACGGCCGCAACGTTCGAGAGAACCAGCGCCCTTGCGCACGCCATCGCCCTGGAGTTCGAGCAGTCCATGCCCGACATGGTCGTCTCGACTCAGAAGAAGACGGAGCGCGAGGGGAAGGTCCTGATCGACTGGTCCCAGAACGGCCCCCACAAGACGACGGTGGCCGTCTACTCGCTCCGGGCCAAAGAGCTGCCCACCTGCTCGACGCCGGTGACGTGGCGGGAGGTCTCGGCATGCGCCAAGAAAGGCGATCCGGCCATGCTCCGGTTCACCGCCGATGACGTCATCAAGCGGGTCAAGTCCAAGGGCGACCTCTTCGAGCCGGTGCTCTCGATCAAGCAGAAACTGCCAAAGGTCTAGTCTCGGCTCAAGGAGGTCACTATGGAATATCGCAGGCTCGGCTCGACCGGTGTGAAGGTTTCGACCCACTGTCTCGGCGCCATGATGTTCGGCGAGTGGGGCAATCCCGACCACGACGAATCCATCAAGATCATCCATGCCGCCATCGATGGCGGTATCAACTTCATCGACACGGCCGACGTCTATTCGGCCGGCGAGTCGGAGGAGATCGTCGGCAAGGCCCTCAAGGGCAAGCGTGACGATGTGGTTCTGGCGACCAAGTTCCACGGGGGCATGGGACCGAACATCAACGACTCCGGCAACTCGCGCTTCTGGATCATGAAGGAGGTCGAGAACTCGCTGCGGCGCTTGCAGACCGATCACATCGATCTGTACCAGGTGCACCGTCCCGACCCGAAGACCGATATCTCGGAGACCCTGGGGGCCCTGGACACTCTGGTCCAGCAGGGAAAGATCCGCTACGCGGGGTCGTCGACGTTCCCGGCGTGGCAGGTGGTCGAAGCGCAGTGGGCGTCCGAGCGCCGCGGCCTGACGAGGTTCGCGTGCGAGCAGCCTCCGTATTCGATCTTCGTTCGCCACGTCGAGACCGATCTCTTCCCGGTTACGCAGAGCTACGGCATGGGCGTGATCGTGTGGAGCCCACTGGCCGGAGGGTGGCTTGCCGGCAAGTACCGCAGAGAGCATTCGGCTCCCCCACCCGACTCGCGAGCGGTTCGCTTCGCCCAGCGAGGATCGCCGGTGGCGGCACGTTTCGATCTCTCCCGGCCCGCGAACCAGCGGAAGCTCGACCTCGTCGAGGACCTTGCGGTTGTTGCCGACAAGGCCGGGGTCTCCATGGCTCATATGTCGATCGCGTTCACGCTGGCTCATCCTGCGGTGACCTCTGCGATCATCGGGCCGCGGACCCTCGACCAGCTCGAAGACCTGCTGGCCGGGGCGGATGTCCGCCTTTCCGAAGAAACCCTTGACGCCATCGACGGGGTCGTCGAGCCCGGCACCGTGATCGAGGAAGCCGATCGCGGTTGGACTGCACCATGGATGAAACCTGATGCCCGTCGCCAGCCAGCCTGGCAACCGAAGCGATAGAGAGGAGATCCGAGATGGTCAAAGCGATCCCCGATGAATACGGGAACGTCACCCCTTACCTCGTAGTGGAGGGGGCCGAGGAGCTCCTTGGCTTCCTCCAGAACACGTTCGGAGCAACGATCAGGGGCGGCGACTACATGCGCGGGCCCGATGGCAAGATCGGCCATGCCGAGGTCGAGATCGGTAACTCGATAGTGATGCTCGCCGACGTCCCTCCGGAGGGCGAGGCGATGCGAGCGATGCTCAACGTCTACGTCGAGGATTGCGACGCCACTTACAAGAAGGCTCTCGCGGCCGGCGCGGAGTCGGTGAGAGAGCCCGAGGATCAGTTCTACGGAGACCGGGGCGGCGGCGTCAAGGACAAGTGGGGCAACCAGTGGTACATCTCGACGCACATCGAAGACGTGTCCCCGGAAGAGATGGAGCGCCGGGTCAAGGAGCAGTTCGGGTCCTAGCAAGATCAGCGGCCGGCGGAGCCGCCGCTGGCGTGCCATAAGCGGCCCGAGGGGGCCGTGTCGGGATCGATGCCGGCGCCGAGACGTTGTTTCGTGCGCTGGCGATCGATCGCCTCCCGGAGGCCGAGACCGCGTGCTCGGTCTGACCAGATCTTTGCGAGGTCGAACGCTTCGGCGACCACGACCGTCACACCGACGTTGCGGGCATCGGTCCTGTGGACCAAAGACGCTCCCCCGCGCTTGCGGACCTCGCCGTGGAACAGCAACAGCCACGAGTGGAAGACGGTCCGCGCGCACAACGCCTGGGCTCGCTCGAAGACAGTCACGTCGATCGGACCGGTGATGTCGTCGATCGTCACGAAGATGATGCGTTGCCCGGAGCGGATAGCAGGGGTCTGGCTCGCGACCTTCACTCCGGCTACCCACACGTCGGTTTTGTTGCGGACGATGGGCAACCGATCGGCCGGGGTGCAGCCGAGATCTGCGAGTAGGGGCCGGTAGAGCTCCATCACGTGACGACGAGCATCGATGCCGGAGATGTCGATCTCGGCTTCGGTCTCCTCGAACGTCGTGTAGCCCGGCAGACCGGGGAGTGACTCGGTGATGGGCTCGTCGAGACCGAAGGTGAGCTGCGAGCCGATCTCGGGCCGGGCCTCACCGGCCAGGTCGACGGCCCGCCACAGCAATTCCCGGCGGGTACGGTTGCCGGCGATGGCATCCAATGCCCCGATGTGAACGAGGTTCACCAGCACCGGGCGCGAGACGTTCACCCGGCGCCAGAGGTCTTCGAGGGAAGTGAACGGACCGCCTGTCCTTGCGGTGAGGAGCGAATCGATCTCGGCATCGGAGATGTCCCGGACCTCGCTTAACGCGAGCCGCACCCCGAGCTTCTCCCCTCGCCATTCGGCTCGGTAGACGTTGTCGGAGTGGTTCACGTCGATCGGCAGGATCGGGACCCCGAAACGGCGGGCATCCGCGACGAGCAACCGGCGGGGATACATGCCGGGGTCGTGGGTCAGCAGCCCGGCGATGAACTCGGGCAGGTAGTGAGCCTTGAGCCACGACGAGATGTAGGTCGGCACCGCGAACGCCGCGGCGTGGGCCTTGCAGAAGCCGAAGCTGGCGAAGGCGAAGACCTCTTTCCAGATGGTCTCGGCGTTGTGGCGGGAGTAACCGTTCTTCACTGCAGACTCGACGAACCACGTCGCGACGTCATCTCCCGGTCGGTCGGCGTCGAGGTGGCGGCGGACGTAGTCGGCATCGGCTAGTGAGCATCCGGTCACGGCCGCGATGACTCGGATGACTTGCTCGTGATACACGACGACGCCGTAGGTCTCGGCGAGGATCGGTTTGAGGTTCGGGTGCAGGTAACGAACCTCTTGGAAGCCGTGGCGACGATCGAGGAACGGCGCCACCATGTCCGACTTGACCGGGCCGGGGCGGAACAACGAGATGTCGATCAAGAGGTCTTCGAAGCGGGTCGGTTGGAACCGAGCGAGGAGTTCGCGTTGGCCGGGCGACTCGATCTGGAAACTGCCGAGGGTCTTCGAGGTCCGGATCAGCTCGAACGTGGCTTCGTCGTCGCGGGCAACTTCACGGAGATCGATCTGCGTGCCACGCAAACGTTCGATCTCTTTGCCGGCATGGGTGATCGACGACAGCATCCGGACGCCGAGCACATCGAGCTTGGCCAGGCCGAGGGCCTCGACATCGTCCTTGTCGGCCTGGAGCATCGTGAATCCCGTGTAGCTCTCCTGCATCGGCACGCGGTCGGCGAGGTCGGGCGAGCTCAAGATGACGCCACTCGGATGCAGTGCGAGATGACGCGGGAAGCCATCGATGGCGGTGCAGAGCTCGAACAAGCGGTTCAGTTGCCCTGCATTGAGGTTCGAGCCCGCCAGCTCGGGCAAGCGCTCTATCGCTGCGGGGATGTCTCTGGCCCGGATGCGAGGGAACGCCTTGGCCACTAGATCGATCTCTTCCGGAGGCAGGTTGAGGGCCTTGCCTACCTCGCGGATCGCCATGCGGGCCCGGAACGTGTCGACCATGCAGCAGATAGCGGTCTGCTCGGCACCATAGGTATCGAGGATGTAGGCGAGGACTTCTTCCCTCCGATGGGACTCGACGTCGACGTCGATATCCGGGATCTCCTCGCGCCGGTCGTTCATGAAGCGCTCGAACAACAGGTCGTAGCGGATCGGGTCGACATCGGAGATGCCCAGCACGTAGACGACGAGCGAACCTGCAGCACTCCCCCGGCACGAGCACCGGATCCCCATCACGTTGCGGGTGTGTTCGACGATGTCTGCGATCAGCAGGAAGTACGCGGGCCAACCCATCCGGAAGATCGAGTTGAGCTCGTGCTGGAGTCGGTCGTCTATCTCTTTCGTGATGCTCGGGAATCGGCGGCGAGCACCTTCGTAGCAACGCCGGGCTAGAAGGCTCGACGCGGTCTCCCCTGTCGGGATCGGCACGTTCGGGAAGTGGTACACGCCGAGATCGAGCTCGAAGTCGCACGCTTCGGCGATGCGCAAGGTCTCATCGCACGCTTCCGGAGCATCCGCGAACAGGGTTCGCATCTCCCTTGGTGTCTTGTAGAAGTACTCGGACGTCGTCCTGAGGGACTGCGTCTTCGACAACGGCACGATGTCCTTGATCGCATGGAGCAGTTCGTGAGTGAGGGCATCACCGGCCGAGGGGTAGTGCACGTCGTTAGTGGCGACCGCGGTGATCCCCGTCTCATCAGCGATGCCGAGCAAGCGATCGCGCAACGTGCGGTGCCCGTATCCCCGGTGATCGAACACCTCGATCCGGTAGTCATCACCGATCGCTTTGCGCCACCGGATGGCGGCATCGATAGCCTCGGGCATCCGGCCCGCTGCTGCCAAACGCGCGACCTGGCCCCGTTCGCATCCGGACAGGACGAACAAACCCTCAGCGCGCTCGGCGATCGCATCGAACGTCGTCCTCGGATGGTCTCGTTCGTGCGCCAGGTGCGCCCCCGAGATCAGACGACACAGGTTGGCATAGCCGGTCTTGTCTTGGGCGATGGCAGTGACGTGCTCGCCTGAGTCGAGGGTGAGCTCTGCTCCGTAGATCGGTTTGATCCCTGCATCGCGCGCCGCGTGGGTGAAGCGGACGGCTCCGGTCAGGGCGTCGTGGTCGGTCATCGCAACCGCATCGAAGCCGTGCTCGCTCGCTAGGTGCGGGAGGACATCGGCCGGGATAACGCCGTCGCGGAGAGACCAGGTCGTATGGCAATGGAGATGGACGAAGCCGCTCACCGGGTACCGCCTGTGCCCTTAAGGTTCGGGCCATGCCTAGGTCGAGATGGGATGCCGCGCGCGCCGGTGCGTTCCCGATCCCAGCGAGCGAGACCCTCGGCTTCGAGGTCCACCCCACCGACACTCCCGAAGAGGGCATCACGATCTCGTGGGTCGTGCCCGAGAACCTCTGCAATTCCGCCGGCAACTTGCAGGGTGGCGTCATGGCCGCATTCGCCGATGCGCTCCTCGGTGGTGCTGCCGCCGCGCACCTTCCCGAACACCAGTACCCGGCGCTGGCAGAGATGAAGATCTCGGTCTTCCGTCCCGCACCTGCTGGAACGAAGCTGATCGGCAAGGGCACGATCCTCAAACGCGGCAAACGCGTGCTGTTCGCCGAAGCCGAGATCACCGATGCCGAGGGCCGAGCCATCGCGAAAGCGAGCGCGACAGAGATCCCCGCCGATGCATAGGTAACTTCCACCCCAATGGCCTGGGTGGCATGACATGTCCTGGGAGTTATGGGTCCATGCCGCGGGGGACATGTCATGCCGCTGGGGACATGGGTGTGGGACTCCGGTTAGTCCCAGATCCGAGCCAGACGCCAGTCTTTCTTGATGCGATCGAACGCGAGGTCGTAGACCGCTCCGGGGGTAGCTGCCATGAAGCCATCGGGGTCCAGCTCGCCGGTAGCGAACACCCCGGACGGCCGCGCCAGCACCCGATGGCAATCGCGGTCTTTCATGCCGCCGCCTTCGCGCCACGACGACAGGTGCTGGTCGACGTCGTAACGGCGGCCGCGCCAAAGGAAGGAGAGTGGCAGATGGGCATCTGGGGCCGGCGTGACCTCGATGGCCTCGTCGTACCGCTTCGACACCGATCTCCTGAACCGCCTCTCCGTGTTGGTGCTGAACCCATAGATAGCTAGAGGCCCGAATGACCCGCCCTCCGATCCGTTAAGACCGAGGCGGGCCCTTCGGGCCCCGGCGTCCTCTTCTGGTGGGAGCTTCGGGCCCGGGGAAGCCTTCTGCTCTTAGGGCCGGGGAGAGGGCCGACCACCAGAGTCGAACGTATGTTCGATAGTAGAGAGGTGGATGCCCGGCGTCAAGTGTTCTAAAGAAGGTCTAGATATTTAGTACCGGCGCCCGTGTTGTAGAGCACGACCGGGCCCTCGAGGTCCCCTGCGGCAGCGAGCCGGGCGGCCGCGGGGACCGTAGCGGCCCCCTCGGGACAAGCGAACAGGCCCTCCGTGGCGGCCAGGTCCGACACCGCGGCAACGATGTCGGCCTCGGGGATCGCGACCATCGTTCCTCCCGATGAGCGCACCCGATCTAGCACCAAGTCTCCTTCGGAAGGAGCCGGGACCCGGAGTCCTGCCGCGATAGTCGAGGGCTCCCCCGGCCACGGCTCGACCTGGGTCTCGCCGCGCTCGAAAGCCCGGACGATCGGAGCGCAGTCTTCCGGTTGCACCCCAACCAACCGTGGAGTGTCTGAAGGATCTGACACCCATCCGAGAGCAACTACTTCTTGCGCGGCCTTCACGGCTGCAACGGCAGCCACTCCCCCGCCGACCGGCAACACGATCGTCTTCGGGAAGCGCATCGATGTGCCATCGCCGAGTTGGAGGAACGTCTCCAGCCACGCGGTCTTCTTGCCCTCGACGCGATAAGGCTCGTTGAATGTCGATGCCAAGAACGCTCCCGTCTCGGTAGCGATCTCTTTCGCGCGGGCTCCTGCGTCGGCGATCGTCCCGTCGACGAGCTCGAGGTTGCCGCCCGCCAAAGACACTTCCTTCTGGTTGGCAACCGGTGCAGTGCGCGCCATCGTGACGGTGATGTCGATACCAGCACGGGCCGCGTACAGGGCCCAGGCTCCGCCGGCGTTTCCCGCGCTCGGCATGACGATCTGCTTCACCCCTAGCTCGACCGCACGTGACAAACCAACTGCCGCTCCCCGCGCCTTGAACGTCCCGCCGGGCAATGGGGAGTCGTCCTTGATAAAGACCTCGACACCGAACCGCTCCGACAAGCGGGATGCGAACAACAAAGGAGTCTCCGGTTCCCCCAGCGAAACAGGGTCGCCCGAAACCGGGAGGAGCTCACGGAAGCGCCAGAGCCCCGGGGGCCGCGCCAGAACTTCCGCGAGAGCGGCTGAGGTGTCGTAGCGAGCTAGGAGAGTGCCGCTGCATCGGCATCGGTTCTGAAGGTGATCCGCGTCATACGCGGCACCGCATCGGGCACATATGAGCTCGGTCATGCCGTAACGATAGTCAGCAGGAGGGCGGCAGGGTTGTGCCCGGATCTCTTCTGCGTTCGAAGTTGACGGTGACCCATAACCGACCGTCGTGCTGGACCGTGCCGACCCCTACATAACGGAACCGGGGATTCAGGATGTTCGCGCGGTGGGTTGGTGAGCCCATGAACGCTCGATGCAAGGTGACGGCAGTTTGGCCGCGGCCCACGTTCTCACCGAGACTCAGCCATCTCGTCACGCGCCGGCTAAGAGTTGGCGGCGCAGTGTGGAAGGGCTGACCATTATCGATCATCTCGCGCGTGTGCTTACGTGCGACCTTCGCTAGTTGCGCGTCTGACCTGAGCCTTGGCATGCCACGGGCCCGTCTCGCGCCGTTCATCGATCTGATGAGAGACAGCTCGGAGGAATGTGCCGTGTAGCAGCCACCGGCCATGCGAACACTGGGGTCGGCGGGGGCATCGCCTCCCTTACGACCTTGCTGGGGATGCCAGGCCATCTCCATCAGGCGGGCGGACACAAGCCCATCGCCACCAAGGCTGCGACCGAGCAATCCGCCTCGGGCCATCGCCGAGCGACGGATGCTCGACGAACTGCCGGCACCGCGGGCATCCGCGTCGGCCTCATCGTCGGCTCGCCAACGAGCGATGACCCTCGTCCCGAAGAGCCGCAAGGTCGCTCGTGCTTGCTCGAGGGAAGGGTCTATCTGAACCTTGCGATCGGGTACTCGTCGGATGCGCAGCGCCGCGATGCACGTGCCGCGCACGCAGTGCGTAACGCCAACACCGGCGATCGTTGACGTTCCGCGGGAACCATCAGATGACAAGACATCGACTACAAATGTGTCCGGGCCGGTACGCCAGCGAGCGACAGCGCGCCGCGCTGATACTGGTTCCGCCACACTGTCGGCGATCGGGATGAGCGCGCCAAGCGAAGCGACCAACAGGGTGCCGATGAACCTTCTCAGCGCTTGCATCCCTCATGGATTACCCCTCATGAGGAACAGCGAATCGGCCTAGACGAGCCCCAGAGCGGACTTGGCCAGCGGGCTCATCTTCTCGGGGGTCCACGGCGGATACATCACCATCTCCGTGGTGACGTTGCCGATACCTTCGATGTACTGGGTGCCAGCTTTGATCTCCTCATCGATCATGGGACCGATCGGGCAGCCCATCGTGGTCAGGGTGAACTCGACCTTGACGTCGTTGGTGTCGGTGACATCGACCTCGTAGACGAGGCCCAGGTTCCAGATATCGATCCCCAGCTCGGGGTCGTTAACGGTCTTGAGGGCCGCGATGACCTCTTCTTTGATCTCTTCTTGAGTAGCCATACATAGAGGCTAACGCCACCGGCTCGATCGAGATTCCTTATCATCGGGGCATGGCAACAGGACAGCTGGTTCGCTCGACCACCGACCGGAAGATCGCCGGGGTCTGTGCGGGGCTTGCAGCCCATTTCGATATCGACGTCAACACGATGCGCATCCTCTGGCTGTTGGCCGTGATCGTGGGCGGATTCGGCTTCCTCGCGTACATCATCTTGTGGATCGTGCTTCCCGAAGGCGACACCCTTGCGGGAGCGTCCAGATCGACCGGCAACAGCGCGATCCGGATCGCCGAGGAGCGCTACGCCCGTGGTGAGATCAGCAGCGAAGAGTTGGCTCGCATGCGAACAGATCTCGGCGGGTGATGAACTCAGACTTCCTCCGTTGGAACTTCAACGCGGTCGGTCCCATGGAAGCCGTCTTCATCTTGTTCTTCATCGTTCTGAAACTGATCTTCTTTCTGTTCATCGTCATGTTGGTCGTGCGTCTCTTACGCAGATCCGGCGATAGCGCGCCTCGGTCGACCCCGGGCGTACAGATCCTCGAAGAGCGCTACGCCCGCGGGGAGATCACCCAAGAGGAGTTCCTCGAACGACGAGCGGTGCTGCGAGGTGGAACCTAGAGCTCGATCCCTAGCAACCTCGCGGCGTTGTTCTTCAGGATGTCGTCTTCTTTGTCGCCAAGGCCCATTTCGTCGAACTCGCTGAGGATCTGTCCGGGGTCGAGCATCGGGTAATCGCTCCCCCACACGAAACGGTCCGACAAGCGACCACGGCAATCCCGCTTGACCTCTTCGGGGATGTACTTGGGTCGCCACCCTGAAAGATCGACCCATACGTTCGTCTTGTGCATCGCAGACGCCAGAACCTCGAGGTGCCACGGGTAACCGAAGTGCGCCATAACCACGGTGAGTCCGGGATGGTGCGCGGCAACCATGTCCATGAGCATCGGTCGGCCGTAGTCGTAGGCGATGCCCGATCCACCCGGGACCCCGGCCCCCAAACCGGTCTGGCCAACGTGCACGACGATCGGCAACGAGTGCTCCTCGCACTTGTCCCACAACGGATCGAACTGTGGGTCGTTCGGATAGAACGCCTGCACCTGTGGGTGGATCTTTAGCCCACGGAGACCGAGCTCGGTCACCGCGCGCTCCAGCTCATCGACATGATCGGGCTTGTGCGGGTCGACGCTGGCGAACCCGATGAATTGCTCCGGGTAGGCCGTTGCGATCTCGGCGACCCTGTCGTTGGTCAGCGGCGGCATCCCCGTGGCGGTCTCGGCGTCCCACGCCAGAAGCACACCGAGGAGGTCCCAATCCTTGTACTCCTGCGCCATCTGTTCCACCGTGCGCACGCGCACCTCGCTGCGGAAGTACTTCGCGGTCGTCTCCATCATCGGGCCGATAGATCCCTCTAACCATTCCGCGATGGATGCGTGCACGTGGAAGTCGATAGCTCTGGGCACTGGAACCTCCTACAGGAAGAAGAACGAGACGGCCATGATGAGGTACGCGGCGACAAGTTGAGCACCTTCGAACCAGGTCGACCGCCCGTCGAGAGCGATGAACCCGAGGATGGCGGTCGAGAAACCCACCGCCGCGATCTCGATACCCGAAAAGATGAAGTCCATCGGGTGGCCCATCGCCAGGGACACGAACACGAGCACGGGAGCTACGAAAAGGGCGATCTGGGTGGACGATCCGATGGCGATCTCGATCGAGACATCCATCTTGTCCTTCATGGCGAGCAGGACCGCGGAAGAGTGCTCCGCTGCGTTGCCCACTATGGGCACGATGATCAACCCAACGAACAGTTTTGAGAGGCCGAGGTCTTTGACCGTCTCCTCGAGGGCTCCGACAAGGAACTCGCTCATCAATGCGACGAACACAGTGGCCCCGGCGAGCATCCCGAGCGCGCGGCCCTTCGTCCACTTCGGTTCGCCGTGTTCGAACGTTGTCCGGAAGAGACTGCGATGGGTCTTGAACGAGAAGAACAGACTCAACAGGTACAGGGTGATGAGGATGCCCGCGACCCCAACCGAGACGGCTTCCTCCCTGAAGTTCGTCGCTTCCGGTGAGAGGTGGAACAACGCCGGCATCATCAGTGCCACTACTGCGATCAGAAGCGAAGCCGAGTGCAGCCCCGCGGACGCCCGACTGAACTCTTGTTGCTGTCGATTCCACCCACCAACCAAGAAGGACAAACCGAGAACGATGAGAACGTTGCCGATGATCGAGCCCGTGATCGAAGCTTTCACCACTTCGAGCTCGCCGTTCATGATCAGGAAGAAGGCGATGATCATCTCGGTGACGTTGCCGAACGTTGCATTGAGCAGCCCGCCGACCTGAGGACCGGAGCGAGCTGCGAGATCCTCGGTCGCGTGGCCGATCAGTCCGGCCAGCGGCAAGATCGCCAACGCGGACACGATGAAGATCGCGGCCCCCGCGGCGTGCGCCAGCTCGAGAACGATCGCTACGGGGACGAGGACCAGTAGCCAGTTCAACTGCGGCTTGAGCTTCATCGGGCGGGAGCCTAGCCGGGCAGTGCAGCCTTCAAGGCTGCTGTCGCTGCGATGGGATCGGCAGCTTCCGTGATGGCGCGCACGACCACAACACGTGTTGCGCCAGCCCGCACGACATCGCCGATGTTGTCGATGTCGATCCCGCCTATCGCGAACCACGGGACAGACGCATGTTGAGCCGCGAAAGACAGGAGTTCGAGACCGACGCTGGGGCGACCCGGCTTCGTCGGCGTCTCGTACACCGGACCGACTGCGATGTAGTCGGGGCGAAGGGGCTCCGACGCGACGATCTGGTCACGGGAATGGGTAGACATTCCGACGATCCCGCCCGCGGTGCGACGGGCTGCGGGCACCGGCTCGTCATCCTGGCCGACGTGGACACCATCGGCTGCGACATCCCTCGCGAGGTCCGGACGATCATTGAGGATGAAGGGAACACCTGCTTCCTTGCAGGCCAGCGCGACCGGCGGGGCCACGCGCTTGATATCCGCGTCGCTCATGTCTTTCTCCCGCAGCTGAACCACATCGACCCCGGCCGCCACGAGCAAGGGCACGATCTCTGACAGGCGGCCGGCCTTGAGCTCGGCCGGCGCGACGAGATACAACGAGCTGCGTTCGAGGCTCACAACGCGATGACGGCAGCTCCCCCATCGCCGTCGTTGTAATCGGATTCCGGGTCTTCGCCGAGATCTCGCTCGTAGGTCTTCATCCGCTCGGCGATCTTGTGCATCATCTTCGGCAAG
>JAXDJJ010000073.1:0-28894 GCA_034665745.1 Actinomycetota bacterium | reverse complement strand
TGACACGAAGTTCAACGGGGAGAGTGCTGAGATCAGCGCGGCGGACCGCGTACCCATCCATCGCGGAGTTGTCGAAGCGCGGCAACGGATGCGGAGCTAGTTGGTCGGTGTTCGGCACCATCCCACGGGCGTCGCCGATGGGGACCTCGATGGTGTCCAACGGAGAGAATCCCGCAAGGATGCGGGCGCGCGCCTCGTCGACCTGCAACATGGGTCGAAGGTTAGTCCCTGAAATCTCTCCTACGCTCTTCGTTCGTCGTTGGCAGTTTGAGCTCGGCCGCACTGAATGCCAGCGACGACGGCATGTTGTCCTTACGGAACATCGGCGTGTCGGACTGCGTCACCTCGAGCAGGACCGAATGATCCTTCTCGAACGTCCAACCGTTGCCCCACAACTGGAAGACGCTGCAATCGACATCGGGGTCGGTGTTGGTATTCACCTTGCACACACCACGCGTCACCAGCGTGATGGTTCCGTCCGGTTGCTTGTCGAACAAGCGAGCCGCCACCCAGTAGTCCCCGCCGGGAGCGGTTGCTGCGTAGGTCAGCTTCAGGGTCGGCAAGCCCATCAACGTGAACGTTTCCTTCACGACGTCTTGGTACTGGACGACACCGGGAACGGCATCCGACGACGCCGTTGCGTAGCACTTGTCCGCCTGCGTGTACCTGAACCCAGCATCGCTCTCGGTCGAATGGTTGTCCGCGGCCCCCGTCGAGGTGGTCGTGCTGAGGGCGCCCCCGCCTTTCCACGAGAAGCGCGTTGTGTCCGGAGCTAGTCCACGCCACGAACCCGCCGTGTATTCGATGCCGGGCTCGTCGACCGGCAATTGTTCCGACGCGTTCGAGGCACAGATCGTCGTGGTGCCCCAAACCTTGCGAGCAGGGACAGCACCCTTGGCCTTCAGGTAGTAGTCGAGGAAACGGTTCATCCGCGTATTCACGCCGAGTCGAACGCGGGGCGTCGTGTCGCCGAGTGTGCAGACATGGTGGTCGTCACCGCACAGGTCGCCCCATTCCTTTGCCTTGTTCGCCACGAAGTGCTGGTAATCGCCGAGGTACATCTGCATCGGGTACTTCGGAGCGATGCTCTTCAGCTTGTTGTAGAACGCGACCCCCGACTGCATCGTGGTGAACAACGGATCGGTCCACGTCGTAGCCATGAACGTCGGCACCCGCAATCCCTTGGCGACTTGCGTCCAGAAGCGCTCTTGGTAGAACGCAGAGCGATCATTCAAGAACCAGTCGGCGGTCTGCTCGACCTGGTCGTCGGCCTCGTACGGCTCTCCCTGCTGCAATCGTTGATAGGTCTCGTGCATGTAGGTCGGGAAGGTCGTGTGGTTCGTGTTCTGGAGATTCCCCGACGAATACAGCAACGACACGATGCTCTGTTTCTCGACACCGATCGGATGGCGTGACGGCGCATCGGCGGGTGCGGTCGGCATGATCGCGGTGCGGCCGGTCTCGGGATCGAGGTCGAAGTAGTGGCCCGACGGGATCAGGGCTTCGACGAGGTCCGTCCATCCATACCGGGGGGCCGCCGCGGCAAGCCGGATCGGAGTCTTGCTCAAAGGGCTCTTCCAGCGGGGGTCGGTCAGTGCAAGCCACGAGAACCCGCCGCCGTAACTACCGCCAACCGCGGCGACCTTGGACGGGTTGATGTTGAACAGCGGCGCAAGGCCTTCGGCGCGTCGCTGCGCATCGTGGTCGGCGAGGAGACCCACGAGGAACTGGTAGTCGTTCACCTCGTAACTACGCGAGTCCAGCTGCGTCGTTCCGGTCGAACCTTCGTCGTTCATGTTGCGGAAGCCGCGCGCCGTATAGGTGATAACGACGTACCCGCGTGATGCGAACCATGCGTTCGATTGATGCCAGAGCTCGTTGTCGGCATCGGCTGTAGTTGCTTCCCAGCTGTTCTTGTTGCCACCGCAACACCCGTGCATCAACACGATGACCGGGAAGCCACCCTTGGGCGTCTTGACCACGGGCCACGCCTGTTCGTATTCCGCAGCCAGTGCGGTCGAAGGTGGCAACGTGATGTCCACGTCTAGCGTGACGCGATCGCCGGCAGCGTCGGGCTGGAGGTCGTAGGTGGCGTCCTTCGCCGTCACCTCGTCGGCGGGTGCGGGCCTCGGGAGACCACTGGAGTCGTTACCTGCGGCGCTCGAGTGATAAGCGACGGGGACCGGTATCCCCTTGCTTCCCCCACCGGTGGGTGGGATCCCGTCATCGCACAAGACGAATGGGAGCTCGCTGTCGATGGTGATCTCGTCATCGGCTGCGTCCTTGAGCTGGCAATGACTGCCCGCTTTGGACACGAGCTCGCCGACGGCCGTGATCCCGTCCGTGATGACGGGTTCGGTGGTCTGAGCCCCGGCCTGCGGAGTCAGTGCGGGAACGCCCGCGAGCATCAGCAGGGCAATAAGTAGGGCGGTCCGCCGTCTCACCATCCCAACATTGTCCTCCCGGCCCCCCGCTAAACGTGAACGGCTAGCCTTCAGTGATGCCCGCCTTCCCAGCACCTCGGTCGAAAACAGAGCCCCGCAACGAATGGGCCGGCCTGATCCGGGCACGCTTGCCGGAGTGGCTTGCTTCGGTGTGCCCCGATTCCGCGCGCGGAGCCTTGGCCGGCAACGGAGCGGTCGAGATCCTGATGGGCGCGTCGAAGGTCGCTGGCTTCCTGCCGACGGCAACGGGACTCAGCGCGTATCTCTACGGCGCAACCGACACCGACGTGAAGCGGATCGAGAGGCTGTGCGAGCGCGCGGGCGTCCCGGAAGGAACGCGGCCCCCCCGCACCTCGAAATATGTCCTGATCAAGATCAAGGATGACGCCACGCTGAAGACGGTTGCCGAGGCCGTCCGTCTCCACTGCATCGGCAAGGGGTGAGCTAGATGTCAGATCGCGTCGCGCGTGTGGAGTTGTTCCACTTCTCATCTCCCTTGCCGGGAACGTTCCGGCCCAGTTGGATCCCCGGCTTCCCGCAGAACGAGAACCGTGCAACATTGATCCGGGTCATCACCGAGTCGGGTATCGAGGGGTGGAGCGCAGGACCGGCGATCGGTCGTGAACGCGCGGGCCTCGGGAATCTCATCGGTCCCTACCTGATAGGTGAAGACGCTCTCGACATCGACCTGATCCAACAGCGGCTGCGTGAGATCGCGTATCTGGGCTGGCGCAACTGGTGGATCGAGCCCGCGTTCTGGGACATTGCGGGGAAACACGCGGGCAAGCCCGTTTACGAATTGCTCGCACCGGGTTCGAGCGCGCCGTCCGTTCGCTTGTACGCGTCGACGGGCGAGGTGAGATCGCCGCACTACCGGCGCGACGAAGCACTCCAGCGCTTCGAAGAAGGCTTCCGCTCGATAAAGATCCGCGTGCACGAGGACGAGGACGCCGATATCGCCCAGGTACGAGCGACCGCGGATGCGGTCGGCGACCGGATGTCGATCGGCGTCGACGCGAACCAGGCATGGCGCGTAACCGCGGTTGCGGACGCGCCTCTATGGGATCTGGAACGCGCGAAGCGCTTCTCAGATGTATGCGCCGATGCCGGCGTGTCGTGGTTAGAAGAGCCTCTGCCGATGGACGCTTACGACGATCTCGAGGCCTTGAGCGCGTACTCGAAGGTTGCGATCGCGGGCGGCGAGCTACACACCTCGGCGTTGCCCGAACTGAAGATGATGATCCAGCGCAAGTGCTACTCAATCTTCCAACCCGATGCGATGTTCTCCGGCGGGATCGCGCAGACGTGGGAAGTGATCCGTTTGTGTCGCGAGCATGGGCTCGGCTATACGCCGCACACGTGGACCAACGGCGTTGGCTTCGCGGTGAACCTGCAATTGATGGTTGCGTCGGGGTTCGCCGACACCAAGGAGCTCGAATATCCCTTGGACCCCCCGGGCTGGGTTCCTGCCGCGCGCGACGCGATGCTCGAACAACCTTTCGTGCACGACAAGGGAACCTTGGTCGTCCCAACCGGGCCGGGCCTCGGCATCACGATCGACCGCTCGGCCGTGCGCAAGCACGGCAAGAGATTCTTCTCGATGGACCGGAAGCGATTGATCTTCTTCGCGTTACGCGACCGCGGCATCAAAGCCAGCAAAGAGATGGACGTAGCGAAACGCGCCCGTTTGGCGAAAGAGGAATAAGCGGGCTAACGCACCACGTGGATCTCGCCACACATACCGCTGCACTCTCCATTCGTCACACTGGAGTGACCCGGGATCGTGCAGCGGAAGAAGAATGCGCCGGTTTTGCGGAAACGCTTCGATGTGGTCTCGCCTGGGGGAACGTCGGTCTCCTTCGACCACGCGCCCTTCCATGCAACCACCCTGTGCGTTGTGTTCGTGGTGTTCTTCCACACGATCCGATCGCCCTTGGTGATGTGACGGAAGTCGGGATTCCATCTGAAGTCCGCTGGTGACGAGCCCACCGCCTTGACCCTGAAGCTGTCGCCCAAAGAAGTACCCGGGAATGCGAACAGCGTTCCCACAGCTAGAGCCACGACCGCTAAGCGCCGGAGATTCATGGGAGCTCCTTTCGAATTACAAAAGATTGTGCCACCGAAATCCAACTAACAGTGCGACCGCACACGCATACTCCGATATCCCATGACTGCACACAATGCTCAACCGCAGCTCCCCGAGTGGGAATCACTCCTCGTAGAGGACGCGCTCGCCTGGGCTGAGAACCGTCAGAAGGACGAGAAGGCGAAGGCGGAGCGCAAGACCGTCGAGCTGAGCCGCCAGCAGGGGTATCACCGCCTGGCACTTGCGATCGACCGGCCTGAAACGGGCCGCAAGCGCCAGCATCCAGGGCAGCTGAGCTTCTTCCCGAAAGACCCGACGCTGTTCGACACCACGGCGTAAGAGGGCTCAAAGCAACCAAAGTGCGTATCGCTTTACCCCTCAACTGACGCGAACATCTCCGGATGCGGCGGGCCTCCGTTCTCCTTGTGATTGCCTTGTTCTTTGGCGTCGCCACGCCCGCTCACGCCCGTCCCTACTGGAAACGCCAGATCGATCACATCGTTGCCGGCAAACGCATCGGCGTTTCGGTCCGAGACCAAGGGCAGTTCCTGTATCGGCACGACGACAAGACGAAGCGCGCGCCGGCATCCAACGAGAAGTTGTTGCTGACGATGGCGTTGTTCAACAAGCTCGACCCTGCGGGGGTTATCGCGACGCGCGTGATGGGAAGTGGCAAACCGCTCGGACGCGTGGTCACTGGTGATGTGTGGTTAACGAGCAAGGGCGATCCCTCGATAACCGGGGGCGGTCGCTACGGTGACTCCCTCCCCTTCCAAGCAACCCAGCTCGGGATGCTCGCGCGTTCGATCGCAAAGACGACGGACGTCATCCAGGGCCGAGTCCTCGGTGACACCGGCTACTTCGACCATGACTGGTTCGCACCGGGATGGAGTTCGAACTTCCCGGACGACGAAGTTCCTCTCGCAACCTCTCTGACATTTGAAGGCAACACCTCGAGGGGAAGACACATCCACAACCCTGAATGGCGCGCAGCGAAAGCTCTCACGCGCAAGCTCGAGTTCTTCGGTGTCAACGTGACGGGCCGGCCTGGCGCCGACGTGATGCCGAACAACCTCACGCAACTAGCGATCCTCGGCTCGGTTCCCATCTCCGAGATGACGCGCTACATGACCCGCACGTCGGCCAACTTCTATGCCGAGATGTTCGGCAAGCGCCTCGGCGCCGAAACGTTCGGCGGGAACGGAACCATCGCCAAGGGCGCATCGGCGATCGAGCGCTATGCACGCAGACGTGGTGTGACCTTGTCCGCGTACGACTCGTCCGGCCTGTCGTACTCGAACCGCGTAGCGCCCGCTGGCATCGTGAAGCTCCTCGGCGACGTCGAAGCTACCCAGCCCTTCTACGAGGTCTTGCGGCGAGGTCTGCCCACCGGCGGACAAGGAACCCTCGAGGACCGTCTCCATGGAGTGAAGCTCCGCGCCAAGACGGGGTCTCTGAACGCCGTATCGGCATTGTCTGGATGGATCTACCTCCGCCGAACCGGAAGCTGGGCGGAGTTCTCGATCCTCTCGTCGGGCATGTCGTACTACCCGTCGAAGGGCGTCGAGGACCGCATCGTGCGGATCCTGGAGGATCTGGCCCACTAGCCCCCGAAGCGACCCCCAACTGGATGCTGGGTACCCTGGGTGGCCGGCGGCTATCCCAAGGGGGCGGTACACACATGCGACGGATCCTGATCGGCCTAGCGGTAGGCGGCATCATGATCGCCGGCTTCGCCACACAATCCAGTGCTCGTCGATCACAAGACGGCGCGGGCGTGCACGTAGCCAGCCCGGTTGCGACCGACGAAACGACCTACACCGCCTACGGGCGGGTGTTCCCCGATCCGCACGGCTGCCAACAAGGCCAGCCGGGCGCATCCCCGTGGGCGAAAGGCAACGTCTGTGCCGTCGACTTCCTCCAATTTCAGGAGCTTCAGGACGGGCTTGCGTTCCTCGAGAACATCGAGGGATTCGGGAACTTCATCGAGGTCTACAAGCTCGACGAGGATTTCGACTGCTCCGGCAAGCAAGTGTCCGACCCGGACAACGCGTGCGAGACGTTCCGCTCGGCCGGTATACCCGTGACGGCCAGCGCGGACCAGGGTGAGGGTGTGACCCGCGACCGCCAGCCCCTGGTCATGGTGCGCGTGACCGATGAATCGGTGCCGAACAAGAACAAGAAGTTCTTCGTATTTCCCATGTCGATCCATGGGATCGAGCGAGCGGGGGCCGAAGGAGGCACGCGTGCGATCGAGGACCTCGTCACGTGGGCTGCATGCGAGCAGTCCCCCAACCTCGACGTCTGCGCGAACGAGGGAGAGATCCCTCACCCGCTCCTAGAAGCGACCCCCGAGAAGTCGGTGACCGCGGGTGACGCACTGCAGCGATCGGTCGTCTACTTCATCTATCCGAACCCAGACGGGTGGAAGCGTGGCGAGCGCACCACCGGCACGCAGTTCTTCCAGCGTTACAACGGCAACGGGATGGACCTCAACCGCGACTGGCCGGAGCAGGGATTCACGTTCCGTCCCTACACACCGTGGTCCGAGCCGGAGACGCATTCGTTCGGCAAGGTGCTGCAAGCGATCGGGCCCGAGGATGCCAACGGGAAGCCGAAGTGGGACGGCGGTATCGACCTTCACGGTCAGCTCGTGAACCGTGCCTTCAGCTTCACATTGATGGGCGGCGCGGAACGTCCCTACGACAAGAACCAGCGCATCCTGCAGACGGCGAAGGGCGCATGGGCGGATGCCGAGAAACGTTTGGCATGGTCACCACAGATAAAGCCGAACAGCGCGGCCCCCGATGATCCCGGGTTGTACGGCGTCCAGTGGGGGACGGTGTGGGACTCGATCGCGTACACCGTCACTGGTGCCCTTGGTGACTGGATCGATTCACCGATCGGGCTCAACGCCGACGGTCTCGACAACGAGATGTCCTTGAGCCACCTCAGCAACTGTGGTGTGGGCTCATGTTTCGATCCGGATGCCGAACAGCTACACGTAGATGGCAACAAGTCGCTGATCTACTCAATGATCAATTTCTCGCTGAAGCCGGAGAAGACAGCTTTCCGGACGAAGGGCAAGGTCGCCTACGTGTTCAACAAGGGGGCCGTCTCGGCGAAGACCGATCGCACCTCGATCCCCCCGAAGTACACGAAGCTCCCCCAGCAAGATGACATCGCGAGCGCCTGTCCCGTCGATCCGTGCTTGAGACAGGACAACTCATACACATATCCCTTCGACGTCGAGGGCCCCGGGAGCGGTGTCTACAACGGTGGTATCTCGATCACCTTGACGTGTGCGAACGCGCAAGGTGTCGGTGGATGCGCGGCGAGCGAAGCCCGCTTGGAGCGCAAGAAGCCTGCAGAACCGAACGCGCAGGGCGAAGACTGGGAAGTGGTTGCGAGTTACTTCAACCAGTCACCGATCTACGTTCAGGCAGGACAAGCTTTGCAGGCGAACCTGCCGACACCCGGCAAGTACCGCCTTCGCATCGAAGGTGGCGAGACCGCGGGGTTGTTCGACTTCGATATCGATTTCATCGCAGAGAAGGCATGGCCCGACCCTGGGCAGATCGGATACCGGGCGACGAACATGAACTTCTGGAAGGACCTGAAGCCCTTCACCCGCCCCCGCATCCAACGGGTGTCGGCGAAAGAACTCGCGACGACGAAGGGTTGGAAGACGGCCTACGACACGATCGTCATCACCAACCATGTCTACAGCAAGCTCGGGACGAAACTGCGCCGTTGGGTCGCCCGCCAGAACGGCAACCTCGTTCTGACCGATTCCGCGGTTCGCATGATGCCGAAGATGGGCCTGTTCAAAGCAGGGATCGGAGTCAAGGAGTACTACGCCGGTTACGTCAACTTCTCAACGGGCGGCCGAGAGGTCACGTACAAGGATCCACTTGCGAAGAAGATCAACCAGCCGGGGGCAGCGGAAGGGATGTCGTGCAACGTCTACGACCAGAACCCGTGCGACCCCACCGCGGATGACGCCGAGGTTCACCGCAGACAGACCTACGAGCCCGTTCCCCTCGGGTATTCGATCCAGAGCCCGGGCGGGGGCGATGCCTCTTCCTCACCTGTCTGGTACGTGGAGCAAGGCGTTTGGAAGAAAGCACGCGGCAAGCAGAGAGCGATCGGTACCACTGGCGACCGCGCCCAGGTCTCATACGGCGAGATCCGTTATCACGGTGGGCGGATCAGATTCATCGGCGCACTGCTACCGATGCCGACAGAGAAGTTCGACCATCCGTTCGGGATCGCCGACTACGGCCTCACCTACGGCGGGTACCAGATGCTGAAGAACATGCTGACCTGGAACAGCTAGCGATAAGGGTTCGAGCATCGAAAAGGGGGGCCGCGAGGCCCCCCTTTTCCGTACGCTTGCTAGGAACTAGATGACCTCACGGTCCTCACGGACGACCGTGGTGCCACGACGACGCATCGGTGCGCTGTCAGACCAGAACAGCATGGTCAGGACCAGTCCGAGTCCACCAACGATCATCAGGATGACCCCGATCGTGTTGATGTTGAAACCTTGGGTCGCAACGTCAACGGCGAACGTGAGGATCGCGCCCAGCGCGATCAGGAACAGACTTGCTCCAATACCCATGGTGCACCTCCTTGGTTAGGAGCTATTTACCCGCTCGGTCCCCTTGGAAACCAGGTCCTCCAGAACCGCACGGGCGGCATTCCGGCCGGGGGCACCGCAGACCCCGCCGCCCGGATGGGCTCCGGAACCGCACATGTAGAGCCCGGCCACCGGTGAGCGGTAGCGGTGCCAGGTATTCGCCGGGCGCTTCTCGAACAGCCAGTCAGGCAGCAGCTCGCCGTGGAAGATGTTGCCCCCCGTCAGACCGAAGCGCTCTTCGAGGTCGGGGGGGCCGAGCACGAGGCGGTCTTCGATCAGGTCACTGAGCCCCGGCGCGTAATCCTCCAAGGTGGCGATGATCTTGTCGCCGATCTCGTCGCGGCGCTCGGCCCACGTTCCTTCGGCAAGCTCGTACGGCGCGTACTGCGCAAAGATCGAGAGGGTCTGCTTGCCGGGTGGTGCGAGCTCGGGCTCGGACGCACTTTGGATCCACGCCTCGATGAAGAACTTCTCTGCCGGACGTCCCGCGGCGGCCGCGTTACAAGCCTCCTCGAGATAGTCGATCGAGGGTGCGATCGAGATGGTTCCGAGATGCTCGGGGCCGGGGCCGTCGTGCGCTTCCATCCCCGTGAACTTCGGGAGGCCGGACAACGCGCAGTTGACCTTCACCACCGTCCCCGAGGTGGGCAGAAGCTCGATGTCCTGAACGAACTCCGGAGCAAGCTGCGAGTCGTCGAGGAATGAGATGGTCCGCTTGGGATCGGCGTTAGACAACACGATGCCGGCGTCGATCTCTTCGCCCGAGGCGAGGACGACTCCACCGGCGCGGCGCCCGTCCAGTTTCACCTGCGCGACCTCGGCCTCGGTCCGGATCTCTCCACCTGCAGCACGCACGATGTCTGCAAGCTGGGCAGTGATCGCACCCATGCCCCCGCGCACGAACCCCCACACTCCAGGTTCGCCGGTGACCGTGCCGAAGGCATGGTGGAGATACAGATAAGCAGTGCCGGGCGTACGTGGCCCCGCGGCGGAACCGATGATCCCTTGGGATGCCCTTAGTCCCTGGATCAGTTCCGACTCGAAATACTCCTCGCACAGTTCAGCGATCGAGCTGTCGACGGTGCGCTTGAACAACTTCTCGACCTCGGATCGACGGAACGCGCGCCGGGCCTGCTTGCGGGTCGCGGGGAACGAGAGCAACGGACGGAGATAACGCGAGGCCTCCTCGAAGAGCTCCTCGAACTTGGGATAGGCCTCGGCGTCGGCGGGCGAGATCCGCTTGAGAGCCTCGTATCGCTTGGCCTCGTCCTTCCACATGATGAGGCCGCCCCCGTCCAGGGACGGCGCGAAGAACTCGGGGTCCTTGGCACGGATGTCGAGCTCGAGACCAAGCTCGGAGATGACTTCCGGCATCAACAAGGACAACGCGTAAGAGGCGGTCGAGATCCTGAAGCCTGGGAACAACTCTTCCGTGACGCAGGCCCCACCGATGCGATCGCTTCTTTCAACGACCACGGTCTTCAAACCCTCGCGCGCCAGATATGCCGCACAAACGAGACCGTTATGTCCGGCTCCGATCACGATCGCGTCGTAAGCCATCGAACTCCCAGCGTTTGCCATTAGGTAGCGAAGCAGGCTACCGTTCTCGCCCATGGCCATGACCGCGTTCTGCACGACCTGCCAGCGCACCGTTTACGTCGAGGAGGGCCATACGCCCATCTGCCCGGTGTGCTCGACTCCCCTGGTCGAGACCGTGGAATCCCCCGAAAAGGACGACGAAGCCGTCTAACCGGCGGGCGGTTGGTCCTGGCCCTCACTCGTCTCGGGTGGGGCGAAATAAGAAGCCTCCAGCACCTTCCCTGCTTCGAGCACCAAGGTCGTGACCGATCCCGTCTGACATGGAGTGACCGGCAGCCACGCGGGGACCCGCCGGCGGGCAAGGGTGTTGCGAGCCACGATGACGGGGGTCATGTGGGACACGACCACTACCTCCTTGTCGCCCGCACTGTTGAACGCATCGCTGATGGCAGAGGTCATGCGGGCCTGGATGTCCCGGTAGGACTCGCCCCAGGTCGGCTTCATCGGGTTCCTGAAGCGCCACCAGTGCCTGGGATTCCTCAGCAACGCGTACGCGGTCTTCCCTACTCCTTCGAACGAGTTGAGGCTCTCGAGCAAACGATCATCGGTCGTTATGTCCACACCTAGGACATCGGCGATGGAACGGGCCGTCTCCTGCGCGCGTTCGAGTGGGCTCGCCCAGATCGCGCCGATGTCTCGGTCCTTGAGATGTTCTGCCGCCGCGGCCGCTTGCCGCTGTCCACGTTCGGACAGGTGGAAGCCGGGAAGTCTCCCGTAGATGATCCCCTTCGGGTTCTCGACCTCGCCGTGTCGCACGAGATGGATCGTCTCGGTGGCCATGTCGGCGGAACCTAACCTCGCTCGACGTTGCGTCGGAACGACCGCAATGCGATGTCGATAGCCCAGTCCTTCGTCCTGACGATCAAGGGCCGCGCGGCCCTCACTAGGATCCGCATGGGGCCTTGCGTTGGCTCGAGCTCCCACCTCAGGAACAAGCGCGACCCATCTTCGAACGACTCGATCTCGAGACTCGCCCACCCTTTGAGATCACCAGACACGATCGTGTTGATCCGCTCGCAAGGGACGACCTCGGTGAACTCCACGGTGCAACGCAGCTTGTAAGGCAATGGGGTGACGATGGTGAATGTGAGGATCGAGCCTTCCTCGACATCGTCGGGATCGAGCCGTGCGTCCCGTAACCACGGCCACCACTTCTCGAAGCGATGCACATCGGTGATCTCCGGCCAGAGCTCGTCGGGCGCGAGTTCGAACAACTCTTCGCCGTCGTGGCGTATCGCGTAAGGGGAAGACACCCGGCCAACCCTACGGGCGTAGGCTCGCTCCATGCCCGACGTGCTTCTCTTCGGCGCCACCGGATACACGGGAACCTTGACGGCCGAGGCGTTGGGGCGGCGCGGCGTCGATTTCGTGGTCGCCGGCAGGTCACGTGACAAGCTCGAAGCTCTCGCCACCGCCACGGGTGCATCCGCTGCTCGGGTTGCCGAGGTGGGCGATGTCGACGCACTTACGAAGGCACTGGACGACGTCAGGGTCATGATCACGTGCGTCGGCCCCTTCGACCAGCTCGGTGCCACCGCGGCCGAAGCCGCGCTGCGGGCGGGGGTCCATTACATCGATTCAACCGGCGAGTCGGCGTTCATCGACCGCTTGGTGGCCGATTACGGGGGCCGAGCGCGCGACGCCGGGATCGTCATGGCGCCGGCGATGGGTTTCGACGAGGTCCCCGCCGACGTCGCCGTAACTCTCGCGACGGAGGGGATGACACAGGCGGACGCTGTCCTCACCTATTCGATGCCGAAACAAGCTTCCACCGGCACGATCCGCACGATCGTCGCGAACATCGCGGGAAGCGACGGGCGTTGGTTGAAGGATGGCGCACCTGAATCCGTGAGCACGGGTTCCCGGAAGCGATGGGCACCCATGCCTCCCCCGCTCGGCCCCAAGCTCAGCGTTGCGTTGCCGTTCGCGATCGGACGACTGGCTCCGATGCATCTAGACCTTCGGTCCCTCGAGCTATACGGCATCGTGTCGCGCTCCCAGGCAAGCGCGATGAAGTTGTCGATGCCGGTCGTGAAGCTGACCCTCGGCGCTCGCCCCGTCCAAGCCCTGGCGAACAAGGTCCTTGATCGTCGCTCGGCGGGACCCGGTCAAGAGAAGAGACAGGCCGACAAGTGGGCCGTCCTCGCCGAAGCGCGGGACGGGGACTCGTGGCGAAACGTCGCCTTGACCGGCACCGATGTCTACGGGCTCACTGCCGAGACCTTGGCTGCAGGCGCGGTGAAGCTCGCCCAAGACGGTCACGACGGCGGTGGCGTCATGGCCCCGGTCGAAGCGATGGGCCTAGAAACCCTGCATAAGACATTGATCGACCATGGTGTCGACGTTCACGTCTACGAGCCGGCTTAGGAAGAAAGGAACCGATGGGAGCGAGACTCATCTACGCCAAAGTCATCGACCGCGAACTCTTCTTCGTCAAAGAGCAAGGCCGTCTGCATCCTTCGATGGAGAACCAGGTCCTGTTGAAGGACGAGCCGGGGATCGCAGGCGCGTTCCTCGTACTGCGTGGGTGGGGCGATGACTCGGGCACATTCACCGAGCAGTGGAACCTCAAGGGGCCGGGGGGCCAAACGATCTACGAAAGCATGGCCCGCGAGGTGCACATCCCAACTCGGGGCCACATCGAGCGTCTCGAAGACGAGGTCGCAGACCTCGACCTAGACACGAGTGCAGACGACTACCACGTCGTGTTCACCCTGGATGAAGAAGAGGTCGCACGCATACGTTTCAGCGTGCGACCTCCGAGTAACGGTGGAGCTTAGTTAGTAGCTAGACAGCGGGCGTGAACATCGAGTCGTACTGCGTGTACATGCTCAGGCCAGCGGACTGACGAGCGATCGCACCGATGTCCTCTTGGGTGTTCGCTCCGCCCGTCACGCACGCGTTGATGCAACCGTCCGCGTAACCGACCACGACGCGTCCGTACTGGTCGAGGGTTGCGTCCATGAAGTCGAGCAGGTTGCGTTGACCCGACGGGCACCCTCCGGGGTTGCCCCACCAGACGCATCCGCGCTGGACGGGATCCGTCGGGGTGGTGTCCGTGGTCGTCCACGTCTGGCCACCGTCGTAGGTGGTCGACACATACAGGTGCCACGCACCCGCGTAGTCCTTGTTCTCGTAATCGTTAGGCAGGTTGGTCGCATCGGGGGTTCCGATGTACGCGACGGCCGCACGATCCGGGTCGCCCGCAACGACCGCAGGGAAAACTCCGTAAGCAACGTTGAGGTCGCTCCCTAGAGCGATCGGCTGTGTCCACGTCTCGCCCTTGTCGTGAGAAACGACCACCTGGACGGGACCGTCTTTCGGCTCGTATGCGAAATAGAGGGTGCTGTCAGTTGAGATACCCACAGAGGGGTCGCTCTTGAAGTCGTTGTAAAGAGCGCCGGGAACCGTGCGCGCGTCCCAGGTCAAGCCGTCGTCTTCCGAAACGACGACGCCCTGGAGGTCCGTCCCACCCTCGTTGCATCCGAAGTTCGGCAGATACGCAGTGCCATCCGGGCCCACCTTGATGTGCCCGTGGAGCCCGATGCAAACGCCACCAGGAGCTGCGTCGTTCACGGGGCCGGTCACGTCCGTGTACGTCGGGATGCCGGGTCCATAGGTGATCCCACCGTCGGTGCTGAGGGAGCAGTTGGCCATGTAGCCGTTCTGGCCGCAGTAGTAGGTGGCACGATCCTCGAGCGCTTGTGGGTGCGCGCTCGGGTCGGCGTAGGCGCCGCCACCGATCGTCTGGTGATCGTAAGACCCAGGAACACCACAGCCCGTCGACGGAAGCCACGTTTCACCGTCGTCGGACGTCACCATTGCAAGGCTGCAGCCGCCGGTTGGCACATAAAGGCTGCTGAGCAACTGCGACGTCGACGTGATCCCTGAGACCGGATCGGTGAAGAGGATCGGGTCGAGACTGATTACAGCATTCGGCGCGCTGACGTCGGTCCAGGTCGCGGTCGGAGGTGTGCTGCTGTCGTCGATCGTTACGCGGTCGGTCTCGGTGTACGCCTGGAACATGATGTTGCCGGTGTTCCAGTTGACGCCGATCGAGGGCTCACCAGCGTCCATCGCCATGCCCGCGGGCGGCTTAAAAGTGTCGAATGCGGGAGCGGTGGTGGAGGTGCCCGTGCCGCCGTCTACCTGGGCCTGGATCGTGCGCCCAACCATCCCCGCGCGGAAACGCGCGGGTACGTGGATACGGGTGCCGAGCTTGGCAGGCGCGTTCCGCAACTGCGGAGCTCGTGAAGCCAACGAGATGGCCGGGGTCGAAACGGACAACATCGAAGCGGCGACCGAGGCCGCTATCAAGAAGGCAAAGCCACGGAATCGCAACATAGAGGTCTCTCCCACGCCGATTGAGGTAACCCAGAGTGGTTAGACGGCCGGGACGACATTCCTGGCCCTTTCGGACCGAAATACCCAAAAAGGACAAGAGAGAGCGAAAAGAGAAAAAGGGGGCGGGAGTCTCCGACACGCGGGCAGTGTGTCGGATGGCTGCGGCGGCGAATGCGACTGGACCCCCGCCCTGCCCGAAGTGTGAGGTTCGAGCCCCGTCCACGGGAATAGTCCAAACGGGCTAACTTTCTCCGTACATGTCCCAAGGATCGAGGTCCCGCAGCGAACGCCGGCTCGGTCTGTGGCTGCTGGCGACCGGTGGGATCTACGCCGCCGGAGCGGTCGACTTCCTCGTGCGGCCCTGGGCCGCCACGAGGAGCCTCAATTCTTACGTGCCCACCCCAGACATAGATCGCATGGAGGACGAGGAACCCGGCTTCTATAACGCTCTTGCCTCGGCTTATATGGCGACCATCGCCGCCCTCGCGATCGAGGCCGGCCGGAGCCCATCGGAGAAATCGAACCTGATCCCAGCTTTGCTCGTGGCGAAGGCGGTGTCGTCGTCGGCCTTTCTGTACCGATTTGTGTCTACTCGCAAGCGTGGATATGCGGCCGCGGCCCTGCTCGATGCGGTGCTGTTCGGGGTCACTGCAGGCCTGTACTCAGACCTGGACTAGCGAGTCAAGAAACACATCCCTGTAACCCGGGAACCACATGCTGCGTCCAAACCCTCGCTCGGACGGAATGGCCGTCCAAGTAGATGAGGGGGAAACCCAATGTACGAGTTCGCAATCGTGGTTCTGCTCGGGATCGGTGTGTTCAAGGTCATCGACATGCTCAACGAGTACGTCGACCTTACGAAGATCCAGTCGCTTCTCACGATCGCTCTGGGCGCCGTCGTTTGCTGGGGCCTCGAGTTCTCGTTGTTCGCAAGCTGGGACATCCCGGTACGCAGCGAGACCGTCGGTTACGTCGGCACAGGCCTGATGCTCGCCGCCGCCGGCTACGCCACCCCGAAGGTGTTCGAGCACGTTTCCGAGATCCTCGGAACCCGCTCGCTCCGCAGGGCTGCGTAACTAGCTTCGAAAGCTTCTCCAGAGGCCCCCGCTTCGGCGGGGGCCTCTTCTTTTGTGCGTTTACCATCGGGGCTCCTTCACTCAGTCCCCTATCAGGAGGCCCCGATGCCGTCGATCACACGCGACTCTCGTACCGTCAACTTCACCGACTCCGGTGGCAGCGGTGCCCCAGTGCTGCTACTCCACGCATTCCCGTTGAACTCAGCCCAGTGGGCCGGCCAGGCAGAGTCCCTGTCGGACCGCTTCCGGTTCATCGCTCCCGACCTCATGGGCTTCGGCGCATCGACGGCCCCCGAGGATGAGTCCGCCTATTCGATGGACTCGTTCGCCGACGACGCTGCTGCGATCCTCGACGAGCTCGGCTTGGACAAAGTTGTTCTCGCCGGCCTATCGATGGGTGGCTACATCTCGTTCGCGTTCCTCCGTCGTCACCGCGACCGCGTGTCTTCTCTCGTTCTTGCCGACACCAAAGCCGAGGCCGACCCGCCGGAGGGCATCGAGAAGCGGACGAACCAACAGGCCCAGGTACGGGCAGAGGGAACCGCCGGCCTCATCGAGGGCCTGAGCGGCGCGCTTCTCGGCGAGCCGACCCGCGAGAAGAAGCCCGATGTCGTCGAGGCGACGAAGAAGATGATGGCGGCCAACCCACCGGCAGGATTCATCGGCGCCCTGGAAGCGATGAAGAAGCGACCTGACTCCACCGGCGAGCTGTCCCAGATCGACGTACCGACATTGATAATCGTCGGCGAGAACGACGGAGTTACTCCGGTCGCTGCAGCTGAGGCTCTTAACAAAGGCATCTCGGGATCGAAGCTCGTCGTGATCCCAGAGTCGGGACACCTCTCGAACCTCGAGGCCCCTGAGGCGTTCAACGGAGCCCTTGCGGAGTTCCTCGGATCTCTCTAGGAACCTCTAAGCACTAGCTGCCTAAATCCGCGCTTTGGGGGGGGTGGCCCCCTAGGGTTTCGGCATGGAGCAGGAAGCGCTACTGCGCTTGTCGCCCTCGAGCGCCACGGACTTCAAGAGCTGTCCTCAGCTGTTCAAGTACCGGGCGATCGATCGCCAGCCCGAGCCCGTTTCGAGCGCCGCCGCACGCGGGTCGCTTGTCCACGCGGTGCTCGAGCGCCTGTTCGCCGAGGCTCCTCCCACCCGCACCCCATCGAGGGCCGAAGAGCTTCTCGATGCGTTGTGGGAACAGGTCCGCCAAGACCCTGAGTTCCGCCCCCTCGGCCTTGGAACGCCGGAGGAAGAGGCCTGGCTCGACCAGAGCCGGAGCCTGCTGCGCAACTACTTCAAGCTCGAAGACCCCCGAGGGCTCTCGGCCAGCCAACTCGAGTGGTGGGTCGAATACGAACTCACCGATGTTCACCTCAGAGGGATCATCGACCGGTTGGAAGAGCGGCCCGATGGCTCGTGGGTCCTGACCGACTACAAGACCGGTCGCCTTCCGGGTGAATCGCGCGAGCTCGCTGCCTTCTTCGGGTTGCGCTTCTACGCACTTGTTTGCTGGCGCGCCTTCGGCGTCATCCCCAAAGAGATCCGTCTCGTTTACCTCGCTGATCCGGCGGTCCTCACGTTGAACCCGAACGAGCGGATGCTGATCGCGTTCGAGCGACAGATGAAAGAGCTGGCGAGGGCGATCAAGCGGGCCGTTGCGCAGGACGACTGGCGCACCCGGCCGTCGCCCTACTGCATGAGCTGTTCGTTCCAGAACCAGTGCCCCGCGTGGGCGGAGTCCAGGGTCGACCAACCAGATCTGGAGAACTGAGAACCACTAGCTGTACGTGCAGGGGGAAGTGCCAAGAGTCGCCGCTTTAGGACGAGAGAAGGGGCCGGGCCTGGCCCCTTCTCTTTTTTGGTGGTGCATATGCACAAAGGGCCCTCCTCGTGAGCCGGCGAACCGCAGAGCTACTCGACATATCTAGCTCTGGGGGATCTATGAGACTTCGCAGGTTCTTTGCCGCCGCGTTGGCTGGGGTACTGGTGGCGACGATCGCGCCGGCCGCCATCGGCGCGCTTCCGATCGTGCGCGACACCTTGGCTCCGAACACGGGAACGCCACTCTGGGGTGTGGGCCTGGCGCGCGGAGGCCCGGTCAAGTGCGCCGCGGCCGATCTCACGCCCGACGGCCGGGTCTTCCCCGAGCCTCAGCTCAGCGCAACGTTCCTTACCTTCAGCGACTTCGAGTGCGGGATCTTCCTGCTCGAGGATCAGCACCGCGACCGGATCAACATCGAGACCCTGGGTCATTCGGCCAGTGGCCACCCGATCTACGACATCGAACTGACGAACGAGAACATCCCGGAGTCGGACAAGCGCCATCTCTTCATCCTCAACTCGATCCACGGGAACGAGCCCGCAGGGCGTGAGGGAGCGGCACGTGTGATGGAGGACATGGTCGACGCACGCTTCATGGCCACCCAGGGCTTCATCCAGAAGACGATGGATCGCTTCATCGTCCACTTCACGTTCGGCAACCCCGACGGATGGGTCAACGGTGACTTCTATGGCCGCAACGACGCGGGTGTCAGCACGACCCGCGCGAACAACGGGGGCCGCGACCTCAACCGCAACTTCCCGGTGCAAGGGTTCCTTCGGTCGGCCAACGGCACCCTGGACCAGCCTGAGGGCCAGGGCATCAGAGATCTGTTCCTCGAGCACGCAGATACGCAGCACGCGACCGACGATCCCGACAACCGTGGCTGGTACCTCGGCACCGACAACCACGGTCAAGGCGCCAAGCCGGTCGCTGCTTCCGGTCTGCAGATCGTCGGCCAGTTCGACTACCAGAAGTCCGAGCGCCTGGCCCACTTCGCGGATGGGATCGAAGGAGCAATGGCCGAGTACGGGGTTCTCGGTGTCCTCCAACAACTCAACACCTTGACCGATGGACAGGTGCGCCCTTACGAGTGGGGCACGCTGTACGACATCCTCGGCTACTCGGCATCCGGCTCGGGCATCGACTACTACAACACGCCGGGCGTCGTCGAAGGCACGGGCTTCGCCACCGAGATGACGGCATCCAACAACCCTTACAACTTCGCCTCGTACCCGAACCTGCTGAACCAGATGTGGGTCGATTCCGCCCGCGCGATCAACTACACGATGATGCGCGACGCGGTTGACCCGCCCTCGTTCACTTATGAGGTCGGAGGCAAGGCTGCGTACGTCTACGACCCGGCCGTCGTGACCGACAAGGATGCGAACGGATTCGGGTCGGGCAACGACACGATCCCGACGCAGTTCACGGGCGACGATGCCGGCGTCGATTCGAACTTCAAGTTCGGGTCCTATGAGGTCAGCCGCATGAAGTTCTTCGAGGACCTCAACAAGTACGCGACCCAGCCCCTCCAGGCCCTCCGTGTGCCTGAGGTGCTTGCCGATCCCACGCTGCTGAACGGCCTGGACTCCATCGTGCTGGCAGACAACGACATGCCCGAGGGCACGGACAGGAGCGCGTGGGCAGCCCTGCTGAAGGGGTTCGTCGAGAACGGCGGGAACCTGGTGGTCACCGACGCGGCCGCCCAGATCCTGGACGAGATCGTTCCAGGTATCTCCTCTGAACAGATAACGAAGCAGAAGAGCAACGTCGGATACGTTGACTTCCCGGCAGACCGCAGCCATCCCCTGAACGCGAACCTTCGGGGCATCGCGTCTCAGACCTACGACGTCATCCCGATCGGGATACCGGACGGCGCCGGCGAGGCCCCCAACTGGCGCGTCGCCAAGACTGCGTGGGAAGCCGCTGGAGGAACGACGACCGGAACCACTGGCGGACAGACGTCGTACGGCGAGCTGACCCTTGGCGAGGGACGCATCCGCTTCCTCGGTGCGTTGCTCCCGCAGCCGAGCGAGGCGTTCTTCCACCCGTACGGGCTCCAGAACTACGCAGTTACCTACACCGGCTACACCCTGTTGCAGAACATGCTGCAGTGGACGAATACCGCATCCACCGCGCCGGCACCGACCGACCCGCAATAGATCCGAGGACAACAGAAAGAGGGGCCGGTCACCCGGCCCCTCTTTTTTGTTGAGTGTTGGTTAGTTAGTGGCTTTGGCTCGCAGAGCGACGACGCCCGCTGCGATCAAGCCGAGTGCGGCGAAGAGGTAGCCGACGATCGCACCACCGGTGAAGGGAAGCACCGCACCCTCGGGAGCGGATTCGACTGCAGGAGCAACCTGCGGGGCCGACTTCTCGATGATCTTTCCCTCGACCTTGTCGTCGCAGTTGTTCAGGTTGGCCATCGGCTCACCGGCGTGGTCGGTATCTGCAGGGCAGACCTTCTTCTCGACCGTAGGCAGAACCGCTGGCGCTTCACAACCGTTGTTGAACATGGCCTGACCTTCGTCGTCCCAGTTCTGAGAGTAGGTCTGTCCGTTGTAGGTGAACGGCGGAACGATGTCACGTCCATCCTGGTGACCAAGGTGACCGTGGAAGACACCTGAAGCCGCCGGGGTGATCATCACGAAGGGGTTCGTTGCCGAGCCGGTTGCGTGGCAGATCGTGACCTTGTGGTCGTCGACAGTTGTCGTCTCGTCGTCGTCATCATCGCTGTCGCTTTCGTGATCCTTGGACTTGTCCTTCTTGTGTCCACCACAGTTGCCGTTGTTGTCATCTTCGAAGTCGTCGTCGTTGCCACAACCGTTGTTGCCGTCCTGGTCGGCCTTGTCCAGCCCACCGGAGCCGTTCGGCTTGTCCGCTCCACCGTTGGAGTCACCGTCGGGGTCAGACTCTGACTTGCCCTGGTTCCCGGAGTTGCCGTGCTCGACCGAACGGTCCTTGCCGGACGGATGACGGTTATCCCCGTCGTCTGAAACGTTGTTCGGGGTCCCACCATCGTTGGTGTCGCTGTCCTCGGTATACGCGGTAGAGCTATCCGAATCGGCATCACCGTCATGATCGGAGCTCTTGGCCTCGTGCTTGTCCTTGCCGTTGCCGTTGCCATGATCGCTCGAGGCGAACGCAGGAACCGCCATGAGAACGAGCAAAGCCAGCACCGTGAGGGCGCTGAGGAGAGCGGAGAAGCGAGGCCTGCGGGTCTTGCGGATCCTGATCTGAGTGCGTGCCATTTTTGTCTCCTTTGTCATAACTCTCTGCTGTTGTATGACTACTGTTCGCTACATCTAGGCCCATTCCTGCCACCTCCTGGAAAATTTCCGAGGCCCAGCCCCACTCCGGCCCGCTCCGGGCGCTCGAGCCCGCCCTCCGGTCGTGGGTGTCGCCCCCCTGAGGGAGCGCGACGGGGCGCCGCCTAACCGGCGGCTGGCCCTGCTCCTTCGGCGCACGTTGCACGTTGTTGATCCATTTACGAGCAACGAGCGCCTCAGAGTCCCTCCGGTGGGCGCACCCACGCCCTGCGGGCTGTTCAGCGCGTCGTAACAGCGCAGGGCGTCCGGGGTGTCCCTAAGGAGGGGCTCTGGAGGGCGGATCGCTCCTTGATGGAGCGGCCTTGTGCGATCCGCCCGGAAGGAGCAGGCGAGCCGCCGTTCAGGCGGCCTCCGTCGCGCCCCCTCCGTGGGACATGCCGCGCGCCCGGAGCGGTGGCGACAGCTACGAGGTGGAGCGCGCCTTGCGGACGGCGGCTTTGAATTCGTCGCTGGTGAAGCGGATGCCTTGGACTTCGGCTGCGTGGGCCAGCGCGGTTTCGAGGGGCGGGTTGGTTACTTCGACTATCGCTCTCTTGTTTGCGATCACGCCGTCGCGGGGGTGGCGCAGGATGCGGGCGGCTAGGGCGTGGGCCGCGGGGATCAGTTCGGTGTCGGGGACGACGCTGTTCACTAGGTTCGCGGCGAGGGCTTCTTGTGCGGTGATCAGGTCGCCCGTTAACAAGAGCTCGGCTGCTTTCGTGCTGCCCGCCAGGAGTTGGGTCAGGAAGGCACCGCCGGTGCCGGGGATCACGCCGAGGCGCACCCATACCTGGCCTAGGCGGGCGCTCTCGGCCGCGACACGCAGGTCGCACGCCAGGGCGAGGTCCATGCCCGCGCCTACCGCGGCCCCGTTGATCGCGGCGATGTAGACGGCGTCGGATGCTCGAATCGAGCGGACCATCTGTTGGAACGAGCCGTAGAGCTTGGCGGAGATCTCTTCGGGGCTCGTGGTACTCCACGCCTCGAGCTCCTCGAGGTCTCCCCCGGCGCAGAAGGCCTTGCCCGCCCCTGTGACGATCACCACGCGAGCGTTCTCGCCGGCGTGGGTCAGCGCCTCGGCCAGCGCCTTAGCGGTCGCTGCGTCGAGGGCGTTGCGGCGCTCGGGGCGCTGGAGGGTGACGGTGGCGATGTCGCCTTCGGTCGTGACGTCTACGGACATGCCCGCACCCTAAACAACAGCGCCTAAACAAAAGGGCCGCCCCCTAAGGAGCGGCCCTACACCAAACTGAAAAAACTCAGGTGGCGTTCTTCGGCAACATGCGGGTCATCTTCGTTCCGCATACAGGGCAGGCGCCCTGCGCCGCCTTGGAACCGTTAGCGAGTTCTTTGACCTCGCCCTCGAAGTCCCGCTTCTCACGGCACTTCACGCAATAGCCGTTATACGTGTCGGCCATCTCCCACACTCCTCTCCGGTGCCTCTACTGCTCGAGCTCCGGCTCGGCGTACTCAGGCGTAATAGTCCCACCTTCCCGCGCTTGCCGTCGGATTTTCAACTACGGAGAGTCGTCGGGCACGCTTGAAACTAGGACAGGATCGGGTCCAGGGTCACGCTCCGTAGGCACGGAGGCGCCGGCCCACCCTGGAGGGGCCCCTCGGAAGCGCATCAGGAGGTAGAGACAGATCAATCCGACGCTCAGCGACATCAGCTGGCTGCCGGTAAGCCCGAGGTATCGGCGGTCGACCCGGAGGAAGTCGGTGATCACTCGCATTGTCCCGTACCAGCACGTGAACACGATGATCATGAAGCCGGTGTTGCGCATCCTCTTGCCGAGCCACAGCAACACGCCAAGCAGCAGCAGCGTGGAGAAGAAGTCGTACAGAGCCGTTTGGTGCAGCGTGAGATCGAAGCACCCAAGCGACGGAGGGTTCCCTGCCTTCAGCGCATCCATGTAGACCTGCGCCGACGTCGGTGGGTGACCCTGGCTCCCCAGGCAGTGCCATCCGAGAGCGAAGTCGGTCGGCTTGCCGAGGTGATCTCCGATGATCAGGTCGCCGATGCGGCCGATAACTATCCCGAGGGCGAGACCGGGAGCCGCGAAGTCCATCGTGCGCCAGAACCCCATCCGCCTCTTGAACATGTACGGAAGGCCGAACAAGATCGCGCCGGTGATACCACCGATAAGGGAGATGCCGCCTTCCCACACCTTGAAGATGCCGAGCAGGTCGTCTCCCCCATCTGTCACCTGCGACAGGTGGCCGAGCACGTATCCGACGCGCGCGCCGACGATCGCTCCGATCAACGCGTAGAACAGCACGTTCCAGATGTCGTTCTCGTCCGGGCCCCCGTACTTGCGCGACCGTCGCACCATCAGTTGCGCGCCGGCGAGGTAGCCAACCGCGATACCGATGCCATGCGGAGAGACCGATAGGGGGCCGAGACTGAGACGCGGGAAGATGTCCCACGCCAGCGGATCGAAGAAGTGGATAGCTAGACCTTCTTGTACTCGGTGGTCCAGGCACCGTCGACGACGGTGAAGTCCCCGAACAACAGTGGCGCCTCTTGCACCATGATGTTGCCGATCATGTTGAAGACGGTGCGGAGCTCTTCTTCCGCGCCGGGATCCGTGCGAGCGGCGATCGTGTGTCGCAACGCACGGACGTTAGCGGTCCAGAAGATGACGGTCGAAACACCTTCGGGAGCAAGGCGACGCAGGGCCGAGGTGATCTCCTTCTTCTCGTGGAAGTTCTTGCCCTCTTCGTCGAGACCGAAGTGCTCCGCTGCGGTGACCTGGAAGTTCTCCAGTGTCTCGAGGATCGACACGATCTCGGGACGAAGGGACTCCATCGACTCGGGGACCCGGAACGGGATCTCATCGAGTCGAACGAAGCGCATCGACTCTTGAGAGAACGCCGAGCCCGCCCGATGCCTAACAAGCTCGTGCGTGAATACGCGGCTCACGTCGTAGATGACGAAGCTGTAGTTGGCGTGTTCGAGGACCGACCCGTGGCCGGAACGCAGCAGGTTCGTGAAGTACTCGGCCTGGTCCTTGCGGATCCTGGTCACGTTGGGGTTAAGGCCAACGTCCCATGACCGGTAGCAAGCCCGCCCAGCGGCTTCGATCAGGAGCTGACCGGAGTTGATCGAGTCGTCGTCGGTGGCCTTGCGGAGGTCCATCCACGCCTCGCCGCCTGCGTGCTTGAGATAGCGCCCCAAGGCCTCCCAGTCGAGCTGGGGGCGGCTGATGAGCTCGACGCCGGGCTGGGTTTCTCTCATGGGCTCGTACCTTAAATCAGAGGTATCCGGGGGTGTCGGGAATCGGCACAGCTTCGTTCGGAGTCTCGACATAAAGGCGTCCCCCGAAGCGTTTCTTGATCTCGTCGTCGTACTGATCGGCCGTTTGAGCTACCGCTGCGAGGGTCGCCTCGAGCTGTTCCGGGTGCGCGAAATCTCCGAGCATGTTGTGGTTGAACCAGACGGCCCCCGCCTCGGCATCCAAGGCGAACCCGCCGAAAACGAACTCGAGGTTCTTCTCGAGGAGGTAGGTCGTCAGCTCGGGCGTCACGGGCACATCGAGGTTCGTGATCGCGAAGACCCGGATGATCGTGTTGCCGTTCTCGATCCACGTGGGGACGATGAAAACGCGGGCGGACTCGATCCCGACCACGTAGTTACCGTGCTCGTCGGTGAACCATCGGTCCACCATGTCCGAGAGCTTGCCCTCGATCAGCTTGCGGAGCTTGACGACCTTCGGAGGCTCGTCTTTCGGGCGTGGTTTGGGCTGCTCTTCGGGCTTGGGCTCGGCTCCTTTTGGTTTCTTGGTCATCTCGCGGCATCATAGGGAACCAATGAGCGAAACCTTCCGTGCCCCACGCGGCACCGATCTGACCTGCAAGTCATGGCCGCAGGAGGCCGCCTTGCGGATGCTGTTGAACAATCTCGACCCCGAGGTCGCCGAACGACCGGACGATCTCGTCGTGTACGGAGGTTCGGGCAAGGCAGCGCGCGATCACGACGCGCTGCACGCGATCATCGCTTCGCTGAAAGACCTCGGAGATGACGAGACTCTTCTCGTTCAGTCGGGCAAGCCTGTCGGCATCTTTCGCACGCATCCTGGTGCACCGCGCGTACTGATCTCGAACGCGATGCTCGTGCCCGCGTGGGCGAACTGGGACGAGTTCCATCGCCTCGAAGCCCTGGGCCTAACGATGTACGGACAGATGACCGCAGGGTCGTGGATCTACATCGGCTCGCAAGGGATCCTGCAGGGCACGTTCGAGACCTTGGCCGAGCTTGCGGCACGCAACTACGACGGAACCTTGGCAGGAAAGGTCGTCCTTACTGCGGGCCTTGGGGGCATGGGCGGAGCTCAACCGCTCGCGGTCACCATGAACGGGGGCATCGCCTTTTGTGTCGAGATCGACCCGACGCGTATCGAACGACGCATCCAGCACCGCTATCTCGATCGCTCGACAACCGACCTCGACGAGGCGATCGCATGGATCGACACAGCGCGGTCGGCGGGAAGCGCACTATCGGTGGGGCTCTTGGGCAACGCGGCCGACGTTCTCCCAGTGTTGCTCGAGCGCGGCTTCGTGGCCGACGTCGTCACGGACCAGACGTCAGCGCACGACATGCTCGAGGGATACGTGCCCGGGGGCATGACCTACGACGAAGCCCTGGCTCTACGCAAGGACGACCCCGAGACCTACGTCAAACAGAGCCTCGCTTCGGTCGCAACGCACGTCGAAGCCTGGCTCGGGTTCCAGAAGCAGGGATCGATCTGCGTCGAGTACGGCAATAACATCCGCGCCCAAGCGGTGAAGGCAGGGGTTGCGAACGCGTTCGACATCCCCGGCTTCGTAGAGGCCTACGTCCGGCCCTTGTTCTGCGAGGGCAAGGGGCCGTTCAGGTGGGCCGCCCTGTCGGGCGACCCGGCGGATATCCATGCGACCGACAAGGCGATCCTCGAGCTCTTCCCTGATGACCAACGGTTGCACCGGTGGATCGAGATGGCCTCCGAACAGGTCGCGTTCCAAGGCCTACCGGCGCGGATCTGTTGGCTCGGCTACGGCGAACGCGCGAAGGCGGGACTGAGGTTCAACGAGATGGTCGCCTCGGGTGAGGTCAGCGCGCCGATCGTCATCGGTCGAGATCATCTCGACGCGGGATCGGTCGCGTCGCCATATCGAGAGACCGAGGGCATGATCGACGGGTCCGACGCGATCGCGGACTGGCCGATCCTGAATGCATTGCTGAACACCGCCGCCGGCGCCCACTGGGTCTCGGTGCACCACGGGGGCGGGGTCGGTATCGGGTATTCGATCCACGCAGGGATGGTCGTAGTTGCCGACGGAACCGAAGACGCGGCCGATCGGCTCACCAGGGTTCTAACGACCGACCCGGGCACGGGCGTGATGCGTCATGCGGATGCCGGTTATGGGCGCGCTATAGATGTCGCGCGCGAACGCGGCGTGAAACTACCGATGAAGCCTAAGCAGAGGGACTAGCGGAAGGTCTTCGAAACCCGCAGAACGCCGTCACGGAACTCGAGACGCGTGCCATCCGGTGTCCTCAGAACGGCCGGCCAGGCCTCTCCGTAGACCTCCTCGAACATGACCCCACGTCGCCCGGTCAAGTCGTTACCGAAGATCGTTGCAGAGGTGTCCGAACGACGCTGCAGCATGACCATCACCAGCACACCGATATCGAGACCCGCGTGCTGGTGGAAGTAGGGCTCGGGTTGTGGTCCCCGGCCTGTCCACGAGATCGAGTGGGACTCACCGTTCGATTCCACGGTCAGTGACGCGCTGTTGAGTGATGGGTCCATAACGAAATCGCCTGGGGTGAGCGCGTGAGACCGCGATCCACCGCGGCAGCGCGTGAGCGTGCGCCCACGCATCACGACTTCTTTGCAGGGGATGCGCCCGATGAAACCCATCGATGGTTGGGTGTTCGGAGCCATGTTCTGACCGGCTCCGAAGTACAGCCACTTCTGACCGCCGTCGGTGACCATCCAGCTAGCGAAGGCCACCTGACCGGCGCTTGCGCCGCCGCCTGGTGTGGTGGGACTTGCTCCTGCCGGGATCGCCGTCAGTAGGAAGATCATCGTGCCTAGCGCTGATGCGAGCTTCTTCACCCGCTGCCCCTTCTCTAAGAGCCACCGGTTGAACGGTGGGCTCGCCGCCTACTCAATTTATTAGACGTTGGGACGTTTTGTCCTAGTTCTTGGTTACCCAAACTTTCTTCAAGGGCGGGTCCAGCCAGAGGTCGTATCGCTGATACGGGCCCTGAGGTCGTCAAGTGACACTCCGGTGGGAGTGCCACGCTCCACCACGAGGCGGCCCCCAACGACGACCTTCGCGATCGCGGTCGGCTGCATCGAGTGGACTACGTGGCGCTCGAGGTTGCCCGGGGGCTGCAAGGAAAGGTCGTCGAGATCGAGACCAACGAGGTCGGCTCCGAGACCCGGCGCGATCGCGCCGACCGGCAATCGCAGGAGATCCGCTCCACCGATGGTCCCGAGATCGAAGGCTTGGGGGGCCGGGAGAACGGAACCATCGGCATGCGTGGCCTTCGCAAAGAGCGATGCCATCCGCATCTCATCGAAGATGCTCTGACGATTGTTGGCGCAGCCACCGTCGGGCCCCAGCGCCACCCGAACTCCCCTCTCCAACATGTCGACCGTCCGCGCTATGCCGTCGCCCAGGAACGCGTTCGCTCCGGGGCAGTGCACGACACCCGCACCGGCGGACGCGACGAGATCGATCTCCTCGTCGTCGAGCCACACCGCATGGATGCCGACGAGGTGCGCTTCGAGGAGGCCTCTGTCGGCGAGCAATCGCACCGGGGTGAGTCCGAAGCGTTCGGCGATCATGTCTCGCTCGTACTCGGCTTCGGCGAGGTGTAGGTGACAAGGTACGCCGAGCTCTGCCGCAACATCAAGCGCGACCCGGATGGTCTCGGGCGATGCGGCATGCAACGAGTGTGGAGCCGGTTGCACGGAAACGAGAGGATCACCGGCATGGGCAGCTGCAAGCTCCTTGGTGCGGCGTGCAGAATCCTCGGTTGACTCGCGGTATCGGTCGGGGGCCTTCGTCGGAGCATCGCGGTCGTAGAACGCCCGTGCGAGAACGAGCCTTATCCCAGCGTCGTGAGCCGCTCGGATGACGGCTTCGGCATTGTCGTTGCCGTCATCGTGCAGGTAGAAGAAGTCAACGGTTGTGGTTACACCGGCAAGGAGAGCCTCAGTGAACGCGAACAACGCTCCCGTGTAGATGTCTTCGGTCGTGAGGCTCTTCGAGAACGGATAGAGAACCGCATCGCGCCAGTCCTCGAACGTCCTGTCGTCGGCGAAGCCCTTCAGGAGGTTCTGGAACGAGTGGCCGTGGGCATTGACGGTTCCAGGCACCATCGCCAGCCGGGGCCACTCTTCGATGTCCACGGAGGTTGGCACTTGATCTGAAGGGACGACATCTGCCACGACGCCGTCATCGACGATGACGGCTAGGTCTTGCTTGAACGCTCCATCCACGAACGCAAGCTCGGGGCGTATAGCGCGCATGCGTCAGTCGTCGGTCTGCGATTTGCGATAGAGAGGGATCGCGTACCAAAGCA
>JAXDJJ010000072.1:0-3197 GCA_034665745.1 Actinomycetota bacterium | reverse complement strand
GGCCGAGATCCTTGGCGCGCTGCAGACGTCGTCTCTGCTGGGTGGGAAGCGACTCGTAGTCGTTCGTGACGCGCAGGACCTGAAGAAAGAACAGACCGAGACCCTCGCTGCGTACCTTGAATCTCCGTCACCGGATTCGATACTCGTGCTCGTCGCGGATGGCAAGACGAAACTCGACTCGGCCATCCGGGCGATGGGCGCGGTCGTGTCACTGGATACTCCGAAGGGACGGAAACTCGCTGCTTGGGTGCGCGAACGGGCGGGCGATCACAAGATCAAGATCGACGACCGCGGGGCTTACGCGTTGGTCGACACGGTGGGCTCCGAGCTCCGCGATCTAGACGGAGCGTTGTCGCAACTCGCGACCTCCCTAGGTACTGGGGCACGGATAAGCCAAGCCCAGGTATGGGAGGCATTCCCGCGCCTCGCCGACGAACGTGTCTTCGCGTTCACCGATGCGGTCGGGGATCGGAAACTGTCGGTAGCGATGAGCACCCTACGGAGGCTGCTCGATCAAGGTGACGAACCGCTCGTGCTGTTCGGTTCGCTGAACGCGCACATCAAACGGATGCTGCGCGCTCGGCGCTTCGCTGAACGTGGCGCGCAAGCGGTCGGAGACGCCCTAGGTCTGCCGGGGTGGCGGGCGGAACGTCTGCAGCGTCAATCGCGCTCGTACAGAGAGGAAGAGTTGATCGCCGCGGTCGCGACGCTGGCCGAGACCGACGTCGAGATGAAGGGCGGGGACTTACCGCCGGCAGCCGCGCTGGAACGCGCGGTCGTGCGGATAGTCGAAGGGTTCGGAGCTTAAGAAGGAAGCTTCTTGGCGAGGCGAGACTTCGTGTTGGCAGCCTTGTTCTTGTGGATGATGCCCTTAGAGGCCGCCTTGTCGAAAGCCTGTGCCGTCTCGCGGTACGACGTCTGAGCTGCTTCCTTGTCGCCGGACTCGACCGTCGTGAGGAACTTCTTGATCTGCGTCTTGAGGGAAGAGCGTGCGCCCTTGTTCCGCTCGTTACGCAGGATGGTCTGCCGGTTCCGCTTGATCTGACTCTTGATGTTTGCCATGCGCGCTACTCAGTGCTCCTAGCTAGGGATTCGAAACGAAGTAGCAAGGATAACAGAGGCGCTAGGGGCCCCGTAGGCTGCCGCCATGGACCAACCCCACCAGCGCGCGATAGCCGTGATCGCCCACATCGACCACGGTAAGTCCACGCTGTCCGACCGCCTCCTACAGCTGACCCACACGGTGTCGGACCGGGACATGCGAGAGCAGTACCTCGACCGCATGGACCTCGAACGGGAGCGAGGGATCACGATCAAGGCGGCCGCGGTACGCCTGGAGTACAAGGCCGACGACGGCGAGACCTACGAGATCAACCTGATCGACACCCCGGGACACGTGGACTTCGGTTACGAGGTATCCCGCTCCTTAGCTGCATGTGACGGGGTGCTCTTGCTCGTGGATGCGGCTCAGGGCATCGAGGCCCAGACCCTGACGAACCTGTATCTAGCGGTCGACGCCGGCCTCGAGATCATCCCGATCCTCAACAAGATCGACCTGCCAGCGGCGCAGCCGGAGAAGTATGGCGAGGAGCTCGCCGGGTTGGTCGGGTGCGATGCGTCCGAGGTATTGCGGATCTCGGCGAAGACCGGTGAAGGGGTACCGGAGTTGCTCGAGCGCATCATCGCCAAAGTGCCGCCACCTAAGGGCGACCCCTCGGCCCCCCTGCGTGCCTTGGTCTTCGACTCCGTCTACGACACGTTCCGAGGCGTCATCGCGTACGTGCGCGTGATCGATGGTGCCTTGAAGAAGCGCCAGCCGATCCGATTCATGGTCGCGGAACGAGATGTCGAGGCAGACGAGATCGGTGTGATGGCCCCCGACGCGCAGCCCGTCGACGAGTTGAGCACCGGCGAGGTGGGATACCTCATCGCTGGCATCAAAGAGGTATCCCTGGCCAAGGTCGGCGACACGATCACGTCGAGGGACAAGCCCGCCGAAGAGGCTCTCCCTGGCTATCGGGAACCAAAGCCGATGGTGTTCGCCGGCATCTATCCCATCGAGGGTGACGACTTTCCGTTGTTGCGAGATGCCCTCGAGAAACTGAAGCTCAACGATGCCGCACTGGTTTACGAGCCAGAGTCGTCGGGCGCACTCGGCTTCGGTTTCAGGTGCGGGTTCCTTGGACTTCTGCACATGGAGATCGTGCGCGAGCGTCTCGAGCGTGAGTTCGACCTCGCTCTCATCGCAACCGCGCCATCGGTCGGATACGAGATCGAACTCATGGACGGGAAGAAGATCACCGTGCGCAACCCGACGGACATGCCCGACCCCGGGGGGATCGTCGAGGTCTACGAGCCCTACGTCTCGGTGATGATCGTGACTCCCTCGGACTACATCGGGACGATCATGCAGCTCTGTCAGGACCGCCGGGGGGAGTTGAAGGAGATGCACTACCTCTCGCCCGAGCGTGCCGAGATCCGTTACCACATGCCCCTGGGCGAGATCATCTTCGACTTCTTCGATCAATTGAAATCGGGAACCAAAGGTTACGCGTCCTTGGACTACGAGCCGGTCGGGCTGAATCCATCCAAGTTGGTCAAGGTCGACGTCTTGTTGAACGGGCAGCCCGTCGATGCGTTCTCGACGATCGTGCACCGCGACAAGGCGTACGAGTACGGCAAACGCATGACCGACCGCCTGCGCAAGCTGATCCCGAGGCAGCAGTTCGACGTTCCTATCCAGGCTGCGATCGGTTCCCGTGTGATCGCGCGCGAGACCGTCAGGGCACGCCGGAAGGACGTCATCGCGAAGTGCTACGGCGGTGACATCACGCGCAAGCGCAAGCTCCTCGAGAAACAGAAGGAAGGCAAGAAGCGCATGAAGCAGATCGGCTCGGTCGAGGTGCCCCAATCTGCGTTCATCGAGGCCCTGCGTGTCGATCAGGAGCCGGCGGCCACATGAGCATGACTGAGTTGATCGCGCGGACAGGGCCCGTGACGCGCACGGGGTCCTGGACCCCCGATCCTGGGTTCGGTGTCTACGTCCACATCCCGTTCTGCAAGCACCGTTGTCACTACTGCGACTTCAATACCTACGAGGGCCTGGACTCCCAGCACGATGACTACGTCGACGCTCTGGTGGCAGATATCGAACGGTGGCCGGGGGCCACCCGGCCGGCTACGTCCGTCTTCTTCGG
>JAXDJJ010000071.1:0-12593 GCA_034665745.1 Actinomycetota bacterium | reverse complement strand
TCACAACGCGATGACGGCAGCTCCCCCATCGCCGTCGTTGTAATCGGATTCCGGGTCTTCGCCGAGATCTCGCTCGTAGGTCTTCATCCGCTCGGCGATCTTGTGCATCATCTTCGGCAAGCGGAGGAATGCTGCGCCGACAAGGGCATACGGCAGCACATCGAGGACAACCTCCCACCACCGCTTGTCGAGCAAGCTCGCCGACGCAATCCATGCGCCGACCAACGCGCACAATGTGATCGTGAGCCAGTTCGGGGTGCCGTGCTCGGAGCCTGCCTCGAACCGCTCCCTCATTGCCCGTGCCGCGCGGCGACCATGTCGACTGCGGATCCTCAACCAGGCAGCCTTCGACGGATAGATGCGGCCGAATCCCTCGACGAAGGTCCACACGACGAGGGCCGCAACGATGGCGACAAGACCTGAGCTCATAGGCCCAACATAAAGGGGCGCCCGAAGGCGCCCCTCATTGATGCTCTGAAGCCGCTGAAGCTACTTAACGCCCTTGCCCGCCGTGTAGGTGAAGGTCGAGTTCGGACCCTCCGTCAGACAAACGAAGGCGTTGGGGAAGCCAGCTGGTACCAAGCCCGACTCGCCGCCGACACCAGGGTTCTCGTAGGCATAGTTGCCGGGAGCGTCCGCGGTGGGATCGGTGCCGAGCTCGCCATAGAACGAGATGTCCAAGCCAGCACCGGCCGAACCCTCGAGCGTGAACTTCTTGTTGACCGTGCCGGGATCGACGGTGAACGTGTAACCGAACACACCGTTGACCTGCTCGCCCATGGCGATGTAGAGCGCACGCTGGGCCCTGTACACACAGGTCGCAGCCGCATTCCCGCCCTGGGGAACCAGGATCGAGCCCTCGACGGTCTGGCGAACCGCCTTCTTGCCGGCGACCGCAGGAACCGACAGAGCACCGGCGATGAATGCCGCGACACCAACGAGAGCAATCAACCTGCGCATCGCTACTTCACTCCCTTACCGGCGAGGTAGGAGAAGTCGACCGCTCCGGAAACTGCCGGCGCGGCTTCATCCGCATAGACGCACACGAGAGCGTTGATCGCGTACTTGGGGACTATGCCCGACTCGCCCGTCTGCCCTCTAGTTTCGAAAGCGATGGACGCCGGAGCGACTGGAGCTGGGTCGTTCGCGAACTCTGCCTGGGTAGCGAACTCACCCAGGTAATAGGTGATGTCCAGGTCGACCGTGCCGGCGGGGGCAACGCCGTCCAACTTGAACGGCTTGTTCCACGTGGCTTTGTCTATCTTGATCGTCCAACCGACGACACCGTTGATCGCTTCACCGGCAACCGAGGTCGCGTGACGCTGAAGGCCGGTGTAGCAACCGTCCGGGTGACGTGCCGGAGCGACGATCGTGCCCTCGACCGATTGCTGCTTGGGAGCGGCATCGGCGACACCCCCGATGAGGGAGCCGAGGATCAGGCTGGCGGAAGCAAGTGCGATGAGTTTGCGCATCGTTACTTCACGCCCTTGCCGGCCATGTACATGAACGACGAGTTGTAGCCGTAGTAGTCAGGGCCTGCGTACATGCAGACGATGGCCTCGGTGGCACCAGTGGGAACCGTGCCGACCTCGCCGCCCTCTTGGCGGTTCGTGTAGTCGACCGAAACCGGCGTGCCCCCGTTGACTGGGTCATCAACGGTCGCTTCTGCCGGAGGCATCGTGATGTACATGAAGATGTCGAGGTCGACGGTGCCTTCGCCGCCGGTCACCTCGAGCTTGAAGGGCTTGTTCCAGGTCGCCTTGTCGAGCGGGAAGCGGAAACCGACCGAGCCGTTGGCCGGGCTGGTTGCGCCACCCGTTGGGGTCGTGGTGCGGCGTGTAGCTCCGCCCCAGCACCCGTCGAACGTGCCCTGGGGGAAGGGAGCGGGCAATGCGATCGTGCCCTCGACGTGCTGCTGTTTGGCCGCAGCGGTCGCCGGGGTGCCCAGCAGAGCGAGGGCCATGAGTCCGGCGCTCGCGATACCGATCAGCTTCTTCATCTCGAACCTCCGTAGATTGATGTCTTACGGAGGAGATTCGCCGCCCCGAGGGGGCTTCCTGCGGCCCTAAAGGCTCAGACGATGACCCGTGGAAGGGGCCCGGTGTCGTCGTCCTCGGGAAGCCAGAGCTCGTCCTGGCCCTCCGGCAGCAGGCTCGGGATACCGGCGGTGACGAGCGAGGTGATGGTCCGATAGAAGTCGTCCGGCCGGGGGAGGTGCTCGATCCGGCTGAGGGCCTGGTCCTGGCCCGCCGATTCGACGATCAGGTCCCCGTATCCGAGCACGCGCCCCAACAACGAGCGCTGGTAGGTCATGTCGGTCACCCGGGTGAGGGGCATCGAAGCGACCTTGCGGGTGAGCACGCCCGAGACCTCGAAGATCCGTTGGTCGGTTACGACGATGCGATCGGCGTGCCATTGCCACACCCGCCACCCGAACCGGGCAGCAACGACAAGGGCGATGACACCTAGGACGAGGTCTACCCGGTCGGACCCCACAGAAGGGCCCGTGAACCAGCCGATGGCTCCGGCCCCGAGGATCGCGAGGAGCGCGAGCGTGCCGGAACCAAACAACAACGACATATGCCTGCGGACCTCGAGGATGATGCGCTCGTCCGCGGCGAGATAACGGCTCCTGCCCACGACCAGACCCTAGTGGTGAGGGTGGCTCAAACCAGGGTTTTCATGAACTTCGTGAGGGCGCCGGCAACGGTCTGGAACCAGTCCCCAGCGCTCTCTCCAGTCACTTTGACGAGGCGAGCGGCCTCTGCAGGTGACGAGATGAGGAAGAACACGCCGAAGGCGATCAGACCAAGGGTGAGAAGCTTCTTGAACCTCATAAGCAACAATAGTACACAAAAACCACAAAAAGAACAGACCCTTCTAGGCGTCCGCCCAGATCTTCAGCCACGTCTGGCGGGACGCCCTCAGGAACTCACGGTCCCGGGAGAAGACCTCGAGGGTCACGGTTCCGTCCCAGCCGTGCTCCTTCAGGAGGCGGGCGTGAGCCTTCCAGTCGATCGCGCCGGCGCCGAGCGGCAGGTGGAGGTCCATCGCCCCTCCCCTGTTGTCAGACAGGTGTACGTGGGCGAGGCGGTCGCCGAACGCCTTCAGGAGTGCCGCGGTCCGGTTCGGTTGGCCCAACCCGAGGTTCAGGTTCGCGTGACCGATATCGAGGTGGAAGCCCGCCTCGGGCACCCGCTCGAAGATCGGTTGGAGGTCCTCGGGGGCCGCGAACACCTTGTCTAGGTTCTCGACCATCAAGCGGATGCCTCGGCCGGCGGCATCCTCGGCGAGGTCCCTGATCGCGTCGGCATTCATCTTGCGAACGTTGTCCATCGAGTGCAGAGGGATCTTCTGATCTGGGTGAACGTTAACGAGCTCGACGCCGGCATCGGCGAAACAATCGAGCCCTCGCTTGTACAGATCGCGCGCGGTTGCGCGCAGCTCCGGGTACGCGGACGCGATGGGCAGGTACCAGGCGGTGTGACCGACAGCTGTTAGTCCGAGGTCACCGATCAAGCGTCCGATCTCTTTGCCATCGGGGGTCCACGCCGCAGGCGGCTCTAGCGTGAGGTCTACGAGATCGAAGCCGTCTTCAGCGATGCGATGGATCTCTTTCGCAACGCTGCGGCCGGGGAAATTCATCGCACCTATAAGCACCGAGCGAGTCTAGGCCCCCGATGTCGTCGGTATCCTCCCGTCGTGGATACCTACGAAGCGATCATGACGAGACGTTCGGTCCCGAAAGTGACCGACCAAGTACCTTCCAAGGAAGCCATCGAGAAGCTCCTCGAGGCCGGCGTGCGTGCGCCCACCCACCACCTCACGCAACCGTGGCGTTTCCTCGTTCTCACCGGTGCCGCTCTCGATGACTTCGGTGCTGCGTGGCAGGCGGGGACCGAACGAGGAGGCAAGGATGGTTCGGGTATCGCGGCCAAGGCACATCGGGCGCCGGTGATCCTCGCAGTGATCGCGACTCCGCATCTGAACCACCCGAAGGCGATCGAGATGGAGGAGCACTACGCGACGGGGATGGCGATGCAGAACATCCTGCTGGCAGCGCACGACCTGGGACTCGGAGCCATGATCCGCACGGGTCCGGCAGCCGAGATGGACGAGGTTCGCGCTGCGCTCGGCGTGGAGCCCGATGAAAGGATCGCGGGGTTGATCTACCTTGGTTATCCGGCCCCCGGTGACTCGGATCGCCCGATGACCCGGCGAACGGCAGCAGCAGAGAGAACGGAGTGGCGAGGATGGTGAGCGAACCGACGAAACGCGCGGCGTTCTTCGACGTCGACCGCACCCTTATCCCCGGCTCGAGTCTCTTCCTTATGGCACGCGGGCTCTACGAGCGGGACATGTTCCGCGTGCGAGACATGGCTCGGTTCGGCTGGGGTCAAGCGATGTTCCGTCTCCGCGGCGAGCAGAAGAAGGGGATGGACCGCTCGCGTGAATCCACCCTCTCGTTCGTCGCAGGTCGCAGCCAGCGAGAGTTGATGATGTGGGGCCGCGAGATCGCCGAGGATCGCATCCTTCCGCGTGTTTACGCAGACATCGTTCAAGTTATCGAGGGCCACCAAGAGCGAGGTGACCTGACCTTCCTCGTCACCGCGGCCCCCATCGAGCTTGCTGAAGAGTTAGCGCGTCACCTTGGGATGACGGGTGCGATCGCGACCGTGTCTGAGGTCGACGACCAGGGCTTCTACACGGGCCGCCTCGCGGGCGACATCATGCATGGGCCTGCTAAAGCGAAAGCGGTTGCGGAGATCGCAGCCGAGTTGAGTCTCGACCTCGGCGAATGCGCGGCATATTCCGATTCGATGAACGATCTCCCGTTGCTCGAGTCTGTCGGATTCCCCCACGCGGTGAATCCGGAAGCAGAGCTGCGCAAGATGGCGTTCTCGCGCGGCTGGCCGATCCACGAGCTACGGACCCGCCGGCGCGCGCTGCTTATCGGGATCCCGGCAGGGGTTGGGGGGGCCGCGGTGTTCGGCTCCGGTATCGCGGTGGGAGCCTGGCTGCAACGCAGGAACGATGACCGCAGAGCGAACATGCTCGAGCGCTTCTTCCGCCGCTCCCGGAGTTAGTTCCGGGGCCCCACCACAGGTAACAGCAATCTGGTTCCGACCGTAGTCACTCCGTCCACCGGTCCGTCGGCAAAGCTCAATTCACCGGGGGTCCCGGGCAGTGCCCACACCGTGTTCGAGCCCTGCAGGATCAGTCCGATCCGGCTGCCGGCCGTGAACGTGTAGTCCTGGGGAAGGAACCTCACGACCGCGTGCAACCAACCGGTCGCCGGTTCCGCTGTGGCAAGGCCATCGCGGTAGCTGAGATTCAGAAAGCCGCGTTCTACGAGGTTGAGGGAACCGTCCGGAAGAACTTCGACGAGAAGAGGTGCCATCTGCTGTCCCGGTGTCGACGCGTTGACATAAGCGTCGAGGCGGGCAGATCCGGCGATACGAACGTCATGCTTCAACGGTTCGGACTCATGGAACAGCGAGAAGTAGCCGTGTCCCCTAAATGGTGTTCCGTCCGGGAGCGTGGTGCCCCGGTTCAATGGATCGCGAAGTGTGATCTCTTCTGTTGTGGTGCCGCTGTCGAAATAGGTCCATCCCCCACCATCGTCCTGCGGCTTGAGGTCCAGCGTTCCTAGCTCTCCGTTGCTGCCCACCGGACCAACGCTCGGCACGCCGGGGATCGTGTCGAAGCTGCGGCCGAGATACAAGGTCAGGTCGTGCGTCGACGCGGGTGGCCATGAACCTTCGGCGCGGTAGGTCTCATCGACACCGGCTGCCGTTCGTCCCAAAGTGACGACCGGCCGACGCGGTGGCAGCTGGCGGTCTTCACCCTTGAGGGTCTGGGCCCAGAAATCGTCCACGAGATCCTGATAACCCGGGCCGGAGCCGTCTGCGTGGCTTGACTGCGTCATCCACAGCATCTTGAAAGGCACGCCTTCGATGGCGCGCGTCTTGGGATCGTCGACCTCGAGAGCCTCGTAGAGATCGGTGCCTTCCTGTTGTTTCACGTTGTAGTCCTGCCAGCCGTGCACAACTAACACTGCAGCTCGATAGGCACCCTTGCGGGCTGGCTCGAGATAGTCGCGCTGCTTCCAGAAGGATCCGTAATCCGGCTCTGTGTTGTAACCCTGCATCGTGTGTTCGAGCGCGCCACATTCAGCGGCTCGCGCTGCCACCATGTCTGCGAAGCGTGGGTCCGTCGGGGTCGGTGCAACCGTGTCGCCGAACCCAACGTCGAACGTCAAGGGTGTGTCAATCCCTTCGTCCGTTGCCACCTTGGAGTTCAAGAAGTAGCGCACACCGCTGTTGTAGGCGTATCCGTACCAGCGACTGATCGACGCGACCGGCACGATGCCTTTGAGCTCGGGGATACCCGTTGCCGCGACCATGTTTGCTGTCGTGCCTTCGTACGACACCCCCGTCATGCCAACGTTACCGTTGGCCCAGGGAAGTCGTGCGAGGTACTTCACGACATCGACACCCGAACGCTGTTCGGCTCGGCCGCCGTAGTCCCAGCACCCGGTCGAACCGCGGGTACCGAGCACATCTGCAACCGCACGTGCGTAGCCCTGAGGGTTGTAACGGACGGCTATCCCGTCATCCGCAGGCGTCGATCCATTGATGGAGTTGTACGGCGAATAGGTGAGGATCACCGGCTGCCGTGCGGTGTCGAAGCGCGTGTCGCGCCGGATCTCTACCCGGATCTGGGCTCCTCCGACGGTCTTGACGTAATGGACCTCGTAGACGATCCCTCCGGCAGGAGCGGCGGCGGCGGGAGGAACGAGGAAGGACGCGGCGAGACAGATCACTAGCGCGATCGTTACGCGTGCCCGCACCTCGATCCCTCCCGGTTCCTCCGACTCCGACTCTGAAGGGTTCGCCGCTCGAGACCCGCTTCCTAGACCTTCGCCAGTCTCACTCCTGTGACCACACAATCCGCACCAGCGCAGCCCCGGAAGCTTTCGATCAGGTCGTGGAGTTGCGCGACCAGGTCCTTGGTCGAAGGATCTGCATGGAGGCTCTCGAGCTCCCATGGATCTGCGATCTGGTCGTAAAGCTCCGATTCTCCGGTGTTGTATTCGATGTAGCGCCAGCGGCCAACCCGGACCCCGTAGTACCCGGCATCGTCGGTTGAGGTTTCGAGGAAGACTGCTCGTTTGAGCTTCGTCGAAGCATCCTCCAGGTAAGGCGCCAGCGACATCCCATCAAGCGGATGACCCGCCGTCGCTCCGGCTAGGTCTGCGATCGTGGCAGGGATGTCCACGCTGCTCGTTGGATCGGTGACCGTAGCGCCACGAGCGACCCCCGGGCCCCTGATGATCAAAGGAACGGTCGAAGATTCGCGATAGGCGCGGATCTTCTGCAGCGAGAGTCGGTGCTCCCCCTGCATCCACCCGTTGTCGGCCACGAAGATGATGTAGGTGTTGTCCAGCTCGCCCTGATCGGCAAGCGTTCCGAGGATCTTCGCGATGCCCTCGTCGACCGCTTGCAGCGATTCGATACGACGCTGATACCAAACATCGATCGTGCGCTTCTGCGCATCCGACATCGGGTCGGTGCTCTGCACGAAGCCCGGCTTGTCCGACACGTCTTTCTCGTCGTACGACGGAGTGTGCGGAGCCTTGAGACCTTCGAACATGCCGACGTGTCGGGGTGCAGGCACGGGAGGGTTGCCAAGGATGTCTTCGGGGCTATTCAGACCCTCGATGTCTCCCGGGTTCACGGTTCCTGTCGACCCGGGACGGAACTCCCAGTGTGGAGCGAGATACGCGACGTCAAGGAAGAACGACTTGTCGTCATCGGAGCTCTTCTTGATGAAGTCCGTCGCTTTGCCCGTCAGAACATCGGTTTGGTAATCCTCTTCCGATGCCCCGTGCTTGACGTTCGTACCATCCTCGTTGAGGACGTAGTGATAGAACTCGTACGTTGTCGGGTCGACCGCTCCGTTCCAGTCCGTCCACCCCGGCGGAACGCCCTGGCTCTCCGGATGCTGGCTCCCATCGTATCCGTTCGGATACTTGCCGAGGTGATCCGTCGCGTAGCCGGAGGCACTCAGCCACACCGGCAACGTGTCTGTCCAGTCGAGGTTGCCATATCCGCCCTCAGGAGGCGTGTTGCCGCGCACGTTGTTGTTGTGACCGACCTGCCCGCTGAGGTACCCGGAGCGCGACGGGCAGCACAGTGGGAACACGACGGTGTGGTTCGTGAACGTCGTGCCTTGATCGATCAGTAGCCGCTTCAACCGCGGCATGTACTTCAGCGAGGCGATGTCTTGGTCATCGGTCATGATCGTGATGATGTTGGGACGGTCGGATGGTGCCTGTGTCGGCTTCGAACGCTGCGCGTGAGACATCGGTACCGCGACCCCAACGAAAACACCAGCGAGCGCGAGCGCGCTCAAGATCTTCTTCTTCACTGAAACTCCTCCGGATAGACCAACAGGGATGTGGTCTCCGGTAAGCCCGGTCGACCGAGCGGCGGCTGGTGGTGGTGTGCCGTGCCCATGGCTAGGAACCCGGGCTTCCGCTTGGGAAGTCGACACTCTAATAGGAGTGTTATAGGAGTGTCAAATATCCCGCTAGAGGTCGACCGAGAGCCCTCGTCCGGCCCGGGTCGCGGCGTCGTACACCAGACGGGCCGCGGTGGCGTCCTCGACGGCATGCCCCATCGACTTGTAAACGGTGATGGCCTCGTCGGACGTGCGGCCGGGGTGGGCGCCGCTCAAGATCTCGCCCAGCTCCGCGGCAGACGCGGGATCGTGACCCTGGAGCTCGAACGCTCCTGCCGGAGGTGGTTCGAACGCAACCCGAGACTCGACGACAAGCAGACCGTCGCGAACGGTGGCCTCGTCGAGCTCTCCCCCTCCGAACGAAGCACCGACCGATGTCACATGAGCCCCAGAAGACAACCACCTGCGGTCGATGACCGGCGTGGTGGCATCGGTGCAGAGACACACGACATCGGCCCCGCGGACCGCCGACTCGAAATCATCGGAAGCAACCGCATCGAACTCGCTCGCCAACGACACCGCGTGGTCACGCGAGCGGCTCGACACGCGGATCTCACCGAAATCGCGGACCCGTGGGATCGCCTGAAGGTGCGCTCGGCCCTGGACCCCCGCCCCGATCACTGCAAGGGTCCTGGCGCCTTTGCGCGCAAGCTCTCGGGTTGCCAACGCCGATGTGCATGCGGTGCGTACCGCCGTGATCGCAGTGCCATCCATGATCGCTAGTGGCGTCCCATCACTCGAGTCGAACAACGCGATCACCGCTTGGTGACTGGGCAAACCTTTCGCGTGGTTGGCGTTGAAAACGTTGACCAGCTTCACTGCCAAGGTTCCTTCCACGTAGCCGGGCATCACCCCGAGGAACCCGTCGGGGGCAAGGGCCGCAACGCGCGGAGGGACCGAGGCTCTGCCGGCGCTCAGCTCCACGAAGGCAGGCGCGAGTGCGTCGATAAGCACGTCGAGATCTAGCAGTTCTTCGACCTCGGCTCGGTTCAGGATGAGCATCCTTGGGACGCTACCCTCCTCACCGATGGCAGACGCTCCGCTCGGCCTGAACTACGTGAAACTCTGGACCGCTTCGGCGATCTCGAACCTCGGCGACGGGGTGCGATGGGTAGCCCTGCCGTTGTTGGCCATCACGTTGACCCGCGACCCCGCAAAGGTCGCGGGGATAGATCTGGCCGCGTCCCTTCCCTGGTTCTTGTTCGCACTTCCCGCAGGCGCGCTGGTCGACCGACTCGACCGCCGCGTGGTCATGGTGATCGCGAACGCGTTCCGCACATGCGTTATGGCGACGCTTGCCATCCTGGTGCTCACCGGCAACACGTCATTGTTGGTGCTGTACATCTTTGCGTTCTCTCTCGGGATGGCAGAAACGATGTTCGACAACGCAGCTCAGGCCTTGATGCCTCGTCTCGTTGAACATTCGTTGTTGGAGAAGGCAAACGGTCGCCTCGTCGCCGCGGAGCTAACCGCCAATCAGTTCATCGGGCCCCCGATCGGCGGTTTCCTGTTCGCCGCCGTCGCCGCGCTCCCGTTCCTGGTCGACGCAGGATCCTTCGCGATCTCGGCCCTGCTGATATTCCTGCTCGTAGGAAGCTTCAGTAACCCCCGGGATACAAGTGTTCCGGCAACACGCCTACGTCACGAGATCGCGGAAGGCCTGAGGTGGTTGCGGGCGCATCACCTATTGCGCAACATGGCGGCTTACGTGGGCCTCATGAACATGATGAGCACCGCGTGCTTCTCGATCTTCGTGCTATTCGCGGTGCAGATCCTGCACCTGACCGAAGCTGGCTACGGGTTGCTGCTGAGCAGCATGGCGATCGGAAGCCTCATCGGCGGCCTTACGTCTGGCCGCGTCGCACGACGCATCGGGGGTGGAAGGACGATCTTCATCGGCCTCGCCCTCTCCGCTGTGTCGTACCTGCTGATGGGAGCAACGAGCAACCCCTACATCGTCGCATCGGGGGCTGCCTTACTTGGCTGGCCCATAACGTCATGGAACGTCATCACGGTGTCGATGCGCCAGCGGATCATCCCGGACCGACTCCTAGGGCGCGTCAATAGCGTGTACCGCCTGCTGGCCTGGGGAACCATGCCGATCGGTGCGCTACTGGGCGGATTCTTGGGTCGCGCATACGGTCTGCGCGCACCCTTCTACATGGCTACCGGGCTCTACGTTGTGCTGGCGCTCGTCGCGCTGAAACTCTTCAGCAATGCGATGCTCGAGCGCGCGAGTTCCGAAGGCACAACGGGATGACCGTGCGCGCCTTGCCCACGACCGAAGTCTCATCGTCGATGCTCGAGGAGATCCACCAGCTCCTCGTCGCTACGTTCGAGGGTGATTTCGCCGACTCGGACTGGGAACACACGGTGGGTGGGATCCACTTCATCGTGGAGGACGCCGGCGTGGTCGTATCGCATGCCTCGGTCGTCCCTCGCACCCTCGAAGTTGACTCTCGACCGTTCCAGGTCGGGTACGTGGAGGGTGTCGGCACTGACATCACGCGGCACGGGGAAGGTTTCGCATCGGCCGCGATGACTGCCGCTACCGCCTACGTCAGGTCGAACTACGAGATGGGAACTCTCGGCACCGACCTGTTCGGGTTCTACAACCGTTTCGGCTGGGAGAACTGGACCGGGCCCACCTACGTCCGGCGCGACGGAGGCCTCACCCGCACCGCAGACGACGACGGCTACCTGATGGTCCTTCGCTTCGGCCCGAGTGCGACCGTTGACCTGTCGGCCCCCATCTCATGCGAGGACCGCTCGGGCGACGTTTGGTAGTGGCCCGGTGTGGCCGAACAACCCAAACGGTTACTGCAACGGGTCCGAGATCGGGGAAGTCGGCCATCCCCCACCAGGCGCGCCGGGTTGCGGATCGCCTGCATCGATGCGCTTGTAGTGGCCGACGACGTCGAACCACCTCTTCGCATGCAATCCCACATTTAGATCGATCGTTGCCGTGACTATCCCTTCTTCGTCGTAGAGGGGGCCTGCGATGACCTCGCCTCCACGAGGCTCGATGATCGCGGCGCCACCACGTCCGAAGACCTGATCGTCTGGGAGGGGCACCGGGAAGTCAGCCGGGAAGGCCGTTCGATCGATGTATTGAGGAACGCTGATAACGAAAGCACCCGACTCGATAGCGATGTGTCGCATGCTTGCCAGCCAACCATCCGAATCGTCTGCAGTCGGCGCCACCCATATCTGCACGCCTTTGCTGTACAGCTCGTAGCGAGCCAACGGCATCCGGTTCTCCCAACAGATCAAACCCCCGATCCGGCCAAGCTTCGTTTTCGCCACATCGAGATCGGTGCCGTCACCCGGGCCATGGAACAGACGCTCGTGCATCGTGGGAACGAGCTTCCGATGCTTGATCAATAGGCCGTCGGGCCCCAGCAGCAACATGGAGTTGTAGAGCGACCCAGGTCGCTCGATCTCTCTCTCGTTTATCCCGATCGCGCAAAGGATGTCTCGTTCGGCGCAGGCCGCAACCAACTTGTCGACGGCGGGGCCTGGAACTTCGATGGACGACGCCCACAGTCGCTCCCACATCTCGTCGAACCCACCGAACTGTGCAGCCTGGTGACCCCAGGCCCCGCTCGGATACACAGAAACGAAGGTTTCCGGGAAGACGGCGAGCTGCACCCCGTCATCGGCCGCCCGATGGAGAAGACCGAGTGCCTTGTCGATGGTTGCATCGGCGTCGAGGATGACCGGAGCAGCTTGGATGGCGGCGACCTTGACGGTTTCGAAGACGGGCATGGCGCAACGTTAGGCGACCTCATTCGCCTTGGTCAAGGCAAGCGACCTTCTTTCAGTAAGTCCGCAAGCTCCCTCGCGTTGCGTTGGGCGTAATCCTGGTGGCAGTTGTCTAGTTCGGGATAAGCGATCCCGCCTCCAACGCTCTCGATTCCATCGGGACGTCTGGCTGGCCCTGGCGGCGGTGCGCAACAGCAAACGTGAGAACGACAACACCTGCACCCGGGAAGATCCACGGTGGGATCAGAACCGATAGCACTGCGCTGACGACGGCGATCCGGCCACTCACAGCCCCCCTTCGC
>JAXDJJ010000070.1:0-17278 GCA_034665745.1 Actinomycetota bacterium | reverse complement strand
GGGACCAAGCCCTCGGAGGTCGCGTCGTACCTCGCATGGACGATCGCGAACAAGAGGTCCGCATGAGTGACGTTTCTGCATCTCTCCGGTTGCGCTTGTCGAATCAAGACGCTCATTACGGTGGGGGACTGGTCGCGGGAGCCAAGCTCATGGAGCTGTTCGGCGATGTCGCCACCGAGCTCTGCATCCGGTCCGACGGCGATGAGGGACTTTTCGCGGGCTACGAATCGGTCGAGTTTCTGGCCCCCCTCTATGCAGGCGATTTCATCGAGGTGACGGGCCGGATAACCAAGCAGGGCAATACCTCTCGTGCCATGGCCTTCGAGGTGCTTAGATATGCGAAGCCTCGTCCCGACGTCTCGGATTCGGCCGCGGATCTCCTCCAAGATCCGGAGGTCGTCGCCCGAGCCAGCGGGACGTGTGTGGTCAAACAAGACCGACAACGGACCTAGTGGGGGAGTGATGCATCTTGGTTAAGAGAGTGGATGGCATCCGAGCAGTGACCTACGACTGCTGGGGAACGTTGCTGAAGGATCGTGATTGGGAGGGCGCCTGGAAGAAACGACTAGGCGCCCTTTGTGCTTCCTTGGACATCGACGAAGTCGAAGCCGATGGATTGCTGAAGGAAGCGTGGGCCAAGCATGACGAGGCCTGGAAGCAGGTCGAGTCGTTCGGTGCAGGACGTATGGCTGCCTACTGCCTCGAGGCCCGCGGGGTTTTCGACGACGATCGCATCACCGACCTCACTCGGAAGTTCGAAGAAGCCTCGGTCGAGGTTGGGGTTGAAGCCGTCGAAGGCGCGGAGGAGACACTGGCGGCCCTCGAGCAAGCGAACATCAAGATCGGTCTCGTCTGCGACACAGGTCTGAGTCCGGGCCGGGTCGTACGCCAGATGCTCGAGGACTGTGGCCTCGCCAAGTACATCGAAGTGATGTGTTTCTCGGACGAGGTGGGGATACCAAAGCCCGCGAACGAGATATTCGAGAAGGCACTGGCCGGCCTAGGTGTGGCACCACCCGAGGCGATCCATGTGGGGGACCTAAGGCGAACCGATATCGCGGGCGCACACGACATCGGTATGCACACAGCTCGGTTCCGGGGGGTCCATGACGACAAGAGTGATGCCGTGGACTCGCCGATCATCCTCGACCGGCACGAGCAATTGCTGGAGGCGATCGGACTCCGTTAGTTCCCGAAGCGCCGCTTGAACGTCGCGGCGGTGTGCCAGCGCTGGTCTGAGCAGTCGGCCCGTAGTACGTGGGTGCTCGAAGCTCCGAAATGATCGTTCGGCGTGTAGTGCAGGTTGGGGCTGATGCCCGTGTGGATCCTGTCCGTGCGTTCGACGCGATGCACGAAGCGATCGCGCGTCGGCCTGGCTCCGGTGCGGTCAAGCATCTTCGCGATGACCCTGTCGATCGCCCACACGCGCCACATGTAGTCGTCGGGGGTACTGCTCGGCTCGAGCTGGGCCATGGCTCTGCGGAAGTTCGGATCGAATCGGTCGGAGTCGATCACTGCGGGAACCGCCGAAAGGAAACGGGCATCGTTGAAGCTGTTGCCGCCCTGGCACCCAGGCCCTAGGACGGTGTCGTGAGCTATCCCACTATCGATCCCCATCCAGGCCGGCATGAATCCCTGAGTGTTCGCCTGGTTCAGGACCTGAAGAAACCAGACGGGGTTGGTCAGTACGAACACGTTGCCAATGTTCGAAACCTTCATCTCCTGGACGACGGTCCGAGCCTCCGACGTCCCAGCGCTGGGATCGATGCGCCGGTCGTATTGAAGATCCGCCTTGCGCGCCCGGATGCGTTCAGTGAATGCTTGAAGGACTCCAAAGTAGGAGCGCTTGTCGAGGGTCAGCATTCCGTTCTTCCTACTGCGCGCGTTCGCTCTGGATACGAAGTAGTCGGCAAGGAGGCGAGCCTGACGCGGCCACGTCATCGTGGTTGCGAAGAAGGTCGCGAGACCCTTGAAGGTTTCGTTCATCGTTCCAGGACCCACGTACGGAACGCCCACGCTGGCCGTATAGCGAGCGCAAGCCTTGATCGGGTCTGCCCCGCTGATACCGAAGATCATGAACACATGATCCTGCTGGACCAGGTCCTTGCACGCGCTGACCGCGCCGGAGGCGGTGCCCTGATCGTTCTTCAGAACGACCTGAACGTCGCGGCCGTTGATGTCGCGTCCTTTGCTCTTCAGCCACCGGAAATACAAGTCCTTGGCTTTGTCGACAGAGTCACTCGGGACGGGAGATGACCCGGTAAGGGGCGCGTGAAGGCCGATCTTGATGACGGTCTTCGAGACTCCGGGGGCGGCGTTGACCCCGGGCGCGGCGGTACAAAGGAGTATCAGAAGAGTGGCTGCCGCCAACAGCCTGGTGCCCATGGGCGGGAGTGTAGACGCCTAGTAGGCCTTTGCCCAGGTAGCCCTGTCTACTCCTGCTTTCCCGCACACCGCGCACGGGGCGCCGGGGTCGGTGGGCTCGAGGGGGAGGACCCTGATGGTCGCGGACGTTTCCGACGAGACCTTCTGTTCGCACGCAGCATCGCCGCACCAGGCTCCGACCCAGAAGCCGCCTTCAGCGGCGATACCGGCCTTCAGAGTGTCGTAGTCGGTAGCTTCATGCGTGTTCGCAGCGCGGAAGGCCTTGGCGTCCTCGAAAAGACCTTTCTGGATGTCGTCGAGCATCTTGGACATGTTCGCGATGACCCGGCCCGACGACAAGGTCTGTTTTGAACCGTCCAGGCGAGACACGGCAACAACCTGGTCTGCCTCGACGTCGCGCGGCCCGATCTCTATGCGTATCGGCACGCCCTTGAGCTCCCATTCGGAGAACTTGAAGCCGGGTCGGTGCTGATCGCGGTCGTCGATGCGGACGCGGATCCCATTGCCGGACAAAGCGGCTTTCGCTTTGTCGGCTGCTACCAGGACCCCGCCGCGCTCGTCATCGGAGCGGTAGATCGGGACGATGACGACCTGAACGGGGGCAACCGCAGGCGGGAGGCGCAGGCCCTTGTCGTCACCGTGAGCCATGATCGTGCCGCCGATCATGCGGGTCGAGAAGCCCCAGGACGTCGCCCAAGGATGATCCTGCTCGCCGGCCTCGTTCAGGAACGTGACGTCATAGGCCTTCGCGAAGTTCTGTCCGAGGAAGTGCGACGTTCCACACTGGAGGGCTTTCTTGTCGCGCATCAGGCCCTCGATCGGAAGGGTCTCGACCGCGCCGGGGAAACGTTCGGACTCGGACTTGCGGCCCGTGAGCACGGGGATCGCGAGTACGTCCTCGGACACCTCGCGGTAGACCTCGAGCATCCGCACGGTCTCCTCCCAGGCTTCGTCGCGAGACGCGTGGGCGGTGTGACCCTCTTGCCACAGAAACTCGGTGGTGCGGAGGAAAAGACGTGACCGTTTCTCCCAGCGCACGACGTTGCACCACTGGTTGTAGAGCAGAGGGAGGTCGCGGTAGCTCTGGATCCAGTTCGCGTAGGTGTTCCAGATGATCGTTTCGGATGTGGGTCTTACGACCAAAGGCTCCTCGAGAACCTCGCCACCACCCACCGTCACCACCGCGAGCTCGGGCGAGAAGCCCTCGACGTGCTCGGCCTCTTTATGCAACAGCTTCTCGGGGATGAACAAGGGGAAATAGACGTTCTCGTGACCGGTCGCCTTGAAGCGACTATCGAGAGCGCTCTGGATGAACTCCCACACGGCGTAGCCGTGGGGCTTGATGATCATCGTGCCCTTGGCCATGCCGTTCTCGGCCATGCCGGCATCTCTGACGACCGCCTGGTACCACGCGGGGAAGTCGTCCTCCTGGCTCGGCAACCTGTCTTTGCTCATATGGCCTTAGCCATCAGGCTTCGCCCAATACTTGGACCAGGACCGGACGGCTGGCTGCGGCCCTCAGCTCGACCAGGAGCACCCGTTGCCACACACCCAGGCCAAGGCGGCCATCGAAAGCCGGAACCACGATGGAAGCCGAGCCGATCACCGAGGGGGGCCAGGCGTCCTTCAGGCGGCCCAGGGTGACCTTCAGGTCGTGGAGGAGCCCAGACTCGCGTTCGTTGACCAGGATCGAACAGCCGTCGCCGGGAGCGAACACGGTGACCTGACCGTTCCTGATACCGGAGTCGGCGAGCGCCGCCTCGATCGCATCGGTGATGTCGACGAAGTCCGGCGCGCCGTTCGTTTCGGCGGTGCAACGCGCCGAGTGCGTCTTCAACATGGGCGACATCGTAAGGCCATTTCAAAGCACTTTCGGGGGAGTAGTTGGGGAGAACTTGTGGAGCAATTGCGGACGAACGAGAATCTTTCGCGACCAGGTTTAGAACTTGGTTTTTCGCATTGACACCCCTTGCTGGGGTCCATATGTTGCGTCCAGTCCCAAGCAGCAAACGGCAAGCAGCGCCGCCGGGAGGAACCCCGAAAGGGGATCCTCGAAAGACCAGGGATCGGTCAGAACCCCTCGGGGATCGGACCGAAGGCCCGGCCGGTAAGACGGTCGGACCCGGATCGGAGGAGCTTCGGCTCCACCGGGACGCACCGAGAGCCGCAAGGTTCTCGGGAGGATCTCTGGGAGCGAGTGGAACGGCCACTAGGTGGCTCCGGCTTGCCGGATGTCGCAGAGAGGTGACCCACTCGAGCGGCGCAGACGCACCGGAGGTTGCTTGGGACTACTTTCTGGCAGGGCCCGGAAGGCACGAGGAAAACGCTCTAATAAGCGCCGCAAGGCGTCTAACGAGCGGACCCAGATGCCATCCGGGCCCTTCCTTCATGTCCGGCCTTTTCTGGGAATGCGGCCGCTACCTAGGTGTTTCTCCCAGGAAGTGGGGTACGCATAGGCTTGCCCCGTAAACCGAACCGAAGGAGCACTGATCCGAAGTGGCTGCGGAAGACGAAGATCTCGAGTCCGAAGAAACGGTTGACCTTGCCGAGGCCGACGCCGACGAGATCGAAGAGGAAGAGGCGGCGCTCGCTACCGACGAGGACGACGAGGAGTCAGACGAGGCCAGCCTCGAGGAGCTCCTTGCCCAGCGTGCATCGGCGCGCAAGGGTTCGGACGAGTCCGAGGACGAAGATGACATCATGGCGCTGTCCTCGGAGAAGGACACCGCCGCTGCTACGGCCCTGCCGAGCAAAGTCATCCCCATAAAGGACCAAGAGGAGTTCGTGTGCAAGTCGTGCTACCTCGTGAAGGCTCGGTCCCAGCTCGCCGACGAGAAGCGCATGTACTGCCGCGACTGCGCCTAGCAGCGCCATGACCAGGGGGTGGTCCCTGGTCGTCTGTATCTGTTCTGGGATCCTGCTGAGTTTCGCCTTTCCCGAACCCTCGGTAGCTCCTCTCGCGTGGATAGCGATCGCGCCCCTGCTCGTTCTCGCACGAGGATCCGCGCGCAAGGGGTTCGCCCTCGGCGTCGCGTTCGGGTTGGGGTTCTTCGGCTCGTTACTGATCTGGGTCAGCGTGGTCGGGTGGGTCGCGTGGGCCGTCCTTGTGGTGATGGAAGCTCTCTACATCGGGGCGTTCGGGGCCGCGTGGGGGCTCATCTCGCGCCTCGACCGGCGGTGGTGGGTGCTCTTCGCCCCGGCCTTGTGGGTCGCATGCGAGACCCTGAGAGAGGTCGCACCGGTCGTGGGGTTCCCGTGGGGCCAACTGGCCCAGAGCCAAGGCGTGTTCCCGTGGCTCTTAGATATCTCACAGGTCGGCGGCGGCAAGACCGTGTCGTTCGTGCTTCTCGCCGTCAACGTGATGGTCGCCAGCGCATGGCTGAGTAGGGGAGTGGCCCGCGTCGTGTGGGCCGCGGGAGGGGCAGCGATGATCGCAGCGATGGTGCTGCTGACCTATGTGATCCCCCAGATCGATGGCGACGCTCCGCCGCATAGCAGCGAGATCCTTCGCGTTGCCATCGTCCAGGGCAACGCCTCTCCCGGAGTTCTCGTGGAGGACGAACGAGCTCGGGTCGAGCGCCACATGCGATTGACCCAACAACTGGCGGACGACCACATCGATCTCGTGGTGTGGCCCGAGAGCGCGGTCGGTATCGACCCCTTCCTCGATGCGGACGTCAAGAACATGGTGTCGAACGCAGCTCGATCCGTCGGCGCGCCGATGATCGTTGGGGCGAACATCGAAGACGGGCCCGACCACTACAAGGTAGAGGCCTTGCTGGTCGACGCACAGGGCAACATCATCGACGAGTACCAGAAGACCCATCTCGTGCCCTTCGGCGAGTACGTTCCAGCGCGCGACGCATTCGGTTGGATACCGATGCTCGATCAGATCCCGCGCGACGCCGTTGCCGGCCACGACCCAAACAACCTCGAGGTCGGAGGGCACGAGATAGCGACGGTCATCTCGTTCGAAGGAGACTTCGGTCACATCGTGCGCGATCGTGTGGCCGATGGTGCAGGACTGATCGTGGTGGCTACGAACACCTCAACCTGGAAGCACTCGTGGGCTTCTGCACAACACCTGGCCATGAGCCAGGTGCGCGCTGCCGAGACGCGGGTACCGGTCGTGCATGCAGCCTTGAGTGGGATCTCGGGGTTCGTGAGTTTCCAGGGCCTGGTCGGCAACACCACCGAGCTGTACACCGAGGACACCTTGGTTGCGGATATCTCGACGGCGGCCGATATCTCTATCTACGCGCGGACGGGGGAGTGGCTTCCCTGGTCCTGCATAGTGATATCTCTCGTCGGGATGCTCTATGCGTTCCGCAGACGGCCGACGGGTACGGTGCCGGCGTGACGACGACGATGGTTCAGCAGGCACTGGTGATCGTGCCCACCTACAACGAACGCGAGAACATCAACGAGGTCGCAAGGAGATTGTTCGACGCGGCGGGCGGGCGCGTGTCTCTGTTGGTAGTGGACGACGGTTCGCCGGACGGGACGGCTGAGGTCGTCAAACAGATAGCGGCCGGACCTCACGACGTCCATCTGATCGAGCGGCCCTTCAAACAAGGCCTCGGCAGCGCCTACCGGACCGGTTTCGCGTGGGCGATGGACCGAGGCTATGAGGCTGTCGTAGAGATGGACGCAGATCTCTCGCACGACCCTGCCGACGTCCCTCGTCTGCTCGACGCTCTCGAGGCCGGTGCCGACCTGGTCATCGGCTCTCGCTACGTCCGCGGCGGAGGTACCAGGAATTGGGGGGTGTTCCGCCGGTGGCTCTCGAAGGGAGCGAACGTCTATTCGAGGGCGTGGCTGGGCTTCGACGTGAAGGACTCGACGGCCGGCTTCCGTGCCTATCGGACGAGCTGGTTGGAGGACCTGGGGCTCGACACGGTGAGCTCCGAGGGTTACGCGTTCCAGGTCGAGATGACGTTCCGGACGTTCCAAGCTCGTCGACGGATCGTCGAGGTTCCGATCACGTTCGTCGAACGCGAGCGCGGGAACTCGAAGATGAGCAAGAAGATCGTCGGCGAAGCCTTATTGCGGATCGCTCGCTGGGGCATCCACGCCCGGAAGGACCGGCGAACTACCGCCTAGTGGAATCGCCCATAATACACACTATGTAAAGCTACGCCACCACTGAGATGATCGGCCAATCCCCCGAGCCACGAAGGCCGCTAGGTGCGGGTCTAGCGGTGACAGCCCGGAGCGCCCTTCTGACAGCGTGGGCGCTTCGGATCCGGTGGCTCTTCCTGCGGGCGGGTCTGTGCCTGTGCTGCGGACGCCACGATGTGGGCTTCAACGGGCGGGAACGGCACGCCCATCACCCGTTCATCGCAGGGGTACATCGTTTCGATGTCCGCGGGCCCCGTAGCTCCCTCGAAGTCATTGCCGGCCCAGCAGTTGAGTCCCCCATTGCCGTCATAGGCGAGGTCATAGCCATAGCCGTCCTGATCGAGATCGGAATTCCTGATGAAGTTGTCGAGGACGCTGTTGTTCATGGGGGTGTCGCTATCGAGCGACTGGCTGATGAGGACCCCATAGGAGTTGTGGTCATAGATCTGGTTACCGATCACGACGTTGTTCTCGACGCCCGGCAGCCAGACGCCAGTGCCGATCTCTACGCCGACGGGTTGGTCGTTGGGATCCGAGAACCCGGCTCCGGGGATCGATGCGTAGTTGTTGTCGAAGATCTTGTTGTTGACGATCGTTGTCCCACGGTTGGGTCCGAGCTCTTCGGTCGGCAACGTGTTCGGCACGACACCTAGGGCGTTGTGGGTGAATATCGAGTCTCGGATGACGACACCTGTCGAGTTCGTCCCCGAGTACCCCAGGTAGCTCCATGTTCCCACCACATGTTCGATCAAGGTCGAGCAGTTCAGGCATTGCCCGACGTAGAACGCCCCGTCACCACTCCCGTACGCGTACGAGTTCTTGATCACGCCGTCGTACGAGTCGAACGCATAGATCCCGTAGGTGCGGCCCTTGATGGCATCGACCTTGTTAACCGTGTAGCCGGTGGTGTTGTTGATGTAGACACCATTGCTCGTGTAGTTCTTGACGGTGAGGTTCTCGACCCGCACGTTCTTGGTGCCGTCGACGGTGATGCCGTTCCCCCGCTTGTCCTCGCCGTCGAGGATCGTGCGGAACCGGTCGACGCCTTTGATGATGAGGTCGGGTGTCTGCACCGTTACCGCGGTCTTGTAGACACCGGGTGCGATCAGGACCGTCGAGCCGGGGTTCGCGTGGTCGATAGCGCCTTGGATCGTTGGGAAATCCTTCGGCACGTTCAGGATCGGACGCGCGTCCTTACCTCCCCCACCGAGGTCGATATACGGGTCGGTCTTGGGGTCGGGGTTGCCGACGACGACGAGACCCCACATCCCGACCTTCCGGCGGCCGCCGTGGAAGTTGCAGTGGTAGTAGAAGAAGCCCTCGTCGGGGAACCTGTGTGAGAAGGTCTTACCCGTCCCCATCGTGCCGGACTTGAAGCTCTCGCCATCGTCCGATCGGATGTCGTGCTGATTCTGACCGCGGTTCGTCCACACGACGCTGTCCCCCGGGTCGATGTGCACCTCTTGCGGGGTGAACCGGTTGTCGGTAAGCGTGACGGTTGCCGTCGCTGCGATAGATGCCTGAGGTAGACCGAGCACTAGGGCGCAGCCCGCAACGGCTAACGCGATCGCCTTAGCCGCTAGAGATGAGGATCGTCTTTCAGCCATGGTGGTGCTCCATATGCATCGCCCTGTACTCCTTCATCGCCCGTCTCGTCGCGTCCGTGACCTCACCGCCTGGGGTGCGGACCATGAATATCCCGGACATACCCGCATCAGAGTGACCTTGCACGTGGCAGTGATACATCCATGCCCCCGGCCCGACGTGCTCGCCCGCGATCACCTGGAACCCGAACGATTCGGCTGGCCCGATCGTTTTGTTATCGATCAAGCGCGCCGGGTCGGTCAGTCCGTCCGGGATACCCGTGCGGTTGTCCACCCATCGGTGGCCGTGAAGGTGGAACGTGTGGAACAGGTCGCCGTGACCGATCACGACGAACTCCACGCGCTGGCCCATGTCTGCTTTGAACGTCGGCGTGTTTGGTGCCTTCTTCAGGTTGATCGATATGCCGTTCATGACGACGATGAATGGGTCCACATCTGGGACCGGGTCACCGGCGCGTCGAACGATCAACGCGCCGAACAATCCTGCCCTGATGCCGCCGGTTCCGTGCGGGCCACCCATGCAGTGGTCGTGGTAGTGCCAGTAGCCGGCGCTGCCCGGGTCGATCGAACCATCGGTGCGAGTGGTCGGAGCGTGGGCCTCGAGGACGTAACTGCGGGTCCTGCCTGGGAGGACGCAACTCGAGTTCAACGGGGTGCCGTCGCTCGCTACCGTGTACCCCACCCCGTGATAGTGGGTCGAGAGTTTCCGGTTCGTGTCATTGACGAGGGTGACCTGGAGGCAGTCCCCTTCGGTCATCTCGAGGGTGGGACCGGGGATCTGAGGAGTCTTCGGGGTCAAGCCGTAGCCGATACGGCCTTTGCTGATCTTCTCGGCGAACAGGGTGACGTCTTTGGTGACGTCTTCGCAGACCTGAGCTTTGCGGGCGAGTACCCCGATGCTCTGAGCGCTCGTCGGCAGGGACCCCGCGAGCGCCGCGAGGCACGCGATAGCAGCGATCAGTGCCTTCGTCCGAGCAGCCATGGCGCCTATCCTCACACGGATCGGCCCCCCAGCAGGGCCGCTGCCGACACCGGCTTAGTAGAACCAAGCCCCCCGAGTGAAGACGATGACGCCGAGGGTGGCGACCGGAGCAAGGACCAGCAGCGCCAACTCGTGGTGGTTCGCTCGGTTCTTGGTGGCGGCGGTGAGGAAGATCACCGCTGGGAAGAACGAAAGGAGCATCCTCGGGATGCTGAAGTACCAGGTAGACATCATCAACGTGGCGATGAACGTGCCCATGTAGACGGCGTAACCCCACTCCTTCTTCAGCAAGGCCCAGATCGTCAACGCGAGGCCCGCACCGGCTGCAAGGATCTCGACGCGCCACGCGAAGATCCAGTTGGTCGGGTAATCGAGGCCCTTGCGCGTGTTCCACGTAGCGAGAAACGCGGTCCACGGCGCGGTCGGAAAGTTCCTCCCCCACCCTTCTTTCTGGTCGACGAGGTACTGGAACGCGTTACCCCGCTCGATCGCCAGGAAGATGCCGTACAAGATCAGGGGAAGGATCCCGATCCCGAGGCACACACCAACATCGCGGATGCGTTTTCCTCCCCACCGACGGTCGGCGAACCCTTGCCGGATGTATTCGAAGAACAGACCGGCCAGAAGGAACATCCCTGCAGCGCGCGCCCCCATCGCAACAGCGGTAGGCACCGCGGCCATGAGCCATCGGCGTTGACGAGCGAAGTAGAAGGCCGGGATCGCTCCCGCTAGGAACAGAGATTCGCTGTAAGGCGCTGCAAGGAAAACGGCGGTTGGGAACAGCAACAGATACACAGCCGCGCGACGCCCATGGCCATCCCCGAGTTCGAACTCGACGAGCTTGTAGAGGAACACGCATGCGATGTAGGTGGCGATCGTTGAGACGATCAATCCGGCCGCTATCGGTGGGAGGCCCAGCGCCATGAAGGCCCGCATGCACAACGGATACAGGGGAAAGAACGCGGCGGGTCTCGCCGGCTCGGCGATGGGTCCCGACCATCCGTGCTGCGCCACGATCACGAAGTGGTTCGCATCCCAGCGGGACCAGATCTGGAGGAAGCCCTCCCCCGTCGGACCCTGTCCGGGGGCGAGGAACATCGCGGCCCCGTAGGCGACGACGAAGAACATCAGTCGGGTAACGACTACGAGCACCGCGGCCTCGACCCATGGCCGGCGTGCCTCGGACATCAGACCTGTTCGGGCGTCCAGCGGATCCGAAGGTCTCGAGCTGCCCTCGCCTCGTCGGGTCGGCGCACGGGCGTCGTGATGGGAGCGTCATGAAGGAGGTCGGGATCGCTCTCGGCCTCTCGTACCACCCGGTTCAGAGCAGCGCCAAGAGCGTCGATCGTTTCCTTCGATTCCGTTTCGGTGGGCTCGACCATTAAGGCCTCCTCGACCACGAGGGGGAAGTAGACGGTCGGTGGATGGAAGCCAAGATCGATCAAGCGCTTGGCGACATCGGTCCCCCGGACCCCGAACTTCTTGAGGTGCTTCGCGCTCGAAACGAACTCGTGCGTGCAAAGACCCTCGTACTCGGTTGGAAGTGAGTCCGCCACCAGTGTCCGCAGGTAGTTCGCGTTGAGCACCGCGCGTTCGGCCACCTTGCGAAGACCTTCGGCGCCGAGTGATCGCAGGTACGCGTACGCCCGGACGTTGATGCCGAAGTTCCCGTGGAAGGAGTGGATGCGTCCGATCGAGTCCGGTCGATCGTGATCCCAGTGCCACCGCTCGGAGCCTTCGTCGAAGGAAAGAACGGGGCCGGGGAGGAATCGCTCGAGACGCTCGGAGACGGCCAAGGGGCCAGAGCCCGGGCCTCCCCCGCCGTGGGGCGTTGCGAAGGTCTTGTGGAGGTTCATGTGAACGATGTCGAAACCCATGTCTCCGGGCCGCACGACACCGACGATCGAGTTGAAGTTCGCGCCGTCGTAATAGAGCAGCCCCCCGACCTCGTGGAGAGAGGCGGCGATCTTCTGGATGTCTCGCTCGAACAGGCCGAGCGTGTTCGGGTTCGTCAACATGAGGCCCGCTACATCGTCATCGAGGGCCTCGCGCAAGGCATCGAGATCGACAAGGCCGCGACTGTCAGATGGAACCTCGAGTGCCTGGTAGCCGGCAAGAGAAACACTGGCGGGGTTCGTGCCGTGGGCTGAGTCCGGGATGATGACCTTGCTGCGGGGATCCCCGTTGGATTCATGCCATGCGCGCATGATCAACAAGCCGGTGAGTTCACCTTGTGCCCCGGCGGCGGGTTGGAACGTGAGTCTGGCCATGCCGGTTGCTTCACACAATGCCCGCTCGAGCTCACCGAGCAGCGCGAGTGCACCTTGCGCAAGATCGTCGTCACACATCGGATGCAGTGCTGCGAAACCGGGCAACGCGGCTGCGTCTTCGGACAACTTGGGGTTGTACTTCATCGTGCAGGAGCCAAGGGGGTACGCACCTACGTCGATCGCCCAGTTGCGCTGCGACATCCGTGTGTAGTGCCGCACGAGATCCCGCTCCGAGACCTCCGGAAGGTGCGGAGCGGCCGATCGACGGTGCCCCTCGGGGATAACGGATGAGATGTCGGGAGCCCCTTCGGCAGCATCGGGCAAGGACCACGCCCTGCGCCCCGACCGCGAGAGCTCGAAGACCAGAGGGAAGTCCTGTTGGTCGATGGCTCGGGTGCCTGCGGAAGGCTCGAGAGGACGGTTCATCCCGCCAGCTCCTTCTCGATCGCTTCGGCGAGTCCGGTGATCTCTTCTTCGGTCCGCTTCTCCGTGACGGCGATAAGGAGACAGTCAGACAGCTCGGGGAACCAGCGACCGAGCGGCGGCCCTGCGAGGAACCCTCTTCGGGACAGTCCCCGCGCGAGCTCCGTTGCATCCATCGGGGTGCGGAGCACGAGCTCCTTGAAGCGAGGAGCATCGAACTCGATCGAGCACCCTGGGACCGCGCCCAGCTTCTCGGCTGCGAGCGCGGTGTTCCGTGCACACACCTCTCCCAGCCTGCGGAGACCCTCTGGACCGAGCCACGCAAGATGTACCGCCGCGTGGATCGCCATCAAGGTTTGGTTGGTGCAGACGTTCGATGTCGCCTTGGCCCTGCGGATGTGCTGCTCGCGTGCTTGCAAGGTCAACACGTATGCCCTGCGCCCATCGGCATCGAGGGTCTCGCCGGCGATGCGCCCTGGGACCTGGCGCACGAGATCGAGCTTGGTGGCGAAGAGACCGACGTAGGGCCCGCCGTAGGCGAGCGCGTTGCCTATCCCCTGGCCCTCGCCGCAGACGACATCGGCGCCCTTGGCACCGGGAGACTCGAGCACCCCCATGGCCGTTGGATCCGCGACGACGACGCTCAGTGCTCCGGCAGCGTGGGCGACCTCCGACGCGGTAGCCACGTCCTCGAGTGCCCCGAACACGTTCGGATAAGCAGTGACGATCGCGGCGGCGTCGGTGGCATCGACAGCGCTCCAGTCCACGGTGCCATCGGGCCCGTATGGAGCGATGTCTACTTCGAACCCTAGACCTGAGGTATAGGTTCGGAGAACCTCGACGTAGTGCGGGTGGACCGTGGCGCCAACGATCGCCCGGTTGCGTTTGGTCACTCGGGCAGCGAGATTGACTCCCTCGACGAGAGCGCTGGCACCGTCGTACAGCGATGCGTTGGCCACTTCCATCCCATAGATCTCGCACACCGCGGTCTGGAACTCGAAGATCGCTTGGAGGACACCCTGCGATAGCTCCGGCTGGTACGGCGTGTACGAGGTAGCGAACTCCGCTCGCCCCGCCAGTGCACGGACCGCGGCGGGTACATGGTGGTCATAGGCGCCTCCCCCGGCGAAACAGGTGAGGTCACCCGCCCCCTTCGATAGCCCCGCTAGCTCTCCGAGGTGACGGAGGAGGGTGACTTCGTCGAGGGCAGGACCGACATCGAGGTCGCGGCCCAGACGAACCGCCGCAGGTACCGCTTCGAAGAGGTCGTCGAGGGAATCGAGGCCGATCGCCTCGAGCATCGCCTGATCGTCTTCGGGTGTGTGTGGCAGGAAGTCCATGGGATCCGAACTGTCGATTTGTCTACTTGTCGACCTGGTTGGTCACGTGCGGATGAACGGAGGCTTCACGATATCGCCCTCGATGGCGCGGCCCCGCGCGTCTATCGCGACCTTGTCGCCGAGCGCGGGCAGGGACTCGGTCGGGCCGAGAGCGAGGGCGATCCCCGCACCCAGGGTTGGCGAATGGTTGCCGCTCGTCACGCGTCCTATCGCTTGTCCATCGGAGTTGACCGTGTAGCCCTGGCGCGGGACCCCTTTGCCGGTGCAGGTGATGCCGAAGAGCTTCCTGCGAGGCCCTTCACTGCGGACCTTCTCGAGCGCGTCTTTGCCGACGAAGTCCGTGTCCCACGCGATGGCCCAGCCAAGCCCAGCCTCGAGGGGGTTGATGTCGAGATCCAACTCGTGGCCGTACAGCGCGTAGCCCATCTCCAACCTCAGCGTGTCGCGCGCACCAAGTCCGACGGGGGCCGCACCGGCATCCAAGACCTTCCGGAAGGCCTCCGGCGCGACGTCGACCGGAACGTAGAGCTCGAAGCCCTTCTCACCCGTGTATCCGGTGCGCGCCACGATCCCCTCGCTGCCGGAGAAGTCCATCGGCGCCCACCGGTACAGCTTCAGGTCGGTAGCGCCGGTGCCGGGGAACGCTTTCTCGAAGACCTCGAACGATCCGGGTCCCTGCACGGCAAGGATCGTGTACCGGTTCCACTCGTCAACGGGGTCTCCCCCGTTCGCAGCTATCGCGCCGGCAACCTGGTGGACGTTGGACGCGTTCGGAACGACCAACCAGTCGGATTCCGCGATCCGGTAGATGAAGATGTCATCGATAACTCCGCCGTCGTCGGTGAGAACGAGCGAATAGGTCGCTCGCCCCGGCTCGAGGCCGATAACGTCCGCGGTGACAGACCTCTGCAAGCCCTGCCCCTGAGCGGCTCCGGTGACCCGGAGCTTCCCGAGGTGCGAGACATCGAAGACCCCCGTGGCGGTCCGCACGCTCGTGTGTTCAGAGATGACCCCCGCGTACTGCAGGGGCATGTCCCATCCTCCGAAGTCGATCAACTTCGCCCCGAGGGAACGATGCGCGTCCAACAGGACGGTCGAGCGCGTGCCGGTCATATCCCTAGCTTGCCATCGCCCTAGCCCGCCAGGGGTACGCCGAACAGGGCCCGCGGATCGGTCCCGGACGGGCCATCGAGGTCGGGCATCCCTTGGGAGGGTTCCTCGAGGCCGTACTTGATCAGCAGGTTGAGGTAATCGCGCTGGTAGAGGATCTTGCACTTCACGTCCGGATAGAGCGCCTGGAGCCTGCGAGCCTTGCGGTTCTTCTTCGTCACGAGCTTCTGGTTGAGAGTCGTGATCTCTATGTAAAGGTCGAAGGTGGGCAGATAGAAGTCCGGCGAGAAGCGTTGGGTGATGTGACCGTCACGGTCCCAGTCGATGTCGAACGTCGTCGGTTCGTACGCCCACTGGATCTCGTAGAAGTCCAGGAGCTTGGCGAACTGCCGCTCGCTGTTGTGTGCGAAGTTGACCTGCTCGTGGGGAAGAGGGGGCCAGACAGGTCCGTCGGTTCCCTCTGGGATATCTACCCCTCCCGGGCTGCTGGGTCGTTGCTTGAAACGTATCCCACCTCTGCCTCCGCAGGCCGGAGTTCGCGAAGGGTTCCTTGCAGCTCTTCGCGCACCTTGCCGACGGCGACCACGGCACCGAGAACGCCTTGGCCCGAACGCAGGAGGTCGACAACCTCTTCATCGCTTGTGCACGCGTAGACAGTCGTCCCATCGGTCGCGATCGTGACCTTCGACCAGTCATCTGAGATGTGATCGCGCACGTAGTCGATCGCCGAGCGGATCTTCTGGAGGCTCGCTCCCGCGTCCGTGAGGCTTTTGATCAGCTTGAGCTGCAGGAGGTCGTTGAAGGAATAGAGACGCTGCGTCCCGGAGCCCTTCGCCTCCTGGATCGTCGGAGCAACGAGGTCGGTGCGGGTCCAGTAGTCGAGCTGGCGATAGGTGATCCCGACGATCTTGCACGTCTGCGGGCCGCGGTAACCCTGCGTCTCGATGGCCTCCATGGTGCCCTCCCCGGTCGTGGCTCTGTCTTGTGCTGCGGTCTCAGAGTCGTAAAACACATCCCCGTAGTTACGGGGGTGGAAATCGTAGACCCCCGCGCGCGCGGTGTCAACGATAAGGCTGAGGCTGGAGTTGAGGCTTGGGCCTAGGCGGCCCGGAGGCCCTTAGGAATCGCCGGCGAAGTCTGCGGGGCTGACCTCATCGAGGAACTGCCTGAAGCGCTCGACCTCGGTCTCTTCTTCGTCCTTCAGCTCGATCCCCGCTTGGTCCAGGACCTCTTCGGACGCGTAGATAGGCGCGTTGATCCGGACCGCTAGAGCGATCGCATCGGAGGGCCGCGACGAGACCTCGACCGCTTTGCCTTCGCGCCCCATGCGGATCGTTGCGAAGAACGTGGAGTCAACGAGATCGTTGATCAGGACCCGGTCGACGCTGACATCGGTCTCGCTGAGGATGTCGCGCAACAGGTCGTGGGTCATGGGGCGGGGGGTCTCTATGCCCTGTAGGGCGAAGGCGATCGCAGTGGCCTCGACGGCTCCGATCCAGATGGGGAGGTAGCGGTCGCCGTTGACCTCTTTCAACAGCACGATCGGCTGGTTGGAAGGTAGCTCCACACGCACGCCGACCAGCGACAGCTCCAGCATGGATGAAGGCTAGCAGAACAGTGTTGCTAGCCCGCCCCCGAGAACACCTGGTCGCAGAGCATCAAGGGGTCGTTGGCCAGTCGAGCGAGGTCGTTCACGGCGAGGATGTCGGGGACGTTTCGGTAGCGACCCTGGAAGTCCATCCCGTAACCGACCACGAAGACGTCCGGGATCTCGAACCCCCGGTGCTCCAGGGGCACCGGGATGATCCTGCGGGCAGCCTTGTCTAGCAAGGTGACGGTCTGGAGGCTTCGTGGGTTGCGCTCCCCAAGCGTTCTCCTGAGGTAGGTGAGGGTCAGCCCCGTGTCGACGATGTCTTCGACGATCACCACGTCACGTCCGCTGATGTCGATGTCGAGGTCTTTGACGATGCGCACCACCCCCGAAGCACCCTGGCTACCTGCGTACGAGGTGATCGACATGAAGTCGATCTCGAGGTCGAGGTC
>JAXDJJ010000069.1:0-30297 GCA_034665745.1 Actinomycetota bacterium | reverse complement strand
TGCGATAGAGAGGGATCGCGTACCAAAGCAACCCGAAGAGGAACCCGATCGCGGCCGTGATCCATATCGCGAACTGCCCGCCGACGACGAAGTCCGTGATCGTGAAGACCACTGCGCACATGGAGATCGCCAGGAACGCGAGCCCTGCGATCGCAAAGCCGTTCGAGATGACCAACAAGCGCTCCTTGTCGCCCTGCCGCCACTGGATCCGGTGGAACGAGCTCGGTGCGATCAGCAGGGCCGATGCGACCGCCGTCGTGAGAAGAGCCACGAGGAACGACGTCTTCTGGGTATCGGTGACCTTCGTCCAGCCCTGGCTGAATGGCACCGCCAAGAGGAACGCAAACATCACTTGAACTCCGGGCAGGGCCACCCTGAGTTCGTTGAGAAGCTCGATGAGCTCCCTGTCCTGCTTGCTTTCAGACATCCGTTGGTCCTCCGCCAGTTAGTTTCTCGACGTGGCGATCATAGGAGAACCCCTCGATTTCCAGACCATCGAGCGGGTCGCGCGCGACGACGAGCAAGTGGAGCTTGCATCTGACGTGGCTCCGCGCATGGCCGCCGCACGCAGGGTCGTGGAAGATCTCGTTTCGTCGGGCGAAACCTCTTATGGCATCAACACGGGTTTCGGTGGGCTCGCGAACGTTCGGATCCCGCCCGACGAGCTCGAGCGCCTGCAGCTCGACATCGTCCGCTCGCATGCGACCGCGGTCGGAGAGCCTCTGCCGCGCGCGGTCGTGCGAGCGATGTTGTTGCTCCGAGCGCGCACGTTCGCGTTCGGCGTTTCGGGTATCCGCTACGAGATCGTTCAGGGGATAGTGGACCTCCTCAACGCCGGCATCACGCCAGTGGTCCCCTCGCAAGGTTCGCTGGGGGCATCCGGTGACCTTGCGCCGTTGGCGCACCTCGCTCTGCCTCTGATCGGCGAAGGCAAGGCAGAGCTCGACGGCAAGATCGTCACTGGTGCCGAGGCACTGAGTACGAAGGGTCTCGCGCCGATCACGCTGTCGTTCAAAGAGGGGCTCGCGCTTGTCAACGGAACCGAGATGATGCTTGCTCTGGGGATCCTCACCTATCAAGGCGCCGTGCGGCTAGCGAAGGCTGCCGACCTGGCCGGCGCCATGACCTTGGAAGCGTGTCTGGGAACCGACCATGCATTCGACGCCGACCTGATCGCGTTACGCAAGCATCTCGGCGCAGTCGAGGTCGCACAGAACATGCGCAATCTCCTTGCGGGCAGTGACATCGTGGCGTCCCACCGCGAATCCGAGCATCTGGTGCAGGACGCCTACTCGTTGCGTTGCATCCCTCAGGTGCACGGTGCCTACCGAGATGGTTTCGACTACGTGTTCTCGATGCTTCAGGCCGAACTCGACTCGGCGATCGACAACCCCACCGTCCTCCCAGGACGGAACGAGGTCCTTTCGGGCGGCAACTTCCATGGCGAAGCCCTCGGACTTGCGTTGGATCACCTCGCCCTGTGCCTGACTGGTTTCGCCACGATCTCGGAACGCCGGATCGCACGGCTGGTCGATCCGGATCTCAACAACGGTCTTCCTGCATTCCTATCCAAGGACCCGGGTAGGAGATCGGGTTTCATGCTCCCGTCATACACGGCAGCTTCACTGGTCTCGGAGAACAGAAGCCTGTCGTTCCCGGCGTCGGCCGATTCGATCTCGACCTCGGCGGGGCAGGAGGACCACGTGAGCATGGGCGCGACCAGCGGACGCAAGGCCGCCACCATCCTCGCCAATTCGGAAAACGTCATAGCTATCGAGTTGTTGAGCGCCGCACAGGGCCTGGATCTGCGCGGCCCCCTATCTCCGGCCCCCGCGACGGCCGCCGTGCGCGATCGCATCCGATCGGTGTCACCGGCCCTCGAGGACGATCGTTCGTTGTCGGGCGACATCGGTGCCGTCCGAGGACTCGTGCGCGACGGGAATCTTATCGCAGCCGCCGAGGACAGCGCAGGTTCCCTTGCCTGAGCGACCACAGTGGCGGGCCGGAGAGCGCTTCGTCGAGATGGCGCGGTCGGGAGATCCCGGTTTCCCGGGCATCTGGCAACACCTCGGTTGGACCATCGTCGAGAACGGTCCCGGCTGGGCGACACTCGAGTGGACTCCGAATGAGAACCACGCGTTCCTTGCGGGCGACGTGTGGGTGGTGCACGGCGGCATGGTCACTGCGGTGCTCGATACCGCGATGGGACAGTCGACCTGGTCGCTGCTGAACGATGGAGAGGTCTTCCTCACGAGCGACCTGCGTACCGAGTTCTACCGTCCCACCCACCCAGGACGTCTCGAGGCACACGGATGGGTCGTCCACAAGACGAAGAAGGTGACGTTCGCCGCCTCTGAGCTCTTCAACGCGGAGGGCAAGCTCCTGGCGAGCTGCCGTGCGACCAACCAGACCCTGACTGCACGTCCCACCCAGACCGACCAGTCGTCGGGCTCTGCCGGCTAGAGAAGCGCGTCGACTATCCCTGCAGCCAGCGGGCCGAGCAGCAGAGCCGGGATGAGATTCAAGACCTTTATCTCTTTGATCGCGAGAAGCCGAAGGCCGATGCCGAGAAGCAGCAGGCTTCCGATAAGACTCAGCTCCGCCAGCACTTCGGCGGTGAGGATCGGTTCGATCACGACCGCAAGGGCCGTCACGAGCCCTTGGTACACCGCGATGACCAGCAGGGACGCGAGCACTCCCCATCCGTAGACGGACGCGAAACCGATCGCCGCTATCCCATCGAGGGTCGATTTGATCGCCAACAATCGGATGCTGATGCCGAGACCATCCTCGGTCGCCCCGAGCAGCGTCATCGGTCCTGCACAGAACACCATCGACGCAATGACGAAGCCTTCGACGAAACGAGAGTGACCTGAGACCGTGTCGGACTTCGTCTCGTTCGGAGCGAAGCGCTTGCGCAGGCGATCCCCTAGTCCCTCGAGTCGTTCTTCGATCCCCAAGGCCTCGCCGATCACCGCCCCGACCGTCACAGCACCGATCATGATGACCGCGCGGCGCAAGCCAAGATCGTCGTCCACTAGGGGTTCGAAACCGACGACGGCGATGGCGATGGTTGCGAGGCCAAGGCCTTGCATCATCGTGAGACGCATGCGCTCGGGGAAACGGTGTCCTGCGTACACGCCGACGATGCCACCGACAAGCACGGTGGCAAGGTTGATGACTGTGCCGAGTCCCCTCATCAGCGGGCCAGCCGTGGTTCGGAACCGGGGCGTAGGTAGGCAACATCACCGTCACGGATCACCGCGACGATGTGATCGGCATCGGGACGGTAGACGAGGTGTTCGAAGCTCGGCGCATCGAGGATCACTAGATCCGCAGCGAGGCCCGATTCGATACGTCCAGCCTCGTTCTCGAGGCCGAGCACGTAGGCCGCATTGACGGTCGCACCGACGAGTGCCTCCATCGGACTCAGTGAGTACAGGCGACATCCCAAGGCCATGGCGAGAGGAAGCGACGCGATCGGCGAGGTCCCTGGATTCAGATCGGTGCCGAGGGCGACGATCGCTCCCGCTTCGATCAAGGCACGAGCAGGGGGTTTCGCGGCCTGCCGCAAGGTGAAGGTTGCGCCGGGCAACAACACGGCGGCCGTGTCGCTGGCGGCAAGATCGTCGACGGCATCCAAGGACGAGTGGTTGAGGTGGTCGGCAGAACGGAAACCCCAACGGGTTGCGAACGCCGCGGTCTGGTTGTCGGCTAGCTGATCGGCGTGCACGCGCATCGCAAGGCCTGCCGCCTTGGCTGCTTCTGCGAGTCGTGCGGCATGCTCCAGGGCGAACGCGATCGATTCGACGTAGATGTCGACCGCCGAACACAGACCCTCTGCAGCCGCCGCGGGCAACAGATCGTTGGCGGCCTCTCCGATCCACTGGCCCTGGTCTTTGCCTTCGGGGATCGCGTGGGCCGCGAGACAGGTGGTCACGACTCTCTGCGGGACCTTGTCCGCAAGCTTTCGGGCAAGACGGAGTTGTCGGAGCTCGGCTTCGACCGACAGGCCGTAACCGGACTTCGTCTCGAACGTCGTCGTCCCCGATCGCAACATCTGGAGAGCGAGACGCGCAGAGAAGGCGATGACCTGCTCGTCGGATGCCTCTGCCAACAACGCTGCCGAACGGAAGATCCCGCCGGAGCGTCCATGGATGTCCTCGTAGCGCACGCCGGATAGGCGGGCGGCATCTTCATCCGCACGCCACCCGAAGAACGGCAGGTGGGTGTGGCAATCGACGAGGCCGGGGATGATCGTGCATCCTTCGGCATCGAAGATCGCGTCGGTGCCGGTGTCGGCACGTCCCACCGAAACGATGCGTCCCTCGTCACAAGAGATCGACCCACCGGGTCGCACCTCGATGTCACCGAAGGCAGCGCCGCGCACCGGGGCCGTGCCCTCGAGCGTGACGATGGACCTTGAGTCTTTGACGAGGAGGTTCATCCGTCGTCGATCTCAGAAACACGCTTGCGGGCTGCCTTCTTGTAGCGCCAGGTTCCGTCGTCACCGCGGACCCGCTCGATCTCGCCTCGGCGTGAGAGGTAGCGGATGTGAGCGAGGGCCTCTCCAAGCGCAAGACGCTTCTGGAAATTGAGCAGGGTCGAGCCGAAGATCTCCTGGGTTATCTCTTCGGCCGTGTGCGCCTCGTGGCGCACGACCTGGAGGATCGAGCCGAGCCTTCGATCGTGGTGACGAGCAACGATGCGTGCGCGTTCGGCCCCCTCTTCGAACGGACCGCCATGTCCGGGAAGCGAGATGGCCGGGTCGAGCCTCTCGACCTTAGTCAGCGAGTGCAGGAAGTCCCCCAGCGGATCCTTCTCCCCGTGACGTTCGTAATCGATGTGGGGCGTGATCGTCGGCAGCAAGTGGTCGCCCGAGATCAACAAGCGGTCGTCGGGCGACCACAAGCAGATGTGGTTCTCCGAATGCCCCGGCGTGTAGACGACCTGCCACTGCCTCTCGCCAACGGGAACAACATCGCCCTCGTCAACATGCGTGGTCGGCAAGATGACCTCGGAGATGAAGTGGCGCCAGTCCTCGAACTGGGTGAGCTCATCGAGCTCTTCCTCCGAAACACCGTGGTCCTTGAAGAGCTCTCGCAAGCGGCGGATGCGCTCTTCGGGGTGCTCGTAAAGATCGATGTCCTTGTCGGCGGCGGCGTGAGCCCAGAACTCGCATCCGGTTTCCTTCACGAAGCGACCGGCCATCCCGTAGTGATCGATGTGGGTATGCGTGATGACGAGGCGCGTTACGTCCGAGGGCTTGTGCCCCGTGGCTGCGAACGCCGCCTCTACGTCGCCCCATCCGTGCTGCTCGCTATCCGGCACGAACATCCCTGCATCGACCAACGTGCAGCCCGAGGCGTCCTCGAGCAGGTACGCGTTGACGCGGTCCAGTCCCGGCCACGGAAGTGGCAGGACAAGACGGAATACTCCGGGTGCCGGCTCGCGCCGGCGGTGTTCCAGCAAGCTTCTGTTAGATCTACTCGTGGACGCGTTCTTTGATGATGAAGTCGACCCTGACGCGGACGCGATAGGTGACCTCGCCGGCGTCGATCAAGCCCTCGATGTTTTCGACCTCGAAGCGCGTGAGCCCTTTGATCGTCAAGGACGCCCGATGGACCGCCTCTTCCACCGCGGCCTCGATCGTGGCTCCGGTCGCGGTGAGATCGATCGATTTCTCTACTGCCATAAGAAAAGCCCCCTGATCTCGAGAGATTCAGGGGGCAATCCTAGGGGCCGAGGGGGACGGCCCTTTTGTTGCTTATGCCGAGCGGTCGCTTAGGGGGGAAACGAACGTCGGCGTGCGGTAACAGGTTGCTGCTGGACGGAGGCTCATCGTCTGGCGGCGGTATTCCTTCGCCAGGGTGTCTCGAGAGATCGCCAGCCACCACTTCGCTGCCGAAACCTTGACCGAAGCGTCTTTCGGGCCAGACATCCAGCCACAAGACCGCTCGTTCATCTCTCTCACCTTTCGACTTGATCTTCGGGGGGGTCCGAAGCATTCGCTGCTCACAGGGATTCTTCCCATCGGCGGGCATTCCTTCACTGCAGATCAAGAAATAGGGCCTCTGACCTGCCAAGACGCGCACTATGTCCGAATTTGTTACGAAGATTTTTTCTGTAAAGGCTCGTCCGCGCGCCGCTTAGCGCTGCGTCAGCTCGGCGAGGAACTCTGGCCGCCCGGTTGCCTCGTAGATCCGGGCACCCTCGTCCGAGTCGCGTGACAGATAAGCCCGAGCGACGTCCACGATGGTCACACCGTGAGCTGGGCGGCTCAGTACCTTCAGCGAGTCACCGGCCCCGACATCGCCCTCTTTGACGATCTGGAGGTAGGCACCGAAGCGCTCGGCGGCGGCGAACCTCTTCACGAAACCCGGTAACCCCATCCTGGTGGCCAAGGTCGAGCACGGGATCCGGGGCGACGTGACTTCGATCTCAGCACTGCCGACGTTCCACCGCTCCCCCACGAGCGTCGACTGGAGGTCGATGCCCTGAGTTGTCAGGTTCTCCCCGAACGTTCCGGGCGCTAGTTCGTCCCCAAGCTCCTTTGACCACCATGCGTAGTCCTCGACCGCGTAGGCGTAGATGGCCTGGAACTGCCCTCCATGATTCTTCTTGTCCATCTGGACGTCGTTCCCGACGGAGACCCCTTGCAGAGGCACGCGATCAGCGACCGGTCCCTTGAAGATGCCCGTGCTCCGGTGATTCCCCTTGACGAGCAGTGATCGAGGCCGCCCCACGTTCACAGAGATGACGTGGATCTCTGGCGGCATCCGAAAAGGATAGGCCTAGACGTATCCCCGGATCTCGGCTGCGTGGGCGACCCGCTCTACGGCGATGTCGAAGGCCGCATCTCTCAGGGACGTGCCCTCGTCTTTCGAGCGGGTGAAAACGGCTTCGGTGGCGGCGGTCATCCGCTTCTCGAGCTCTTTGTTCACTTGCTCGAGCTCCCATCGGAACTGCTGGATGTTCTGGACCCACTCGAAGTAAGAGACGGTCACACCGCCTGAGTTGCAGAGGATGTCGGGGACGACCGTGACGCCTCGGTCCTCGAGGATCTTGTCGGCCGCAGGCGTGGTCGGACCATTAGCCGCCTCGACGAGCATCTTCGCCCGGATGGCATCGGCGTTCTTGGTCGTGATCACGCCTTGGATGGCAGCGGGGATGAGGATGTCGCACTGCAACTCGAGGAGCTCCTCGTTCGTGACCGATTCACCACCCGGATAGTCGGTGACTGATACGGACCCAGATCGGTGCTTGGCGAGGTCCGCCAGGTCGATGCCCTTCTCCGCGTAGGTCCCACCCCCGACGTCCGACACCGCGACCACGTTGGCGCCTTGCTCGGCGGCGATCGCAGCGGCCCAGAAACCGACGTTGCCGTAGCCCTGGATCGCGACCGAAGCGCCCTCGAAGTTCATGCCGGTACGCGCTGCGGCTTCGGCGGTACACATGATCACGCCGCGTCCGGTTGCTTCCTCGCGGCCGGGTGATCCGCCTAGCTCGACGGGCTTGCCGGTGACGATGCCGGGCGTGTAGCCGTACTTCTTCCCGTACGCGTCCATCATCCACGCCATCGTCTGAGCGTTCGTGCCCATGTCGGGGGCCGGGATGTCGCGGTTCACGCCGATGATGTAGCTGATCATCTCGGTGAATCGGCGCGTCAGTCGTTCGAGCTCGGTCTCGGACAGCAACCCGGGTTCACACTGCACGCCACCCTTGGCCCCACCGAAAGGAACGTCGATCAACGCGTTCTTCCACGTCATCAAGGCAGCGAGGGCGCGGACCTCGTCCAAGTCGGCAGACTGGTGGAAGCGGATCCCGCCCTTGTAGGGCCCCCGGGCGCCGTTGTGCTGGATGCGGAAGCCGCGGTAGATAGTCATCTTCCCGTCGTCCATCCGGAGGGGCACCTGGACGGCGAGCTCTCGATAAGACGTGGCGAGGACCTCGCGCATGTCGTCGTGGAGCTTCAAGCGGTCGGCGGAGTTGTGGAAGAAGTAGGTCGCGGCCTCGAACGGTGACATGTCGTCGGTGGGCTTCTCGAAACGGGCTGCCTTGCCGATCGGCTCGGCTGACGCCTTCTTCTGCTCGTCTACACGCTCTTGAGTGTCGGCCACGACGTCGTCACCCTACTTCGCAGCCTTATGTGGCGGGGTTGACCACCTCGATGGTGGGTTGGAGGCCACCTTCGCTCGGGGCGAGCTGCCCGGCGAGGAACTTCTTCGTGTGCTTATAGGAGAGGTCGATCAAGCGATCCGTGTGCTCCATCGATGCGAATGGGACGAAGAAGTCGAACGACGGTGTCGGGATCATCACGAGGTTCACCCGCTCGGAGTACAACCGCAGGTCTATAGAGAGACGCTGGGCCCTCGCGAGAGTGAATGCGTGGAAGAAGTAGTCCATCGGACGCACCAACGGCCGGCGTTGGTTCGTGTGCGAGGTGGAGTTGAGGACGTAAAGGGTCGTTGCACCCATGTTGACCGCGGGAGCGATCGGTACGTTGTTCGCAACGCCGCCGTCGGTGTACATCCGACCTTCGATCTCGACCGGTGGGTAGACCCCCGGCATGGCAGCGGAAGCCAGCACGGGATCGACGAGCGGGCCGGACGTGAACACGCGCTCGGCCCCGGTCTCGAGGTCCGTAGCAACAACACCAAGTGGGACCGCTGCATCCTCGAACCTCGCCTGAGGACCGAGGGTCGACTCGACCATCCGCCTGAGACCAGAGTTCTCGAACACCTTGCTGCCCCGAACGAACATGCGGGCCCACGATGCCCGGAAGCGGCCGCCTGGGAAAAGATCGTCCTCGCCGAGAGCCCGCCAGTAGCGCTCCATCTCACTCACACCTTCGACGGTTGGGTTGAAGGCCAGGAACGAGGCGTTGATGGCACCGACCGAGGTGCCGGTAACGAGATCGGGCCGAACCCCGGATTCGAACAGGGCTTTGAGGGCGCCTACCTGGAGTGCTCCTAGAGGCCCTCCCCCGGACAGCACGATCCCAACGCGGTCACGCTTGCGCGTGGCAAGGCGCCGGAGCCACTGGGCGCGCGAGGGCTGCGAGTTTTCCATCACCTAGATTGTCGGCCTTTTCGCGGCCTAACTGAGGATTAGCGGGAGACAGACTTCTTCGCTGCGGAAGCCTTCTTGGACACGGTCTTGGCGGTCGAGGACCCCCGCTTCTGTGCCTTCTTGGCCGCAGCCGCACTCGAAGCCCGAGCCTGCTTCACGGCCGCGGTCCCCGACTTGCGTGCGTTCTTGGCGGTCGACTTGGCAGCCTTCTTCGTCGCTGCGGTGGCCTTGCCCGCGCTCTTCTTGACGTTCTTGACCTCTTTGGACTTCCCGAGACCCTTCGCCGACTTGCGTCCCGCGTCGAGGGCGGTCTTGGCCAAGGTTGATGCCGCACCGACGGCAAGCTTGGCGGCACCGGTAGCTGCCTTCAGTTGCTTCTTCGCCTGCTTCGCGTCGCGCGTCTTGGCGACCTCTCTAGCGGTCTTGCGTGCTGTGTCGGCAGCCTTGCGACTTGCCTTACCGAGTTCCTTGGTGACACCCCGGATCTGCTTGCGCGCCTCTGCGACCTGCTTCGCCGTCTTCGACTTACGTGCCATGACTTGCCTCCCTTAGCGCCCCGATTACGCCCGAGACTACCTGTCTAGATGGATCCGCAACCACGTTCGCTTGCCGCACGAAGGGCAGCGGAACCACGAGTGGTGGTACTTGACCAGCGGTAGATGGAAATGAACGGGAAACATGAGGGCCGCTAGCTCGACATAAGAGACGCGTGTCTCCTCGCGGCAGTCCGAACACTCGACGGTGCACGACATCGACTTCTTCTCGCTCGCGCTGTACAAGGCGTGCTTCCCAGGTGCAGACGCGCCCGGACCTGTCACTGGCTCTCCTCGACTCGATGGTCGGTCATCGGTTCCTCGCCTTCCAGTACCCCAGCCAGCGCTCTGTAAGCCTCGGCCCCCGGATGGGACGGGGCATAGGCAAGGATCGACTTCCCGGCCTGACTGGCCTCGGCGAAGCGGATCGACTTGCGCACGGGGGGGCCGAGGACGGGCAGGTTGTAGCGGGACCCGACGTCTTCTAGCACCTCCTTAGCGTGATTCGAGCGTCCGTCGAACATCGTTGGGATAACTCCGACCAACTCGAGGTCGGGGTTAGTGAAATGCCGGATGTCACCAACCGTTTCGATGAGCTGACCCACACCGCGGTGAGACAACGCTTCGCACTGCAGAGGGATCACGACGCCATGTGCCGCTGTCAGCGAATTGATCGTGAGGATGCCGAGCGACGGAGGACAGTCGATCAAGATGTAGTCGTACGCAGGAAGAACATCTCGCAACGCTCGTTGCAACGCGTACTCGCGACCCGTCTTCGCGAGAAGCACGGCCTCAGCACCCGCAAGGTCGATGTTGGCGGGGAGAAGATCGAACTCTCTCGAGACGACGACCTTCTCGACCGGCAAACGTCGCACCAACACGTCGTTGACGGTCTCGTCCAACGTGTCGGGATCGATGCCCATCGAATAGGTCAGTGCCCCCTGAGGGTCCATGTCGACCGCAAGGACGCGACGCCCGCGTTCGGCCAAGGCCGCCGAGATGGACAAGGTCGTCGTGGTCTTCGCCACTCCGCCTTTCTGGTTGGCGAAGGCGAGAACACGCGGCATCAAACCGAAGGCTCCTGGCCTTCCTCTACTGCCATCGGCAGGTCGAGGCGCGCCAACAGCGATTTGACATCCGCGCCTGGCCACCCGCGCGAGGTGAGCTCAATCGCCAACTGATCGGCGACTTCGTTAAGAGCTTCGTCCGAGAAGTTCTCGTATCCATCCAACAAGCCGCGGGCGTAATCCCACGACACGTACTCGCTCGGATCAGGATCGAACGCCGGCTCGTGCATCGGCGATTCGCCTTGCTCGAGTAGCTCGGTGAGGTTCCCGGCCAGTAGATCCCAGCCGAGGTAATGGTCCTCGTCGCAGTCAGGGCAATAGAAGACGGCGCCCTTTATCCCGCGGGGGTTCAGCAGGGCCTTCAGCGCCTCGACGTCCAAGAGGTCGTTCTGAAGGGCCTCACGCTCGTCATCGCCTAGTGGGGCTTCTTCCTCTGGGTAACCGCTCTCATCCATCGACCCATCGTAAGCGTGGTGGCGATCAAAGGGGGCGCTAGTCCCTCGTGACTAGACGAAATAGCCCGTTCGGTTCATTCCCCACCACGAGGTGAGGTGCCATCGTCATCCAGAGCATCTAGCACCAACGAAGGGGCGTTCGCATGGTTGAAGCTGTTCCGGTCAGAGACCGGCCTCTGGTACTTGTTGTCGACGACGACGACGACCTCAGATCTCTGGCCCAACTCCAGCTCGGTGACGGATTCGACGTGATCCAAGCGGATAACGGCTCGCGCTGCGTCACGCTGGCGAGTGAACAGCACCCCGACGTGATCCTGCTCGACATGATGATGCCGGGGATGGACGGGGCGCAGGTCCTCAAGCAGCTCTCGGCGAGCGATAGCACCAAGGACATCCCGGTGATCTTCCTCTCGGCCCTCAGTGGTCTGGACGAGCGCGTTAAGGGTCTCGAGAGCGGCGCCGTCGACTACATCGCGAAGCCGGTCGAGAAGCGTGAGCTCGTCGCGCGGGTCGGCGTAGCCGCCCGAACGAGTGCCCGTCACCAACAGATCTCGTCGCGCATGGTTTCCGATCGTCAGACCGGGCTTCCGGGTCGTGGCGAATTCGACGAACGTTTGGCTCAAGAGGTTTCTCGATCGGATCGGAGCAATGCAGCTCTCTCGATCATGTTGATCGACCTAGACGGCATGGGCGAGATCAACGACAAGATCGGCAAAGACGCAGGAGACGAGCTGCTCCAAGAGATCGCTTTCGTCTTGCGCGCGGTATTCCGCAGGGCAGATGGGGTCTACCGATACGGCGGCGACGAGTTCGCAGCCATCCTTCCCGAGACAGATATCGCAACTTCCTATCTCGCCGCCGAGCGTTGTCGCCATGCGGTCTCGAAGATCGAGTGCGAGGGCACTCCCCTATCGATCTCTATCGGAACCGCGGAGTTCTCATCCGGTCGTAAGCCCGAAGAGCTCGTGGCGAAAGCAGAGATCGCGTTGTTCCGTGCCAAAGAGTCCGGTGGCAATCGATCGTGGCGTTCGGACGATCCGAGGCGACGCAGCATCAACCCGATCGCGTTGTCGGAGGAGTTGACCGATCGCGAATGGGACGTCCTAGCCCACCTCGCGAACCGACGGACCGAACAAGACATCGCCAAGCGCATGGGGATCCGTCCGGGAACGGTTCGGAGCCACAAGGCGCGCATCCGTCGCAAACTTCACGTCGACCCGGACCTCCGCTTGGCGGAGTTCGCTCGCTCGAACTTCCGCGAGCTCGTCAATCGGTTGGAGAAACTCGCCACCGAAGAACATCAGGTGGACGCATGAGCACCTCGGCCGCCAGGGTTCTCGTCGTTGATGACGATCCGGACATCCGCACGATCGTGGGGCTGAACCTCACTCTCGCCGGCATGGAGATCGGCGAAGCCGCGAACGGTGAGGAAGCTTTGGAGCAGGTCGCCGCCGGTGAGTGGGATGCCGTCATCCTCGATCTCGCCATGCCGCAGACCGACGGCATGACTGCGTTGCGGAGACTCCGCGACGAGAACCGACTCGAGAACCTCGTTGTTGTAGTGCTTTCCGCCACGAGCACACCTGCACGTGCGATGGAGGGCCTTCAGATCGGTGCCCACGCTCACCTCACGAAGCCATTCTCGCCGGCCGCCGTCGCGGGGATCATCCAAGAGCTCATCGACCTCGAGCCGGCTGCCCGGGAAGAGCGTCGCAAGAGCATGCTCGAGCGTGCGAGCCAGATGGAACGACTCGGGATGACGACGGTCTGATGGCCCGGCCCATCCGGATCCTCCTGCTCGGTGGTGACGCCGCCCTTTGGGTTGGTCTCCAGTCCGCGCTCGGATCTCGGTCGTCACAGATCGTCGTTCCGAAGAACATCGACATCGGTGACCTCTCGGCCACCGCCAAGAACATCGACGTCGTAGTCGTGGTGACGAACCACGCCGACCCGGACCCATGTGCTCCTCTGCGTCTCGTCAAGCAAGCGCGGCTCGAACGTCGCACGGTGGTCATCGCCAGCCAGGCAGACCAGCGCACCGCAGCCGAGGCTCTCGGCATGGGCATCGGTGCCTATGTCATGCGTGGGACGTCGGCCGATCGCGTTGCGATGGCAGTGGCTCAGGTAGCCGAGGGTGGTGCGTTCTACGACGCGCCCGCAGCTTCGGTTCTCCATGGCGAGGGAGATGCCCAGGCGATCGGATCCATGATGAGCGCCGCTCGTGCTCTCGCTTCGGCGCTCGAGCTCAAAGACTCGTACACCGGTGGTCACGCCGAACGCGTGACACACATGGCGATCCGTCTAGCGCACGCTGCTCTGCTGGAAGACGCGATGCCTAGCGAAGCGCTCGAAGCCGGATTCCTCCTACACGATGTCGGCAAGATCGGAATCCCGGAATCCATCCTCAACAAGCCCGACAAGCTCACTGACACCGAGCGCAGGGTGTTGAACACCCACCCCATCCTCGGTGAACGCATCGTTGCACCGCTCGGTTTCCCCGAATCCGTCCGCAACGTGATCCGCCACCACCACGAGCGCTGGGATGGCGACGGGTACCCGGACAAGCTCAGGGGCGAAGACATCCCGGGGGCCGCCCGCTTGTTCTCGATAGCGGACTCGATCGACGCAATGACATCGATCCGTCCCTACCGCTTGCCGGTGACGTTCGAGGAAGCGATACGCGAGATCTTGGCCCACTCCGGGACCCAGTTCGACCCGAGCCTTGCGGAGCTCGCCGCACACGTCTACCTCGACAGCTCGGTGACGTTGCCGATCTAGTTCAGTGCAGGTACCAGTCGAGCAATCGCTGGCCAACGAAGACCGCGAGCACCGTTCCCGCGGCGAGGAAGGGACCGAACGGAACCGCCGCTTTGCGTCCTTCACCCCTGAGTAGCAGGACGACTCCCACGACCCCACCCAACAAGAACGACAAGAACATCCCGACGAGCGTTACCCCGATACCGCCGGCGTACCCGAGGTAAGTACCGAGTACGAAACCCAGCTTGACGTCGCCCCCACCCATCCCCGCGGGCGCGATGAACGCAACGATGAAGAGGAATCCTCCGAAGATCAACGCGCCGAGCGCGGCGTCCTTGAGGTTCGCCAGGTCCCCGTCCGCAGCAACCAGCGCAACGATCGGCAACGCGATCCAAGATGCGATGAACGCCGGGTAGACGATCTTGTTCGGCAGGAGCTTGTGCTCGAGGTCGATCGCCGTGAGGACGACCAACACCCAGAAGAATGCTGCGTAGACCACAACCGTGAACGAGATGTCGAAGCGCCACACGAGAAGAGCCCACAAGATGCCTGTTGTTAGTTCGATCCAGAGATAGCGCGGTGAGATCCGCGTCCCACAGCACCGGCTCTTCCCGCGGAGAAAGAGGTAACTGAATACCGGGATGTTGTCGTACCAGACGATCTGCGTGCCGCATGAGGGGCACTTGCTCCGCCCCGTCACGATCGACTCCTTGCGCGGAACCCGATAGGCGACGACGGTGCCGAAGCTTCCGAAGATGAGTCCCGCGAGGCCCGCGACGACGGTCCAGTAAGCGGTCCAGGTCACGATGAGATTGAGGGACTACTAAGTCACGTGTCGGCTACGCCGACACCGGCTTAGCAACAGGACCGGCGAAGCCGGTACGCATTATTCGGGGTCCCCTACGTGGTGACGGATCCGGTCGATCAGGGTGTCGGCTTCGAACGGTTTCATGATTACGTCTTCGGGCCCGATCTGGTCGTCGAAGATGTCGTGCGCGTCGGGCTTGCCGGTGACGACGATGATCGGGATCCCTTCGGTTGCGGGATGACGCTTCATCTCGTCGAACATCCGGCCCCCGGAGACGTCCGGCATCATCAGGTCGAGAAGGATGACATCGGGCTTGCGGAACTCCGCTTTGGTCAGGCCCTCGAGACCGTCACGGGCTTCCATGACGTCATAACCCTGCTGCTCGAGGATGAACTTCTCGAGCTCCCTAACTGCTTCTTCGTCTTCGACTATGAGAACCGTCTTACCCATGGCGAGAAACTACACTTTTATTCAGTCCCACAGGCCCCGAACGGGGGCCGCGGGCATCCTCTTGCCAACAACGGCCTCGACCATCCGAACCGTCCGAACCGCGGCTTTGACGTCATGGACCCTGACGATCGAAGCCCCACCGAGCACGCTTAGAGCAACCAGCGCCAAGGTTCCCTCCAACCGTTCCCCAAGGGGAAGGTCCAGGGTCTCCCCAACGACATCCTTTCTGGAGGGCGCGACCAGCAATGGCCATGGTTCCGCAACCTGCTCCCCAAGCCTCCGCATCAACTCCAGCGAATGGAACGTGTTCTTACCGAAGTCGAGCCCCGCGTCGACGATGATCCGGTCGTTCGGAACACCGTGCTGAGTGGCGATCTCGGCCAGCCGGCGCCACTCCCCGACCACCGCAGCGACGATGTCCGGATACTCCGGTGAGCGCGGTCGCCCGCGTATCTGGCCCCCGTTGTGCATCAACACCAAAGCGGCACCAGAAGCCGCACACACTTCCGCCAGCTTCGGATCCTGCAGTCCTCCGACATCATTCACGATCGCGGCCCCCTCCTCGAGGGCCCGCGTCGCGACCTCGGGCAGCCGGGTCTCGACCGACAAGGGAGCACCGACATCGCGCAGGGCGGTAACAAGAGGAAGCAACCGGTCGGATTCCTCGGTGGCCGAGACATCTTCGCCCGGCCCTGCTTTGACCGCACCGATGTCGATGATGTCGGCACCTTCCTCGACCAAGCGTTCCGCATGCTCGATGGACTCCGAGAGGTCCATGCGCCCGCCGTCATAGAACGAGTCCGGCGTGCGATTCAGGATCCCCATCACGAGACAACGGTTGAGCTCGAAACTGCCCCGTGCGTGGTGGAGGGTCACTCGCTGATCATCGGCGGCTCGTCGTTCGCCTTCGTGACGAGATAGATACCGATGAGGATGGCAAGCCCTCCTGGATAAGCGAGCCACGATGGCGTCTCGAGGAATAGGAAGTAAGCGAGGATCGTCGCGATGACCGGTTCGGCCATGATGACGATCGAGACCCTCGTTGCATCGATCGCACGCAGGGCGAAGTTGATGAACGTGTGTCCGAGCAACTGTGGGCCGACGACAAGCCCCGCGATGGCCCACCAGGTCTGACTCGAGTAGCCGCTCAGTTGGACGTGGGCCGGCACCGCGATGATCAGCAGCACGATCGCGGATGCACCGTAGGTGACCACGGCGTATTCGAGGATCCCGAGTTTCTGGCGCGATACCCGGCCCGCAAGGCTGTAACCCGAGACCGTGATCGCTCCGATCAGAGCCAAGACGTTGCCCTCGATCCTGGAACCGCCGAAGTCAAAGCCTGCGACTAGGGCCGAGCCGAGCAATGCCAGACCGATCCCGGACCACCCAAGCACCCCCAGTCGCTCGTTGAATATCCACCGAGCCGCTATCGCAACGAAGATCGGCGTGGTGCACACGAGCAACACCGACGACGCGATCGAGGTGAGGTTCACGGAGGTGATCCAGGTGGCGAAGTGGACCGCCAGGAATAGCCCCGCGACGACAGGCAGCAGGTAATCGCGCGCGTTCATCCGCTTTAGACCGGGGATCGCGAACGGGAGTAGCAAGACAGAGCTTGCCGCAGAGCGCCAGAACGAGATCGCTATGCCCGAGGCGTCCTCGGCATAGCGGATCAGGATCGCCGAGACCGACGCGGCGAGTACTCCGATGCCCAAGATGGCCCACGGCACCCATGGCTTGTCACTGTCGTCAAGGTTGAAGCGGCTAGACACGGGCGTAGCCTACGGGCGTGACACAGCCTCAGGTCGCCATCGGAGCCATCGTGATCGACGACGGCAAGCTACTGATGGTTCAGCGCGCGAACGACCCGGGGAAGGGGCTGTGGTCCTTGCCTGGTGGACGTGTCGAACACGGTGAATATCTAGCCGACGCGTTACGTCGCGAGGTTAAGGAAGAGACGGGACTCGAGGTCGAGGTGGGCGAGCTTGCCGGCATCCTCGAGGTTTCGGGTCCCGATCTGCACTACGTCATCCTCGACTACCACGCAACGCTTGCGGCAACTGCTACGCCGCTCGCAGGCACCGATGCAAGCGACGTGCGTTGGGTCCCCTTGAACGAAGTCGCGCACATGGAGTGCACACCGAGGTTCGTCGAGACGATGCGGGCCTGGGCGGTCCTAACAAACGACGAATAGCGCAACGAGGTCATTCTCGCGGACCTTTTGTCCGGGAAGCGGATCCGAGTCGACAACCGTGTAGTTGCTGCAGCCCGAATTGACCTCTTGAACCGATACGCGGAGCCCGAGACCCAGGAGCTTTGCGCGCGCGGCGTCCAAGCTCATGTTGCGCACGTCAGGCATCGTCAGTTCCTTGAACTCGGGTCCGATCGACTTCTGGATCTCGATCGTGGAGCCCTCCGGCGCCTCGACTCCCCCACCCGGCACCGTGCCGATGACCCTGCCCACCTCGATGTCATCGGAGTAGGTGTCTGTGACCGTGACCTCGAACCCTGCCGCGACCAGGATCTCCTTCGCCTTCCCAACGGTCATCCCGGCGACGTCGGGCACGCCGATCGACTGCGGGCCACGGCTGACGACCAGGTCCACCTTCTCGCCCCATGGGAGTTTCCCGTCGGCCGGGCTCTGTGTGATCACGGTGCCTTCGACAGCAACATCGAACCTGCGCGTCACGGCGCCGGCCTCGAGCTGATGGGTCTTTAGCCTCACCGTTGCAACTTCCAGTGTCATCCCGACGACGGTAGGAACAGGCAAGGGCGGCGGGCCCATCGAGATCGTCAGCGCGATCGGCTGACCTTCTTTCAGGATCCCACCGGCCGGATCCTGCGACAGCACGAGTCCTGCCGGCGCAAAGTCATTGACCCGCGCTTCGATCGTCGTAGTCAATCCCACATCCTTCGCCGCCGCGGCTGCTTGTTGCTTCGATAAGCCGGTCACGGAGGGAACCTCGACGTCTTCAGGTGCCAACAGGGCCGCGACCCCGCGGGCACCGCCCAACAGCAGCAAAGCCGCTAGTACGGCCAACGCCATCGTGTGTTTGCGGCGCCGGCGGATGCGCCGGACGTTGCGCGGCGCGAAATCGGTTGGGTTCGTGTCCGGAAGTCTTATCTCGCCGGTGACCTCGTCCAAGAGCTCGTCGAGGGGACGAGGCTCGGCAAGTTCGGATGCGGCGCGACCTAGAGCGGCAGCCATCTCGCTCGCGCTGGCGAACCGTTGTGATGGATCAACCGCGCATGCGCGCATGACGATCGCGTCGACCCGTCCTGGGACGTCCGCCGTCACCGCCGATGGAGGCACGGGAGCTTCCGTTGCGCGACGCCGCAATAGGTCCGCTCCCGACCCTTGCGAGGGGGGCATGCCGGTGATCAGCTCGAACAGCAACGCTCCGGCGGCCCACAGGTCGGAGGCACTCGTGGCTTCTCGTCCTGCAGCTTGCTCCGGTGCCAGGTAGCGCAGGGTCCCGGGGATCGATCCGCCGGGAGCGGTGCGATCGAGATCGACAACCGCGGCGATGCCGAAGTCCGCGACCTTGACCGTTCCGGCCCGTGAGATCAACACGTTCTCAGGCTTCACATCACGATGGACCAGCCCGCCCGCGTGCGCCGCAGCCAGGGCTTCGCACACCCCCGTAACGATCTCGATGGACTGCTCGACATCGACCGCACCGCGCGTGGTCAGCACATCGCGAAGGTCGGTCCCGGAGACGTACTCCATCACCATGTAATAGGTGTGCTCGTCCTCCGAGCCCCAGTCGTACACACCAACAACATTCGGATGGGTCAAGCGCGCCGCGGCGCGAGCCTCGGCTTTGAAGCGCGCCACGAGCTCCTGATCCGATGCAAGGTTCGGTTGCAAGACCTTGACCGCGACGGTTCGATCCAGCAACAGGTCGTGGCCGCGATAGACCTCGCCCATCCCGCCACCGGCGATGCGGGTGACCAACCGGTAGCGGTTCGACAGGGTTTCGCCGACGAGGTCGCGCATCAGCCTCATCCGCCACCTCCGTGGTAGCGGCGGAGGTGATATTCGTAGCGCTGCTCGAGGACCGCAAGGTCGGAAGCAACTGCCTGAGCCGAAGCCAAGGCCGATGCTGCCGAGTCCGCCGCCTCGGAAGAGCCCGAGCGCACCTGGGCCAGTGACTCCTGCAAGCGGTCGAGGGACTTGGCGAGCTTGTCCCCGAGAGAGTCGATCCGGTCACTCAGCTTCGTGCGGCCATCCTCGGCGGCGAGAAGGTCGGCTTCGAGGTCCGCCACTCGGTCCTCGAGGGCGGAGATGGCTTGGGTGGTCTCGGCAGACGGCTCGGTCGACGAGGGGGTGCCGGACGCGCAGGCTCCCAGTGAGAGCGCGATAAGAAGAGCCAGGGGTGCCCGAGCCATCGTCAGAATCGTCACATGGGTCCCTTTGCCTAGCTTGGCAATCATTGATTGACTTAAGTTATCAAACGCCACATCGATTAACAGAAGTAACACCAGGACGCGGCTGTAATGTTCGAGCGCTAGCCGGGAGGAGCCGATGGAGGGGACGTGCGCGTGGTGCCATCGACCCTTCGATGGCCGGGCCCGCCCGGCCCCCGGACGGATCGTCTGTGGACACTGTGGGGTCGCCACGATCGACCCTTGGCCCACGCCCGAAGAGCTCGATAGGGCTTACGGCACCTGGTACCGCCCCGAGAGCGGCAGGTTCTCGGGGATCGGCGACCGGATCTTCACCCTCCTGCGGGGCGGGTTCTCCCGCCGGCTCATGAAGCTTGCCCCCACCGGGCGCGTGCTCGATGTCGGGGCCGGTGATGGCTCCTTGATCGATTCCCTGCGGGCGAAAGGGCGAGATGCGGTTGGGCTCGACCCGTACTCACATAGGGATGACTTCATGACCGCGCCGATAGAAGAGGTCGAGGGTGCATGGGCGGCCATCGTGTTCTGGCACTCGCTGGAGCACGTTCCGACCCCCCTCCACCATCTGACGGAGGCCGCCCGGTTGCTCGACCGGCAAGGGGTCCTGGTCGTCGCAGTGCCGAACCCGGCCAGTTTGCAGGCACGAGCGTTCGGTCTACGGTGGCTCCACCTGGACCCCCCACGACATCTGATCCACATCCCACCTCCTCCTCTGACCACCACGCTCCAAGAGCTTGGGTTGGAGGTCGGGAGGCTTAGCCACTACCGTGGGGGCAATGTTGTTTTCGGATGGCTCCATGGGCTCGTCGGATCGGTTGTACGCGACCTCGACCTGTACGACGCGATACGGAAGCCCGAGGCGAGGAGCAAACCGATGACCGGAGGCCGAAGGCTGCTTGCCATCGCACTCGGTGCCTTGCTACTTCCGGTGGCGCTCGTCGCATCTGCTATCGAGATAGTCGCCCACCGCGGCGGCACGATCTACGTCGAGGCGCGCCGCCCATGATGAACAAACAGATCGACATGACGCGATCAATACCTCTCCTGTGTGCAGTGATCGGTGTGCTCATGAGTGGTCTCGCGGCGGGCATGTTCATGACCGCGGACGGGGCAAACGTGACAAGCCTCATAAGGATGGCGCCCGAGGACCCGATCGCACCTATCGCACAGGAGATCGAGGGCGGAGATTTTCGGTTCGTACCCGCGGGTCACTACGACGGCGTCTACTACTACGCGATCGCGATCGATCCCCTGGCGAAGGGTGAGGCGCACCAGGTCATCGACCTTGCCTCTCATCGTTACGGGCATCCAGGTTACGGCTGGTTGGCGTGGCTCGGCAGCCTTGGGCACCCAGGCTGGGTCCCCCAGGTACTCCTGCTACTAAGTCTCGTTGGGATTGGGGTCGCGTCCTACTTCGCCTCTCTGATCTCGATGCATCTCGGTGCGAACCCATGGGGAGGTCTCTTCGTTGCCCTCAACCCCGGGTTGATCTTCTCCGTGACCACGGATACGAGCGAAGCGGTCACTGCAGCCTTGCTCGCGGTCGGTCTCTACCTCTGGTTCCACGACCGGCGCGAACCCGCAGCGTGGTTGCTCGCGTTCCTATGCTTCTTCAAATTCCAGATGTTGCTCGTCCCGATCGGTCTCGGCTTGTACGAACTGAACGAGTTCCGCCTGGGTCGTCGGAAGCACGATCTCAAGACCTCTTTGCTCATCCTGGCGATCGGACCCGTCGCGTTCCTGATCTGGTTGAGGTACGTCTATGCCCAGTTCGGTGACACACCGTTGGGCGGGGGGCAAGACTTCCTCAGCTTGCCGTTCATCGGATGGATCGACACCCTGCATGACCTGAGTGCACTGGGCCCGATGTCGTTCGAGGGAGTGCAACTGGCATCCGCCGAGCTCCCTATCCTGGTCACGTTGCTAGCCTTGTTCACCGCGGGGGTCGTCAGATCGTTCCGGCTCCGGCACCCGATGGACGCTGTCTTCCTCCTGCAAGGGTTCTTCGTGCTGCTGCTCAACTGGTGGAACCTCTTGTACCCGAAGGACCTCATCAGAGCCTTGGCGATCCCCATACCGATGCTTGCGTGCGTCTTCTTCCTGCGCAACCGCCGGCAGGATCAACCCGCTGCCACCGACACGTTGGCCACATGAACAAGGACGTCCTCGTAACGGGAGGACTCGGGTTCATCGGTGCCGCCTTCATCACCCACCTCACCTCAACCGGTGCGTCGGTCGTCAACGTCGACGCAGGCACCTACGCAGCAGACAAGGAGCGGCTCGGGAACCTAACGACCGAGACCCACCTCGTGGACGTCCGGGATCCAGCCTTGGCGGAACTCGTCGCAACGAAACGCCCCAACGCGATCGTCCATTTCGCAGCAGAGACACACGTGACGCGTAGCGAGACCGATGCCGAGGGGTTCTTCTCGACGAATGTGGACGGCACGCGTGCGGTCCTTGATGCAGCGCGCGATGCGGGGGTGGAGACCGTCCTACATGTATCCACAGACGAGGTCTATGGGCCGGCACTCGACGAGCCCTTTCGCGAAACCGATAAAGGCCCCGGCGAAGGGAAAGCCACCAGCGCGTATGCGCGGTCCAAGGCTGTTGCAGATGACCTCGCGCTGACCTACGCCAACGATCTGCGAGTGATCGTCGTTCGCCCCACGAACTGTTTCGGTCCTTGGCAGCACCCGGAGAAAGCCATCGCGCGGTGGACCGCTCGTGCGCTGGCGGATGAACGATTGCCCGTATGGGGCGACGGGGAGCAGATCCGTGACTGGATGTATGTCGACGACGCGTGCTCTGCGATCGCTTTGGTGATGGACAAGGCGGACCGTAGCGACGTGTTCAATATCGGACCCGGACGGGACACAAGGACCAACCGCTCGATCGCCGAGGCGGTCGCCCAAGCAGCAGCGAGAGGGCCGGACGCGGTCTACCTCACCGCCTACGACCGCCCGGACCACGACCGGAGGTATTCGGTGGACGCGACCAAGCTCCGGAACCTCGGATGGTCACCCGAGGTTGGGGTCGAAGAGGGCATCCGGCGCACGGTGGCGTGGTTCGCCGACAACCGCTCATGGTGGGTCGACAAGGTCGGATCGGCCGAGGCGCTCTACGACGACGTCGAGGAACGTAGATGACGATCCCGGGGGTAGTCGTCACCAGACTCGAACGGTTCGAGGACGAGCGAGGTCATTTCTCGGAGATCGCACGGGCCGCCGACATCTCCATGCCCTTGACGCAGTCGAGCCATTCGCACTCGAAGAAAGACGTGCTCCGAGGATTGCATTTCCACCGCGAACAATCCGATCTCTGGTACCTCGCCGTCGGGCGTGCCCAGATCGCTCTGGTCGATCTGCGAGACCACGGATCACAACCGTCGGTGATGACGTTCGTTGCCGACGCGAGTGAACCTTCGACGATCTTCGTCCCGCCAGGCGTAGCGCACGGCTACCTGGCCCTCACCGACATCGACATGCTCTATTGGACGAGTCATACCTACGACCCCACGGACGAGCAAGGCATCCTGTGGAACGATCCTTCGCTTGCGATCGCGTGGGACAACACCGACCCTGCCCTCTCGGAGCGCGACCGGGGTAATCCCCCACTGACATGGCAAGACATCCCCAGGTTCTGATCACGGGTGCCGGCGGCCAGGTCGGTGCCGCTCTCCGACCCCTCCTCCCCGAGGCTCGCTTCGCGGCGCATCGCGATCTCGATGTCACCAACCTCGAGGTTGTCTTAGACGCAGAGCGCGGGGTAGATGCGATCGTTCACCTCGCAGCCATTACCCACGTTGACTGGTGCGAGCAGAACTCCGACGAGGCTTATCGGGTGAACGCTGGTGGCACAGCCAACGTCGTCGGAGCGGCCCGGCAGAACGGGGCCCGGGTGCTCTATGTCTCGACGGACTTCGTGTTCGCTGGTGACCGTGACGGCGAATATTCGGAGGAGGCTCCCACCGGCCCCTTGAACGTGTACGGCTTCACGAAACTAGAGGGCGAGAACCATCTCGATCCCGGGAAAGGTGACCTGACGATCAGGTCCTCATGGATCTTCGGCGACGGTCACAACTTCGTCAGGACGATCCTTCGGCTTGCCGACGAAGGCCCCCTAAGGGTGCTCGATGACCAGAGGGGCAGACCAACCTCTGCGATCGAGCTCGCGCGAGCGATCGTGTTCCTCCTCGACGAGGGAGCAGCCGGAACGATCCACGTTGCCGGAGACGGAGAGCCCGCAACGTGGGCGGAACTAGCCGAGGTCGCCGTGCAGGCGGCTGGGCGTGACATCCCAGTGACACGCATCGATACGCCAACGTACGTGGCAGAGGCAGAGCGGGTCATCGCGCCGCGGCCCCCGAATAGCGCGCTCGCACTGGACAAAGCGCGGGCGATGAACGTCCCTCTCCTAGACTGGCGAACGTCGGTGACCAACTACGTGGAGGCGATCACTTGAAAGGTGTCGTGCTCGCCGGAGGCCTCGGAACTCGCTGGCATCCCATAACGAAGGTCGTCAATAAACACCTGCTCGATGTCTTCGACGAGCCGATGGTGTTCTTTCCCGTCAAGAAGTTGATCGAGGCAGGGATCGAGGACATCGTCGTCGTTACGGGCGACGAGATCGAGCAGTTCCAAACCTTGCTGGGCGATGGCGGGGAACTTGGCGCTCGCATCTCTTATGCGCAACAGGAGGGTGGGAACAAGGGCATCGCAGATGCCTTGTCGAAGGCCGCCCCTCACGTGGGTTCCGACAAGATGGTCGTGATCCTCGGCGACAACATCTATCAGGAGGACCTGACGCCTTTCGTTCGCGCGTTCGATGACCAAACCAGTGGCGCCAAGCTTCTCCTCAAGAAGGTTGCCCTCGAGGATGCCAAGCGGTTCGGGGTCGCCGTCCTCGATGGCGAGCGGATCGTTTCGATCGTCGAGAAGCCCGAGGACCCGCCGAGCGATCTGGTCATCACGGGTTGTTACATGTACGACGGGAGGGTCTTCGACATCATCGAAGGGCTCCAGCCGTCCGCAAGGGGCGAGCTAGAGATCACGGAGGTCAACAACGCGTACATCGCGTCGGGCGAGTTGAGCTACGACGTCCTCAACGGATGGTGGACCGATGCGGGAACTCCACCGAGCAAGCTAAAGGCTTCGATACTCGTGGCACTCGCCAAGGGTGTGACGTTTCACGCCTAACCTGCAACGACCCTCGGAGATGGAATCGGTACCAGGAACGTCCCGCCCCGCGCTACGTACTCTGCTTCCTTCTGGATGATCGCGTCGGCGAAGTTCCAGGCGAAGATCATCACGTCGTCGGGCATCCGCGTGAGCAACTCCTCCGGTGCAACGATCGGGATCCGAACACCCGGAACGAAGCGCCCTTGTTTGTAAGGCGTTTCATCGACCACGAATCCGATCGTCTCAGGACCTATCCCAAGCGCGTTGAGCAAGACGGCTCCCTTGGCGGCAGCTCCGTAGCCGGCGATAGTCCGGCCGTGCTCCCTGCGTTCGGACAAGAAGTCACGGAGCTCCCCCAGCAGGACATCGACCCTCCGGGCGAAGGTCTCGTAGAACGACACCGTTTGCATCCCCAGCTCTTCCTCTTCGAGGAGCAGGGATGCGACGCTTGCGTCGACCGGAGCCGCCGCGTCGGACCGCATCGCGCGGATCCGCAGCGAGCCCCCATGGATCGGGATCCGTTGAACGTCCACTACCGACAGCCCGTTCCGTTCTAGTAAGGCCATCACCGAATGGAGCGAGTAGTAGAAGACGTGCTCGTGGTAGATCGTGTCGAATTCCAGCTTCTCGACGAGGTCTCTGGCATAGGGCGTCTCGACCACGAAGACTCCGTCATCGGTGAGGACGGCCGCTACCCCCGAGACGAAGTCGTTGATGCCCGGCACATGGGCAAGCACGTTGTTCGCATGGACGACCGAGGCCACGAGCCCCTCCCCCCGAAGTTCCAACGCAAGCGTCCGCGTGAAGAACTCGGCACGCGTCGGCACACCTGCAGCGATCGCGACGTCGACGACATTCTCGGCGGGATCGATCCCTAGGACTCGCACTCCCTTGTCCTGGTAGTGGCGAAGTAGATACCCGTCATTGCTTGCCACCTCGATGACGAGATCGTCAGGACCGAGTTTGCGATCGGCCATCACTTCGTCGACCAGGGACCTTGCGTGATCGACCATCGGTGCAGACCTCGACGAGAAGTAGGCGTACTCCTCGAACAGTTCCGCGGGGGGTGGCGATTGCGTCAATTGAAGCAACGCGCAATCGAGGCACATGACGACATCGAGGGGGTAACGAGCCTCGTCATCGTCCAGTTCTTCGAGGGTCCTTACCGCGTTCGCCGGGGGCATCGCACCAAGAGACAGAACCTGGTGCAGATCATCGCCGCCACAGGACCGGCATGCCTTCAGCCCCACTAGGGAAGTGTTCCGGCACCGCGCTCGGCACGGACCGGGCGTGCCAGAACCAACGTCGCCTTTGGTATCAGTCTCCCCATCCGGTTCCACTCGACCAACTCGAAGCCGCGCTGCCATAGGGCTTCCGCCAGCTGATGGGGAGAACCCATGAGGCTCTCGGTGAGTACAAGCGCCAGCATCCCCTCATCGTGCAGAGAACGACGAACACTTGCCGCGACGCCGGCGATATCTATCGGTTTGGAGAGCGGGCACAGGATCACGCACGCATCTGCGACATCGTCCGGGTCGGCCGCATGTCGCCAGTCACTCCGCCGGCTGAGTTGAGCCAAGAGCTCATCGGATCCGGCAACCACAGCTACCGAGGTGCCTGGCAGCAGATAGGAGCCGAGACGTTCGAGAACGGACTCGACCACCTTGCCCGCCGCAGCATCGGGAAGGCCGACCGACTCGGGCAGGGATGCCGTCGGGGTGACGGGATCGGCCAGCGTGGATGCCGTCCGCCGCGCCAAGGGCCACCGTCGGCCTCGCCGTCCCCACTGGCGGGTCCGCGTAGCCGTGTAGGCAACGGTCTCCCAGACGTATTTGAACAAGCCTTTGAGGTTCAAGGAGGAAGACTCGACCGTGTAACGCGTCGGGATCGGCACCTCGACGACGCGGTGCTTGCGCACTACGGCGTCGATCAAGATCTGCGACTCGAATGCGAAATCGTCGGAGTAACCCAGGAACGGAAGCGACAGGATGCAGTCACGCGTATAGGCCCGCATCCCACTGTGCATCTCCGTGAAGCGCGTGCCGAGGATGGCGTTCTGCAGAACCGTGGTCACCCTGTTGCCCATGAATCGATAGAACGGCATCCCTTGCGAGCGTGGGTCACCAACCCCTGCGAAGCGAGAACCGAACGTCATGTCGGCATCTCCTGCAAGGATCGGTGCGATCAGCAGCGGGACCGCCTTGGGGTCGTACTGGTAATCGGGGTGAAGAACGACGACGACATCGGCGGACCCTTCCAAAGCCTTCAGGTAACAGGTCTTCAGGTTCGCTCCATAACCTTTGTTCTCCGTGTGCACGAAGACGCGCAGGCCCAACTCTCGAGCGAGCTCAACCGTGTCGTCCGGACTGGCATCGTCGACAAGGATCATGTGTTCGGACAATTCGGCCGGAACATCCGCGACGGTCTTAGCAACCGTCTGAGCGGCTCGGTACGCGGGCATCGTGATTACGACTTTGGCCATCTACGGGCTCCTGCGAGCGATGTCTGCGATCAACGGGTTGTGGTCCGACGCCGAGGTTGGGATCGTCCACGCTTTCCGCACCTCGAGATCCTTCGTCACAAGTATGTGGTCTATCTGAAAGTCACGCCGTAAGACCTTCGCAGCTCTCATCGGAGCCTTGGCCGGTGTCAGGCCGGCGCCGGTAAGAGCTCCTAATGACTTGATGGGTTGATTCAGATCACCCAGAACGATCGCTGGTGTCCCGAGCTTGCCGACCAGATCCGCCAGCTTGTCGGTTTGCTGGTTCCGGGCTGCAGCACTGCGCGACAGGTGAGTCGTGACGATCCCGATCCCGCGCCACCCCGCGATGATCGCCACGCGCGGTTCCTCGTCATTCGCCCGGGGCAACTGCTCGACCGTCGCGCGGAACTCGTCGGACGCTGCAAGGGCGATGCCATATTCGCCTTGATCCATCGACATCGCGGGCGCGAAGTAGACGTGCATGCCGAGCCTGTCGGCAAGCTCGGCCGGTTGATCCATCCGCTTGGAACGCCGAAGGCCGACATCCAGCTCTTGGATCGCGATCAGGTCGGCCTCGAGGCTCTTGATCACATCTGCCGTTGCCTGGATATCAGCGGCCCCGCTCTTGCCCTGAGCGTGGCGGATATTGAAGGTCGCGACCCTGATCGGGGTGTCCGTCATCCGCACAGACTAAGGATTTCCATGTGCGAGCATCGTCACCGTGAGCATCGAACCCACGGGCCCTGCCGTCCAGGAAGAAGAGCTGTACTGCTACGGGCACCCGAAGACACCTACGAGGTTGCGTTGCTCGCGCTGCGACCGGCCGATCTGTGGCCGCTGTGCGATCCCGGCCTCGGTTGGTCAGCACTGCCCCGAATGCGTCGCAGCCGCCCGGAAGTCCACGCCGAAGGTCCGCACCGTGCTGGCCGCCACCGCTCCCGCTACCCGCGCCATCCTGATCCTCACGGCCATCGTGTTCGTAGGCCAGTTGTTCTCTCCGCAGGTCCTCGATCGCTTGGCGATGTATCCACCGTTCATCGCGAACGGCGAATGGTGGCGGTTGCTTACTCCGATGCTGGTTCATGCCGGCGCCTTGCATTTCATGATGAACGCGTACGTCTTCCTCATGATCGGTCCCGCCGTCGAACAGCGTTACGGTCCGGCTCGCTTCACCTTCATCTACGTGGTCGCGGGGTTCACGGGCGCGGTCGCATCGTTCGCGTTGAGCGGAGAACGGGTGGTCGGTGTAGGCGCCTCGGGAGCGATCCTCGGGGTGCTAGGTGCGTTCATGGCCGATCTGTACCAGCGCCGAGGCACGGGCAACGTCGAGATGCAGATCAAGGGGATGTGGCGCTGGCTCGCCTACATCTTCGGCATCGGTCTGGCATTCCAGATCCTTGGACAGTTGGGCGTCGGGATCCTAAGCATCGACAACTACGCGCATGCCGGGGGGCTCATCGGGGGGGCCGCGGTCGGCTGGGCCTTGGGCACCGAGCGCAAAGCGATCACCGCGCGAGGGGTTGCGATCAGTGTCGGTGTCATCCTGGTTTTCGCCGGTATCGCGGCAGCACGTATCGCGGTGCTGAAGGGTTAGTCGGAGATCTCGACAACACCCTGCTTGATAACGGCCTGACCATCCTGGTTGTAGGTCTCGAACCCGTAAGTGGTGATGCCCGCGCCCGCGGTGTCTTTCCAGAGTTTCGTCGTGAGTTCCTGACCAGGTAGCACCGGCTTGGACAACCGCACGCCGACACGCTTCACGCGGTTGGGGTCTCCCCCGGCGAGACCGTTGACCGCAGCTTTCGTCGCGATCGCCATCGTGCACATGCCGTGACAGATGATCCCCGGCAGCCCCGCCATCTGGGCGGTGTTCGGATCGGTGTGGATCGGGTTGTGGTCGCCAGATGCCTCGGAATAACGGTAGGTCTGGTCATCGTCGACCTTGGTCGCCTCTTCGTAGACGATCTCGCGCGGCGCTTCGTCGGCCGCACCTGACGACGCCTTCTGTCCGGAGCCCGACCCGCGGATGAACATCGTGCCGCGAACCTCTGCCACCGTTTCGCCCGACTGATCTACGAGGGTTGCCTTAGCCGTGAACGTTTCGCCGGTGTCCTTCTTCTCAACGGACTCGAGGATCGGGTTCACCGTGATGACGTCACCGGGCTTCAATGCACGGAAGATCACATGCTCCTCGGCGCCATGAACCAGACGCAAGAGGTCTGCCTCGAGCTCGGGATCCATCGCCGCGTTCATGAAAGCGCCGAAGGCAGCAACCACGGGGAATACCGGAGGAGCTACGACCGAATCATCTCCGGCGAGGTAGATCTCGTTGAGATCGTTCGTCGCACGCGCGTAGCGCTCGATGTGGTCCGCGGTCACCTCGAACGTCGAAGAGTCGTACTCCTTGCCAACCAGCTTTTCGTTCAGTGACACGTGTTCCTCCTAGTTAGAGAACGATGTCTGCTTCGCCGGTCAGTGCCGACTGCTCCTCGTCGAGCCCCAGGCCTTCGGGACCCTTGCCGCGCCGCCTAGCGTCGAGGGTGACCTTGACGACGCCATCTTCTATCGCGACGACGCGCCCCGTGCAGACGAGCTCGTCACCGGGCCAGACCCGGTTCGTGAATCGCACCTTGAAGCGCTGCAGGTTCTGGGGTCCTCCGAACCAGTCGCTGACCGCATGGGCGAGGTATCCAGCGTTGAGCATCCCCATCGCGAAGACGGTTGGAGCACCTGACTTCTGGGCGTATGCCTCGTCTTGGTGGATGGGATTGTCATCTCCGGAGGCGTTGGCATAACGCACGAAGTCCTCGCGCTCGACGGGGCCGTAGACGACCTCGCCGAGATCCATCCCCGGCGTGACCGCATCCAGCGTGATGTTCGCAGGCTCTGTCATGCGTTGGCGTCCTTCGAGGTTTCGATCAGGGTGTAGTTCGCGGTCAACACGACCTCGCCGTCATCGTCGGTGAAGGTCGACTCGTAGGTGACGAAGCGCATGCTCCCACCTCGCTTGCCTTCCTTCGTGAAGTCCTTCGCTATCCGCATCGTCCCGTGCAAGGTCTCGCCCGCGAGAGGCAGCCGTTCGTAGA
>JAXDJJ010000068.1:0-5516 GCA_034665745.1 Actinomycetota bacterium | reverse complement strand
TCGGTGAAGGTCGACTCGTAGGTGACGAAGCGCATGCTCCCACCTCGCTTGCCTTCCTTCGTGAAGTCCTTCGCTATCCGCATCGTCCCGTGCAAGGTCTCGCCCGCGAGAGGCAGCCGTTCGTAGATGAACTCCTGCTCGCCGTGGAGAACCCGCGCGTAATCGAGGTTGGCACCGAGTCTCCGCTCCCGGTCGTCACGAGGCACCTCGAAGATCTGGGTCACCGTGAACGTCGGGGGCGCGAGGGGGCCGGGGAAACCGTGCCGCTTGGCAACCTCTGGGTCGAAGAAGATCTGATTGTCCTCGCCGACCGCGGTCGCAAAGTCTTGGACACGCGCCGGATCGACCGGAAGGTCGAACAGGATCTCTGTTTCGGCCATCAGCTCTGGCCCGAGGCCTTCCCAAGGGACTCCATCATCGGCTTCGGCGCGATCCCATCCGGGAACGTCTTGTTGAGCTCGGCCAACAGGTCGTCGGGCTCCCAGAAGCCGTCCTTGCTGACACTCGGACCGATATCCCAGGGCTTCAGGACGTTGATCGTGCCGCCATAGATGAAGAAGCACTGACCGGTGATGTTCTGCGCACCGTCTGCAGCCAAGGCAACGACGACAGGCGAGATGTTTGCTGGATCGAGGGGGTCGTAGACGCCCTCTTCCGGCTGGGGCAGCCCACCGAAGATGTCCTCGGTCATGCGGGTGCGTGCATTAGGAGCGAGACAGTTGACCGTGACGCCGTAACGACTGAGCTCCTGTGCCGCGATGATCGTGAAACCGGCGATACCTGCCTTGGCGGCGCCGTAGTTCGTCTGCCCAACGTTGCCGAAGACACCCGATGGGCTCGAGGTGTTGATGACGCGTCCGTTGATCTGGTTACCGGCCTTCGACTGCTCGCGCCAGTAGGTGGCAGCGTGATGCGTCGGGGCGAAGTGACCTTTGAGGTGCACCGCGATCACTGCATCCCACTCGTCCTCGGTCATCGAGACCAGCATGCGATCGCGCAGGATCCCTGCGTTGTTGACCAAGATATCCAAGCGGCCGAAGTCGCCGATGGACTGCTTGACCATGTTCGCGGCCCCCTGGAAGTCCGCCACGTTGTCGTAGTTCGCCGTGGCCTCTCCCCCAAGCGCCTTGATCTCGTCGGCGACCGACTGGGCCGGGGTGTTGTCGGCACCTTCACCCGCGGTCGAACCACCGAGGTCGTTCACAACGACCTTCGCGCCCGCCTTAGCCAGCGCGAGCGAGTGCTCGCGACCGATGCCTCTACCGGCACCGGTGACGATCGCAACCTTTCCATCTAACGACGGCATCACTTTCCTCCTACTTGTCTTGGTCGAGTCTGCCCAGGATGCTCCGGGAGATAACGACTCTCTGGATCTGACCGGTACCTTCGAAGATGTCGTAGACCTTGATGTCTCGGAACCACTTCTCGACGAGATGCTCTTTGGAGTAACCCTCGGGCCCCATGATCTGGATCGCACCGATGCATGCGCGCAACGCCGCCTGCGGCGCGTAAGCCTTGGACATCGACGCTTCCTTCGAGTTCGGGATCTTGTTGTCAGCCATCCAAGCTGCTTTCCACACGAGATCGCGGGCCGAAGACAGCTCGCGCTTCATGGTTCCGAGCTTCTGCTCGATCGCCGCTTTGCGAGAGAAGCTCGTCGTCATCGGCAACTCCGCGTACGCCCAGTCCCGGGAGTACTCGTACGCCGCCCGCCCGATACCGAGGGCCATGGCAGCAACCGACGGCCTAGAGGAGTCGAACGCCTTCATGGTGCCCTTGAAGCCCGACCCCTTGGGCTCGAGCGCCGCTTCCCCACCGAGGAGATGGTCCATCGACACGCGGCAGTCCTCCAACGTGAATTCAGCAGTCTCCGACGCGGTGAGACCCATCTTCTTCTCGATCTTTCCGATGTTGAAGCCGGGGGTCCCTTTCTCGATCACGAAGAATTTCTGGCCTTGGCGCCCGAGTGACTTGTCGACCGTGGCGTTGACGACGACCACCTCGGCGCGCGCCGCGTTCGTGCAGTAGACCTTCGACCCATTGAGTATCCAGTCGTCGCCATCACGGACCGCTGTGGTCTGCACGTTGCCCACATCGGAGCCTGCCTGTGGTTCCGTGACGGCGAGGGCACCGAACCGGGGCTCGCCGGACTGGTCATCGAAGATGTCGTTGAGGAAGCGCTTCTTCTGCTCGGGGGTTCCGGCGGCCATGATCGATGGGGCGGCAAGCCCGGGGCCGGGGATGTTCAAGAGCACAGCCGGGTCGCCCCACGCCAGCTCCTCCGAACCAACGACGGCCATCATCGAACCGATGGACTCTTTCGGGCCTCCCTCTTTCTCGTCACGAGGCATCACCGATGCCCTATTCCCGACGAACTGTGCCAGCGCCTTGATCGTCTCGAGCGGCAAGACACCTTTCTCGTCCGCTTCTCGGGCGAGGGGGCGCAGCTGTGACTCTGCGAACGCATGGACGAACTCCCGAACACCTTGGATCGCCGGATGCGGTTCGAAGTCGATGCTCATACGTGCACCCCTCTCGCAACCATCATGTCGCCGACCGCGTCGGGCGCATCGAAAACGGACAAGGTCACCGCATCGCGGAACCATTTCTCGACGGGATGGTCACGGATGTATCCATGGCCGCCAAGCACCTGCACGCCGTCGTCGCCGCATCGCACCGCAGCACTCAGGGCCTGCCCGTTCGCTTCAGCGATGTCCGACAACGTGGCTTCGCCGCGATCAAGCTTCCATGCCGCCCGCCACACCGACAACCGAGCGGCATCAACCTCGATCGCCATCTCGGCGATCTTGAAAGAGATCCCCTGGAATGCGCCGATCGGCTTTCCGAATGCTTCGCGCTCGATCGCGTACTGCGACGCGTATTCGAGCGAAGCACGCGCGCAGCCGACCGCTAGAGCCCCCGTGAGGAGTTTCGCTCGCAGGATCGCGTTCGTTAGTTCGGCGCTGGACGGGATCGCATCTGCCGCCAGCGCGAAGTTCACGACAGATGTAGGCGCGGCCTCTAGGCCGAGCTTGTCTTCGGGCTTAACGACGTCGAGATCGACCGAGGCGTCGACCAGGACTGCACCGAGCTGATCGCCGGTGCGTCCCACTACGATCCCGAGGGCTGCGTCCGTCGCATTGAGGACCCCGTACTTCGTGCCCGACACCTTGTCCCCATCTACGGCGGTGTCGAGCGATTCCAGGTCTCCAGTTGCGATCTTCTCGCCAAGAGCAACGAAGCTCTTGACGGGGTTCGCGTCGCCGAACGCAGGCAAATGGGCCTGCTTCTGCTTGTCGGTGCCGGCTTGCCCCACGACCACTGCGGCGAGGCCCGAGCCGATCAGGTAATAGGCGATGCCTGGATCGCCCCACGCAAGCTCCTCGGCAACGATGCAGTGGGTCACCGCATCGAACAGTCCGGCGCCCCCGTAGCTTTCGTCGACGGGAGCAGTGACCCCGATCTCGTGGGCCTGGCGGAAGATCTCTTCCGATGTCTGGTGTGCGCTCTCGCACTCGCGCGCAGCCGGGCGCAACGCCTCGGCCGCGAAGTCATGCAAGGTCTCTTGCAGGACACGCTGCTCGTCGGTCGGTTGAAGGTCGAAAGGCATCGGGCCTCCGCGGCAGAGAGCGGAATTGACCGCTCAGTCAAGTTTGGCAAGGAGTATACCGACGCTCGCTTTGGCTCCCGCGCGACCGGATCGGGCCCCCGAAAAATGACCCGCCAACATGCGCGAAGTAGCGCGATGGGTGTGCTTTTATTTGAGCTACGTGAGAGAGGAGGTGGTCCAGACTGTTACCTAGTTTCGACGGACCTCACGAGGTGACCGGCTGCTAGTGGCCTAAGCCTTTTCGTTTCAAAGATTCTGGCCGCCTCAGGCTGTTGGCCACGGGCAGAATCCAACCGGTTCACCAGCATCACCCGTTCCAGATTGGTCCTCTGGGCGCCGAAAGGCGAAGTACGGGTGGTGGCAGGACCGATCTAAAAACCGGCGGGGGGCAACCCCCGCCGGTTTTCTTTTCACCGTTTGTGGAGCGAACGATCGTGGGAGTGACCGGAGGAAACGGTGAACTGGGAACCAACGTGGGTTCTCGGAGGTAGAGGGGGTGTCAGTTCCTTCGAGAAAGGACCGTCATGCGTCGCTTCACGACACTGTTCGCCCTCGCCCTCATCGCTTCTGCCCTACTAGTCGCGGCCCCCAGCACCGCGGGGGCCGGAGGCTTCTGCGCCGGCGGGAAATTCACGGACGTCCGGAACACGTCAAAGGTTGCACTCGTCGAGATCCGGAACTACTGCTTCACGCCAACGATCATGCGCATCGAACCTGGAGACCAGGTCACCTTCCAGAACTCCGACCCGGACATCCACGCTCTGGGAGGAGTGCAGAACATCTTCGGGGATATGCACACCGAGATCATGCCGAAGGAATCACTGACCTACACGTTCAGGGATGAGGGCGTGTTCCCCTATCTGTGCATCCTTCACCCAGGCATGGCTGGAGCCATCGTCGTCGGGGATGGCGAAGGCAAGAACGTCACCAGGGCATCGATCGTCGAAAGCTCCGCGGTCCTGCCGGGCAGCGAAACATCGGACGATGACAGCGCAGATGTCGCAGGGGCGGCAGCCCAGCAGCCCGACACGACGCCCGCATCCTCGAACACTTCGGGCAGCCTGTGGCAGCTTCTTGGGATCCTCGGGGCGGTTGCCGGCACATTCTGGTGGACCCGCCGGAAGCCACAAACGGAGATCTAAGGATCAGCCGAGGAGCTTCTTGAAAGCTTTCTCGTCGAGGAGCTCGATGCCGAGATCCTGGGCCTTGTTGAACTTGCTCGCACCGGGACTTTCTCCAACGACCACATAGTCGGTCTTCTTCGACACGCTCGAGCCGACCTTGCCGCCGCGCTCTTCGATCGCCTGGGTCGCGCCGTCCCGGCTGAAGCCTTTGAGGGTGCCCGTAACGACGATGGTCTTACCGGTCAGCGGCCCTTCCTTCTTGGCGGCCGGTGGTTCTGGCGCAAGCCCGCCTTCGATCAGGCGATCGAGCACCTCTTGGTTGTGCTCGTCGGCGAAGTAATCCGCGATGGCCTGTGCCATGACCGGGCCGATGTCCTCCAGCGCCTCGAGCTCGTCGGCGGTCATTGTCCGGAGTTTGTCTAACGACCCCACCTCTTGGGCGAGTGCCCTCGAAGTCGTACCGCCCACGTGGGGGATGCCCAGTGCCCCCAGCAAGTTCGATAAGGGACGGGTGCGAGAACCTTCGATCGCGTTCATCAGGTTCGTGATCGAGATCTTGCCCCAGCCCTCGAGCTCTTCGAACTGCCCCGGTTCCAGGAAGTAGATGTCGCTGATGTCTTCGAGCCAGCCCTTGTCGATCAACGTCATGATCGTTTGGTAGCCGAGGCCCTCGATGTCCATCCCCCCACGGCTGGCGAAGTGGAAGATCCGCTCTCTCCGCTGAGCCTCGCATCCCCACATGTTCGGGCAGCGCGTAGCCGACTCGCCTTCATTGCGCACCA
>JAXDJJ010000067.1:0-8060 GCA_034665745.1 Actinomycetota bacterium | reverse complement strand
GGAACCGCGGCCCCCGGCTAAGGCGAGGTAGCCCTATCGGAATCCTCATACAAGTCATCATCACCGGAATCTCGATCGGCGCGGTGTACGGCCTCTTCGGGATGTGTCTAACGGTCCTGTACCGGCTTACGGGCGTCGTCCATTTGGCCCTCGGAGAACTCGCGGGAGTGTGCGTGTTCACCACGCTGTGGGTTGCCTACGGTCGGGACGCGGTTGCCGGGGAGGCATCCCGTCTCCCGTTCATCGTGGGGGCCGCGGCGGGTGTAGTGGTGGCGGCCCTTATCGGTGCACTCATCTTCTTGGTTGCGATCCGACCGTTCATCGAGCAGGGATTCTCACTCGGCTGGATCGGCGGTGTAGTTGCGTCGGCGATCGCACTTCGGGGAGCCATCGAGTTCCTGTTCCAGCGTGCCTCCTACACGTTGCCGGATCCCCTGCATCTTCAGAACCTCGCTTCTGGGGGTGTGATCGCGCTCGGGGACGGAGCGACGGTCGAGGTGCGAGTGATCGTGGTCGGGCTGGTTGCGCTGGCTCTTGCCGGGGGGGCCGGATGGTTGCTCGACAACTCAAGGCCGGGTGCCGCCCTACGCGCAGTCTCAGAGGAACGACTTGGTGCGGCACTGTGCGGGATCCCGGTAGCGACGGCACTGCTCGTCGCCTTCGTGGTTTGTTCGTGCGTCGTCGCAGTCGTCTCGCTATTGGCGCTGGGAGGCGATCCGATCACGGTGAACACCGGAACCTTGTTGGGGCTGAAGGGTCTTGTGGCCGCGGTCGGCGCACGCTTCGGCCCGCCGCGTCGTGTGCTTGTCGCCGGACTGGTGCTTGGGATCCTTGAGACTGCCCTTGCGACCTACCAGCTCGGTCCTCTCGAGCTCGGGCCTGCGTTCAGCGACGTGATCCCTCTCGCGCTCGCAGTGGCATTGCTTGCACTTTGGCCCGAGCGCACCTCGTTGCAGGAGGAGGCATGAGCCGCAAGTACCTTCTTGTTGTCGGGTGGGTCGCCGCCGGATCTTTGCCCTTCGTGCTCGGGAGCACCCTGCCCACACGGGCTATCGCTTGGGTCTTCTATTTCGCCCTCGCCGGGATCGGACTGAACCTCGTGATGGGTCTCGGGAACATGGCCTCTATAGGCCACGGGGCATTCGTCGCGGTAGGTGCATTGACCGCCGCGCAGTTGCGAACGAGGTGGTCTATCTCGTTCATCGTCGCGGTCGTGGTGGCGACCCTCGCTACCGCGCTGGCGGCGTGGCTAGTCGGCTATGGAGCCGTTCGGCTGCGCGCGGTGAAGTTCGCGGTGTCGAGTTGGCTCGGCGCGTGGCTGATGACGTTGTTCCTGGTTTCGTTCCCCGCGATCTCCGGCGGCTCCGGTGGCATCGTGATCCCCGAGGCAACTGTCGGCGGTGCGGTCGGGGCGACCCTTACGGTCACTCCAACCGCCCACTACGAGATCGCGTTGGTATTGCTCGCTCTCGGGCTGATCCTCTTTCGCAGTGTGCAACTCGGCTCGATAGGTCTGACGCTGGCCACGATCAAGCAGAACCCACGAGAAGCAGTTGCCATCGGGACGTTGCGCGACGGCGTTCGCCTCAAGGTATTCGTTCTGGGGGCGATCCTTGCGGGACTCGCGGGAGGCCTGGGTGTTCAGCTCAGCGGATTGTTCGATCCGGGCGGCTTCGGGGTGTTGCTCTCCGTTTCGTTGTTCGTGGCAGTGATGCTCGGTGGCCCGGGGAAGTTGTGGGCTCCGGTCGTAGGCGCGGCAGTGGTTGCGGTGTTGCCCCTGTCGGGCCAACCTCTGATCCCCTTGTTCACTACCGCGAGGACCGCAGGGGAGTTGCTCGCGGGCGGTCTACTGCTTGGCGTTGTTGCCGTCCGGGCTCGCCGGCCTGTCACCCGTGCGCCGGAGAAGACCGCACTCGAACCGACCGGTGAGGACGATGCGGCGAGCGATCTGCCTCCGGTTGGTCTCGTCGTGCGCGGCGTGACCAAGAGGTTCGGGGGTCTCGTCGCGTTGCAGGATGTCGATCTCGAGGTGGGGGCCGGAACGGTGCACGGGATCATGGGTCCCAACGGCTCCGGCAAGTCGACGTTGTTGGCGATCATCTCGGGTCATCTCTTTCCGACCGGCGGCACCGTCTCACTCGGTGGGAAAGCGATAACTCACCTGCCCGCAACCGAGCGCTTGCGTCTCGGAATCGCTCGCAGCTTGCAGTCGACCGAACTCTTCCCCGACATGACCGCGCTCGAGCACTTGGTCGCCGCGAGCCTCGTCGACCGTGCGTTCGGGGGTTTGGTGAGGACCGCTATGAGGACCCCTCTCGCCCGTGCAGAGGAGAGGCAAGCGGTCGTCGATGCTGCTCGACTGTTGGATGACTTCGGTCTAACCGGGTACTCCACGACTCCGGCACGATCGATCCCGGCAGGCGCTCGCCGTACGCTGATGATGGCGGTCGCGGTTGCCGGTCGGCGGGTGATCCTGCTGGACGAACCCTCGACCGGGATGTCTCCGGCCGAGATCCGGCGGGCTGCGGGGATGATCTTGGAGCTTAAGGACAGGGGGGCGGCGTTAGTGGTGGTCGAACACAACATGCGCCTGTTGCGAAGCGTGGCCGACACGATCACGGTCCTCGATGGGGGCCGGGTGATCGCGCATGGAGAGCCATCACACATCTACGAGCACCCCGAGGTTCGTCTCGCGTACCTCGGACGTACCGAGGGAGGGCGATCGTGAGAGGGGTGGTGGTCGCCCTGGCATTGATGTTCGGCCTGGCCCTCGTTGGGTGCTCCGAGGACGATCCTCAGCAGGGTCCGACGACGGAGCTACTCATCGCTATCGATGCCCCTTTCTCAGAAGCGCCGTACGTGGGCGAGACGATCAAGCAAGGTGTCCAACTTGCCGTAGATCAGATCAACGAACGGGGTGGGATCCAAACCGCGCATGGCACCTACACCCTGCGCGTCGAGACTTTCGACAACGCGTTGTCGTCGCAACGAGCTCTGGAGAATGTTCGTCGAGCCATCGATGCGGACGCGCTCGTGATCGTTGAGGAGGGCACTGGCGTCGACGCATCATGGGAAGTTGCGTCCGAGGCAGATGTGCCGATCGGGATCGTCTACCAAGGTGGTGTTGGACTCGTCGACCTCGAGACCCGGCCGAACGTCTTCAGGATCGCTCCAACCGACCACGGCATCGCGTTCCGCTTCGCGGAATATCTCGAGCCTAAAGGATTAAAGGTTGGCTTCCTGCACGATGACAGCGGGTACGGGAAACAAGGGAAGCTCGCGTTCGATGACCCGTTCGGCTACATCCCCGATGCAGTCGCCGCCGACATCGAGATCCCATCGGCTTCGACCGATTACGCGCCGCAGGTCCTCAGGGCCAAGCGATCGGGAGCTACCGCATTGCTGGTGTGGGGGACGTCGGCAACGATCTCGAAAGTGGTGCGCACGGTTCGAACGAGCGGATGGGACGTTCCGATCTACACGCCCCCTGCCGGAGCCGATCCTCTGGTCAGACAGCAACTCGCCGATCATCCGGAATGGGTAGATGGGTTGACCTTCGCGTCGGGACGGATGACGGCCGAGGTGGGCCCGGGGCCGTTCCTGAAGTTCCAAACCGCGTATGAGGCCAAGTTCGGACGCGATGAGACCGGCGTCAAGACAGGCAACGGCGACACCGTTTATCAACCGCCGGAGTACGCGATGTACCCGTACGACTTCATCAACGTGCTGGCGAAAGCGATCGAGGCAGCCGAGAGCTCGGAGCGCGCGGATGTCCTCGCCGCCCTCGAGCAGGTCGCGATCAGGGGAGCGAACGGTGACGAGCGCGGGTTCAACGAGAAGAACCACGAGGGAGTCGTCGACGATGATGTTTACTTCGCCGTTTTCCACGACATGATGTTCGCTCCGGTCGATGACGATCCCCTGTCCGCGTCACTGGATGTCATCCCGCAGACGGATTAGGCGATGAGACCCTGTATGCGCGTGGCCGCGTCCTTGGTGGTCATGGTCTTGGTCATGTCACTCCCGGCTCTTGCCGCGAGCGATCGTCGTGTGAGATTGCCGAGCGCGGCGGACACGATCCGCTCTCGCATCAGTGCAGAACAACTGCTGCGAGGGGGGCGGGGCCCGGAACTGACCTTGCCTGGCGAGATCTCCGATGACGAGCGGGTGGACGTCGCGATCACCCCGCAAGGTGTTCCTAGTGCGGTATCCGTCGAGCAACGACTGCGCGTGGCCGAAGCGGGGGACTTCTTCGTGAAGATCCCCGGTCCGGTCGACGACGTCGAAGCATTGCCGGATTCGAGTTCGCAGCCCGGCTTGCGGAGCGGCTCGCTCGTGTGGCAAGGCTTCGCAACGGAAGGAGACATCCTCGGAGCACGCGTAGCACTCGTGCCCGAACGCGAGGCCGAGCGCCTTCCCGTAAAGGTTCGGGTCGAGGCGATCGTCGATGGTCTTTCCACCGACCTGACAGAGGACATCGATGGAGACCTCGTACTCGAGGTCAGCGTGACGAACACAACCGAGACGACGGTTTCGCTACCTCGGGCCGAAGCTGATCCGAAGGCCGTCGCCGCGGCTCTCGATACCCTGCATGCAACCTTGTTGAGAGAAACGCGTCCTGCGCCGGGCAGCGATGGTCTGCCCCGGTCCATCCCGGTGACTTCGCCAGTGTCACGACGAGATGTTGCGATCTCGGCTCCGTTGCGTGTCATCGTCAGGGTTGGTTTCGGTCCGGGGTCGCAGAAAACCTCCGAGGCCGTGCTGTCCGGCGCTCACCTCTCCGAAACGTTTCGCTTGCGCGCTCCCGCTTCCACGGCCCCCAAGATCACGGTGGAAGTGATGCCGGTGGCGCCCGCTGCGTCGGAGGTAAGACCGCCGGCACGAGACTGGGCTACCGCGCAGACCACGGGTCGGGTAAGTGGCTCAGCCATGTTGGACCGGCTCGTCGCTGTCCTAGCCGAGGCGGCGCGGCTCCCCGATGTCGATGGCTACCTGGGCAACCCCGATAGGGATGGGCCGTCCGAGACGCGCTATCTGTACTCCCTCGTGATAGCCGAGCCACCGGTTGCTCGCACACCGCATCCTCCCGAGCCACGATCTGTTTCGGTGCTCGGGGTGATCGTTGCTTCGTTGCTCACGCTTATGGCACTTGCCGGGGGCGCCGTCTGGTGGGCAACCTCGTGACCCAGTCCTAGAGACCTTGGGTGCTACCCAGATTGAGCGTGTTTGAGCCATTGCTATCTGTCACATAAGGGAACAGGCTAGAAGAGTTCACCTGAAGCGGACATTCCGCTCCAGCAGGTGACGACCGCTGGAAGCTCGCTCCTTGCGCCCAACCCTCCTGGCAATCGTCATGAGGGAGGAGCGGATGCACACCAACGGTTCCCTAGAGGGTTCTCGTGTCGAGTTGCGTTCGGGCACACCGAGAGAACCGCGCAGAGGTTCCTCGTGGGGCCGCAACGCTTCCATCGCTTTGGCGCTGACATCGCTGCCGGCGATCGCCCTCTATAGCAACGGGTGGCTCCTGGATCAAGCCTCCTTCTATCAACTGTGTGGGTTAACGGGAAGCGTGGCGATCCTGGTCGGCGTATGGATCCATCGCCCGGCTCGGTCTTTAGCTTGGTGTCTAGTGGCTCTAGGCAACCTCATGTTCGTGGTGGGCGACATCGTCTATGCCGCGAACGCGGACGCGAACGGCGTTGCCCCATTCCCGTGTGTGGCAGATGCCGTCTACATCGCGGCGTACCCGATGCTTGCCGCCGGCTTGTTAGCCCTTTCAGGACGACGAGCGCGTCGATCTATCGGGGACCTCATCGATGCGGGCATCATCTCGATCAGCGCTGGTCTGGTCGTGTGGGTCTTCCTGATGGAGCCCTATACAACCGATTCGACGCTGACAACGTTCCAACGGATCGTCTCGCTCGCCTACCCGATGGGCGACATCATCCTTGCCGCAACTCTCAGCTGGCTCGTTGTCAGCAAGGCGCAGAAGAACGCTTCCTTGAACTGGCTACTTGTTTCCGTGGGTGCGCTTTTTGTGGCCGACGTGATCTACGAGATGAGGCTGTTGGACGGCAGTTACACGTTGGGGTGGACGGATGGCGGGTTCATCTTGAGCTACCTGGCCGTTGGGGCAGCGGCGCTCCACCCGTCCATGAGAACGATCGGTCGGAAGACGACCACGAGTGTTTCCACGATCTCTCGGGGTCGGTTGGTTCTCCTTGCGTTGGCGTCGATCCTTGGACCCGCGCTGGTTGCCGTGAGCGCTACCCGGGATCGAGGCATCGATCTTTGGGTTCTGGCGGGCGGAACCCTTGCGCTGTTCCTTCTGACCTTCCTACGGATGGCTGGCCTCGTGCGGTCCGTCGAGCGGAACGCAAGTCATCTAAAGGCTCTGGAAGAGACGAGGAGCCATCTGATGGAAGCCGTTCACGAGGCGGGAGAGAAGGAACGAACCTCCCTAGCGCTGGATCTTCACGATGGACCCATCCAGCACCTCACGGCTCTTTCGTTCGAGCTCGAGATGGCATCTCTTAGCGTCGCGACGGGTGATGCTGCTGAGATCGACTCCAAGTTCAAGGTCGTGGAGGATGGCCTAGCCGCCGAGATCGACAGTCTTCGCCTTCTGATGACCAGCCTCAGACCTCCGGCGTTGGACGAACGAGGCCTGGAGCAGGCTCTCTCGGATCTCGTCGATGCCTTCTCGATCCGTACGGAGATCGAATGCCGATTGGACTTGCACCTCGCGTCTCGGCTCTCGGCGGAGTTCGAAACGGTCTTGTTCAGGATCGCTCAGGAGGCCCTTACGAATGTGGCGAAACATTCGAGTGCCAAGCACGCGACGGTGAGTTGCTGGTCTGAGAGGGAAGTCCGGATGGAGATAACAGACGACGGAGTGGGCTTCGATCCTCTGACGACAGACATGACCGGCAGGAATGGTCACCTCGGATTGGCTTCGATCAAGGAACGCATCGGCTACTCCGAGGGCACCTCGTCCATCGAGAGCAAAGTTGGGAAGGGAACGTGGGTTTCTGTGACCCTTGCCCCGGAGAGGATCGCGGATGCAGAAGCTACGCGTATTGCTAGCTGAAGACGAGGAACCACTGCGCGACGTGTTGCGGCGCGTTCTCGAAGCCAAAGGGATGGAGGTCGTCGGGGTGGTCACGAACGGCGCAGAGGCAGTGCAACTATCTCTAACCGTCGAGAGCGATGTCCTATTGATAGATCTGAAGATGCCGGTCATGGATGGGATCGAAGCCGCACGGCAGATCACATCCCGCGTCACGTTTCCCATCATCATCATGCACAGCGCCTACGCAGATCCAAGTTTCATGGAGGAGGCTCGGGCTGCAGGGGTCGATGAGTGGCTTGAGAAAGGTATGCGACCGCGCGAGCTCTGTGCTCGGATCTACGAGATCGCCGGGCGAACCGGATCCGGCGCTCCGGGCTGATACGTCGCACTGGGTGCTAGCGCGCCCGGAGGGATTCGAACCCCCGACCCTCGGATTAGAAGTCCGATGCTCTATCCAACTGAGCTACGGGCGCAGACGGACATTTTCGCAGGTCATGGATGGAGCTATTAGGAAGTAGCCAACTGACTACCCCGGGGGTCCCTTCTGGCTATGGCCGGGACGGCCTGGAGGGCAGACAGTACTTATATGGAGAAAGTGCACGATCTTGAGCAGTTCGGGATCAACCGGGCGAGATTCAGCCCGTGGATGCTCTACTCGGTTCTCGGTCTGGCACTGGTTGGCATCTTCGCTTTCTCGAACGCAGCGGTCCAGTCGTACATCTACGACCTAACTGGAGTTTCTTGCGTGGGGGCCGTTTTCTGGGGCGCGCGACGTCGTCCGCTCGGTGCGAGGCGCCCCTGGTACCTGATCGGATCCGGCCTCCTCGCATGGGCGATCGCGGACATCATCTGGCACGGTTTCGAACTAATTGGTAGCCGAGCCCCATCTTACCCGGCCCCCATGGATGTCCTCTACGTAGTGGGCTATCCCCTCGCATTTGCGCGGCTGTTCCTTATGTGCCGATCGGATAAGCGGCGCCGCGACAAC
>JAXDJJ010000066.1:0-4222 GCA_034665745.1 Actinomycetota bacterium | reverse complement strand
GGGGGGCACCGTTGAGGCCGTGGTCGACGGCAAGACCGGTTTCCATATCGACGCCCGGAACCGAAAGGAATTGATCGAGAAGACGGCCTTCCTGCTATCCGACCGGGCAACGGCCGGGCGCATGGGGGCCGCGGCCAGGGCTTTCGTCGAAGAGAACTGGTCGAATCGGATCTTGCCGGAACCGCTTCTGCACTGGCTGGGGTGAGGCGTACGATTCAGGCACCACAGCCCCCGACCTGAAGGAGACCAATTGGAGATCCGGGTATCGGCGCCGGGGAATCACCTGAAGGAAACGGATCTCGAAAACATCCATCACGATCTGGAGAAGATCGATCGCAGGTTGGCGGACTTCAAAGATGAAATCACCGCAGAGGTGCGCATCAAGAGCGAGGGAAGTGCACCGACCTTCCACGTTGTCATCGAGTTGGACTATGGCCGAACGCATCTCGTTGCGACCGCAGACAACACCGAGGTCGGTCAGGCCGTCAGAGAGGCTCGTGAAGAACTGCTCCGACAGATCAACGACCGCACCAGACGGGGTCACAGCTCGTTCTCGAAGGGGTACCAGGCCGGGCGCACTCCGTAGCGGCTAAGGTTCCTCACGCCGGCGGAGGGGTAAGTACCCTTTCACAACCCGTTTCCAGGAAGGAGCGACATATGACTTCCCTACTCAAGAAGCCGATCGCGAAGAAAGTGATGGCAGCCGTTGCCGTCAAAGAGATCGTCGACCGCATCCAAGAGGCCCGTGCTCCGCGCAAGTCATTCCTCAGGCGTCATTGGGGCAAGCTGGCCCTGCTGGCAGTGGCCGGAGGCGGCTACGTGGCCTGGCAGCGCTCGCAGCAGGCGGCCGCAGACAGCCTCAGCGGCTTCGGCCAGAGCTCGGTGCAACCGACCCGCAGGGACCCCTCGATGGAGCCTGACGAGCGCCTGGACACCCAGATCAGGGTGCCGGATTCCGCAACCGAGCCGAGCAACACACCCTCGCCCGCCGGCCGGTAGGAAATCGCCCTAAAAGGGCGAATCATCAGAAAATGGAACCCGTTTGGGGCACCACGCGTACGACCTCCGACCGGGAGTTGGTCCTGGCCTTCCAAGCCGGCGACCGGGTCGCGTACGACGAGATGTATCGCCGCTATCACCCGCGGGTCTATTCGGTCTGCTACCGGATCCTCAACAGCTCTCAGGACGCGGAGGAAGCGTCGCAGGACACCTTCCTGCGCGCGTACCAAGCTCTCCCTCGGTTCAACGGCAACTTCAGATTGGGCGCGTGGCTCGCACGGATCGCCGCGAACGCGAGCGTCGATCAGCTGCGATCGAAGGCGCGCGCTCCGTTAGTCGGTCTTCCGACCGAAGAGCCGGAGGGAACGGCCGAGCTGGATCCCGAGGAGGTCGTGACCGGTGGTGACCCAAGACTCGAGATCGCGCTGGGCGACATAAAGCCCCTTCACGCGCGTGCTCTCGCGTTACGCAACGTCGAGGGACTCTCCCATCAGGAGATCGCCGGCACTCTTTCGATGAGCCCCCAACAGGTCAAAGCACTCCTCCACCGTGCGCGCTTATCACTGCGGCGTGCGTGGGACCGAGCGGAGGGATGGGTCCTCGCTCCCCTGTTCGGATTCAGATCGTTCTTCAACGACAGGTCGGATGCCCAATCGAGCTCGTCGCTCATGGGGGCCGCGCCTGCTTTGACGCCGATCATCGCCGAGCGGGTTGCAACGACCGCGCTTGCGGTTGCAGTCGTGCTGACCGGATTCTCAGGCCCCACCGGTATGCCTTCTAACGGATCGAACCTGGATGGGCACAACGGAGGATTCGGGTGGGGAACGGGCTCGAGCTCTCCCGTGCTGAAGCCGAAAGCTGCGTCCTCCGAAGACGCGACCGGCGTCAAGAAGACGCTAGTCGCGTCCGATCCGGTCGCAGATCTAACGCGCGAGATCGATGTCGTGCTCAGTGGTCACGACCACTTCAACAACAAACCGGAGAAGCATCCACGATCCGATGACGACGACCCCAGTGCCGGGGCGGCGAGCACCGCGCACAAGCTGGTCAGGAAGGTTAAGGACCTGCTTCCGGCACCGATCGGGGACTCCGACCTGCGTCTCTGATCGTCCGGATGCACGAACGGCCCTCTAGGCCTGGTATATCCACCTGATGCCGGATCAGATCGTGCCTCGACCACCGGAACCGCCGCCGTCCTTCTTGGAGGGCGACGCCTTTCGAGTTCTGTGCGAGATACAGCCGCCGAGACGCCCGGACATGGGCCGCGTCCACGAGCAGATCAACACACTCAAACCGGTCGTCGACGCCTTTCTGGTCCCGGACAACCACCTTGGCCGAGCCACCGTCTCGAGCGTCTCGGTTGCTCACGAGATCGCCTACATGGGCGGCCGTTCCATCGCCTGCATGAATGCACGCGACCGAAATGTGCTGGGCTTCCGAAGAGATCTCCTAACGGCGGCTTCGTACGGGGTCGACCACTTCCTGTTCGTCTACGGCGACCCGCCACAACAAGGGCGTCGAACGATGGACCTGACCGTGCGAGGGATGATCGAGGAGGTCCGCTCCTTCGGCAACGAGGATCTGTTCGAGGACTACCCGGACTTCCGGATCGGAACCGTTGCGAAGACCAGTAGACCGCTGGCGTGGCGTAATCGAGCCGACTACATCATGGTGCAGATCACCTACTCGTTCGAGCGTCTGCTCAGGTGGCGGGAGTCCCTGGATTTCAACGGCCGCGTCTACCCCGCCGTCGTCGTGCTGGCGAGCTCACGCATGGCGCGGCGGATCAACGCATCACTTCCCGACATCCGGATTCCCGAGCACATCATCGACAAGCTCGACGATGGAAAGCATGTGGGCTTGGACCTAGCGTGCGAGCAGATCGAGGCCATCAGATCCTCGGGTGCCTTCGACGGCGTCCACCTGGTCCCCGTCGGCAGCTACAGAGAGATGGCGGAGCGACTTAAAGGTAATCAGGAAAAGGCCCCGGGATAACCCGGGGCCTTTCTAACTAGATCGCGGTAACGGTCAGCGCACCTTGATCGTGGGCGAGGTGTCCCTCTTGCAGATGAGCGTGTCACCTTCCTCGGTGACCTGCGTCGTCTTCGCCACGATCGCGTAGTACTTGCCTTTGGCGTTCGCGGACCGGATCTTGTAACTCCCACGCGTGTTGGTAGTCGTTGATCCGATCGTCGGGTCCCGGCCCTTCTTCTTCCGCTTCAGCAGTACGCCGCGGCCCTTCTTGCACTCAGTTTCAGCCGTCTTCGCCGTGCCGGAGAAGTTGGAGCTCTTGTACTTGATCGTCAGAGTAGTGGAGACGTCCCTGGTTTCGCCGCCCCATGCGATCTGACCGGACGTGCCGGGCTCGGTCTCCGTTGAGTCCTGTTCGTCGTCGCTGTCGTTATCGAGCCACACCACAACGCTGGTGACACCCTCGGTGCCGGAAGTCACGCCGAACACGAATTGACCTTGAGCATCGGTGAACCCCTCTGCATGCCCGGTCCCATCGGAGTGGTAGCCACCGGTGTGTTCTCCGGAGTCGGGGGGCTGTGCGTTGCTGCCTTCCGTAGCGCAGAAGGCCACGCCCTCCGGCCCCTTGATGTGAACGTCGATGTCACGGCTGGGCAGAGGTTCGCCACCCTGGCGGGCTGCGGCCACCAGCCGCTGGCAGTTGCCGGTCGCAGCAGAACTGTTCTGGGGATCGAGGATTACCTGTCGGGGAGGCTCGGGAGGATCGGTTCCCCAACCGAGTTGAGCTCCCCCACTTGCCTCGGTCGTGCCTTGAGCATCGTCACCATCGGCATCCGCCCACACCTCGATGAGGGTTCCACCCTTGGCCTCGGACTTCAGGACGAAGGTAAAGGACCCAGCGTTATCGGTGCCGGATGCGGATTCGATGTGCTTCTTGTCTGCGGCAGCGGGAACGTTGTGATCGCCCTGAGTGCCGGCGTCGTCGGTAGCCGCGCACTTCGCAGTCGGTTCGGTTGCGTGCGCTTGATCTGGTGCGGTGAACGCGGCGGCGACGCCTCTCTGAGTCGCGAACTTCAGCTGATCGTCCGGCCCCTCCGCGTGCACGTCGATGTTTACACCGGCGATCGGCTCGCCACTCTGGTCACGAACGGTCGCCGTCAACGGGGTGCAAGCCGCGATCTTCACCTCGTCCGATTCCGGATCCATCGTCACGCCGGTTGGAGTCTGCACGTAAGGAACGACCCGGTGCGCG
>JAXDJJ010000065.1:0-39312 GCA_034665745.1 Actinomycetota bacterium | reverse complement strand
TGCGGACGATGACGATTACCTCTTCCCCGCGACCGCACCGGGAGTCGAGACCGACACGATCACAGAGCTCACCGGTGCAGGCACCGACAAGCTCGACTTCTCCGGCCAGAGCGATCCGGTGTCGGTGGACCTGTCGACCTCCGGCTCGACCGCGCTTGGGACCCAAGATGGGTCCAACGATCGAACCCTGGTGGTCGCGTCCAACGGACAACAGGCGTTCATCGAGAACGTCACCGGAGGCGGCGGTGCAGACGTTCTGGTCGGAAACGCAGCGGGCAACGCACTCACGGGGGCAGGCGCGGTCGACGCCCTCACCGGTGGCACGGGAGCGGACACTCTGAACGGAGGGGTCGGAGCGGACATCCTCTCCGGCGGAGCCGACGCTGACACGCTCAATGCTGGCGACGATGGAGACACGTTGAATGGTGGCGCCGATGCCGACATCGAGAACGGTGGGAACGGTGCCGACACGTTCAACCAGGAAAGCGCCGCGAACGGCGGCGACACTCTCAATGGCGATGCTGCTACGGACACGGTCGATTACGGATCGCGCTCTTCTGCTCTAACCGTGACCATAGGTTCGGGTGTCGACGATGGTGCGAGTGGAGAGAACGACGACGTCACCTCGACCATCGAGAACGTCACCGGGGGCTCGGCAGCAGACTCGATCACCGGAGACGGTGCTGCAAACACTCTGGTCGGCAATGCTGCCAACGACACGCTGAGTGGAGCCGGTGGGACCGATGTACTCAATGGCAACGCCGGCGACGACGCCATCTCGGGTGGGGCAGGTGACGACACGATGTCCGGTGGGGCCGACACCGACACATTGAGTTACTCCTCCGATTCGGCAGGCGTCATCGCGAACCTCACGACCGATGCCACGTCCGGTGGCGACGCGGCAAGCGACACGATCTCGGCGAACGACTTCGAGAACCTGCTCGGTGGATCCGGAAACGACACACTCACCGGTGACTCTGGAGTGAACACCATCACCGGTGGGAGTGGTGTCGACCAACTTCTCGGTTCGGGAGCGGTCGACACTCTCAACGGCGGGATCGGCAACGACACCCTTACGGGTGGTGCCGGCAATGACATCGAGAACGGTGACGCAGGCGATGACACCTTCGACCAAGGCGCGGCCGCCGACGGTACCGACACGATCACCGGCGGTTCGGACGCGGATACGACGACCTACACCGGTCGCTCAGCAGCGGTCACGGTCACGCTCGGCAGTGGTGCGGACGACGGTGAAACGAGCGAGGCGGACAACGTGATCACCGAGAGCGTCACCGGTGGCTCCGCCGGGGACACACTTACAGGAGACAGCTCCAACAACACGATCACAGGCGGAGCAGGTACCGACACCATCAACGGCGGCGACGGAGACGACACCGAGGCCGGCGGTGCGGATGCGGACACGTTCAACCAGCAAGCCGCTCCCAACGGGGCCGACTCCATCTCGGGGGGCGGCGGTTCCGACACAGCTAATTACAGCTCACGCACCACAACGGTCACCGTGACCCTGGATGGAGTCGCGGACGACGGAGAATCTGGTGAGAACGACAACGTGGGCAGCGACGTTGAGGTCTCCTCGCTGCCGAGCTTTGGCGGCGGAGGTGGTGGAGGGGGCAGTCCCGCACCGACTCCGACACCGACTCCGACACCGACACCGACTCCGACACCAGTCCCCACCGTGACTCCTACGCCGGGTGAGACGACAGACGTCCCGGAAGACGGCGCGGCGATCATCGACGGTGATGGCGGAACGATCAACGTGCCCGGGGGCACCGGAGATGTTGAGGTGATCGGAGACGACAACGCGATCAACGTGGATGGGGACCGGGACATCACCATCACCGGTTCCGGCAACACTGTGACGATCACCGAAGGCGACCCGACGATCAACCTCGAGGGCAACGACAACCAGATCGTCGATGCCGGCGGCGGCTCGTCCACGATCGGGGTGGAGGGCTCCGACAACTCGATCGACGCTGGTGGCGGCGACGACACCGTCGACGTCACTGGCTCGGACAATTCGATCGACGCAGGTGGTGGTGACGACGACGTCTTGGCCAATGGTTCGGACAATTCGATCGACGCTGGTGGCGGTAATGACATCGTCGATGTCAGTGGTTCGGGCAACAGCGTGTTCGGAGGTACCGGCGACGACGAGCTTTCGAGCAGTGCAGGGATCTCGCCTACATCCGCCGCTACCGCCTCCTCCGTCGGCAACTCGTTGGATGGAGGAAGAGGCGACGACCTACTCGATAGTGGCTCATCGCCAGACACCCTGACCGGACGAGGAGGCAACGACTCGATCGATGGCGGAGCCGGCGTCGACGCGATCTCGGGCAAGGCAGGCAGCGACGATCTCGATGGGGGCCGAGGCTCCGACCACGTGTTCGGCGACCGGGGGAACGACACCGTAGTCGGCGGCGATGGCACCGACACCGTCGACGGTGGGACCGGATCGGACACCGTCACGGGCGGTAATGGCAACGACACGGTCCTGGGTGGGTCCGGGGACGACATCGTCGATGGCGAGGCGGGCAACGACACCGTTGATGCTGGAGATGGTGCCGACTCGGCCTACGGAGATGCGGGCGACGACAAGGTCTACGGCGGTCTCGGGGACGACTCACTCTCGGGTGGGGACGGAGACGACGTCCTGACCGGTGGCGACGGGAACGACGAACTCCTGGGTGATGACGGCGACGACATCCTCAGCGGAGGCTCGGGCGACGACTTGGCCACGGGCGGCCTCGGAGCCGACCTCTACTCGTGCGGGAGCGGCGAGGACACGGCGATCACGGACATCGGTGACATCTCGAGAGGCTGCGAGTCCTACAAGTAGCCCTGCCCAGCGATATCCACAGGTTTCGCGACCACGATCCTTCGCGCCATCCCTGTGTGGACAAACCTTTTACTGGTGGGAAACGGAGCCGAAACACTGGCGAAACACCATCTTCATAGACCTCTCCTAACGTCATCCAGGTAGGCCAGCGTCGGTCGACCCACAGAGGAAAGGCAGGTCTATTGGACACGGGCGATACCGCGTGGGTACTTCTTTGTTCCGCCCTGGTGCTCTTCATGACACCAGGGCTCGCTCTGTTCTACGGGGGCATGGTGAGGTCGAAGAACGTGCTCGGCACGCTGATGCACAGCTTCTTCGCGATGGGTCTCATATCCATCCTGTGGGTCCTCATCGGTTACACGTTGGCGTTCGGTCCGGATCACGGCGGATTGATCGGAGGTCTGGACTTCCTCGGCTTCCACGGCGTTAGCAGTAACGCGCCGCATCCCGCGGGACTGGGAGCAACGATCCCCCACAGCTCGTTCGCGATCTTCCAGATGATGTTTGCGATCATCACCCCGGCCCTGATCACCGGCGCGTTCGCAGAACGGATCAAGTTCTCGGGTTACATCGTGTTCATGTCGTTGTGGCTGCTGCTCGTCTACGCACCAGTCGCACACTGGGTGTGGCACCCGGATGGTTGGCTGTTCAAGCTCGGCGCCCTCGACTTCGCGGGTGGGACGGTCGTGCATATCAACGCCGGGATCGCCGCTCTCGTTGCTGTCATCGTGGTTGGTAAGCGACGCGGATTCGGCAAGGAGGCATTCGTGCCTCACAACTTGACCTTGACGATCCTCGGCACCGGCATCCTGTGGTTCGGTTGGTTCGGATTCAATGCCGGTAGCGCGCTGGGGGCGAACGGTCTCGCTGCGTCTGCTTTCTTGGCGACGAACCTTGGCGCGGCTGCAGGAGCTGTCGGGTGGGCGCTGATGGAGTCGATGAAAGACCGCAAGGCGACGACCCTTGGTGTTGCGTCGGGGGCAGTGGCGGGCCTGGTCGCGATCACGCCTGCCTCGGGTTACGTCGGGCCCCTGGGAGCCATCGCTATCGGTCTCCTAGGCGGTGTCATCTGCTCGTGGGCAGTCAGCCTGAAGTTCCGCTTCGGATATGACGACTCGCTCGACGTCGTCGGCGTCCACATGGTCGGTGGACTCGTCGGCGCACTCGCGACAGGGATCTTCTCGACTGCCGCGATCAACGAGTTCGGAGCCGATGGTCTTCTAGCCGGAGGCGGTCTTGCCCTGCTCGGGAAGCAAGCGGTGGCGGTTGGAGCAACCCTGGCCTTCTCGTTCATCGTCACGATGATCATCTGCAAGGTCGTGGACGCAACGGTTGGACTGAGAGTCACGGAAGAAGACGAGATCACAGGCCTCGATCTCTCCCAGCACTCGGAGGTTGGCTACTCACTGTCGGAGAGCTCCGGATCATCGATGTCCCACGCTGGGTCGCACGCAGAGGGGCACATGGTCTCTGCGGTGAGGGTTCCGCAAGGAGGTGAGGCGTAGATGAAGGTCGTCATCGCCATCATCAAGCCGTTCAAGTTAGACGAGGTGAAGGACGCTCTCGAAGGACTCGGCATCCAGGGGATGACCGTGTCGGACGCTCGCGGTTTCGGCCGTCAGCGCGGGCACACGGAGGTCTATCGGGGAGCCGAGTATCAGGTCGACTTCGTCCCCAAGACACGCATCGAGATCGCATGCGACGACGAGCAGGTAGACGAGGTGGTCAAGGCGATAGTCACCGGCGCCAAGACCGACTCGATAGGAGACGGCAAGGTCTGGGTGGTACCGGTGGAGCAGATCGTTCGGATCCGAACAGGAGAGAAGGGCCCTGACGCTCTCTGATATCAGGGTCGCTCGCCCTGTCCGTCTGCAAGACGGAGGAGTTGTAGCCCGCGAGCGCGCGGCGGAGGTCGACCGCGCGCTCGCGGAGCTCGTCGGGGACACACTCGCAACTGGTTCGCGTGTTTCCGTCGTCGCCGTGGGTGGTTACGGACGCGGCGAGCTCTCTCCGCACTCCGATATCGACCTCCTATTCCTTACGGCACCGCGGTCTGACATAACTCCGGCAACCTTGCGCGGCCTCCTCTACCCCTTGTGGGACGCCGGATTCCAGGTCGGTCATGCGGTGCGCTCTGCGAAGGAGGCGGTCGAGCGCTCTGCTGACGATCTGGACTCCGCAACCGCCGTGCTGTCCGCGCGCGTGGTCGCCGGAGACCCAGAACCGTTCGAGGAATTCATCGACCGGCAAGGTCGGTGGCTCCGCAAGGAACGCGGCAGCCTCGCTCGTCGGATCCTCGAATCGACCGCAGCGCGACACAAGAGCGCCGATCGCGCCGGATGGGCCCTTGCTCCGGACCTCAAGGACGGTGTCGGTGGACTCCGCGACCTGCACGTGTTGTTCTGGCTTGGCAGGATCGCAGACGAGGACCGGGTCACTCCCCTGCTGAGCGATGCAGGCGACCTGCTGTTGGCCGTTCGTGAAGCGTTGCACGCCGAGGTCAAGCGCAAGTCCGATCGATTGCGCATCGATCTCCAACCGATCGTCGCGCGGCGTATGGGTCTCGAGCACGACGAGGGTCGCAACGAGCTGATGGCCCAGGTTCACTCCGCGGCACGAGACATCGAGCACGGGTACGCCCTCGGCTCGTCCGCGCTGACCGGGAAGGTCTTGGGGGGGCCGAAACGATCCGGCGTAGCGCGTCAGGTGTCCCCGAAGGTACGGCTCGAAGACGGCAAGCTCCATGTCGACCCCGGCGCCGGAGACGATCCTCTCGAGGATGCGATGGAACTGCTGGCGACCGCCGCAGGAACCGGGCGCCCGATCGCAGCTAGGAGCCTGATGTGGTTGAAGGAGACCTTCCACCGGCCCCCGCTCGAAAGATGGAGCCCAGCGGTACTGGAGTCCTTCCTCACGCTCATCTCGAGCCCGAACGCGACCGAGACCTTGGAAACCGTGGATCAGGTCGGCGGGTGGCCGGTCCTGTTGCCGGAGTGGAACGGCGTCCGCGGCTTGGCACAACACGATCCGTATCACCGCTTCACCGTCGACGGGCACTCGTTCATCGCGGTTGGTGAAGCGCGCCGCGCGACCGAACAGGACGCGTTCGGGCAAGCCGCAGCAGCCGAGGCGGGAGATCTGTCCTCCCTATATCTAGGGACGTTGTTGCACGATGTCGGGAAAGGTTCGGGCGAGGACCACTCGGTCGCGGGTGAGCGGTTGGCGCGCGACGCATGCCGTCGCATGGGCCTGCCCGACGATCAGGTCGAAGAGGTCGCTGCCATCGTCCGGCATCACCTGCTCCTGGTCGACACGGCAACGCGACGCGATCTAGATGACGGTGCGGTGATCAACTTCGTCACCGAGACCGTCGGGAACCCTCGGCGCCTGCGCCTCCTCTACCTGCTTTCCATCGCAGACGGGAAAGCAACGGGCCCTGAAGGATGGAACGAGTGGAAGGGCGCACTCGTCAGGGAGCTCTTCCTGCGGGTCATCACCGCGCTTGAAACCGGCGAGCTGCCAGCACGAAGCGACGTCGCGATGCGAGCGCGCGAGGTCGAGGCGTACGAACCAACCCTCACGGGCCGCGTCGAAACGGTTCTCGAGACCCTGCCCCCCTCGTACCTCCACGCCACGAGCACTCCAGATATCGCCGACGACATCCGCTTGCTACTGAGCCCGCCCCAACCCGGGCAGGTGAAGCACCGAGTCGATACAGGAACCGAAGCCGGCCAGCTCTCGGTGACCGTCGGTGTCGTCGATCGGCCCGGGACCTTGGCTAGAACCGCCGGGGTCCTCGCGCTGCATCGCATCTCGGTGTTGACCGCCAACGCGTTCTCGACAACCGCAGGGATCGCGTTGCAGCGGTTCATCGTCAAACCTCACCAAGAGATCGACTGGGATTCGTTCGCCGAAGACCTCGCCGCCGCCTACTCCGGCCGCTTGGCTGTTGAAGCCCGGCTCGGCAAGAAGGTCCTCGACTACAAGCCCAAGGTGCCGGTCATCCCCGAGGTCCGGGTCCTGCAGGAGGAGTCCGCCCACTCGACCGTCGTCGAGGTCCGTGCCCCCGATGCCCTGGGCCTCCTGTGGGCGATCACTGCATCGCTGACGGAGCTCGACCTCGACATCCACGTTGCGAAGATCGACACGCTCGGCGAGCGCGTAGTCGACGTCTTCTACGTGCGGTCAGCGTGGGGAGACAAGCTCAATGCCGAACAGGCGACCGAGGTCACACGTTCGATCGAGCACCGCGTCGCGCAACTCTTCGGCTCATAGCGCAGCGATGCGGTCAACCCAGGTTCGATCCGTCTGATCCTCGAAAGCGGCTCCTAAGGCTAGAACGATGTCGTCCCGACCGGGGGCCGCGGTCAACGACAGGTTCACGGTGAGATCCCCCGCCGATCCGCACGGCAACGACAGGCACGGCACCCCCGCGAGATTCATGGGTCCGCAGAAGCGGCCGAACGCGACGTCTGCCTCCGAGACATCCGATGGGAGCTTCACCGTTAGGTCCTCGATCCGCGGAGGCAGACACGGCAAGGTTGGCGTAACCAACACGTCGATGTCCTCGAACAACGCGGCCCACTGCTGTTTGGATCGTTCCTTCACACTCTGCTGCTCGGCGATGACTTCGTCCGGCAGTGCCAGTCCCCAACGGAGCACCTTCAACGCGTCCGGCTGGAACCGTTCGGGATGCTCTCGAAGGGCTCCAGCTACGCGTGTCGCGGTGTCGTTGATGAACAGGGCCGCGTTCGACCACCAGTGCTGATCCCACCCATCGACGGCAACATCTTTCGTGCGAGCGATGTCCGATAGAAGAGCGACCGCGTCTTCGTAGGGAACTCGCACCTCGTCCTGAAGGTCCTCGAAAGGGGAGCCGCGTGCGATGCCGATCCGCAACGCGGTCGGGTCGACATCATCGAGGTTTCCATCGATCAACACCTCGAACAACGTCTTCGCCGCCGCGACACTGCGCGCCATCGGACCGATCTGATCGGTCGGCCCCCCATCGCCGACGTATCCGGTCGTCGGGACCCGACCTTGCGTCGGTTTGAGCCCGACGATCCCGCAACACGCCGCCGGGATCCGGATCGAGCCGCCGGTGTCGGTGCCCAGCGCGATATCGACGAGCCCGGCCGCAAGCGCGGCCCCCGATCCACCACTCGAACCGCCCGGCACCAGGTCGAGATCCCATGGGTTGTGTACAGGTCCCGTCGCCGTCACTGCGGAGGTCCCGCCGATCGCCCACTCGTGGAGGTTCGTGTAGCCGACGATGTCCGCCCCTGCAGCACGCAGCCGCTCGAGCACCACCGCGGTCTCTTTCGAGGGTGGTGGGTGCACCCGGGAACCCATCGTTGGGGTCCGACCCCGGTCGTAGAAGCAATCCTTCACCCCTACGGGGAGCCCCGCGAGAGGGCCATCTGATGGGGCTTCGGAAGGCGCTGTCTCGACGAACGAATTGAGCTTCAACGCACTGGCCTCTACCCGTTCGCGCGCGTCCGAACCCCTATCCATGTGACCTGCCGAAACTACTTAGAGCGTCTAGGACTTGAACGCCCCCTATGTCCGATTTCGTATACGCAGAATCGCTCAGACGCTCCGTATATCCACGTATTCAGCACTTTGTCCCTTTGGTCGATTCTCTCAGTAAGGAATCACTTCGGATCTGGGAGACCGAAAATGAAGACATCGATCCGCTTCGCAACCGCCCTCTGCATCATGGCACTCATGGCCACTCTGGCCCCGATGACAGCCCAAGGCGACGTCCTCGGCCAGCTCGCTGGATCGAGCGACAACCAGTGCTGGCAGTACAAGTCCACCGAGCGCGGCTTCGCCCGCAAGATGAACAGCGCTCGGGTCCTAAGTGGTCTGAACAAGCTGCAGCTCGACCCCGAGCTCTCCAAGGCCGCTAGGAAGCACACGCAAGAGATGTGGAAGGCCGATCTCCTGTACCACACCCCCTCCGACAAGCTCCGCCACCGGGTCACGAACTGGACCGTCATCGGCGAGAACGTCGGCGTCGGCGGCACCGTTTCCTCTCTCCACGAGGCCTTCATGAACTCCCCGGCCCACCGGGACAACATCCTGTACACGACCTTCCGGCATGTTGGCGTCGGCGTCGCTCAGAAGAACGGTCGCATGTGGGTGACCGTGATCTTCGAGGCCGTCTCGGACCCCGGAACTCCCCTCCACATGCCCACCTGCTAGATCCATAGATGGCCCGCCCTCGAGGCGGGATCCAAGCTCAAGGCCCCGACTCCCAGCGGGGCCTTTTGCTTGGGCGGCGAAGCCGCGCAAGCGGTCGTTAGACGAATCCGGGAGCCCGCACCCACGCAGACCGCAATCGCTCGGCACGAAATGTCGTTACGTTCAGATCGATCGGAGATCTCGTCTCGATCTCGGGGTCTTCGATGCGTTGGCGGATCCTGACCTTCGGCACGTATGGGGTCCCGTCGGGACGACACCATTGCGCCACTTCCAACTCGTTCAAAACCACCGACCAACCCTCTCGGTGCACGAGCTTGTGGTGGTGGTGACAGACCATCGTCAGGTTGTCGAGCTGAGTGGGCCCACCGTTCTCCCACCAAACGATGTGGTGAGCTTGCAAGTAACGCTTCTCATTGCAACCGGGGAACGTGCACGCGCGGTCACGCCGCATCAGCTGACGTCGCAGCCAGCGCGGGACGATGCGTGACTCGTGGCTGATACCGACTGCGCGGTCCATGGCGTCATGACAGACGACCTGGAGGTTGCAGTCACACAGCATCTCGCTCGCGATTTCCGGAGCGATGACCGGACCACCAGCGATCTCGGCACACCTGTCGCCGTGGCTCAACGCGTCGAGGTCGACGTGCACGACCACGGTCGCGCGGTCAGGATCGGTGTCGGTAGAAGCCTCAGCCGTGGTGGAGCCTTCCGGTTGTCTCTTGGAGGGGCCGGCCCCCCCGATCGTCAGAGCCAAGAGGGCGTCCGCGTTACGGCGATCGGCATCGGGCTCCTCGTCCGGCATGGTCGGCACCGTCGCGGCGATCTTCTCGATCGCCTTCTTGAACAACGCTCCTTCCGCGGCAGGGAGCCTGCCCTCGATGCCGAGCCCGCCGAGCTCGTCGCATTCCCACATGGAGAGATAACGAGACACCTCGTGGGCTTGGACTTCCGTCAAGGACGGTCGATTGCTGACATCGGCCTTGCGTTTGATCTGGTCGAAGCGTGCCTTCGCGGCCCATGCGATCTCGTCGGCTTCGTTATCGGGGGTGAGATAGCGCGCCAACTGGCAGGTCTTCTCGAAGCTCAAGACACCTTGTTCGAGCGCATCCGACAACAGCGGCAACCGCTCGAGCGCGTGGGCGGCCTTGGTTCGCCTGAGGCCCTCGGACACCGTTATGCCGAGATGAGCCGCGAGCCACTGACCCATGTGTCGAGCACCATCGTGCGCCCAGCCCTCACGCCGATCGAACTCGTGGATGGCACGCAGCTGGGCCCGGCGATCGCCGGATATGGACACCTCGGCAGCGCCGATGTCATCGATCAGCTGCAGGTTCGTAGAACCGTTCGGGTCGTACGTGTCTCTGAATAATGTCTCTGAACCCGCCTTTCAAAACCAGCGGCTCAGGGAGCGCGAAGGTCACTATATCGAACGTCTGTTCGCCTTGTCAACCCGCCTGGGCAGAAATGACTAGTCATTCGTCTAAAGGTTTTCGGGCTGGTGCCGATGCAACGGATGTACCAGCGATAAGGGCAAACCCGCTGTGAAGCGGGGGCGCAAAGCCAGGGGTCCCGGGGCAGCACGAGCGGGACAGCCCAGCTACCGAACTGGGAGGGCCAAGTGGGACGACGATTCGCGATTCTGATGGTGGCCGGGGCCTTGCTCTCGACTCTGTTGCCGGCCACAACCGCCGGGGCACAGACGACCGGCGACAACACCTGTTGGAAGTACCGGACCCCGGAGCGTGCGTTCGCTCGCAAGATGAATGCAGCGCGCACGGCCAACAATCTCCCCAAACTCAAGCTCGATCCCGAGCTCTCGAAGGCCGCCAGGGTCCACACGAACGAGATGGTCAAGCGTGACGAGCTGTATCACACGACCGACACCGATCTCCGTCGCCGCGTGACCAGCTGGATCCTTCTCGGCGAGAACGTCGGGGTCGGTGGGTCCGTCAGCTCCCTCGAGCAAGCCTTCATGGACTCCCCCGCTCACCGCGACAACATCCTTCACCCGACCTACAGGCACGTGGGTGTCGGTGTGCGGAAAGCGAATGGACGGATGTGGGTCACGGTGATCTTCGAAGCGGTTACCGATCCCGGCACCACCCTTCAGATGCCACGCTGCTAAACCTTCAAGGTCTGGCCTCGGCTCCCAGCGAGGTCTAGAGACAAAGCCCCCCTCGCCCCGGGGGGCTTTGTCGCGTGTGAGTCCTACCCGCACTCTGAGCGGAGTGCTATAAGGATGCGATGGTGGACAACGAGCAAACCCTTGCAGTTGCACCGCGGTCGGGGTTGCCGCGCGCCCTGACGACGATCAGTTGGATAGCCCGTTTCCTCCTTGCCCTCTTCCTGTTCGTCGGAGCCCTACAGGTGATGAAGACGGGGGCCGCAAGTCTCGACATCCTGAAGTCGGGCGGATTGCTCGTGAAGAACGCCGGCTCGACCCTGGGCTTGGGATGGCTCGGTGCATTGCTCGTGCTGTCGGGCTCGCCGATCGCAGCTTCGGCCCTGACCTTGCGAGCGGCAGGGTCGATCACCGAGGTCCAGGGTTTCACGATGCTGACCGGCTCGAGGCTGGGGGCAGCATTCGTGGTGCTGCTTGTAGCCGTGATCTACGCCCTTCGGTCGAAGGGGGACCGTACCGGCGACAAGGTCAAGCCCGTCTCCACCGCGGTCCTCGCTCTAACGACCACGGCCCTCATCTACATCCCCGGGGCGATCATCGGATTCTTCCTTCTGCGCTGGGAGACGTTCCGCACGATCGATCCGTCGTTCCCCGCGCAGTTCACGGACCTGATCGACTTCGTCTACGGCGGATTACTCAACCGCATCGAAGATCTGCCTGCACTCGTGCTCTTCGCCGGCGGCCTCGGCATCCTTCTCCTCTCGTTCAAGTTGATCGACACCGTGTTGCCGGAGATGAGCGAGGAAGCGATCGAGCACTCACGGCTCGGATGGTTGAGCAAGAAGTGGCCGATGTTCGGCCTGGGTCTTCTTGTCGCGCTCGTCACCCTGTCCGTCTCAGTTGCCCTCACGGTGTTGGTGCCGCTGAACGCGAAGGGATTCGTCAAGCGCGAGAACATGCTCCCGTACATCATGGGAGCGAACATCACCACGTTGGGCGACACGCTGCTTGCCGCGTTCCTGCTCGGCTCGGCGTCCGCGGTTCGCATCGTCCTCGCCGGGATCATCGGAACCACGATCGTTTGCCTCGTCATCTTGGCGTTCTTCTACGAACCGGTGCGCAAAGGGATCTGGAAGTTCCAGAAGGCGATGGTCAAGAGCAAACCTCGGCTCGCCGCCTTCACCGCCGGATTGTTCCTCGTTCCAGTCCTATTGATAGCGATATCGGGGGTGTTCGGATGAAGAAGGAAGGCGGCGCTGTCGGGGATGTGACGCTGAAGATCCCACGGCCTCTGTACGAGCAGTTGAAGCAGGTCATCGAGGGCTCCGGGTTCCACTCGGTCACGGAGTTCGCGGTGTACGTCTTGAGGGACCTGATCTCCCACCATGGCCGGGGAACCGACCCCACAGGCCTTCTCAGGACGGTCGTGGACGGTGAGGTTCAGCCCCTGTCCCCGGACGAGATCGAGGCCATCCGGAAGCGCCTGGAATCGCTCGGCTACCTCTAGGGGGCCCGGAACCAGAATCCTGGGACATACCAAGACATTCCAGTAATATGCCGCCCTCTGATGCGGGCAGAACAATCCACGACCAGCAACGGTCACCTCGTTGTCATAGACGACGTCCGGAAGAGCTTCGGCTCGAACGTCGTCTTGGACGGGGTGAGCATCGCCATCGACAAGGGCGAGGCAATAGTCATCGCGGGGCCTTCCGGGTCCGGTAAGTCGACGATGCTGCGCTGTATCAACGGTCTCGAGACCGTTGACTCCGGCGACATCACGTTCGACGGTCGCTCGATCCCGAACGCCGGCAAGGACATCTACGCCCTTCGAGCAGACATCGGGATGGTCTTCCAGAGCTTCAACCTGTTCCCCCACAAGACCGTCCTCCAGAACATCACCCTGGGACCCACCGAAGTGAAGAACGTTTCAGAGGACGAGGCGCGGGACCGAGCAACGAAGCTGCTCGAGCGCGTGGGCATCCCCGAGAAAGCGGATCAGTACCCCAACGACCTCTCGGGAGGACAGCAGCAACGCGTGGCGATCGCTCGGTGCCTTGCGATGGAGCCAAAGCTGATGCTGTTCGACGAGCCCACCTCGGCACTCGACCCCGAGATGATCCGTGAGGTCCTTGACGTCATGCGCGATCTCGCACGTGACGGGATGACGATGATCGTGGTCACCCACGAGATGGGCTTCGCCCGCGAGGTCTGCAACCGCATCGTCTTCATCGACGAAGGCAAGATCGTCGAAGAGGGTCCACCCGACGAGTTCTTCAACAACGCGCAGTCGCAGCGAGCACGCGACTTCGTAGACAAGATCCTGCATCACTAGATGTCAGGTTGTTCGAAAGTCCGCAAAGAACGGGGCCGCATAGGAGCGGTCCGGAAAGGGGGAAGTGCATGAGAGGTATGCGTAACCTGCGGTGGGCTATCGCCGCGCTTTCAGTTGTGGCGATGCTCGGAGTCGCATGTGGCGACGACAAGCCCGCTGCCGGGACCGGTGGCGAGGTCCAGAAGTTCGAAGCCGGTTCGACCATGGCTGACATCCAGGAGAAGGGCGAGATCACGATCGGCGTCAAGTACGACGTGCCGCCGTTCGGCTTCGAGAACCCTCAGTCCAAGGACATCGAGGGCTTCGACGTTGACCTCGGTAAGGCGATCGCCTCTCGTTTGGGCGTCGAGCCCAAGTTCATCGAGGCCATCTCGGACAACCGCATCCCGTTCCTCCAGGACGGCACGGTTGACCTCGTGCTCTCGACGATGACGATCACGACCGACCGTGACGCGGACATCGACTTCTCGAACCCGTACTTCATCGCACACGGCCGCACGGCGGTGTACGAGGGTTCGGACGTCACCGGTCCGGCCGACCTGGGTGCGGGCTCGCGCGTCTGCACGGCCCTGGGTTCGACCTACGAGACGACCATCATCCCGAAGGTCGCCCCGGACGCGAAGATCGAGGCGGTCGACGCTTACTCCGACTGCGTCGAGCTGCTGCAGAACGGCGCGGTCGACGCCGAGATCACGGACAACATCATCCTGGCCGGTCAGAAGGCTGGAGACGACAAGATCCAGCTCGTCGGCGAGGACCTCACCACCGACCCGTACGGAATCGGCATCCCCGATGGCCAGACGGACATGCAGGACTTCGTGAACTCCGTCCTCGACGAGATGTTCTCGAACGGTGAGTGGGAAACGATCTACGACACGTGGGTCGGCGGAGTCACGGGCGAAGACCCCGAGCTTCCGAACGAGTGGGGAACCTTGCAGGACGCACTCGACAACTACCCATGCGTCGAGACCTGCTAGTAGTACTGCCGTAAAGAAGAGACTCAGATGACCGAACTGTGGGGGGTGCTCACACGACACCTCCCACAGTTCGCGTCTGGGCTCTGGGTAACGGTCAGGGTCGTCGCCTTCTCGTTCGTCATCGCGATGGTCGTCGGGACCTTCATCGCCGCTCTGCGGGTACAACCGGTGAAGTGGCTGCAACGGATCGGCGGGGTCTACGTCGAGACGTTCAGGAACATCCCTCTGCTAGTCCTCCTGATCATCTCCTTCGCCGGCGTGCGCAGGATGGGGATCGACATCAACCGGTGGGTGGCCGGCTGCGGGAGCCTTGGGCTCTACACCGCCGCATATGTGGCGGAGGCACTGCGCTCCGGCGTGTTCGCCGTAGGCAAGGGCCAGATCGATGCTTCTCTGTCGCTTGGGTTCACCTACGGCGAGACCTTGCGCAAGATCGTCCTGCCACAAGCATTCAGAACCGTGATCCCACCCCTCGGCAACCTGATCATCGCGATGGTCAAGAACTCCGCGGTGATCGGTGTGTCGTTGATCGCTCTTAACGACCTGCTCAAAGAAGCGCGCCTCATCAATGCTTCTACCCCGAAGACGAATGAGATCTTCTTCTGGGCAGCGGTCGGCTTCTTGCTCTTAACCGTTCCTGCGACCTTCGCGGTTCGCTACCTCGAGCGCCGGTTCGTGATCAAGCGATGAGCTATCTCTTCGATCCTGAGAACTGGAAGTGGGTCACCCACGGCAACAACCTGCGGTTCATCTTCGAGCACTTCCTGAACAACCTCATGCTCGCGGTCCTCGCGATGGTGTTCTCACTGATCTTCGGGCTCGGCCTCGCTCTACTGCGCCTCTCGAAGAACAAGCCCATCAGCAAGATCGCGGGGGCATGGATCGATGTCTGGCGGAACCTCCCGTTGATCTTCATCTTGCTCTACCTGTTCCTGAACCTGCCCGATTCGATCAAGAGGACATACGTCGACGCGATACCGAACTTCTTCCCAGAGGTCATGCACGAGTCGTTCTTCCTCGCCGCGATCATGGGACTCACCCTGTACAACTCAGCCGTCATCGCTGAGATCATGCGCGCCGGCATCCAGAGTCTCGAGCGCGGCCAAGGTGAAGCTGCCGCGGCACTTGGCCTTCCTTACTGGAAGTCGATGCGTTTGATCATCCTTCCGCAGGGCCTGCGCAGGATGGTGCCGGCGACCGTGTCTCAGCTCATCACCTTGACGAAGGACACGTCTCTGGTCTCGATCATCAGCATCCAAGAGGTCGTGAATGGCGGCCAGATCATCGTCAACACCGCCGGCAGTCCATTCGTGGATCCGGGCGGGCCTAAGGCCCCGGTCCTTCATGTCTTCATCGTCGTCGGCGCGATGTTCGTCGTGTTCAACCTTGCCCTGTCGCGTCTGTCCCGCCGTCTCGAGATCAGAGAGCGGACACGCACCGGTGTGACCACCGAGCGGATCACGGGCCTCGAAGACCAGGTCGCTCTACAAGCCGACGTCGCCTAGTCTCGGCCGCATGCTTAAACGGGTTCTCCTCCTGGTTTGCGCGCTCGCGCTCCTCACCTCGTGTGTGCCTCCCGAGGAGAGCAACGACAAGGTCAAGCGCTACGACCCCGAAGAGAACGTCATGGGCCAGATCCAGGAGCGCGGGGTCCTCCGCATCGCCGTACCCAGCGACCACCCCCCTTTCGCGATCGTGGAGAACGGCCAGGTCCACGGCGGTTTCCTGGTCGAGATAGGCACCCTGGCCGCCGAGTCGCTCGGGGTCGAGCCCGAGTTCAGTGCGTATCCAAGCGACCAGCTCCTCGGTCTGATCGAGGACAACCCGAAGAAGTGCACGCGCGAGACCGAGGTCGATCTCGTGTTCCCGATGGTTCCGATCACCGAAGAACTCCTCGGCGGTTTCACCCTGACCGATCCCTACTGGGTGGGGCACACACGCGAGCTGACCGAGCCTCCGCGCAGGGCCGGAGGGATCTCGCTCCCGTCCCCCGACGTCGAACTGCTCAAGATCGCGTACGAGAACCCCGGCGTGAAGATCACCGGCGAAGAGCAGTCGACCGAGGGTTACGGAGCGGCATCACGATGCGGGACGACAACGTTCGGCACCTTGATCAGTCAGGTGTTCAACGAAGCCGACGCCGAAGGTGACTGGAGCCGGTTCTACGAAGAGTGGCTGGCGGAGTACTTCGCCGAACCTGAACCCGACAACGTCCCGATCATGAGCGTCGAAGACGCTGCCGCGCTGCATCCGGAAGGGATCTAGGGCCGAAGAGGTCAGGGATAGTTGTAGACGTTGCCGGGATTCCGGCGCGACTCGAAGAGCTCCTGAACGAAGAGGTGACCGTTCCGTCGCGCGGTTCCCATGCCCAAGAATCTGAAGTGACCAAGGATGTGCTGGCGGTGCTCGTAGGAGTTCATGAAGGAACGCGCTAGGGATCTGCACGTGTGCCCGCGACCGGTGTTCTGGCCCAAGCGCCTCCAGCGAGTCACCTTCCAGGAAACGTCTGGGTCGTGATACACGCCTCCGTTTCCTGCCATCGTGATCGCATGCCGCCGCGCAACGTAAGAAAGTTGCTTATCGCGCTCGAACCGGGGCAAGCCATGACGGGCACGAACGGCATTGATCCGACGCATCAGGCATCTCTCTGCCCGTTTGAAGCGATAGCGCGCCCCCGATGCGTGAGCTTCGCCGGTTTCACCGACATGCATCAGGGGTATCGAAGTCAGCGCGAGGAGACACGAGATAGATGAAGTTAGGAAAAGTTTCCAGCCCGAAAGGGCGCGCGTAGGACTACCCACGAAACCTCCTTGGAACCCGCGATTGAAGTGCGGGTACTGGGTATCAACTGAGCACGCGTATGTCCAATCATTGCGTGCACGCACCGTGTTGACGCGATGTCATGGCGTGACCCTTCGCAGGTCACAGCGTTGCAAGAAAGTTCAACTGTTTTTCGTTCACTAACGAACGCACCGACACTCGGGTTCGCGCGGTTTGGACAGACCTGGGAATCACTAGGTGACCCACATAGGGGGTAGACAAGTCGCGCTTGTTTCCCTCAGAGTGGGTCCCATCATGGGAAACGATTCACAAGAGAGCAAAACGGTACTTATCGTCGATGACGACGAGGAGATCCGCCACGTCCTCCGCATGCTCTGTGAGACCGAGGGCCTGAACGTGGTGGGCGAGGCGGCTAATGGCGTGGAGGCCGTCCCTCTCGCCCTGCACCACCAGCCGGACATCGTGATCCTCGACTACATGCTCCCCCGCCTCGATGGGGAGGGAGCGGCCGAGATACTCAGGACCCTGACCCCTGAGAGCAAGATCGTGGCCTTCTCGGCGATCCTCGACCGTCAGCCGAAATGGGCAGATGCGTACCTGAACAAGGAGCGCATCGGGGACCTGGCTCCCCTTCTCAGCACGCTGATCCGCTAGTTCACGCCGACCTATCGATAGCGCCGCCAGCTAGGGGTAACCTCCCCTGCCGTGGCTAAAGACTCCTCCTTCGACGTCGTCTCCGAGATCGATGAACAAGAGATCCGCAACGCGGTCGATCAGGCCTCGCGCGAGATAACGACGCGCTTCGACTTCAAGGACACCGGCTCGAGCGTCGAGCTCGGCGAAGCCGAAGGCAAACCGCAGATCACCTTGAAGGCGAATACCGATCAGAAGGTCAAGGACTGCTTGAAGGTGCTCGAGGAGAAATTCGTCAAACGCAAGCTGTCACTCAAGGCTTTGGACCGGAAGAACATCGAGCCTGCTGCAGGAGGTACCGCCCGCCAGTTGATCGGTATCAACCAAGGGATCTCGACCGAGAAGGCACGCGAGATCGTCAAGTACATCAAAGACACCAAGGTGAAGGCCCAGGTAGCCATCCAGGGCGACCAGGTCCGCGTCTCGGCCAAATCGAGAGACACCTTGCAGGAGGTCATCGGGAGCCTTAAGGAACACGACTTCGGCATCCCCTTGCAGTTCGTCAACTACCGCTGAGCGACACTCCAAAGAGATCCTCTAGCGCGGCGATCGTCTCGGCCGGCTCGCGGTGAAGAACGGTCTTCATCCCCACTTCTTGCGCTGACTTCAGGTGGCCCGGGTGATCGTCCACGAAGACACACTCGGCCGGCTCGAGGCCCAGCTTGCCCGTCGTTAGCTCGAAGATCTGCGGATCGGGCTTGCGCATCCCGACTTCCCCCGAGATGACGATCACATCCATGATCGCGGCGAGGCGTTCGCGCGGGTAGCCGCCCAGACCCCACGAGTTCGACAACAGTGCGGTCTGAAAGCCGTGATGTTTCGCCGCCTCGACAGCGTCGAGCATCCCTTCTTCGAGGCGCATCCCTCCGAACATCCGCTCGACGAGACCATCCGCATCCACTTCGACGCCGGTCTCGTCCGAGAGACGCTGGGCGAACTGCTTCGAGAACTCCTCGTCGCTTATCGCTCCGGTCTCGAAATCGATCACGAGCTGATCGGTGTCGCCGGTGTACGCCTTCAGGGCAACCCTCACTAGATCCTGCAGCTCGATCCCGAGAGCCTCGGAGAACATCACGAAACTGTCCTGCAAGGGCGTAGTCAGCACTCCCCCGAAGTCAACGATCAGAGCTTTGTAGTCGCTCATGCCTTGGCTATCTCTAGAGCCTTGTGGGCGAGTGCAGGCACCCCGTGCTCCAACTGCGCGAAGAACGGATCGTCGGTCATGCCGGCCAGGTGCCGGGCATAGGAACCTTCGAGAAGGATCGCAAGCTTCCAGATCGCCAGGACCACGTACCACTCGAGCTTGTCGACGTCGAGCCCAGTTGCATCGGCGTAGCGACCGATCAACTCGTCACGTGACCGGAAGCCTGGCTGTTCGGTCCCGCGCGTCGTGTCGGCGAAAAGGTCGCCGGTGTCGTCACCCGCTTCGCGCCAGAACGAGATCATCCATCCCAGATCCGCAAGCGGGTCACCGAGCGTGGACATCTCCCAGTCCAGGATCGCGACGAGCCGCGCCGGAGTCTCCGGGGCGAACATGACGTTGTCGAGCTTGTAGTCGCCTTGGACGACAGAGGTTCTCTGGCTGGGCGGCAGGTTGTCCGCCAACCACTTGCCGATGCGTTCCAGATCGGGCATCGGGCGAGAGAAGGGCATCGTCAGTTCCAGTTGACCGTTCCAGCGTTTCAATTGACGCTCCAGGTACCCGGTTGGCTTCGCCAGTGTGTCCAGACCGCAGGAGGCGGGATCTACGGCATGGAGTTCGACCATCGCGTCGACCAGCTCGTCGCCGATGCGGGCACGATGCTCTTCCTTGAAGAGCTCGGGCAGCTCTTGACGGATGACGACTCCCTCGATCTTTTCCATCAGATAGAAGGGCGCGCCGATAACCGATTCGTCCTCGCACGCGATCAATGTGCGCGGTACCCGAACCGGGGTTTCTTTCAGAGCGTCGAGCACCCGGTACTCACGCAAGACGTCATGGGCGGAGGGCAGGAACGCTCCCAGGGGTGGGCGCCGCAACACCCATTCATCCCTCCCTCGTCGTACGAAGAACGTCTCATTCGAGTGTCCCGCTACGTGGCGATGCACCGACAGCTCGCCGTCGCCCGGGACCTCGCGGTCAAGGAAGACAGCGAGCGCCCGTTCATCGACCAGCGGGGGAAGCGTGGAGCTCATCAGCCCGAAACCTCGTCCATGGACCGAGAGGCTACCCCCGCAGCGTGGGCCGTTACGCTCGACTGATGGCCGGCAGAAGGGTGCTGCAACTCGGTGCCGCGGCCGTTTGTCTGGCCACCTCTGCATGTGTGCAGCAACCCGCTACCGAACAAGGCCGGGGGGCGAAAGACCTCTACGACCTGTTCACGGTCATAGCGGCCGTCATCTTCGTGATCGTTGCCGGGTTGATCGGCTTCAGCATCCTCCGGTTCCGGAAGAAACGGGGTGACGAAACCCTGCCTGAACAGTTCCACACGAACACGAAGCTCGAGATCCTGTGGTTCGCCATCCCCCAACTCATCGTCATCGGATTATTCGTGGGCTCGGTCATGGTCCTGAACGACACCGACCGGGTTCGGGACGAGACAGACGTCACGGTCAACGTCACGTCGTTCCAGTGGGGGTGGCGTTTCAGCTACGAAGGAACCACGGTGACGATCGAATCTCTGCCGGACTCACAGGCAGAGATCTTCGTTCCCGTCGGCGAAACCGTTGCGTTCAACCTCGAGTCAGAAGACGTGATCCATTCCTTCTACGTGCCCAAGTTCTTCGTGAAACGCGATGTGGTTCCCGGGCGAACGAACAGGCTCGAGGTCGTGATCGAGGAACCCGGCACCTACACGGGCAGGTGCGCTGAGTTCTGTGGCTTGCTGCACGACCGGATGGATTTCAAGGTGACTGCGCTCGAACCGGCGGCCTTCGACGAATGGCTCGCAAGCAATGACTGAACCAGTGCGTCCCAAAGGGTGGTTGAGGTGGCTAACGACCACCGACCACAAGGACATCGGCATCATGTACATGTTGACGGCGGGCGTCTTCTTCGGGGTCGCCGGGATCCTTGCCATGGTCATCCGAGCGGAGCTCACGCAACCAGGACTTCAGATCGTTACGCGGGCGACCTACAACGAACTCTTCACGATGCACGGCACGGCGATGATCTTCTTCTTCGCCACACCGATGGTCGTGGGATTGGGCAACTACCTCATCCCTCTGCAGATCGGCGCAGCGGACGTTGCCTATCCCCGTCTGAATGCCCTGAGTTACTGGCTATTCGTCATGGGTGGGCTGATCGTCCTGTCTGGGTTCCTGACGTCGGGGGGCGCTGCGTCGTTCGGATGGACGGGATATGCCCCCCTGAACCAGACGACCTATTCACCTCAGGTGGGTACCGACCTGTGGATCGTTGGCCTGTTCCTGAGTGGACTGTCCACGATCCTCGGTGCCATCAACTTCATCGCGACGATCTACGGGATGCGCGCGCCCGGGATGAAGATGCTGCGCCTGCCGATCTTCACGTGGAACATGCTCGTCACCTCCGTGCTCATCCTGTTCACGTTCCCGGTCCTGTCGGCGTCGCTGGGGGCTCTGTTCATCGACCGGACGATGGGCGGCCATCTCTTCGATCCGGCAAATGGAGGAGACCCGATCCTGTGGCAACACCTGTTCTGGTTCTTCGGACACCCCGAGGTGTACATCATCGTTCTGCCCTTCTTTGGGATCGTGACCGAGATCATCCCGGTCTTCTCCCGCAAGCCTGTGTTCGGCTACCGCGGGTTCGTGTTCGCAACATTGTTGATCGCGGCCTACAGCTTCTCGGTGTGGGCCCACCACATGTTCACTACCGGTGCGGTGAACAACCTGTTCTTCACGTTCACGTCGTTCCTGATCGCGGTGCCGACCGGGGTGAAGTTCTTCAACTGGATCGCAACGATGTGGCGCGGCAAACTCAGTTTCGAGACACCGATGCTGTTCTGTATCGGATTCCTCTTCATGTTCCTGATGGGTGGAGTCACCGGGATCTTCCTCGCATCTCCTCCGATCGACTACGCGGTGCACGACACCTATTACGTCGTCGCCCACTTTCACTACACGATCTTCGGCGGAAGTGTGTTCGCCGCCTTTGCCGGGATCTACTTCTGGATGCCGAAGTTCTCGGGCCGGATGATGAGCGAGCCTCTCGGCAAACTGCACTTCTGGTTGATGATCGCTGGGTTCAACCTCACGTTCTTCCCGATGCACCAGCTCGGTATCGACGGGATGGTTCGCCGCGTAGCCGATTACCCCGCGAGCTCCGGGTACGGCGATCTCAACCTGTTGTCGACGATCGGATCCGGCCTTCTTGCCGTTTCCCTCCTCGTCTTCTTGGTCAACCTCGTGCGGTCGAGTCGGGTGGGTGACTCCGCCACCGATGACCCGTGGGCCGGCAACTCTCTTGAGTGGGCCACGAGCTCGCCGCCACCGCCCCACAACTTCAAGGCACTGCCCCCGATCCACACCGAGCGTCCCGTATTCGATGCCAGACACCCAAGTCAGGCGCGCCGGTGACAGAAGAGGGCCGCGTCTTCCTCCGTACCGCGGTCTACGCCCTTGGGGTCGCGGCCATCTATTGGTTCGTCTCCTACGAGGTCGCGGGAACGGTGATGCTCGTCGTGCTCGGGATCGCCGCTGCGGCCCTCACCGCGATGCTCCCAGGCACGGGAGGCAGGACAACTCCTCTCGGGGTTGCCAAGGACCTCGCAACCTTCGGCGAGCAGGAGGTGCCTGCACTCGAGCTCGAGGCCGTTCCGTTGCCGACCCTGAGCCTCATGCCCCTTTTCGTGGCCGTCGGGGCAGTAGGGGTAACGATGGGCTTGGTGTTCGGGGCATGGCTGTGGCTGCCCGGTGCCCTGACGATCCTCGGGGCCGGCTGGCACTGGTTGCGAGAGCTCGACTAGCGGCGGCCACCGGTGGTTGGCGGCGACAGCATCGAGCCGGGGGCCTGCGCGCTGAGGTCCTTCGCAACGCGATATGCGATGCCCGCGCACAGCAACGGGACGACGAAGATCGCGATGCGAAGGACGTTCGTCACCGATTCGACGCCGAGATCGAAGGTCAAGGCCAGGACGTCGTTGCCACCGGCGAGGGTCAGGACGATGAAGAACGCAAGTGCGCCGACCCCAAGCGCGACGCGGCCCGGCACGTCACGCGGGTTGTCGAGCAAATGATGTACGTCATGGTCGCCGGTTAGACGCGCTTCGATGAACGGCCACATGGTCATCACGCCGAATGCAAGACCGGGGATCACGACACCGGGGAAGAACGTCGAAGCGATCGTCACCCCGAAGACCGAGAACTCGACCGGTGGGAACAAGCGCAACGCACCTTCGAGCCATCCCACGTACCAGTCGGGCTGTGCTGGCGCGGACGCGGTGGTGGGATCGAAGGGGCCGTAGCTCCATATGGGGTTGATCTGGATGAGGCCGCCCATGAAGGCGAGGATGGCCGCGATGAGAAGCAGCAGGCCAACGGACTTGAACACCTGCGAGGGCCATAGGGCTTTGCCCACCACGTTCGTCTCGGTCCGACCTTCGCCCTTGAACTGCGCATGCTTCTGACGCACCAGTATCGCTAGGTGCGTCGTGATCGCACCGATGATCAATGCGGGAAACAACATCACATGCATCACGAACAGTCTCGAGATGATCCCCTCCGTCGGAAACTCGCCACCGAAGAACAAGAACGCGAGGTAGGGCCCGATGAACGGGATCGAGATCAGCACCGAATACGCGATGCGCAAACCCGTGCCCGATAGCAGGTCGTCCGGCAAGGAGTAACCCGTAAAGCCCATCGCGAGAGCAAGCAACAACAACCCGATCCCGACGAGCCAGTTGATCTCGCGCGGTTTGCGGAAGGCCCCCGTGAAGAAGACACGCAACATGTGCACCACGATCGACGCCATGAACACGAGCGCTGCCCAGTGATGGATCTGGCGCATCACCAGTCCGGCTCGCACCTCGAAGCTCAAGCGCATCACAGATTCGTACGCCGCCGAAACCTCTTGGCCCCGGAGGGGTGCGTAAGGACCGTCGTAGATGACCTGGCTCGCATCGGGCCGATAGAAGAGGGTCAGGAAGACACCGGTCGCGAGCAGGATCACGAACGCGAATAGCGCGACCTCGCCCAGCAGGAAGCTCCAGTGGTCCGGGAAGACCTTCTTCAGGGCTTTCCGGGCCCAGTGACCGGCCCCCACACGTTCGTCTATCCAACGGACCGGGTGGATGCCGCTCACGTCATGTTCCAGAAACTCGGACCGACCGGCTCGGAGAAGTCGGCCTGGGCGACCACGTAGCCGTTCTCATCGATCGCCAGTGGCAGCTGTGGCAGGGCCCTAGCGGCGGGACCGAAGGTTGGCTCGGCCCCCTTCAGGACGTCGAACGTCGATTGGTGACACGGACACAGCAGCTCGTGAGACTCGGATCGGTAGAGACCAACGGGACAACCCGCGTGGGTGCAGATCTTCGAATAAGCGACGAGTCCCTCGGGGGTCCAGTCGTCCCGGCCCTCGGGCAGATCCAGTGTCGCCGGGTCCACCTTGACGATCAGGGTCTGGGAATCGGCCGAACCTGCGTGGCCTTCGGGAAAGACCGTGAGGACCTCCCGCAAGCCGATGTCGGCCGCACGCACGAGATTGCCATCCCTGTCCACCAGGCGAGCTCCCGTGGTCCAGGCAGTCTTGAACAGGCTCTGACCGGGTCGGGGGCCGAGCGACAGGGCCGGAACGGCTATCCCACCTCCGAGGGCCACACCGGCAGCCCCTAGGAGTCTCACGAGCAATGTCCGCCGGGTCACCTCGGGCGCGCCCGTCGCCCGTTCTGCGTCTTCCGCCAGAGGGGGGCGCTCTTCTGTTTCGGTTGGCGAGTGCATCAGGAACACGGCCCAGATCACGACCCCAAGCCCCATGCCACCGAGGGCAAGTCCCAACAAGATCCCCTCGCCCCGCGGCCCCCCACCGGTGAAGTACCACGCGATGAGACCGACCGACGAGATGAGCGAAACGACGAACGAAGCCGCGGCAGCACGTTCCTTGTTCATGGTTCTCGCCTTCGACGCCCGATCAGCCAGACGATCGCGATGCATGAGCCCATCCCAACACCCCACGCAACGAAGCCTTCGGGTACGGGACCGACTCCCCCGATATCGGCTCCGCCTCGGTCGGGGCGGTGCTCGAGATCCTCGACGAATGCCACGATCGAATCGACCTCGTGCTGTTCGAAGGCGAACACCGGCATCTCACCCGGACCGACCACCATCGCCTCTGCGATCTCGAGGGAAGAAGCCAAGGACAGACTCGGTGCGAGAGCGCCCCTCCCGACCGCTCCACCGTTCGCCGTCGCGCCGTGACACGGAGCGCAGTTCGCGACGAACAAACTCTGGCCTAGAGATAGGTCGCCCGAAACCGGATCGACCGAAGGGATGGATGGACCGCCGGGCCCCAAGGAGGTCACGTACCGGACGATCCCTGCGATCTCGGCTTCGTCGAATGCGGGTGGCTTCCGTTTGGGTTGTACGCCGGGGTCCGCGAGAGGCATGCGTCCCGTACGAAGCTGGAAGTCGACCATCGCCGGGCCTACACCTATCAAGCTCGGTCCGTCTTCCGTGCCGGCGGCATCGGAGCCATGGCATGACGCGCACCGTGCAACGAACCGATCCCTGTCGGCCGCGGCTGCCCCGGCAGCGAACACCCCCAGCACGAGGAGGCCGAGCACAAGACCGAGCGGGCCACTTACACGGGTCAATATGGGGTCATCGTAGCCATATGCCCAAGGCACTAGACTCCCGGCACGCAACGGTTGCGCTTCTAACGATCGCTGGGAGGCACGATGGCAGACGGGGTCATGGCATACGTCTTGATCCAGACGACGGTTAACGCGGCGCACGTCGCGACCGAGATCAGACAGATCGACGGTGTCGAGTCTGCTGAAGACGTGTCGGGTCCCTACGACGTGATCGTCAGAGCGGTCTCGTCCGACATGGACTCACTAGGTCAACTCGTCGTGTCGAAGATCCAGACGGTCGATGGCATCACCAGAACGTTGACCTGCCCCATCGTCACCTTCAGCTAAACCAAACGGACTCCCCACGTAACTACGCGGTGTAGTCGGAACCTCTCTCTGGGCGTTTTGAAGTCGATCCACCGGGGAATGATCCTTGTGACACCTCGAAAGGAGGTCACAGGATGGGAATCCTCTGGACCGTACTTGCAGTCATCGGACTGATCGTCGTCCTTCAGTACATCTTCTAAGAATGGTCAGTCTCTAAAGGCCCCCGGTGAACCGGGGGCCTTTGCTTTTCCCGGTCGCCGTCTCAGGCCCGGCGGAAGCCCGGTGGGGGCAGGACCTCGTTCATCGCACCGGAGCGGAACCCTCCGAGATCGACGGCCACGTAGACGAATCCGAGACCCTTCAATGCAACGGCGATCTGATCTTTGGCCGCGATGACCTCGTCGATCCGCTCGGCCGGAACTTCGATCCTCGCAAGGTCGCCGTGATCCCTGACCCTGAAGACGTCGAACCCAAGTGCGCGGATGACCTCCTCGGCACTATCGATCCGTTGCAATCCCTCGCGCGTCACTTCGACACCGTAGGCGAAACGCGATGCCAAGCAAGGTGATGCCGGTTTCTCAGCGGTGGGCAGACCCTTCGCGCCCGACAGCTCGCGGACCTCTTCCTTCGTTAGTCCAACCTCTGCAAGAGGGGCACGGACGTCTCTCTCCCGTGCTGCCCGCAGCCCCGGACGGTGGTCCAAGAGGTCATCTGCGTTCGTTCCGACGAGCATGAACGCTCCGCGCTGGCGCGCGACAGGCTCGAGGACCTCGAATAATTCCGTTTTGCACCAGTAACAACGATCCGGTTCGTTACGAACGTATTCAGGACGTTCGAGCTCGGCGGTATCGATCTCGAGGTGGTTCCACCCGAAACTGGCTGCAAGCTCGGCAGCGGCATGACGCTCGCGCGCCGCCAGCGAGGGTGAAACCGCAGTAACTGCTAACGCACGGTCCCCTAGGATGTCGTGTGCTGCAGCTGCCAGGAGGGCAGAGTCGACTCCTCCGGAGAATGCGATGACGGCGTTCCCCAAGTCAGACAGCAGCGCGTCTAACTCGTGCTCCTTACGGGTAAGAACTGGGTTCACCGGTCCATCCTGCCACCCAGAGAGGCCAAGACTTCTGTCACATGGAACCAACCCTCGCTACCACTGCCCGCCAGATAGGCGAACTGTTCAAAGATCCCGCCCTCACCGTCGCGTGCGTCTTACTGATAGTCGTGTCTATCGGCTGGGTCGTGATCAGCCGGATGATCATCCATAGGCTGAAAAGGGCGGCCAAACGGGGTCAGCGGTTCGCCCGGATCGACGTCGTTCAGAACTCTCGCGACATCTGGACCTATCCGCCGTAAGGCACCTCCCTACTCGAACCGATCGAGTATCAGACCTACTCGATATAACCCAGGTCCTTCAGGTGGGCGGCGACCGATTCGGCCTCCTCCGCGGAGAAAACGGCCCCCTCGTCGCGCTCCGAAGACATCGGGCCGGTGCGGGGCGGGCTCGCCTCCAAGAAGCCAGGATCGAGGGCACCTAAAGCGACCGACCCGTCCAGATCGGAGGGGACCGCATGCTCTAGAAGTGCGAGCATCGTCGGGGCAACGTCATACAGGGACAAGGTCTCGGACGTCCCTCGCGATACCCGCGGCCCCCCCGCAACGAAGATCCCCTCGGGCCGATGATCGGAAGACCACGCCTCATCCACGCCCGCGAGTGACGCGGGCGGGATCACGACCTCAGAGCTCGACTCTCGCTTGACCGCTACCCGGTAACCGTTCGACCACGGATCGAGCATCACGTCCGGAGCAAGATCGATCGCAGGACCCGAATAGATCTCGTCCCTCCGATAGGCAGCCGCGAACAGCGGAGTCCCGGTCCGATCGTCACGAAGGGCAAGCAACCCCTCGACGATCTCTTCTCGAACCGCGTCGGCGTCTTCGGGCCGTACGCATCCCTCGGGCTCGCGGCCCTCGAGGTTCAACCACAGGTCGTTGTGCACGCCGACGAATGCCTGGGTTTTCGACCACTCGAACGGGCCGAGCTGCTTAACGAGGAACGCTCCCATCGCCTTGCGGGCAAGACCGGGGGCGAGTCTGCGTCCGAGCCGCCTGACCGAAGGAGGCAAAGCCCAAGCTGCGGATGCGATGCCCGGCCCCTTCGGCACCGCGTAGGTCGCCTGCCCGCGCGATGCCAACCACGCGCCGACATTCACATCCCCCTTGAGGTCGCCCGCGCCGTGGTCCGACACGACCATCACGTCACTGTCTGGGAACGCCTCGATGACCGCAGCCGTCGCGCGATCCATCGCGACGTAGACCTCTTCGACGGCGCGGGCCAACGGGTGATCCGTCCCTCGGAACCTCCAGAAGAAGTGTTGGGCGCGGTCGACGTGGGGCCACACCGCGACCGCGCAGTCGCAACCACTCTCGCGGATCGCCCACGGCAACGCTTCCGCCTGAACTTCAAGCCCGCGCTTGAGGTCGGCGAGGAATGTCTCGAGGGTCGAATGCGGCGCGCGATCCAAGATGTCCTCGAGCGGCCACCGTCGGGCGATCTCATCCTGGAACTCCGGCGGCGAGCAGAACCTCGAGCCCGGAGGAGCTCCGTATCCGGCAACCATCACGCCGTTCGTCTGCGTCGCCGGATAGGTCATGGGAACGTTCCAGACCAACCACCGGATGTCGTCGGTGAGCTCCCACGCGATCGGGACCCGTCGATCGCGTGAGGAGAAATAGCGACACTCGTAGGCACCGGGAGCCCGGTACCACGAGCCGAAGATCCCGTGAGCGCCAGGATTGCGCCCCGTGAACGCGGACGTCCACGCGCAGTCCGTCATCGGGGGCCACGTCGACATGAGTGGCGATCGGTGTCCCCGCTCGATCAATGACGCTAGGGCCGGAAGCTTTCCTTGTTCCACCAGGGGATCGACGACGGCGAAGGTCGCCGAATCCCACCCCAACACGATGAGACGGGGGGCCACGCGATCAGGGTGACGGAGTCGGGGTCGGTGTGGGTGTTGGCGTAGGTGTTGGGGTCACCACGGGGAGGGGCTCGGCGATCGCTCCGGTATCGGGAGCGAAGTCGAAGCACACCCTGCGGCATCCCTTTCCGGTGAACATGGTTTGTACCTTCCACCGGAACAAGGCGCGTTGATCCCCCACCTTGAGCTCGGCCAGAGGGATCCGGACGTAGAAGCTATGAGAATCACTGCGCCCGATGCTAGAAACCCCCGCCACGCGGTAATCCTTCTTGTTCTTCCGATCCCGGTACACATCCCCGTAGAGATGGGTACCGAACGAACCCACCAAGATGTAGTAGTCGGGCCGCGGGGTACCGAACGTGTCAACGAAGATCGTCGTATAGCCGTAGTCGAAGATCTCTTGGGTCGTCCACCGTGGCCACGTGATCACCTTCCAGCGCGGTTTCCTGGACCCAAGCACCTCGACCGTTCTCACATCGAGTGGCCCAGTAGTGTCGTTCGGGTCTGCAACCGGAAGGTGACTCGCAAGAGCGCTGTAGAGGAACGTTCCGGCCGCCCCCACCGCGACAACCACGGCAAGGACGGCTGCGATCCTCCGGCGACTAGCCCTCAATGATCGTGCCTTCGCATCGCGGCCGAGGAGTACCACGCGAGCCACCCGACCAAGACCGTACCGGCGAGGGTGAGCAGCGCAGGGAGGACCTCTCCATCGGTCGGCATGGACGGAAGGATCGGTTGGAGTTCGTTCCGATGTACCAGCACTATCGCGGCCAACACACCGAGGCCCCCGTTGCGCAACATCATCGTTCGATAGTGACGCTCGGCCGAGCCTCCGAAACAACCACACGGCAAGCGATCGCCATTTATCGACCGAGCGCGAAGTATCGCCAAGGAGAACAGAGCGATACAAAGGATCACCGCGATGGCGCCACCGCGCGCGCTGAAGGCGACGAGGGTCACCGCGACCGCCAGTTCTGTAACCGGCACGAGAAGCGTCCCAGCCTTGGCGACAGATGCCGGAAGGCCGTACTGCCCGAGCACCGCTCGCCACCGGTGAAGTCCGACAAGTTTGGCGATGCCGGCCCACCCGAACGCGCACGTGAGCAGCACAACAGCGATACGAGCGATGGACTCCGGCATGAGCGGGCAATAGTACGGCCGGGCCTGCGCGCGGAGCGCGGTAGCCTCGGTCGAAAGTCGAGCCCGGAGGGTAGGCCTGGTGCAGGGTTGGTGGGTCGCTTCGTACGTGATCCTCTGGTTCCTCGTTGTGGTGCTTTGTTTCGTAGTTGTCGCGTTGGCACGGCAAGTAGGGACCCTGCACCTGAGGCTTGGGCCCCGCGGTGCTCTCGAGATGGACGACGAAGGACCTGCACTAGGCGAGGCGCCGACGCCAACACCTATCAACACTTTGGACGGTCGATCGTTCACACTCGGTGGTCCCGGTGCGGCGCAGGTCCTGATGTTCGTGTCACCCGGGTGTCATCTGTGTGAAGCGGTGCTCCCCTCCCTCGGAGTAGCTGCGAAGTCCAAAGGGATGGATGCGACCGTGCTCGTCGATGCCGACCCTCTCGAAACTGCACACACATTCGGGTCGCGGAAGTTGAACGCGAACGTCGTTGTGGCCGGCGACCTCGCCTCGGCCTATGCCGTACCTGGAACTCCTTACGTCGTCGTCCTGGACGACTTGGGGATAGCGCGCGCTAAGGGAACCGTCAACAACCTCGAGCAGCTCGAAGGGCTGATCGACACAGCGATCCAAAGAGAACGCGATCAGGAAAGGCACGCGAGCTGATGCAGAACGTCGTGGAGCGAGCATCGGTTTCCCTCGCGACGAGGACGAGCCGCCGCTCGTTCCTTAGCCGTTTGGGCGGTGGTGTGGTCGCACTCGTCGGCGGCCCTCTCGTAGCTCATGCGTTGAAGCCTGAGAGGGCCGAGGCGTATCACATCTGCGGGCACACCTACACGACCGGTTCGTGCCCGCACCCTTACTCACCGAACAGTCGGGTCGACGCGTACGGCTATCCCGTGCATCCGAAGTACGGCTATCCCGTCGACGACGAGGGCGACGTCTACAAGGATCGTTCGCAGAAGCGCCGCAAGATGTGCCAGCAGATGGTGCCCGACAGATACCCGTACACGGGCAAGCCACAGATCGGTGGAGGGTGGAGCCGGTGCTGCTACGGACGGATCCGCAGGATCGTCGACTGTTGCTCTTACTCCCGCACTCGCATCAATGGCGATGGAAGTGTTACGGGTTACTGCTTCAGCGGTCGAAGGGTCTTCTGTATCGGGTACCGGGATACGAACGTTCGCTGCTAGTGCATCCGGCTCTCGTTGTTGTCGGGATGACCGCATCTGCGATCGCGGGGATCTCTACCCTGTACGGCCCCTGAGGCCTATCGATGGCCGAAACCATCGTTCCCGTCGTGCACGGGAGAAGGCGTGATTACCGGATAGCCCTTGGACTGCACGTCCTGGCGGCCACCGGCACTGCTGCGATCTTCGGAGCCTTGGGCGGACTGTTGGGAACGGCGGTAGGCGCCCCGTGGGGCCGGATCGGCCTCTTCGCGATCGCGGGGGCGGCAGGGCTCTACGTCCTGCGAGAAGCGTTCGGGCTTCCGGTGCCAACGTTCGACCGCAGACGGCAGGTCCCCGACTGGTGGCGCACGTTCTACTCGCCAAAGGTCAGTGCAACCCTGTACGGAGCTGGTCTCGGGGTCGGCTTCATGACCTTCTTGCGACATGGAACGTTCGTGGTCGTGACGCTTGCAGCGATCTTCTCCGGAGACCCGTTGACCGGGGCATTCCTGTGCGCCCCCTTTGGCCTCGCCCGAGGGCTTACCGTTCTCGTCACACGCAAGGCAACAAGCGGTGAGGAGACCAGTGTGACGATCGCCCGTCTCGAACGCGTTGGTGCGTCGCGCGCGCCCTTCCTTACCAATGCCGCCATCCTTGGCGTGGTGATGGTGACGGCATTGATCACCACCGCATGTGACGCGCCGGCAAACACTGAAGGCTCCCGTTCGGCGGGATATTCATCGCCGGCAGCCAAGGCCACCTCGGACCTTAGGCACTTCACCTCGTCTCAACGCGTCGGTTCCATCGCCAACGACAACGTGATCGAGTCGAGCGGGCTCGTCGCATCGAGGACCCAGGCCGGGGTCCTATGGACGCACAACGACTCGGGCGGAGGTCCTTACATCTACTGCCTCAGGGATAACGGGAGCGACTGCGGTCGATGGAAGGTTGCCGATGCCGGCGCGGTCGACTGGGAGGACATCTCGATCGGTCCCGGTCCCGAGGCAGGTGTGTCCTATCTCTATATCGCCGACATCGGCAACAACTCGCACGATCGCAAGAGTGTCGTGGTCTATCGCGTCCCGGAACCGGATGTGGAGTCGGACCAACGCGTTACTAAGCGCGCGTCCGCGATCCATATCCGGTACCCGCGTGGGGTGCCCGATGCGGAGGCGATGTTCGTCCTCGACGACGGTGACATCTACGTGATCACGAAGTCGTTCTCCGGGCCGCCCATCGTCTTCGTAGACCGACAAGGCGGGAAAGACAGGTTCGAGCGTCTTGTCGCCTTGCACCTGCCTTCGTCCCTCGGCGGGATCACAGGAGCCGATATATCCCCGGATGGGCAACACGTCGCGCTGGCTACCTACACGGTCGCCTACGAGCTGACCATGCCCGCCGGCGCCTCGTCATTCGATGACATCTGGTCCAGCACACCGGTGCAGTTCCGTCCCGGACCCCGCGGGCAAGGCGAGGCGATCGCGTACGACGCAAAGGGAGACTCGCTCTACGTCACCAGCGAGGGCCCTTCCAGTCCCCTATTGCGAGTCAGAGCGCGGAAGGACTAGTCACAGGGCCCGGTGCATACCGGGACAGACCGGGCGCTGGGGCCACCAGAAATCCCACTCGAACGGCCCATTCAGCAAACGCGTCGCCGGGTCGACATAAGAGGCAACGGGGGCACCGAACGCCTCCCGACAAGGGCAAACCCGCCGTGAGGCGGGGGCGCAAAGCCAGGGGTCTCAAGGGGAGACGGCCCAGCCGCCGAAGGAGGAGTTTCACCGTGACAGCGATCGGTCTGGGGCACACCGAAGAAAGCAGCGTCCTCGCGCAGACCACCCATCTCGAGGACAAGCTCGTCACCGCGATCGAGGAACAACGCTCTATGCGGTTGCATGTCGGTCTGCTTCACATCACCGTCGACATCCAGACGATCGAGCTGAAGTGCGGGCCCGCAACCAGCCGGAGACTCATCAACGAACTTCAGACTCGGCTCGAAGGCTCGATCCGCAAGACCGACATCAGGGTCCATGAGTCATTCGGAACCTTCGGAGTCGTCCTGCCCGGACTCGGCACGGAAGCGGACCTCCAGCTCGTCGCCGAGAGCGTTCACAACGCCCTGTCTGCTCCCTTTGACTTGCCCGAACGTCAGCTTCAGGTAGGTGTCCACATCGGGGCCGCGATGTGCCGACGCGGCCCGCGTGGCGTGCGCACATGCATCAGATCAGCAGCCCTTAGCGCGCTGAAAGCCAACCGCGATCACGTCTCCGTGAGTGTCTCCAAAGGATCTAGGTTCGGGTCCATCTCTCGCCGGTTGGGTCTGCGTCCACCGGCACAAGCTCGCAAGACGGATATCACTCCGTGGAGCGGCATCCGAAGCGACTCACGTTGGGCGGCCCACTCACGCGGTTAGGCTTGAGTGCATGGCTGGGTGGTTCGAGCGATTCACAGGAACCAAAGAGGTCACAGGTCCAGGTCTCCTCGTCGTTGATGACGACCCCGACCTGCGACGCTTCGTTCGGACCCTTCTCGAACAAGATGAACTGGGGACGGTCTACGAGGCGCCAGACGGCGAAACGGCGATCGAGATCTCGTACGACAAGAACCCTCTGCTGATCATCCTCGACTACCACATGCCTCGGATGAATGGGCAAGCGGTCGCCCGCATCCTGCGGTTGATGACTCCGGGGGCCCGGATCATCCTGCTCTCCGCGGTCCTTCACGAAGAGGTGGAGTGGGCCGATGCGTTCGTGGACAAGTCCGACATCGACCGCCTTCCGGATGTCGTCAGGACCCAGTCACTCCTGTTGATAGGCGGTTGATGAGCTGGGACGGCCTGAAGGTTCTCGTGACCGGAGGGGCGTCATTCATCGGCTCGCATCTCGTCGAACGTCTGGTTGAGCGTGGAGCCACCGTGCGGGTGGTCGACGATCTATCTAGCGGGAAGCTCGCCTACATCCAACCGCTGATCGACAGTCGTGCGATCGAATTCGTTCACGGCACGTTGCTCGAGCAATCGATCGCACGCGCTGCGGTCAAGGATGTCCACACCGTCTTCCATCTTGCGGCCGACCATGGGGGCCGCGGCTATGTGGACCTTCATCAGGTCGCGTGCGGCACGAACCTTGCCCTCGATGGCCTCGTGTTCTGGGAAGCTGAGCGCGCAGGGGTCGAGCGGATCGTCTTCGCTTCTTCGGGATGCATCTATCCGGTCGATATCCAGTCCGACGTGAACGAATCCATCTACCTCTCGGAGAACATGGCCGGGCCCCCATACAACGCCGATCGGATGTACGGCTGGGCGAAGCTGATGGCCGAGCTCCAGTTACGAGAACTCGCCCGAGAGCGGGGGTTGAAGACGGCATCGTGCCGCTACTTCACCGTTTACGGCGAACGCGGGAAAGAAGATCACGCGATCATCGCGATGATCGCCCGGGCGTTCATCCGCCAAGATCCGTTCGAGATATGGGGCGACGGCACGCAGATCCGTAACTGGACCTACGTGGGTGACATCGTCGAGGGAACGATCGCAACCGCCGAGCACATCTCGGACGGTAGCGCCATCAACCTCGGCACGACCGAGCGGACTTCCGTGCGTCAGGCGGCAGAGCTTGCGATCGCATTCGCACGTGACAGGTTCGGCAACTACGATCCGGAGTTGCGGTTCTTGCCCGATATGCCGACGGGACCGTTGAACAGGGTCGCGGACAACAGTCTCGCCGAGGACCTGCTCGGTTGGCGACCCAAGGTGATGCTCGTCGCGGGGATCACGAAGACCGCGGAATGGTATTTCGACACCCACAAGGATTCTGAAGTCGCGGCCACGTTGACGGAGTCGCTCACCGAGCGCTGAGGGCCTGGAATATCTCTTCGTAGCGATCGACGATCACTGTTCGTGAATACGTGGTCTCTGCGATCGTGCGTCCATTGTCGCCGAAACGTTTCCTGAGAGCTGGGTCTGAGTGCAGTTGTTGCAAGGCTTCGACCAGTGCGTCCACGTCGCCGGGTGCGATGCACAGTCCACAGCCGGTGGTACCCACCAACTCGTGTAGGTCGCTACCAGGCTCGGCCGACGCGAGCACCGGCTGCCCGCTCGCCATGATCTCGTAGATCTTCGAAGGCAACGAGTCCATCGCGGCCCCCGGTTTGTACAAGGCAACCTGCACGTCGGAGGTTGCACGGATGTCCGGCAGCAGGGCTCGGTCCTGGAACGGAAGGAACCGCACGTTGGCGGCACCGATCCGGTCGGCATGAACTTGCAATGACTCCCTTGCCACCCCGTCGCCGATGATCAACACCACCAGATCGTCCATGGCATCGAGCCGCGCAGCAGCCTCGATCAACACTTGTAGGTCGTACACGTAGCCGATGTTGCCGGCATGGGAAACGACGAAACGATCGACGAGGTCGTGGGCGTGGCTGAAAGCGTTGTCCTTGGACCCCCGCGCGATGAACTCGGTATCCACGAAGTTCGGGATGAGCTCGATCTTGTCGGTGGGGATGCCCGCACTGGCCAGATGGCGTACGAAGCTCGGCGCGATCACGGTGACGACGGTCGCGGCCCGGTACATGTAGCGCGCGATGGCTCGGAGGATACGGATCGCCACGGGGTTGCGCAGTTGCCCGGCCTTGATCGGCACCTCGGGATAGAGGTCCTGGACGTTGTAGACGAGTGGTGCTCGTTTGACGATCGACAGGAACCGACCGGTAACGCCACTGAAGAATGACCCGTTCGTGCAGAAGATCACGTCGGCCGGCCCCGCCGTCAAGCCGCGCAGAGCAGCCATCTTGTTGAACGTCACGTAGTTCAACAAGCGGTGGATCATGGACTTCGACCCCGACGTGAAGCTCCACACCCGAAGCACTCGGACACCGTCCAGCTCCTCGGTGACAAAGAGCTTCCTGCGGTACGCCGGCCAGGGCTTGAAACCCTCGTAGTGCGGCATCGTGGTCACCACCGTGACGTCGTGGCCCCGAGCGACGAGGTCGCAGGCAACCTGCGCCATCAGGAGGCCGGTCGAGTTCACGTCGGGGGGGAAGTGATGGACCTGGAACAGCACTCGCATCGTGTTCTGGCCCCCCAGATTTGCCGACTTATGGGGTCCAGGCTATCCTTAGCACTCTCATACCTAGAGTGCTAAAGACGACCCGACCAGGAGGTACACACCATGGCAAAGACCCTCGCCTTCGACGACGAAGCTCGGCGGGCCCTCGAGCGCGGAATGAACCAGCTCGCGGACACCGTCAAGGTCACCCTCGGCCCCAAGGGCCGCAACGTCGTCCTGGAGAAGAAGTGGGGTGCCCCCACGATCACGAACGATGGCGTCTCGATCGCGAAAGAGATCGAGCTCGACGACCCGTACGAGAAGGTCGGCGCCGAGCTGGTCAAAGAGGTAGCCAAGAAGACCGATGACGTCGCAGGTGACGGCACCACGACCGCAACCGTGCTCGCTCAGGCCATGGTCCGCGAGGGCCTCCGCAATGTCACGGCGGGCGCGAACCCGATCGCGGTCAAGCGCGGCATCGAGAAGGCCGTCGCCAAGGTCGTCGAGCACATCCAGACGTCGTCGCGCGAGGTCGAGGGCCGCGAGCAGATCGCTCAGGTCGCATCGATCTCTGCCAACAACGACTCCGAGATCGGCGAGACGATCGCCGAGGCGATGGACAAGGTCGGTAAGGACGGCGTGATCACCGTCGAAGAGTCCAACACCTTCGGGCTGGAGCTAGAGCTCGTCGAAGGTATGCGCTTCGACAAGGGCTACATCTCGCCGTACTTCATCACCGATGCCGAGCGCATGGAAGTTGTCCTCGAAGACCCCTTCGTCCTCTTGGCCAACCAGAAGGTCTCGGCCGTGAAGGACCTGCTTCCGATCCTGGAGAAGGTCATGCAGGGCGGTAAGTCCCTGCTGATCATCGCCGAGGACGTCGAAGGGGAAGCCCTTGCGACCCTCGTGGTCAACAAGATCCGCGGCACGTTCAAGGCTGCTGCAGTGAAGGCACCCGGGTTCGGTGACCGCCGCAAGGCGATGCTGCAAGACATCGCGATCCTCACCGGTGGACAGGTTGTGTCCGAGGAGATCGGTCTCAAACTCGAGGGAGTCACGTTGGACCTCCTCGGCTCTGCCCGCAAGATCGTCGTCACGAAAGACGACACGACGATCGTCGAAGGCGGCGGGTCTGCCGACGACATCACGGGCCGCGTGAGCCAGATCAGGGCCGAGATCGAGCGTTCCGACTCCGATTACGACAAGGAGAAGTTGCAGGAGCGTCTCGCGAAGCTCGCAGGTGGAGTCGGCGTGATCAAGGTGGGGGCCGCGACCGAGGTCGAGCTCAAAGAGAAGAAGCACCGAATCGAAGACGCCGTATCGACGACGAAGGCAGCGGTCGAAGAGGGCATCGTTGCCGGCGGTGGCGTCACCTTGCTACACGCCCAGGAAGCTCTCGAGAAGCTCGAGCTGACGGGCGACGAAGCCACAGGGGCATGGATCGTGAAGCGGGCCCTCGAAGAGCCCTTGAAGATCATCGCTCAGAACGGTGGCCTCGAGGGTGGGGTCGTGGTCGAGAACGTACGCAAGCTCGGCCCCGGCGAGGGCCTTAACGCGGCGACCGGCGAGTACGGCGATCTCTTCAAGGCCGGTGTCGTCGATGCTGCCAAGGTCACGCGCTCTGCCTTGCAGAACGCGGCCTCGATCGCAGCTCTCTTCCTGACAACCGAGGTGATCATCGCCGACAAGCCCGAGAAAGTGAAGATGCCTGCGATGCCGGGCGGCGGAGACATGGACTTCTAAGACCATAACGACAACGATCTGAATGGGCCCCGGCATGGAGCCGGGGCCCTTCCTTTTCCAACGGGGAGCTGGATGCCAGAAGGTCCGAGGGTGCTGGTGGTGGGAGCAGGACCGGCCGGTCTCGCCACCGCTCTGGAGCTCACGCGCCACGGTGGCCATCCACTCGTGGTGGATTCCAACGCTCAACCTGGTGGCCTGGCCCGCACGATCTGGAAAGACGGCTATGGGTTCGACCTTGGCCCTCATCGATTCTTCACCAAGAGCGACGAGATAAACCAGCTGTGGGCTGAGATCCTCGGCTCGGATCTGCTCGTGGTAGATCGGCAGACACGCATCTTCTACCGAGGGAAGTACTTCTCGTATCCCCTCCGGCCATTCGAAGCCCTGTCCAAGCTGGGGTTGGTGACAAGTGTGCGCGCCGTGTGGAGCTATGTCTCCTCTCGCATCAGGAACCGCAAAACGGAACCCAGGAATTTCGAAGAATGGGTCATCAACGAGTTCGGCAAGGTCCTTTACGAGATCTTCTTCAAGTCCTATACCGAAAAGGTCTGGGGTGTTCCGTGCGCGGAGATCGGTAAGGAATGGGCCGGTCAGAGGATCCGGGGCCTCAATCTTGCATCCGCGATCAAAGACGGATTCCGTCGCGGCGGCGATGCTCAGGTCCGTTCGCTCGTCGATCACTTCTACTATCCGCGGCGCGGTGCCGGACAGTTCTACGACCGCATGAAGTCGACGATCGAAGGCAAGGGTGGCGAGGTGCGCCTGTCGTCGACCGTTATCGAGGCAAATCACGATGGAGAACGGATCACCAGCGTCGTTTGTGAACCCGGAGATGTCTCGACGCCTATCGACCACATCTTCGTTAGCGCGCCGATCACTAGGTGGGTCGAATCCCTGAACCCTCCTCCGCCCTCAGAGATCCTTTCGGCCTCGAGGTCCCTTACCTATCGGAGTCACATCACGGTGAATCTGCTGATCGAAGGGTCACCTCCGTTCGATGACAACTGGATATACGTCCACGCGCCCGACCTTCAGATGGCGCGGGTTGCCAACTACCGCTCGTTCAGCCCCGACATGGCGCCGGGATCGGAGGCAAGCCCCTTGAGCGTCGAATATTTCTGTTTCGAATCGGACGAGCTGTGGACCAAGAGCGACGATGGATTGATCCAGTTGGCCACCCGAGAGCTCGAGTTGGCCGGTCTGCTGC
>JAXDJJ010000064.1:0-31681 GCA_034665745.1 Actinomycetota bacterium | reverse complement strand
TCTTCGAGATGAACCAACTTTCCCTCGAGGGCCGCACGGTCTACGGGCTCGAGATCGCCACCGACGTGAAACAAGACGACGGCCGCCCGATCTTCTACGTGGATGGCGTTCACCACGCGCGTGAATGGCCGGCCTCGGAGTTCACGATGATGTACGCGCACTACCTCGTGGAGAAGTTCGGCAAAGACCCACAGATCACATCTCTGCTCAACAAGGCGCGGGTCATCCTCGTCCCGATCGTGAACGTGGACGGATTCAACTATTCACGTGAGTCGGTTACGGGAGTGACACAAGGCGCTCGTGACGCCACACAGAACCTTGGTGCTGTTAACGGGTTCGAGGGCTATTGGCGCAAGAACCGGCGCTCGTTGACCGGCGTCACGGTGCCGGGAGCCCAGGTCAACCCCGACGCGTTCGGCGTCGACAACAACCGCAACTACGCGTACCTCTGGGGTGACCAGAATGGTGGCTCGGCAAACGAGCAGTATGACCAGACCTACCGTGGCGAAGCTCCCTTCTCGGAACCAGAGAGCGCCAATGTCAGAGACATCATCCTGGGTCGCAATGTCACGGGCATCATCACGAACCACACCGTGCAAGCCTCCGTTCTGCGCACAGGTGGTGGCCTAGCGCCCGACGACGCAACCTTGGTCAAGATCGGCGATGTCATGGCCAAGTTGCTCGGCTTCCAGAACAACGCGACGGTCGGCTACCCCGTCACCGGTTCGACCGACGACTGGGCCTATGCAGCGATGGGTTCTCTCGGGTTCACGATCGAGCACGGCGGCAGCGGTTTCCACTGCGCTTACGCAGAGTGCGTGGGCACGCCGACCGACCGGACCATGAAGGCCTTCAACGTGATGTTCGAAGTCGCGGCCAACCCGAAGTACCACTCGGTGCTCAAGGGGCAGGTCGCCGGTGGTGCTGCAAAGTTGACCTTGACCAAGACGTTCAAGACACCTCTATCTGATGGCAACCCTCTGGGCGAGAAGTTCATCGTCGAGAAGCTGAAATGGTCCCTCGCGACGGACAAGGACGGTTCTTTCGAGTGGCACGTCACCCCGAGCACCCGCCCGTACGAGAAGAAGGCTGAGAGCTACACGCTGACCATCTCGCAGGGGGGCAAGACGCGCACGGTAGATGTCTTCGTCAAGCGAGGCCAAATCCTTAACCTCGGAAAGGTCTAAGTGAGCCTGAAGCTCAGACTCGCTACGGGAGTCGTCGGCGTACTCGCTCTGGCGGGAACCATCATCGCTCCTGCTTCAAGTCAGGTCCCGGGTGCTCCTGCACAGGTCGTCGACTTCGCCCCACCATTGCGGATCGCGAAGTTCGATGTGACGGACTTCGGTAGATCGGCATCCGCCAAAGACGACCGCCACTTCAAGCAAGCGTTCCGCGTTGCGAAGAACACGGGGAACTGCTGCGAGAACTACGTGACCTCATCCTCGACGGGTCGGATCTTCGACCAGGGTGGCAAGTACATCAACTACACCGATGACTTGGGCAAGACCTGGAAGTCCGTGCAGCCTCTTGCGCCTTTGGTCAACGGCGAAGGGACCATCGCGATGGGACCTGGAGGCGATGTCTTGGGAGTGCAGTGGGATCCTTACTCGGGCGACCACATGCAGTCCTACAAGTACGACGCCGTCGGCGAGGAGTGGCTCTACCTCGAGTCGCCGTTGCACACCCCGTTCTACGACCGCCCGTGGCTATCGGTAGTGCCCGGACCATTCACGGTGAACGGGTCGAAGGTGCCCTACGTGAACTTCGTGGATGGATACCCGCACACCGGCACATTGCTCTATTCGACCGACGGTCTTACCTACACCCAAGCGTCAAGCCCGTACGTCGACGCGAACCTGGAAGACCCGGTCAAGAGCTGGATCCCCACGAAGGCCGATCCGGAACTCGATCTCATGCAGCCGAACACGAACAGCCCGATCATCCCTCTAGGTGGGGGCCGCGCTCTTGCCCCGCCGGACGCATTCGGGACGGACTGGTCGATCCTCAACCCAGAGAGCCTGCGGTGGGCACCGTTCACTTTGCCCAACGGCGACGACCTCAGGGGTCGCTTCCTCGTCGATGGGCGCGGTCGTATCCACAACTTCATCCCTGCGGCATCTGATTTCGAGTACCGCATCTCGACGAACGGCGGCAAGACTTGGAAGTCGACGAGGGTCACCCTTCCCGAAGGGATCACGGCTTCGGTCGGCGGTCTCCAGCTCGACTTCCGTGCCAACGCCAAGGTTGGTGTCGCAGCGGTGTCGCTTCATGCCCGCGACGGCGCGAAGAACGCAGATGTCGACCTTCTCTACAAGCTCGACATCTCCAGCGACATGCCGCGCTTGTCGCGGCTGTACCAGATCGGACTCGGTGACGTCGACGCTTCTTCGAGTGGCCCACCTGCAGATATCCGCTTCGACTTCAACACCGTCGCGATCCTGCCGGATGGGCGTATCGCCGTTTCGTTCCTCGACTCGAGCACCGACGAAGCGACCCACTTAGCCAAAGGCGTGGTCAACCGCCTTGGGCCGGCGCTGGCGATAGAGCTCTAGAACCCAGTCCGCGCGGGGGGCCGCCGCTTGAGGAAACCCCCGACAAGCCCTATCGGCAAGATCGAGCGCGCCTCGTACGGAAGGCGCCAGATGCCGCCGTGTATCGCACCTTGAACGAAGAGGTCGAAGGGATGGCTTAGTTCCGTGGCTGGGTTGGCGGCGGCCGATGGATCCCGAAGGTCATGTACCAATAACGCAGCCATCAACGTGCGTGTCGTTGCCGGATCGAAGATCTCGATACCGAACGACGGTGCTCCCCTGTACGCGGCGGCCAACATCTTGTTCTTGGTCACCGATGCGGTGTTGGAGGCCGGTGCAACGTTCGCCGAGGTGACGAATCCGTCCTCCCTCGAAACCACTGCACGCCATCGCTGCAGTGACTTGGCCAACGCGTAGTTCGGGCCCTGGATGGGCACGAGGGAATCCGAGATGCCCCACCGGCGTCCGTCCTCGCCTGGCACCAGATCGTCGTAGTTGCGGGCGTACAACTTCGAGCCCGACAACGCCCGAAGGGGACCAGCGATCAAGGACCGGGTGGCGTTGGCCCTGGCGCCATCGACGACCTCTTCCGGCACCGCGAACACATCGGTCGGTGTGGCGAGGTAGGCCACTGAAAGGTCGGGCCGTGTGCCGAGAAGGTGTGCGATCAAGGCATCGACCGCGGTTGCGAGCCGCACGAAGTTGGTGCCATCGGCGTAGACGTAGTTGCCGATCGTGAACGCTTGGTCGAAGGTCTTTAGCCACGTCCCGACCGCGGGTGCGTCAGTGATGAGGTCGACGCCTGCGCGCTGAACGACATCGGTTCCCGATCCACGCACGGGAGCGAACACCCGTCCGCTTCCTGCGTAAGCCAGGGTCGAGATGTGCTCCCACAGATGGCGCCTTGGCAGATCCACGGCGAGGACGTTTGCACCCCACGCACACAGCGAGGACAGCGGACCCATCTCGGAAGATGCACCGAGAAGGGCGAAGTAACGATCCGAAAGATCTAACCAGTCTGGGTTGGCGATGACTCTCTCGAGGGCGGTTCGCGCGGACGCTTCGATGACGCCCGCTCTCTCCCACGCCACCAACTGCCGGACAAGCTCGTCACCGCTCAACAATGCACCTTTGTAGGGAACCTGGAGCTCGGTTGCACGTGCCCCGGTGCCTTCGATGACTTCGGTGTCGAAGACCGCTTCCCCCGCTTCGGAGAACGCGTGATCGAGCCGCAGATCCTTCCCGTCACGCACGAACGAGAGGTGATCGTGCAGGCTGTTGAGCCCGTCAACGGCTACACGCGACGCGTTCTTCGCAGAAGTTGCGCCGGCGACCACCGTGTCGGTGAATGAAGTGATGTAGTGCTTGCGCCAGTCTTGGGTTTTCTCAATGCGACCGGCGACGTCTGCGTCGACCGCGCGCACCGCATCCGCAAGGATCGCCTTGCCCGCGTGCTGGGAACTCCGGCGCCCGTCAACCGATGCGAACTGAACCCCTTGGTCTTCCATCGCGACTACCTACCTCAGCTAAGGCCAAGTGGCAATCCACTTGACCGCCCGGTCAAAGGCTGTGTGTGTGAGAAACGGGGATAGAGAAAGGCCCGGCGGCTGAGCCGCCGGGCCTTTCCTGTGAAGCTAAGTGCTGACTAGCGACCCTCGTCTTTACCGTGGCCCTGATCGTGCGGGACAACGATCGTGAACGTGAAGTCACAGCTGGTCCCGAGCGGCGAAGAAGAACCGTCGGCGACCAGGTCGTCCGTGTAGGTCGCGGTGCCGTCGATCGTGTAGGTACGACCCTCCAGCGCACGGCCGGAGCGCTCCGAACGGATGTCGAAGACCTGCGACACGGTGCCGGTGCCGGTGATGTCACCAGCGGCCGGGGAGATGTCGTTGGTCGTGTTCCCGGTGCCGTTCATCTCGCTGACCTGACCCGACTCTGCGTCAGTCACGAACTGGTCGTGGGTGGCCGTGAAGACGATGTTGACGGTGTCCTCGGCGTCGTTCGCCGTAGCGGTCAGCGTGCCCTGGTCGTACTTGTGGTTCGGCGGCCACAGCGACAGCGGGCCGGAGTACGTGATGTCGCCGACGTTACCTAGGACATCGTCGTCACACTCTTGAGTGGTGGTGCCGCGCTCTTCCTTCGGGTTGTCCCCGCCAGCAAAGGCCACCGTCGCAAATGCGCCGGAAACCAGGGCGAGGGCAAGCAGTAGACGCAAAGATCGCAAGGCTTGATCCCTCCTAAATAAGCTCTGGCCGTGCCCGCGGCACGGCTCTCGGAGAGGTATTTCTAGGAGGGCAAGCACATCCCTGCCCGATTTGGGGTGAAAAGTCCTGGAAAGTCCTGGTTTCCGGAGGTCAGTCCTGCAGGGCAAGCAACAATCCATCGATCTTCACCGGCAGGTTGCGGGAGATGACCCGGATCCGGATCGTTCCTGAACGGACGGCTGCGAACCCTGACACGTGGATGACCCGCTGGTTCGCCGTGGCCTTGGCTGCAAGGTCGACCGTCGCTAAGCGCTTGCCGTTGAAGGACACGGCGACCTTCCCGCACCCCCGGCAGCGAGAAGCGACGAGGTAGATATCGCGCGCCCGCACATCGGTAGCGGTGAGCTCGGCGTCCATACGCGTCGCCGAAGAGACGGTGCTAAGGAAGAAGGCATCTCCGGTGCGTCGGACGAAGCCGACCGATCTCAGCTTCGGGTCGTCCATGGGTACCGCGGAGCATCGTTCGCCGGACCAGTTCGACCGGTTACCAGCCTCATCTATCGCCCGGGCCGAGAAGCAGTAGGTCGAACCGGGGTTGACGTCAACGGTTGTCTCTTTGGCTTCAGAGTCACCGAGGACCGACTCGAAGTCGGCGAAGCCCGAACGTGGTGTCGTCGCTCGATAACGGACGTCGAAGGCAGACACCCCGGGCTCGATCGAGTTCCAGGAGGCCTCCATCGTGGTCGCGAGCGTCGGCTGGGAGCGCGGAGCGGTCATGACCGGGGAGCCCGGAGCAACCGTGTCCGTGATGGTCTCCGAGGGGGCCGAGTCCTCGGACGACGAGGCTGCGCTGTTGGTCGCAGTCACCCGCACCATCAATCGATGGCCGAAGTCCCCAGGCGCCAGCTCGTAAGAGGGATCCGTCCCGCCGGCGATGTCGGCGCACGAGCTACCGTCCGCGTCACACCGGTACCAGGCGTAGGAGTACGACTGCGGCGTCGATCCCGACCACGTGCCCTCATCGGCAGCCAAAGTGCTTCCTACCTCCGTGTCACCCGAGATGGTCGGCGGCGACTGGTTCGAGGGAGGCGTTGCTGGGTCGGGGGTTGGTACCGGAAGTGGGGCACCGGGGATCTTGTACGGCGTTAGATCGGTTCCGGCGAACCGGTCTTCATCGACGCCACCTTTGATCCCCGGAACCTGCGCGCTGGAGGTCCATTGCCAGAACGCCCACCCATTCCCACCCCAGTTTCCACCGGGAACGCGCGGAGCATCCGAGGTGTAGTGCGCGATCCACAACGGGTATGCAGCGAACTCTGCGGTGTTCCCCATGTATGACTCCCAGAAATTCGGGCCGGTATAGATCATGGGTTCCACGCCTACGACCGATCGAACCCGGTCAAGCCACGATTGCACCCAGGCTTTCAGTCGACGCGTCGGAAGGTTGCCGTTCGCTTCGAGATCGAGCACGGGGATGAGGTCGCCCGCGGCTGGTTGTGCCACCGCAAGGAAATGGTCCGCCTCGTCAACACCATCCTGCTGAGCGGCCGCGATGGTTCCGCCACTTGGGCGTGCGAAGTGGTAGGCGCCGAACGGGATGCTCGCGGACGCAGCTTCGGTGCGGTTGTCCGCATAGCGAGGATCGGCATAGGTCGTCCCTTCGGTGGCCTTGTGGAACGCGAAGACATGCGTCTCCGAAACCTTCTGCCAGTTGATGACGTTGCCGTTCTCCTCTTGCCAGTGCGACACATCGATCCCGAGTGTGTAGCTCTGGGCGCGCGCGGGCGACGCAGCCAGCATCGGGAGCAATGTCCCAACGATGGTCAACGCCAAGAGCGATACGAGCGAACGACGGACCCGCGCAGCCACATCTAAAAAGGTAACCGGGTCCGGGCTTTTAGTGACCGTTCTGGGAGAAATGCATCCAATCCTTCAGCGAGCTCCAGCGTCCGCCCCATCCCCAGCCAATCGCATCGAACGCTGCCGTCACTCGGTCTCCTTCGAGGATCATCCCGGGCCGCTTCCAGGTTCTGTCTAGGTACGCCGAAGCAAGCTCGGGGGCGACGACATCACCTCGTGCATATGGGTTGTGGAAGGGATTGATGTCGATCGCAAGTCCATACGCGTGTTGGGACCGGTGACTCGTTTCTGCTGCATCCCTACATTCGAACGAAGAGGTCACGTTCACGTCTCCGGTCGGCTTGGTTTCCCACTCTTCGATCTCCTTCGCGGTGACCACGCGCATCTCCTCGATCGGGAAGTGGATCCTGAAGAGTTGTTTGAACGCGGCAACAACGTCTGTCGCCACGGCGGCATTGACGATCATCTCGCCGGCGTGCAGACGGCGATCGAAGCCCCAGAACGGCATCGTGATGTAACTGAGTTGATCGAGCGCCACCGGGCACGCGGCGCTCCACGACGAACGCTTCGCTACCGCACGCGGAACCGACCCCATCTCGGCTGCGAACCTTTCCGTTCTCGGGGGCGGCAATACATCGATCGTCGCGAACCTGCGGTTCCGCAACACCGGTGGTGTCGGGCGTATCTCCCCGAAACCACTTGGTCCGAGAGGCAGGACTCGCTTGCCCAGCCACCGTGGACGCTCGGTGATCCACCGTTCCAGAGGCGTGGCCTTGGGGGTGGGGGTTGGGGTTAGTTCAGACACGACCGGCGGCGTTGTGACATGCGGAGATGGGCTCGCCGACGGGGGGTCTTGCGTCTGACAACCGGTGACGAACACCAGCGACGCCAGTCCGATCGCTAGTCGGCGGGCCATGGAGGGTTAGGTATCGAGGATCAGGTGATCCGGGGTCAATGGGTAGTCAACCCTGATGACCTCGCAATCACGTGCGAACACCCACTCGCTGAAAGCAACGTGGGACGGTTGGGAGTAATACGCCTGGTGCGCGTCTTCGTTTTCGAATTCGGTCAGAAGCAGATACGTGAACCCACCCGACCGGCCGCTGGTGTCCTTGCCGAAACGCAGACCCGTGAAGCCCTGGATGTTTTCTGGCCATGCGGCGATCTGGGTTGCCATCTCACTTTCTTCGTCCGCGGTCAGTTCGCGCGGGAACTTGAACAGGACTACGTGTTGCGCTCGAACGCTCATAGCTCCCCCATCTCGCAACGACGACCGGTCTAGACTCGCCGACATTAGACCGGTCCACCACTTATCCCGACCCGAAAGGGGCCACATGCCCGACGAGAAGCGCTACTTCGCTCAGACGACCGCCCAAGCCGAAGAGGGTGGATCGTTCGTCAGGTGGGATGCGTTGGACCAGATCGAGATCGTGCCCGGTTTGAACTTCCAGCCAGTCCTCGGCGAACGCATGATGGTCAACTTCGTTTCATTCGAGCCCAACACGGTGGCGCCCGTCCACTGGCACGACGAAGAACAGATCACGATCGTCATCGAGGGTGAGTTCGAGTTCGAGGTCGGTGGGGACAAGCGCATGGTCAAGCGTGGTGACGCGATCCACATCCCGCCTAACGTGCCCCACGGGGCACGCACCTACGACACGACTTGTCTCGAGCTCGATGTGTTCAGTCCCCCCCGTCAGGGACTCCTCGAGCTCCTCGGCCTTACGGATGGTCAGTCATGAGCAACCGTCAGTTCCGTTTGGCGTCTCGACCGGTTGGGATGGCGACGCGTGAGAACTTCGACTTCACTTCGGAACCCCTTCCAGAACCAGGTGACGGGCAGTTCCGCGTGAAGGTCGAGTACCTGTCGCTCGACCCGGCGATGCGCGGATGGATGAACGAGGGTCGCTCATACGTCCCGCCGGTACAGATCGGCGAAGTCATGCGCGCTCTTGGCGCCGGCACCGTCGAGTCCTCCAACAACCCCGGGTTCGACGTCGGCGACACCGTCGTCGGTGTCTTCGGAGCGCAGGAACACGCCGTCTCCGATGGCGCCGGTGTGATCAAGGTCGATCCCGCTCTCGTTCCTCTTCCGGTCTACCTCGGAGCCCTGGGCATGCCGGGGATGACCGCCTACTTCGGTCTCCTGGATGTGGGAGAGCCCAAAGAAGGCGATGTCGTCGTCGTCTCTGGAGCTGCTGGAGCGGTCGGCTCAGTGGCCGGTCAGATAGCCAAGGTGAAGGGCTGTCACGTCATCGGTATCGCCGGTGGGGCCGAGAAGTGCAAGTGGATCGTCGACGACCTCGGTTTCGATGCTGCCATCGACTACAAGTCCGAAGATGTGAGAGCAGCGCTGAAGCAACACTGCCCTAAAGGGATCGACGTCTACTTCGACAATGTCGGCGGCGAAATTCTGGATGCTGTACTCGGCAGGTTGGCGCGGCATGCGCGCATCGTCATCTGTGGAGCTATATCGCAATACAACAGCGAGGGACCGATGAAGGGTCCTTCGAACTACATGTCGTTGCTCGTCAACCGGGCCCGCATGGAAGGTTTCGTCGTCTTCGACTACGCAGATCGCTATGCACACGCCGCTATCGAGATGGCCGGGTGGATGGCAGAGGGCAAACTCAAACACCGTGAGGACATCGTGGAAGGTCTCGAGACGTTCCCCGATGCATTGAGCAAGCTCTTCAAGGGAGAGAACATCGGGAAGCTGGTTCTCAAGGTCTGAGGTTCAGCTCTTGGTGCGCCTCTCGTACGACACCGAGTAAGCCTCGGAGCGCATATGAAGGATCGGATCGTCCGACCTCTCGATCCCATCGGTGAGTCGTCCTGGGTCGAAGATCATCGCGTTGCACTCGTCTTCCGTGAACTCATCGACGGTTAGGTGACCAGCCACAACTAGCTCCCGCTCCTCGGGCCACGGCATCGTCGCGTCGTTGGGATCATCACCCCCTTCGCCAACTTGGAACCTGAGCTCGAACGAGATCGGCCCCTCGGCTAGGCGTGCGATCAAGTCGTCACGTAGATAGTCCCGGCCCAAGGCGCGCGTCTCCTCATCGGTCAACGTTGCCTCACCGGCGATAGGGACCCACCGGTAGCGCAGCCACCTCTTGGTTCCGTCTGCGGCGGTGTATCGGAACGCGTGGATCCCGAAGAACGTGCAGTGGGCGAAACTCGCCGGCGACATCGAGAGCATCGCGAACCCGAACGCGCGCTGGGTCTCAGGGTGCTCCGCAGCGAATGCAGCAACCCGCTCGAGGTCGGCTTTGCCGGTCTCGGGATCGGGGCGCTGGGCCTCCAAGAGCGACAGAAAATCCTCCGGGGTCCGCACGAAGAACACGGGAAGGGTGAGGCCGACCATGTCCGTAGTGGTGCCGTCGGGGAGATGGAACTTCACTGCGATCCCACGCTCGTCCTTCGCTCCATCCGCACGGGTCGGCTTCCCGGCACCATTCGAGAACCTCAAGGTGACGGGCACCTCGCCCCCTTGCAGATGTTGAGCGACCGACAAAGACCTTGCCGCCTCTGTCGCAACGAAGGTGCCGCGGCAACAAAGTCCCTTGGCGTGCACCGCCCGGAAACCGTCATGGGTGCCATGGATCGCATTCATCGTGTCCACGATCCGTTCCGCCTGTTCTCGCACCCAGAGAGATTACGGCCGAGACTGTGTCCTGCGAGGGAGGATTAACCGCAAAAGGGGCGAATCAGGCCAAGATGCTCAGGCGCCTCCTCACTTCGCTGCTCGTGGGCACGATCGCCGTCCTCTGCGTCCTCCCGGCCGCCGCCAGCGCGACCGATTCCCCCGCACCTTTATTGGTGGGCTTCGGCACCCGCGCGATCACACCCGTCGGCCAGCCACCCACGGAGTGGGCTCAGTACTTCACACCGCACCCCCGGACGGGAGTGTGGGGCGAGCCCTATTCCGACCTGGATGACAACGGGTGCATGTCGGGGCTCAACAACGACAATCTCGGCCCCATCCTCGATGGCGACCCACCTAAAGGTGAGAAACCGGAACCTCACGTCGACCAGCCTTGGAACTCCGTGGGTGACGCCCATAGAACCGGGGGCGCGTGGTCCGTCCGAGGCGTGACCATCGTCGGCGATCCCGACTCGTCCGGGAAATGGGATGGAGTCTTCGCGAATGCCGGGTTCGGAGCCAAGTGCACGCTCGGCATGCACGACGACACCTGGGCACGTGCCGTGGTACTCGACTCAGCAGCACAGACGGTCGCGATGGTCTCGCTCGACGTCGTCGGATTATTCAACATCGAGGTGCAGCGGGCACGGGCCGAGATGGCCATCCGATACCCGGAGATGAACATCGATCAGCTTGTCGTGTCTTCGACGCACACCCATGAAGGGGTCGACACGATGGGCTACTGGGGGCAGCTGTATCTCAACACCGACGGCAAGTTCCCTGCCTATCAAGCCTTCATCAGGTCGCAGATCATCGACGCGGTTCACGACGCTTACGTCTCACGTGAGGCCGCTCGGGTGAAGTTGGCGGTGGGGGCTCCCCCTGTCCCGATCCGTGACTCTCGACCGCCGATAGTCACCGACCCCGAGGTCAATACCGCCCAGTTCATCCGTTCGGATGGCTCGACGATCGGCACGCTGGTCAACTGGTCGAACCACCCGGAATCACGCGGATCGAATAACCAACTCGTGTCCTCCGACTTCGCTCACGGCGCCCGAGAAACGCTCGAGCAAGAGCTTGGTGGTACCGCCGTCTATTTCTCCGGAGCGGTTGGTGGACTTCAGACTCCCCTCGGCGTTGACATCCCGGGGTATGGATCTGCCGAGAGCTGGGACCGGACCTTCGCCATCGGCGAGTTCGTGGCCGAGTCTGCGATCGACGCGCTTGCCACCACCGAACCCGAAGAGATCACCGGCTTGCATGCGGCGCGCCGTCAGTTCTATATGGATTCAGACAACAACGGCCTGCGGGCACTCAACGCACGAGGCATCTTCGACATCCCGACCTTCCTTGGTGGAGAGTCATGGGGATCCGAACCTAGCGGGCACACCGAGGGCGTCGAGGTCGACGAGGAAGGCTCCCAGGTCAAGACCGAGATGGTGGCCGTCACACTCGACGGCGTCGAGGGCGACACCGCAGCCGTGTTCCTCACGGTCCCCGGCGAGCTCTCCCCCGAGATCGAGCTGGGCGGATATGGACGACCGGAATGTCCTCAAGCCGACACGGGTCGGCCCTTCGAACCCGTGATCCGCGATCAGTTCGGTGCCCGCAACGTGTTCGTTCTAGGCCTCGGCCAGGACGAGCTCGGCTACATCATCCCGGGCTACGACTTCCACATGTTCTCTGTGCCATTCGATGGTCACGATGGAACAGGGCCGGTTCCGGTAGGGGTCAACGAGGCCGACACGTGCGGCGAAGGACACTACGAAGAGACAGTGTCGATCTCGAGTGTGTTCGCCCCGTGGGTAGCGTGCGTTGCAGCAGAGCTTGCCGGAAAGAATCTCTGGACGACCGACCCTGCATGCACACGTGAGAACACGCACTTATCCCCGTACGGGATCGAAGCCGAGACCGACGGGCGCGTGGGCGTTGGCCCGCTCGCAGGGGTGCCATTGCACCCAGGACACCAACCACCTCACCGCTAAACAAGAACCCCGAGCTCGGTACGAGTGGTTACTTGGCCAGCGCTACGTTGATGGCCTCGAGGCCCTTCGAGTTCGTACGCGATTCATAGGTGACTTTCGCGTTCACCTGAAGAGTCTTGACGGTATCGAGGATGTTGCGTTGGTGGACGAAGAGGTTCCTCGAGCCTTCGGCCGGGACGATCCAGCCTTCGCCCTTCGCCTTATCGAACGACGTAACGGTTCCGTTCTCCATGGAGACTCACCTCACATACCTAATGAACGAAGGTCAGAGAGGCGCCGGTACCCAGACTCGATCTCAACGTTCCACTCGATCGTGCTGACCCCCAAAGTCTACGGTCGCGAGGGCCAGAAACCTAGCTCTGACCTGCTCTTTCTCGTCTTGGAGGGGCTACGAAGCGCCCGGATGCGGTCAGCCGTCGTAGGCGGCCTGCATAGCTGCGATGTCGATCTTCTTCATCCCGAGCATCGCCTTCATCGCTCTGTTCGCTCCCTCTGGGTTCTCCCCTTGAAGCAAGCCGATGATGGCCCGGGGCACGATCTGCCACGAGAGCCCGTAGCGGTCCTTGAGCCACCCGCACTGGACCTCTTCTCCCCCGTCGGTGAACTTGGCCCACAGCGTGTCGATCTCCTCCTGGCTATCGCAGTTGACGAGCAACGAGATGGCTTCGGTGAAGGGGAACTCCGGCCCACCGTTGATCGCGGTGAATATCTGCCCGTCGCCAAGCTCGAACGACACCGTAAGGACCATGCCTGCTTCGCGCGGCCCTGCTTCACCATAGTGAGAGACATCCGTGATCTTGCCTCCCAAGATCGAGATGTAGAACTTCGCTGCTTCTTCGGCCTCCGTGTCGAACCACAGGTTCGTAACGATCTTCTGCATGCGTGGATCCTTCCCTCGGTGGTCAAGCGTTCGCTGCCCGCTCCTTGTCGACGAGGATCCGGCGCAGGATCTTGCCCGAGGCCGATTTCGGGATCTCTTCGACGAATTCGACCCGCCTGATCTTCTTGTGCGGCGCCACACGCTCGGCGACGTAGCTCATGATCTCGTCTTCGGAGATCTCGGTGCTCTTCACGATGTAGGCCTTGGGGATCTCACCTGCCTCCTCATCCGGTACGGGGATGACCGCTGCGTCGGCGATCGAAGGATGTCCGAGAAGGATCGCCTCGAGCTCCGCCGGCGGCACCTGGAAACCCTTGTACTTGATGAGTTCTTTGAGCCTGTCCACCAGGAACGTGTAGCCGTCGTCGTCGACGTAACCGATATCGCCCGTGTGGAGCCATCCCTCGTCATCGATGGTGTGAGCTGTTGCTTCCGGATTGTTCAGGTAGCCCTTCATGACCTGGGGGCCGCGGATCCAGACCTCACCGGTCCCGTTCGCGTCGAGCTCGTCACCAGTCTCTGGATCGACGATCTTGGCTTCGGTGTTCGGGATGAGGAAGCCGATCGAACCGGCTCTGCCCTTCCCCGGTTCGTCCGGGTTCATGTGCGTCACGGGACTCGTTTCGGTAAGGCCGTATCCCTGCATCACAACCGCGCTGACGCGGGCCTGCGCGCTGTCCTGAAGTTCTTGGCCCAAGGGGGCAGCGCCGGACATGATCACTTCGAGGTTCGAGAGGTCGTACTTGTCGACGATCGGGTGCTTCGCAAGGGCAAGGATGATCGGCGGCACGAGATAGGCACGCGTCACCTTGTGGTCTTGCAGCAATGTCAGGAACTCTTCGAGATCGAACCGCGGCATCGTCACGACCGTCGCGCCGAGACTGATAGCGATGTTCATGATCACCGTTAGTCCATAGATATGGAAGAACGGCAGCACCCCGATGACGACATCACGGTCACTCGTCGAGTGCGGTGCAGCTGCTTGGCAGATGTTCGCGACGAGGTTGCGATGCGTCAGCATCACGCCCTTGGGCAAACCGGTGGTGCCGCTCGAATATGGGAGCACGAGGAGGTCTTTAGCTGGGTCGATCTCGACTATCGGTGGTTCCTCTGTGCTCGCCAGGAGATCCGTGAATGGAGTCGCTCCCTCGGCCTCGCCGAAAACGAAGATCTCTTCAACTGCGCTCCTCGCCACGGCCTCTTGAGCGCGATCTAGGAACTGCGGGATCGTAAGCAGGTACTTCGCTTTCGAGTCGTTCAGCTGGAAGGCGATCTCGTCCGCCGTGTACAACGGGTTCAAGGTGGTCGAAACCCCGCCCGCCGCTGCGACTCCGAGGAATGCGAGTGCGTACTCGGGGACGTTCGGGGAGAAGATCGCGAACACATCGCCCTTCTTGAAGCCACGTTCGGCCAACCCCGCAGCAAGTCGTTCGACTCCCTTGGCGAGTTCCGCGTACGTCAGGGTGCGACCGGTCGGCCCATCGATAAGCGCCGGCTTGTCCCCGCGCTCGGCTGCCCCAGCAAGGACGAAGGCCGAGAGACTCTGGTCAGGTATCTCGACATCGGTATACGGACTCCGAAAGATCATGCCCACCTCCAGTGCTTGGCGTGAAGCCCCGAAGGCTAGTGTAGGAAGCCCCTCGATGCCGAAGCTCCGTGTGCACAACCTCGCCATGTCGCTCGACGGTTTCGCGGCCGGGCCGAACCAGAATCTCGATGACCCTCTCGGAGCCGGCGCCGAGCGATTGCATGAATGGGTATTCGCGACGCGTACGGGCCGCAAGATGATCGGCGAAGACGGTGGCGATGATGGGATCGATGACGCGTTCCTCGCTGAAGGCGACATCGGCATCGGTGCAACCATCATGGGCCGCAACATGTTCGGGCCCGTCCGAGGCCCGTGGCTGGACTCAGGATGGAAAGGATGGTGGGGCGAAGAGCCGCCGTACCACCACCCTGTGTTCGTGCTCACCCACCACCCGCGTTCACCGATCGAGATGAAAGGTGGAACCACGTTCAACTTCGTCAGCGGCGGTATCGAATCAGTGCTCGAGCACGCGTTCGACGCTGCCGACGGCAAGGACGTCAGGCTCGGTGGGGGGGCCTCCACGATCCAGCAATACCTCCGGGCGGGTTTGATCGACGAGATGCATGTTGCGATCGTGCCGATCCTGCTTGGCGGAGGCGAGCGCCTCTTCGATCATCTCGAGGGCAGTGACGGTTACGAGTGCACCGAGTTCATCCCCTCGTCGTCCGTGGTGCATACGCGCTTCGCCAGAACTACGAGATAGCCGTCACCGGTCCTTGACCAAAAGGCGATGGCTGTTGTCGCAATAAGGCTTGTTCTCGCTGGCTCCACACCTGCACAGGGCGACGCGGGTTTCCTCTGCGATCAGTCGTCCGTGCCCGTCTTCTAAGCGAACTTTTCCGCGGATGTAGAGCGGGCCGAGGTGGCCGGCCCGAACCGTCGTAACTTCATCGGGCTCCTCGTCTGGAAACCCACGCCTCGCCTCAAATTTCAGAGCGCCTGTTGGGCACTTACGGATCGCGGCGGCGACTTGATCCGCGTCGGCTGCATCCACCTCGATCCAAGGCCGTCTAGTGACATCAAAGACCTCTGGGAGGGCGACCAGGCACTCCGCGACATGCGTGCACCGGCTGGCGTCCCAGATGACGGTGAGTTCTTCACGCTCATAGGTACGCGTCGGCCCCTTGCGGCGTGGAACGCCCGCTTCTTCAGGATGCTCGTCTTGCTTCACGTCCTTCAGCCTAATCCAGGGCGGGAATACTTGCATGCGCAAACAAGTTCCCAACTGATGACAGATCGCCACAAGGAAAGGATCCGACGATGGCACAGGCTCTCGATCTAGCGGAGCGGGATGCGGTCCTGGTAGAAGACGCTGCGCTGATCAACATGATGGGGATGCCGGTGTTGGAGGCGCTCCCTTCGCGGCAGGCCCCCTACCAACAGGTCGACCCCTTCATCCTGGTGCACGAAGGCCGGTTCCAACTCTCAGAGATGGCAGGTAAAGACACGTCGCACCCGCACCGGGGATTCGACAACCTCTGGTACCTGCTGAAGGGCACGGCAAGCACCGGCCACAGCACCGGGCCGGATGGATCCATGGAGCGGGCGCAGTTGACCGCCGGATCTCTCCTTGCCCTACGAACCGGGCGGGGCGCTTGGCACGCCGAAGGTATAGGAGAAGACGAGATCGAAGCCGGGCTCGGAGACACCGAGTTCCGCGGCGTGCTGTTCTGGGTGAACCTGGCCCGCAAAGACAAGAACGTCGCACCGAGCGCGTTGGTGGTGCAGCGAGATGAGGTCCCGGTACGCCAGGAGGGCGACGCGACCGTTCGAGTTCTGGTCGGCGAAGGCTCTCCGGTGCAGTTGGGGACACCAGCGCTGATCCTTGATATCGAACTACCCCACGGCGGACACACAACGACAGCGGTTCCGGCCGAGTTCCAGGGATTCGCCTACATGCTGGAAGGCGAGGGCACCTTCGGTGGCAATCTCCGTCCCGCACGACCGCCACAACTCGTGGTGATGGGACCAGGGGAAGGGTTCACGGTGACCAACGCGGCCCCCGGGACTCGGTACCTGCTCATGGCAGGAAAGCCCTATGGCGAGGCACCGGTATTCAACGGACCATTCGTCGACTAACCCTTTGGGGATTACGCCCGGTCGCAGACGCGTTGCACATCTTGGAAGCCCACAACTCAACGGAGGAGTCATGAGTGAACACCGATGAGACAGTCCTGGATCTAACTGCCCCGGTGACCGGTCGGGATCACGTACAAGGCCCGTCTGACGCTCGGGTCGTCCTCGTTGAGTACGGCGACTATGAGTGCCCAGACTGCGGTCGTACCTACTGGGTCACCAAGCAGTTGCTTGAAGAACTCGGACCCGAGGTTGCCTTCGTGTTCAGGAATTTCCCCGTCGTCGAGGCGCACCCGAGAGCAGAGTCAGTGGCTGAAGCTCTAGAGGTCGCCGCCGGGCAAGGGCGTTTCTGGGAACTGCACGACTGGTTCTACGAGCACCAGCACGCGCTTGATCGCGTTGACCTCGAAAGCCACGCGCAACTCATGGGCTTAGACATGGACTCTTGGAGGAACGACCTTCGGGAGGGCACATACAGGTCCCGGGTGCGTGAGGATCTCGAAAGCGGTCGCGCCAGTGGAGTGACGGGCACGCCGACCTTCTTCATCAACGGCACGCGGTACCAAGGTGGTCACGATCTCGACTCGATGCTGGCCGCGGTCAGAGCCGCGATCGAGACAACGCTGAACTAGGTCCTCGAGCTCGAACTCATCGAGTTGGAACCGCCTGGACTCCAACCCGCGACCGGCGGAGGATGACCTCCGTGCCTACGCTGACCCCTCGGACTATCCAGCGCACCTACCTGGTGCTTCTGCTCGGGAACACCCTTGCCGCGTCCTTGATCTGGGGGATCAACACGATCTTCCTGCTCGACGCGGGCCTCTCTAATCTCGAGGCCTTCTCCGCGAATGCTTTCTTCACGGCCGGGATGGTCTTGTTCGAGGTCCCGACCGGGATAGTCGCCGATACGGCCGGCCGCCGGATGTCCTTCCTGGTCGGCACCGTGACTCTGAGCATCTCGACTCTCCTTTATGTGCTGCTGTGGCAGATCGAAGCCCCCTTCGCCTTGTGGGCGATCGTGTCGGTCCTGATCGGGCTCGGATTCACGTTCTTCTCAGGAGCCACAGAGGCGTGGTTGGTGGACGCCCTGACCGCAACCGGGTTCAAAGGCGAGATGGAGACCGTGTTCGGCCGGGGTCAGATCGTTACCGGTGTAGCGATGCTCGTTGGCTCGGTCGCCGGGGGATTCATCGCGCAGCGAACGAGTCTCGGAGTGCCGTTCGTACTTCGTGGCGTGATCCTGATCGTGATGTTCGTCGTGGCCTTCAGACTGATGCACGACATCGGCTTCACACCGAGGCGGGGAGGAAAGCTCAGCGCCGAGCTGCGCCAGTTGACCTCCGCCACCGTCGAGCACGGCTGGCGAGTGCCTGCAGTCAAGTGGTTGATGGTCGAAGGCGTGTTCATCGGTGGCGTTGGGATCTATGCCTTCTATGCCTTGCAGCCGTACCTACTGAAACTCTACGGAGACCCGAACGCGTACCAAGTGGCCGGTCTCGTGGCGGCGATCGTCGCGGGTGCTCAGATCCTTGGGGGCCTGGCGGCCCCGCGCATACGACGTCTCTTTCACCGTCGTAGTTCAGCCTTGATCCTCACTGCTTCGATCTCGGTAGCCACACTTGCCCTCATCGGGATCGTGAACAACTTCTATGCGGTGATCGCTCTGATCGTCGTGTGGGCGTTGTTGTCGTCTGCCTCGATGCCTATACGCCAGACCTATATCAATGGCTTGATCCCCTCACGCGAACGGGCGTCGATCCTGTCGTTCGATTCGATGATGTCGTCGGCAGGTGGAGTCGGTATCCAGCCGGTGCTGGGGCGCTCGGCCGATGTCTGGGGATACGGGCCTTCCTATGTTTTCGGGGCGGCGCTGTCAGCGCTCGCCATCCCGTTCCTCTTCCTGTCGCGGAAGCAGAACGCTGCGGCAGACACGGTCGAGGTCGCTGCGGCCGCGGCGGACCCGACCTTGCCTGACCTAGCCGCCCCGAGCAACCTCTAGGACTGAGGCAAGTGGGTCTTTGCTTCCTCGTAGCCCGCGTCGTTGATCGATCGAGCGGGTGCGTAGACGAGGTTCATCACACCCGTCTTGAACGTGTCGGACTTGATCAGCTCCAACGGGATCGGGCGATCGCCCTCGTCGAACAATCTCATCCCTTTACGCACAGCGATCGGATGCACCAACAGATGTAGCTCGTCCAGCAATCCGGCCTCGAGCAGCTGACGCACGACTGACACCGATCCACTCAGCGCGATGTTCGAGTCGCCCGGTTCGTTCTTCAGCGCAGTGACGGCCTCGATGAGATCGCCCTTCAACTGCTCGGAGTTCCGCCACGTGAACTCGAGGTTCTGACTCGAGGCGACGATCTTGCGGGCATCGCCGAGCTTCTTAGCGAAGGGGGCGTCTTCTTCTCCGGCTGCTTCTCGCTCCGGCCATGCCCCCGCGAAGCTGTCGTATGTCTTGCGACCGAAGATCAATGTGTCGGCCGAGCCGAGCGACGCGTCGACCGCGGCGCCCATCTCGTCACTGAAGTAGGGGAAGTGCCACTGATCCGGTGCCTCGACGACGCCATCCAGCGACATGAACAGCCCTGCGACGATCTTCCTCATGGTGCTCCTCCTCGTCTCGATGCCAGTTTCACTCTCTCAGCTATACGACCGGACTTCACACCGAAACTCATCGCTCTTGGAGCACTATCTTCAACTAGCGATCTTCGAAGGGCCTATCCGATCCCTAGGGCCAAACGATAGGAGCCGAAGGGTGTCCGCGCCGACCAGCCGTTCGATCAGAGGAAACAGGATCTTCTCTTCGAACCGGATGTGGCCCTCGAGGAGGGTCGCTACTCCAATCATCGAGATTGCCGACGGGGATGACTTGGTGGCTTCTGTCCGTACGTCCGCGATCGCCGCGTGGATCTGCAGGTGATCGATCAGCGCTTTTTGCAAGGTCGCTTGGGCATCGACCACGCCGACGATAAGGGGAAAGAGCTGCTCTTCCTCTTCACGGAAATGCGTCACCGTTTCCGAAGCGAAGAATTCCAGGAATGCCCGAGTCCCCTTCGACCTCGTTGCCTCATCTCCCTCGGCTGCCACGCGCAACCGACGGCAGGCAGCGAGAGCATGATGATGGTCGTGGGTTAGTGGGATCAGATTTGCGTCTCTCATCTATCTCGACCTCCGTTCATTGGACGATCATCGCGGTGACCATGCCGAACATCCCGTCGGAGCTCTCAGCGTGATTAAGGATGTGACAGTGGAACGCCCACACCCCGAGCTCGCTGGCCTTGACGATCACGTCATAACGCTCCCCCGGCGCCACCGGAAGGGTGTCCACCTTGTAAGGGGTGTCGAGCATGTATCCGTCCTTGGCGATGACGGTTTGGGTCAGACCGTGCAGATGCATCGGGTGCATCAACACGCCTTCATTCATGTAGCGGATGCGAATGGTGTCGCCGAGACTCGCGACGATCGGGCTCGTAGCCGGGAAACCCTTGCCATTCAAGGTGAACCCGAGCGGACCATCATTGAGCACGATCGTTTGATCGATATCCACACGGGGGTCGGCCGGATCACTCACGATGAAGGCTCCCAACAGTCCCTTCGCTACCTGGTCCTGGGCATTGAAATGAGAGTGATACATGCTCGTTCCTGAGTTACGGAGTGTGAACTCGTACGAGTACGACTCGCCGGGCATCACTGCGTCCTGGGTGAGCCCGGGAACGCCGTCCTCCGAGTTCGGAACGATCAATCCGTGGAAGTGGATCGTTGTGGGTTGCTGGAGTTTGTTGTGCAACAGGATCCGAACCCTGTCCCCGAGACTCACGTTGATCGAAGGACCGGGGATCTGCCCGTTGTAGGCCATCGCATCGACAGTTTCACCGGGCGAAACCTCCCACTGGATCTCGTCCGCGGTGAGCTCGAAAACCTTCGTGCCATCCGAGGCGATCGTCGGCTTCAGGGGTTTTCCACCCGAGCCCTTGGTCGCGGCGGGGAACTTTCCCGTCACCGCAGCGTCGTGCTTAGCCATTTCCTCTGCCGACATCGCCGCCATGTCGTGTCCGGTGTCGACGCTCGCTGCCGAACCGCCGACAGTCAGCGTGCCGGTCATCCCCGCCTGCGCGTGCCCTGACACTTCGCAGATATAGGTGTAGGTCCCCTGCTCGACGGCAACGAGTTCCAAAGTGTCGGTCTTCCCGGGGGGAATCATCTCCGTGCCCCCAAGCCCTTGGATCGAAAAGTTGTGCTCGGTCTTGCCGTTGTTGGTGACCACGAAGCGGATCGCGCCGGCTTTGGCGGCGAGCTTTGCCGGTTTGATGAACAGGTCGCCGAGTTCAACCTTGATGACCTGGCTGGCCCCACCAGCGACAACACCTCCGCCCGAGACTTCGAATGGATTGTTGCTGTCGTACGCAGCTGTCGCGATGACGCCGACGCCGAAACTGACCACCATCAGGAAGCCTGCAACGGGAAGCAGCCACATGGCTTTCGTACGTAGATTCATCTTCCTCACGCCTCCGTTGGGTTGTGCGAAAAAGGCGCCCCGAAGGGCGCCTTTGACGATGGACCTGTTACGACTGGTTCGTCCTGCGAGCGTGGCGGAAGCCCAGCGCTGCGAACAGTGCCAGCACTATGCCGATCGCTACCATTCCGAAGCCGGCCCACGTTGTGATCAAACCGACTGTTCCCCAGCCGTAAGCGTTAAGGAGCATGCCCCTAAGGGTCTCGCCTCGGAACAAGGTGTCGACCTTGCCACTCAGCTCGGCCATCTTGGCTGACTCAGCGGCGGTCGGGTCTTCGCCAACCTCTGCGGCGTAGGCACGAGACTCAGACGAAGTCTCCGAGTAGGTCGCGCCTTCGTTGACCTCGGCAAGGTGTCCGCCGATGTAGCGAGAGAACGCTTCAGCCTCGGAACCGGTATCAACCTTCTGGCCTGCGTATGCGGTCAGACCCTCGGTCTTGTCGAAATCGCTCATAGCCTCTGCCGGTGGGAACGTGATGTTCTGCGGTGCGAGGCGGTCACGCACGTTGCTAACTGCGAACGAACCACCGTAGATAGCGGCTGCGCCCAACGCGACCATCGCCAGCGCCATAAGTGCGCCGGTCCAGCTGATCAGACGATCCATGAGTCTGCGGTCGATCCGGGTTGCGACCGTCTCCTGTGCTCCTGTGAAGCCCTTCGCTGCTAGTGCCTGTGCCATCTGTTCCTCCTTGTTCCTGAACTGCTTCTTGTATCCAGGATGGCGCGAAGAAGGGTCGCTACCTAGGTCCGGATGGCCCCTCTTGGGGGGGCCGAAGGGTTCTCAAGCCCGTGGACAAGCGTGAGGTTCTAGGCCTCGGTCGGAGGATGCTCTGCTCGAGCCCGAGTCACGTATGAGGCTGCCTCGGCTCGCCTGGCTACCTCGAGTTTCTGAAGGATCGCCGACACGTAGTTCTTGACCGTTTTGTCCGAAAGGTGGATCTTGGCGGCGATCTCTCTGTTCGTCTTCCCTTCCCCGATCAGGTCCAGGATCCGATCCTCCTGTGGAGTGAGACGAGCGAGTTTGGGATCCTTGTCGTCGAACTTCGCCTTTCGCAGACGTTCGAGCACCCGAGCGGTGACACCCGGATCTAGAAGGGATTCCCCTCGACCAACCGTGCGGATCGCGTCGACCAGGTCATTGCCCCGGATCTGTTTGAGAACGAAACCCGACGCGCCGGCCATGATCGAGTTGAACAAGGCCTCGTCATCCGAGAAGGAAGTCAACATGATCACTTGGATGTCTGGAACTTCGTCCTTGATCGCCCGACACGCTTCGACACCACCACCATCGGGCATCCGGATGTCCATCACGACGACATCGGGCTTGAACGTGCGAACCATCTCGACCGCCTGCTGACCGCCCGAAGCTTCCGCCACCACCTCGAGGTCCTCGTGTGTTTCAAGGAGCGAGCGGATCCCCTGACGCACGATCTCGTGATCGTCCACCAGCATGATCTTGAGTTTGTCGGTCACGTGACGTCCCGTGGGATCGTGAGCAGGTGGCGCGTCCCCCTCGGAGTGCGTGGCGTTATCTCGATCGTGCCCCCGAGGCGAGCCGCTCGCTCTTCGATGTTTCTCAAACCGTTGCCTCTCTGCACCGAATCGATGTCGAACCCAACGCCATCATCTTCAACCGTTACTACGATCTGATCGGCCAACGTGGTGATACCCAGGTAGACCTCGTTGGCACGTGCATGGCGGGCGATGTTCGATAACACCTCTCTCACCACCTGGATCACGTGTCCCTGCGACGTTGCGTCGAGTTGTGCAACCGCCTCGTCGGGGACGTCCACTTCGATGCCACTCATCGTGTTTATCTCGAAGTCGCGCGCTAGCTCTTCGATCGCCGCCGACAGGCCCCGCTCGTCGACGAGATGAGGCTGCAACTCGAAGATGTAGCTACGCACGTCACGAACGACGTTGTCGAGCTCGGCGATAGCGGTGTTGATCCTCTGTTCGGCGGTATCGGGATCCTGCCGCATCAGGCCGACGGATCCCTGCAAGGACAGTCCCACGGAATAGATGGATTGGATCACTCCATCGTGGAGGTCTTTGGAGATGCGGTCTCTCTCCTCGAGTATCGCGAGGCTCTCTCCTCGGGACCTAACCTCTTCGATCAGGCCGGCGTTCTCGATCGCTACTCCGGCCTGGGCAGCGAATGCAAGCGCCAGGCGCTCGTCGTCCTTCGTGAAGTCCTCTTGGTCCTGCTTCTCCGTGAGGTAGAGGCGGCCGAAGATGCGGTCCCTGACCACGATGGGCACACCCAAGAAGGTGTGCATCGGCGGGTGGTTCGGCGGGAACCCGTAAGAGCGCGGGTGGTCCGAGATCTCATGCAAGCGAAGGGGGCGCTCCTCCTCGATCAGAGCCCCGAGGACCCCCCGTCCGACGGGCAGGTCGCCGATGTTGTCGGCCAGCTTCTTGTCGATCCCTGAATAGATGAAGCGAGCCAGCTCGCCTCGCTCTCCTAGAACACCGACCGCCCCGTAACCCGCCCCGATCACCTCTCGTGAGATATCGGCAATGCGCTGAAGAAGGGCGTCAAGATCGTGCTCGCTAGCGAGGGCCATCCCCGCTTCGACCAACGACATCACGCGCCTATCGACAGAACTCATGGACTCACTCTAGAAGCAACAGCCCACTTGATCGCGGGACTTGGCTGTCACCTCTCGGCATCAGCCTTCAGTGACGAGAGGTCCAACCGCCCACGGGTCACGACCTTGACGGTCCGCTGAGAGATTAGCGAGGTTCTTCATCGAGGTGTCGTCGACGGTGAAATCGAGTCGATCGGCAACCTCGACCACCCCAACCACCCTGGATGCCAGGTCGATCGCGATGTTTCGTGTCGACAGGCGATCGGCGGTTCCGCCCAAGACAACAACCCCGTCGTCGGCAGTGATGGAAAGATCCTCGAAGACATCGTCGCCCAACACCGCAAGGGTCTCTCTGACGTCCGTGAGGATCTCCGCGTCACTCCGGGTCATGGCACGGATGAGGTCGCCGCGCGACAGGATCCCAAGGAGGTAGCCGTCCGCGTCGACCACGGGCAACCGCTTGATCCCGTGCCGGTCTAGCAGCTGGGCGGCCCTGAACAGGCTGTCTTCCGGCCCAACAGTCACGACAGAGGTCGACATGACATCTCCCACTAGGCGTACGTGTTTGTGCTCAGTGGGGATCGTCCGCAGGATCAATGACAAGACATGGGTCGTTGCCAGTCCCTTGTCTACATTGGCGGGGCCCATCAGGGCCTGAACGATGTCAGATTCGGAAATGACCCCAAGCACCTTTCCGTCCTTAACTACCGGAGCACCACTGATGTGGTTGCGGATCAGTCGACCTGCCACCTGCTGGATGGAATCGTTCGGGTAAACCATGACCACGAGGCTGGTCATCACGTCCTTCACTCGGTCCTTGTTCATTACGGGTCCTTTCGCCGGATTGATCCTGCCTAATGGTGGTCCGTTGATGCTTTGGCAGGTAGGGCCGAACGGCCCTGTTCGGGATGGGCCTATCGCCTCTAGGGGCCGGCGAAGGTACGCGATGGAATGACCCGCAAGGAGGTGGAGGCACATGTCGAATGACGTGGAGGCGCTCGGAACGAGGGCTGCGGTGATCGTTACCCGCTGGCCTGGACAAGAGGATCCGATCAAGAAAGAGCTAGAGCACGATGGTTGGTCCGTCGAGGTCTGCGAGGGCCCCGGCAGAAGAGTCTGCCCCCCGATGCAAGGCGGATCCTGCGATCTTCGACAGACATCAGACGCGGCTGTTGTCTTCATGTCTTCCAAGGAGGGCACGGCGTCTGCCCCGCGCGTGAGGTGCGCAGCTGATTCTTCCTCTCCAGCTGTCGTTGTGTTGGAAGGAAGCATCGGGGCGGCTCGGTTCAGCGGGACGACCGCGACCGTTGGGGCGTTGAGGGGGCCCGGAGCGGTCACAGCCGCACTGTCTGCCCTACTGAAAGATCGCTAGCTATCGAGCTTTGTTGTCAGGAAGCCGCCGTGAGGTTCGTGAGCGGCTGGTAGGTCCTGCACGGTTGGTTGCGCAAGCTGGGACACGGAGGCAGCTCCGTCGGTGCACTCAAGCTGGGGATCACCGGGAGCACGAGCGACGATGGCTGTGTCGGCGAAAACAAGATCGAGATATCCGACGTGTTGACGATCGGCTCGCTGAACGACCACACCGGTTGTGCACCATTCGGCCCTGCTATCGTCACGCGGATGCGCGACCCGGCCCGGTAAACGTGACCTTCGTAATACAAGGGGATAGCGATCTTCTCGAACGTGTCGGCGGGCATCGGCGCGGCGTCGCCCAACAAGAACGAAGCGATCGGGTTCAGATATGTGCTCGGTTGCTTGAGGATGTTGTTGGAGTCGGTCGAGAGCTTCCTGATGCTCGCCCGCATATAGCCGTTCTGTACGAACGTCTCGATGCCGTCGGGACGAACCTCGCTGATCGTTGCCTGCAGGTCGACGTCGGGGGTCGACGTGCGCACCCACGCGTAGACCGCCCCAGCACCTACAACACCCGTGTCGGCAGGAAGCGGGTCGGAGACATAGGAAACGGCAGTGCCCTCGGGGTTCGGCTTCCAGTCCCAGTGCCACTGCGAGGCGTTGCCCCACAGGTCACCGCCGCCGGTGCCGCCCGTGTAGTTCGTGAGCTCAAGTGCGCCCGCGTCCGACGTGTAGCGATCGATCTGCGCGGTCGTCGGAAGGCTGTTGTTCAGCGTGCCGTTCGGCCCGAAGTACCACGTACGAGCCGAGGTGCCTGCGATCGGCCACGTGTCGAACGACTGCTCGAAGGCGGGGTATGGGTTGCCCGCGATCTTCTGTCCCGTCGGTGAGGTGCCGGCCCCGTTCTCGAACATCACTCGGACCATCGGCAGCTTCTCGAACGCTGTCTTCGCCATATCGAGGGTAGGCATCGCCTGGATCGGATCCGCCGGCAGTGTGACGAGCCCATCGCTGGGAACCCCAACTGGCGGCTTTTGACCTTGGAACTCGAGATCTTGCGCGGGCAGGCCCATCGCCTCTCTGTAGATGATCGGCGCAGCAGCACGCGGCAGCGCGGAGTTCACTATCGGCGCTTGCTCGTTGACGTAGATCTGCAGGAAGTCGTACCAGCGGTTGAACGTCTCGGGATCGAGCGAGTCGACGTGCACACCGTTCGTGAACGTGAACCACTTCTTGTCCGTGCCGGTGAAGTGCGAGACGAGCGCCGGGCAGTGACCACCGGTCTGTTCGTCCTGCCATTGACAGACGAGGAAGGTCGGCACGTTGATCTTGTGCACGAACGTGATCGGGTCGAGAGGATCGGCGACCTCGGGGATGTAGTGATCGTTCTCGTCGATCCTCTGGGCGAGATTCGCAGCCTCGGGATGCAGGGTCTGGTTCTCGGCGCACGTCGTGTCGCCGGCCTCGATGCGATCCCACGCGTAGTCCTGACCTTTGTCGGGACCGGCGGCCTGCGCCTCGTGCTGACGCTCGTCGGCCCATGCAGCGGCGAAGCCGGTGTTGAGGTTGCCGCCCGGGTACAGCACCGAAGCGGTCGAGTCGAGGACCGACAGCGGAGAGATGGCTGCGAGGTGTGGGGGCTGGTGCTGCGCAGTGAAGAGCTGGCTGATGCCACCGTAGGAGATGCCCATCATCCCGACCTTGTGACCCTTGACCCACGGCTGGTTCGCGATCGTCTCGACGATGTCGTAACCGTCGAGGCTCTGCAGTGGCTCGAAGAAGTCGAACGCGCCGCTCGAGCAGCCCGTGCCGCGCATCTGGATGTCGACCACCGCGAAGCCCATCGCGTTCGCGAGGACGGCGATACCGCTCTGCGGTCCATCTGGTTTCGCGTACGCGTAGCCGGAGTACTCGACCAACGTCGGATAAGGCGGAGTGAAGGGGGCACCGTGACCGTCCGGCACCGCGAACGGGGGCTGGGGGACGCCGAGGCTCGCGGGGCTGGTCGGCGGGTGCACCGTGAGCGCGAGTTTCGTTCCATCGCGTGTGGTCAGGTACTGGTAACCGGTCGGGTTGATCGTTTGGGTGTAGATGCTCGGGTCCCATGGTGCGGAGTTGTCATCGTGCACGACAACCGGGTTCGACCGCACGCCTTCGGACTCGACGCGGTATCCCTCACCCGAAGCGACCCCGCGGAACAAGACACCTCCGAGCTCGTTGACGGTCTGCGTCTTGATCGTTTGATCCTGGGGATCGATCAGCGACGCCTGCGCACCGGGAGTTAGAGCGGTGACATAGACCTGCTCGACGCTGCCAACCGCGTTGATGGTGGCCGGTGATGCGGTGGCGGACCCGCCCGCGAATGAGCCGACAAGGAGCCCAGCGCTCAGAACGATCGTGCCTGCCCGCCTACGCCCCAGCGCAAAGCGCTGCACTCCCCGCGTGCCATCCAACATCTCGCCGCCTCCCAGTGTCCTTGGATCCATGCGCGCAGCGGCTTCCGGCGAAACCGCGCCTTGGATGTTGTGTTCGACGGCCCCTGCCCGCCTCCTCCATCGAGGTTGCACTGCTTTCGGGCGGGGTTACCTAGGCTGCAGCAAGACGAGCAGCGATGGTCTCGACGGCCTCTGCGCAGGCTGCATCTAGCGCCCTGGTGGCGGCCGTTACCGCAGGATGGTCGGATGTCCCGGCGCGGACACTGCAGATGAGGTCGCGGTAACCGCTATCCGGAAGCCGGTGCAGGCCGACAGGCGGACGAGTCTCGACCCACAGCAGATCGGGCAGGAACGCAACGGCATGCCCTCCCCGGACAAGCCGTTCATGGACGACCATGTCCGGGGATTCGAAGCGAACCTTCGGTAGGAATCCCGCCGCGCGGCAGATCCTTTCAGCCCACTCCCGCGCCCGGCCACCTGCTGGTTCCATCACCCAGTCGGCCTCCGCCAGGTCGGTGACTCTCTCGGCATCGGCGAACGGTGAGCCGGGGGGCGGAACCGCGAGCCGCATCGGATCGCGATGCAGCACCGTCTGTTTCACTAGAGCAGGACCCGCGAGCGGTTGGCCGGCGAATACCTCATCGAACACCAGGTCGAACTCTCTAACCTGAAGACGTGAGAGAGCTTCGTCGGGGTCGGCATGGGTCAGTTCGACGGTCAGACGGGGATGGTCAGAGCGAAGGGTCGTGAGCACGGACGGCATGAGCGCCACCATGATGGTCTGGAAGGTCGCGATGCGGAAGGTCCCGGCTATGTCGTCAGCGGTCCTTGCTAGATCGGCGTCCGCCTGATCAAGCCGCTCGAGGATCGCCTCGACGTGCTGCACCAGGATCTCGGCCTGGGGGGTCAGCCGAACTCGCCTGCCATCAGGCTCGAGCAAAGGGGCGCCGACCTCGGCTTCGAGGATCTTGAGCTGTTGCGAGATGGACGAGTGGCTATAGGACAACGCGACCGCGACGGCACTGATCGTGCCGCGATGCTTCAACTCTCGCAGGAGCCGCAGTCGATGAAGGTCGAATTCCCGAGCCACCCCAACACGATATCTGTCGGTTTTCCTTACATCAATACGCTAGATATGTGTGCTAGACAGACAGGAGCTGCCGCGAGGAGACTGACTTCCGATGCCTGAGCGGAATGACCTTGTCTTTAAGAACGTCATGCTCGTGGACGGCACGGGCTCGCCCGCGAGGTCCGCTGACGTAGCAGTCGCGGCCGACAGGATCCAGCGAGTGTCACAGCCCAACACCCTCAGCGGGGAGCACGTCGTGGACGGGACGAACCGCGTCCTGGCCCCCGGATTCATCGACATCCACTCGCACGCGGACGTGCCGTTCCTGGTGGATGGGCGCGCCCACAGTGCGGTCACGCAGGGGGTCACGACGGTGGTGCCGGGCAACTGCGGGTTCGGCGTGGCGCCATTCAAGAGCGAAAGCAAAGTGGCCCAGAAGGACATGCCACTGGGCGGTGGCGATGCTCTGGCCGCGGTCGGTGACGTCAGCACGTTCCCGCAGTACCTCGAGAAACTGCGTGAGCGAGGAGTCGGGGTCAACGTGGTCCCGCTCGTTGCACACGGGTTGCTCAGGGCATCCGTGGCTGGGTTCGAGCTCCGGGAGGTCACGGGGTCAGAACTAGCGACGATGACGGCTATGGCCGATGAAGCCATGGACGCCGGGGCCGCAGGTCTGTCATCGGGCCTCGAATACGCACCGGGCATAGCGTCCACGACAGAGGAACTGATGGCGGTGACCGGCCCCGTCGGAGCACGCGGCGGCCTCTACGCAACTCACTGCCGGAACCGTGGCGAGTTCATCGTCCAAGCAGCCGAAGAGGGCGTGCGTGTTGCCGAGTCTTCCGGGGCACGGCTGCAGATGTCGCACTTCATCCGCCGACCAACCGAACTCGACAGAGGTCTTGCCGAAGCAGCTATCGATCTGCTTCGTGCCGCCGACGATCGAGGGGTGCGATCGCGCTACGACGTCTTCCCGTTCGAGTACGGGCCGTCCCCCGTTAGCGCGTTCGTGCCGCAGAAGTTCAGGGCTGAAGCCGGACCGGAGTTTGGTTCCCTCCTCCAGGATCGTGACTTCGTCTCCCGGATCACCGACGAGCTAGAGCCTCGTTTCGTGGCCATGCTCGATAACGGCGGGGCTTCAGAGATGTACATCAGCGACGACGGGGCGGACGGACGGCACGTAGGCATGACTCTCGGCGACGTTGCTGCTCGCAAGAGGATGCCAGTAGCTCACGCCGCGATCTGGCTCTTGTCTGAAGCCGGCGAACGCTACGGCAACGTAACGATCAATGAACGGTGGGCCGATTGGGTGGACCTGCAGCACGCCATGGCGGATCCGAACTTCATCATCATGGGCGACGGGTCCATGGCGAATCTCGACGGGCCCCTTGCAGGCAAAGGCTTCGCTCTGTCCGACTGGGGACACGCCACCGCGACCCTGGGCCGATTCGTGCGTGAGCTTGAGCTGTTGTCTATGGAGGACGCGGTGCGACGGATGACGTCGGCGCCGGCAGAACAGCTCGGCCTTAACAACCGTGGCGTAGTCCGAGAAGGGTGTGCGGCGGACCTAGTGCTGTTCGACCCAGTAACGGTTGGTAGTGAAGTCCGGCCCGACAACATACGCGTCGTGTCGACGGGGATCGACGAGGTCCTAGTGAACGGTGTCTCGGTGGTCAGTCGCGGCAAGGTCACGGATGCGACCCCCGGCCTGGTGGGTCTCTCCGCTGTGAAAGGAGCAAGTGCATGAAGACCAGTCGGTTATTCAGCACGATCGAGGCCCATACGGGCGGCGAGCCGTTCAGGATCATCACGAGTGGGGCCCCCCGGATCCCGGGGAAGACCATCCTCGAACGTCGCGCCTGGATCCAGGAGAATGCTGATGAGGTCAGGCGAGCGCTAATGCTCGAGCCCAGGGGCCACGCCGACATGTACGGGGGCCTCGTCACCGAGCCGGTGAGCGATGGCGCGGATCTGGGCGTCATCTTCATGCAGAACGTCGATTACAGCCCACATTGCGGGCACGGAACGATCGCTCTGGCGACCGCGGCCGTGGAGCTCGGCTGGGTCGAACGCACGTCCCCCGAGACCCGCGTTGGCATCGACGTTCCCGCCGGATTCATCGAGACGTTCGTCGAGTGGGACGGCACCCATGTCGCAGGCGTTCGCTTCGTGAACGTTCCCTCGTTCATCTGGAAACAAGATGTCACGGTCGATACCCCATCCTTCGGCGCGGTCACAGGTGACATCGCTTATGGGGGCGCGTTCTACTTCTATGTTGACGGTTCTCCTTTCGGTCTCGAGATCAACGAGCGATATGCCGACCGGCTGAAAGACTTCGGGATGGAGATAAAGAACGCAGTGAACGCGGAGTACGACATCGTCCACCCGGAACGACCCGAGATCAGGGAGCTGTACGGAACGATCATCTCTGGAGCGGCGAGACACCCCGGCTCTACGCAGGCCAATGCGTGCATCTATGCCGATCGTGAACTCGATCGCTCCCCGACGGGTTCCGGAACAGCCGGTCGCACCGCGCAGCTTTACCTCCAAGGCAAACTGGCGCGCGACGAGGTGCTTATCAACGAGTCGATCATCGGATCCATCTTCGAAGGTCGGGTCCTTACGGAGACGAGCGTCGGTGACTACAAGGCCGTGGTCCCCGAGATCCGGGGGAACGCGTTCATCTGCGGATTCGCAAACTGGGTCCTGGACGATCGCGACCCGCTGACCCTCGGCTTTTCGCTCACGGGATGATCGGCCGGTAGTAGTGGGGCCGGCTGGACTCGAACCAGCGACCAACGGATTATGAGTCCGCCGCTCTAACCAACTGAGCTACGGCCCCCACGCAACAAACCTACTAGCCGCCCTTGGTCTGCTGTGCGATATCCCCCGATAGAACCCTTCCATCGCGGGTGGTTCGTATGTAGGTTTCTTGGTTCCGAGC
>JAXDJJ010000063.1:0-2955 GCA_034665745.1 Actinomycetota bacterium | reverse complement strand
TCGATCCCGGTCCCGAGTTGCTCGAATCATCGGAATCGTCATCCGAGCCTGTGGCACCAGTGCAGCGTGGGTCGTTCGCATGCTCTGCTTCATCACACGGTCCGCTGATGTCGCCGGGACCATCATCGTCTCGATCGTCATCGTCGTCGACGCTCGCTCTCGGACTCGGACTTGGATCGGCAGTGACTCCGGCGCAACGAGGGTCGTTCGCGTGCTCGGCCTCGTCACAAGGCCCACTGATGTCCTCATTAGCGTCGGACGAACCGGCGCGAGTGTCGGAGACTCCGTTGCCGTCTGCTCGGGCGTGGCCCGAGACGTCGATCGAACGAACCTTCGGTGCGGAATCCGGGGTTCCACCGAACACCGCCGTAGCACCTACCGGCAGCGCAAGCACCAGCGCTGCTCCGATCAATCCTTTGTGCCAAACCTTCATCGTGTCCAACTCCTCTACTGGTTGTCTCGGTTATCGAACGTTCACTTGGCCGCACATGCCGCTGCACTTGGTTCCGTTCATCTCGGAGTGCCGCGTGCAGCGGTACTTGTATGTACCGGCCTTCTTGAACTTGAAGCTCGTGCTCTGACCCTCGGCCAGGCTGGCGCTCTTCGCCCAGTTGCTGGTGTACGAGGTGAAGTCGTGGTCGTCACCGCTCGGGTTCTTCCACACGACCTTCGTCCCCTTGGCAACGCTGATCTTCCCGGGCGCCCACGACTTGTTGTCGGTAGCGCGGACGGTGGACGTGCCACCCTGAGAAGGAGCAGCGAAGACGAGGAGCGAAGCAAGCGCCAGCCCGGTTGCAGCGATGCGCTGCCACCTGCCGATACGAGGCTTCGTTGCGAGTTCCATCCCATCTCCTTTCGGTCAACTTCCGGCTTATCGCCGGCTAAGTCCCATTGACCGATATGGAGATGAAATGGCTATGAAGCGCCCATTAAAGGGTCTTCATGTTCGAACCAGTTGCGAGGTTTGCCCAACGGCCCGCGTTTAGCGGCGGCGTCGACCCCGAGGACGAGAGGAATACACGGTGGCCGGCTTGGGTGTGACCATGCCGGAATCTTCGAATTCCTCTTTGAGGTCGAGTCGTGACGCCATCATCCCCACCTCGCGCTGTTGCAGCGCCGAGACGAGAGTGACTGCGGTCCCACTCCGACCGGCCCGAGCCGTTCTGCCGGTGCGGTGCACGTAAGAGTCGAGGTCCATCGGTGCGTCGTAGTTGATCACGTGCGTGATGTCGTCGAGGTGGATGCCTCTGGCGGCCACGTCCGTGGCAACGAGGACGCGTGGACGACCTTCGGTGAACCGAGCCAGGGTCTTGTTCCGGGCTCCCTGAGTCATGTCGCCGTGAAGCGCCAGTGCCTCGATCCCCTTGCCGCGCAACCTGACCCGAAGTCGATCCGCGCCTCGCTTCGTGCGGACGAACACGAGCGCCAACCCGTCGGAGTCCTCATTGAGGACGTCGACCAGGGCGTCGAGCTTGTCGCCCTCCTTAACGGGGACGAACCGGTGATCTGCTTGCTGCATATCGGTGTCATCGACCGCCACGCTGTGCGAGACGGGATCCTTCGTGTAGCTAGTCGCCATCCTGAGCACGGGACCCTCGAGGGTCGCCGAGAACAGAAGAGTGTGGCGAGGCTTCGGTAGACGACGGACGATCCGGTCGACCTGCGGTTGGAAGCCCATGTCGAGCATCCGGTCGGCTTCGTCTAGGACAAGAGTGTTGATGCGTTTCAACGACAGCATGTTGCGGGCCTCGAGGTCATCGAGACGGCCCGGAGTCGCAACAACGACGTGTGCTTTGCGAGCGTTCGCGGCTTGCTTCGCCAGCGGAACGCCGCCGTAAACAGCCGTGGTGCGGATGCCTGTGGTGGCTCCCAACCAGCGGAACTCCTCGGCTACCTGCATCGCAAGCTCGCGCGTTGGTACGAGAACCAGCGCGACCGGGCCCTCGCTCTTGGGGTCGATGCGCTCGACCATGGGGATGGCGAAAGCCAGGGTCTTGCCCGAGCCGGTTTGTGACTTCGCCAGAACGTCCCGGCCCTTGATCGCGTCCGGGATCACCAGGGCCTGGATCGGGAACGGGATCTTGATATCCCGCTTGGCCAGGGCCTGAGCTACGAGCGCAGACGCGCCCAGATCTTCGAATGAAGACATGTTTCTACTCCTTCAACTTCGACGAGCAATGTGCTCGTGTGGTGGGGAGATTCGACGCCCGCCACCTTGAAAGAGGAAACCGGAGACAAATCTCACGAGCGACTACCTGTCGCTCTCATGGACACGGTAACACGAGACCGCGAAGAACTATTCCCAATCGAGGCACGCGATGATGGGCGCCCAAAACGCTAGAGGTCATCCAGAGGGGGTTGTTCTATGTCGACTGCAACTTTCCACACGTCCGCGGGCACCTTCACCGTTCGTCTGTTCCCGGATCACGCGCCGAAAACGGTCGCGAACTTCACCGAGCTTGCAAAGGGAGAACGCGAGTGGAAAGACCCTCGCGACGGGAACAAGAAGACCGAGCCCCTGTACACCGGCACGATCTTCCATCGAGTCATCCCCGAGTTCATGATCCAGGGTGGCGACCCTCAAGGGACCGGCACCGGTGGACCCGGTTACACCTTCGAAGACGAGGTTCCTGCGGACGGCCCGTCTTTCGATCGGCCGGGTCTCCTCGCTATGGCGAATGCAGGACCGGGAACCAACGGCTCGCAGTTCTTCGTCACCGTGGTGCCGACGCCGTGGCTAACGGGCAAGCACACGATCTTCGGAGAAGTAACCGACGGGATGGATGTCATAAACGCGATCTCCTCGACCAAGACCGACGCCGGCGATCGTCCTGCAGAGGACATCGTTATCGAACGGATCGAGATCTCCGATTAGTGTTGATCGCGGTAGCGATGATCCACGCGTCGTTCGTCGTCAACCCGATGCGTTGGAATGCGCCGCCGGGACCGATCCCC
>JAXDJJ010000062.1:0-79363 GCA_034665745.1 Actinomycetota bacterium | reverse complement strand
CCCTTTGGTAGTTGGGAAGGCGGTATCCAGAGCTTTGCCCATCTGATCTGGCGTGGGATCGGAGGAGAGGCGGTAGTCGTATCCATTCCCCTCGACTAGTTGGAGGTTCAACCTTGCCTGCAACTGTCTTATCCCTGCACCGGATCCGATTGCTGGGGTCGCCAACGCTTGCAAATATGTGTTGAACGAAGCCCAAACAATCCCGACGACCGCTAAAGATGAGTAGGCGTATGGGGGAAGGGTCAGACTGGGTTCAACCAGGGCGGTTATTAGAGCCACGATGTCAAGGGCAAGGAATGCCCACAAAACCCACGACTTCGTGAGCTCTCGCAAAAACCTGGTGAAGACGCCCCATTTCACATCGACAATGCTAAGAGAACCCGACAGGGTTGCGTTGCACCTCATTTACAAGTGAGGTTTCGCGTCTCTTGCCTGATGCCGAGCCCTACTATGACTGTAGGTACAGGGACGCTAGGAGGCGACATGGGGAAAAGGAGAACCATCGCGAAGGCCGGTGCCATCGCCTACGGCGGTTACAAATGGATCGAGGATCACACGGACGACCTTGAGCGTTGGAGTAACAAGGTCATCGAAAGCTCGGAGGGAAAGAGCTATGCAAAGTTTGCTGTCCCTCCTGCCAAAATCGTGAGAACCAGTGCCATCTGGATCGGCAAGAACGGGGACAAGAAGAAGTATCAGTCGCGATGATTTGACACAGGCGATGACTACTCTGGAGTCATGATTCCCCGTGAGGTGATCTGGAGACTGAAGGGTCTCGGATCGATGGAGCAGCGCCTTCAGACGGCCCTGTGGCTAGAGGAACTCGAGGAGATCCGCCGGGATCCCTACCGGCTGATCCCAGAGGTTGACGTAGCCGACCGGTACGTCGACGAGCCGCGATCTCTACGGACGCTCATCATGAGAGCTACAGCTGATCGTTACCCCTAAGTCCATGGCAGGTGTGGGAAGGCCCCGCCCCGGGCAATAACGTCGAAACGGAGCAGGCCCAAGGAGGTCACGAATGAGGTCTATCGGGGGCATCATCTACCTGGTCATCGGGATCATCGTGGCCGCGAGCAAGCACTACCTCGGCACGATCGATGGGGTCGGCGACATCATCAACCTGTTGCTCGCGATCCTTCTGTGGCCCCTGGTCCTGTTCGGCGTGAAGTTCAACCTCCACCTCGGCGGGGGAGGAGACAAGAACGACAAGGCGCTCGGGTCCCTTCTGTTCGGCCCACCGTTGGTCTATGGGCGGGCCGCGCTTACTTCGGTTCTGAACCGGAAATAGGCGGCGTCAGGCTCCTAAGTGGTAGGTCTGGCCTCGATCCATGTCTAGACCGTTCGCTACCTGCCACAGCGCGGCTAGAGCTTTGAGCGCATTGCGCTTCTCGAACGGGGCGAGTTCGTCGCTTCGGTCACCGAGGACGCGCGCCAAGGTGTCGTAGCAGTCCATCAACTCTTGCTGGGCCGGAGTGAGGTCTTGGCCGATCGCGTTCTGCATCACGCCTGCTTCCTTTCTCCTTGGCCCCCGACGACCTCACGCTCATCGAGCACGCGCTTCGCTTTGAGTTCGAAACGGGGGAGTGATTCGTCGGCGACCTTCTTGACGTGGAAGCGCAGGCCCTCGTGGGCTTCGGCGAGGGCCTTGCCGAGCTCGGTGCACAAGGCATCGCTGTCGACCGCGGCGTCCGGGACCTCGACGAGGAGCTCGATCTCGTCGCGGATGCCTTCGGCGGTGTAGAGGTGGATCTGGAACTCGTCAATCGCCTCGTACTCACGGACGATCGCCTCGACGGCACGGGGATAGACGTTCGTGCCGCGTACGAGCTTCATGTCGTCGACCCGGCCCCGGATGCCGCCCTCGTAGATATCGAAGGTCCTTCCGCAGCCACACGTCGAGCCGGGCACCTTGAGCACGAGGTCACGGGTGCGGTAGCGGAACACCGGGATGAAACCGCGGCCGAACGAGGTGACGACACGCTCGCCGGGCTCGCCGTAGGGGACCGACTCGCCAGTGTCGGGGTCGATGACCTCTTCTATGTAGTGGTCTTCGATGATGTGTGCGCCGCCGGGCTGTCGGTCGCATTCGAACATCATGATGGTGCCGAGCTCGGTCATCCCCGCGGTGTCACCAGCTTTGGCACCCCATTGCTCCTCGATCAGTTTCTTCGTCGCGGGGATCGAGCCGGCCGGCTCACCGGACAGGATCAGGCGTTCGACCGGGCCGTTCGCTAGGTCGATGCCCATGGCGCGCGCCTCTTGTGCCATGCGCAGCGCGTAGGTGGGGGTGGAGCACACGACGGTCGCTTGCATGTCGATGATCTGGTTCACGCGCGCCTCGGTAGTCATGTTGCCGCCCGGAAGCACGAGACAACCAAGCTTCTCGCACGCGTAGTGCGCACCCCAGAAACCTACGAACGTCCCGTAGCTGAAGGCGAAGAAGACCCGGTCGACCGGGCGCACGCCGAAGCCCCAGAAGCCGTAGCACCACATCTCGGCGATCCACTCCCAGTCCTTCATCGAGTCGAGCACCCGGATCGGTGTCTTGCCCGTCGTCCCCGAGGTGAGGTGGTAGCGGATTGCAGATTCTTCAGGTGCCGCAAGGATCGGCCCGTACGGCGGATCGTCGAGTTGGCCCTGCATCCACTCGTCGCGCGTCATGAAGGGGATGCGCTTGAGGTCGTCGAGTGACTTGATCGAGTCGGCCGTCACGCCCGCATCGTTCAGTCGCTTGGAGTGGAACGGGACCTGAGAGGTGGCCCACTCGATGAGGTTGCGGAGCTTCCTTACCTGGAGAGCCTCCAACTCGTCGCGCGACATCGTCTCGTGGCGCGGGTTCCAGTACGGGGACTCCATCGTCACCCTGCTCCCTCCCTCAACGGCCCGTGAAGAAGCCAACCTATTCCTAGAGACGTAGGGTGCCAAGACGCTTTGGGCGCTAACGAGGGGACCACTTGATGAGGACGACGATCGTGCGCGCTACCGGATGTCTGCTCGGGATCGTGATGATCTTGGGACTCTCGGCGTGCGGCGACGGCGGTTCCGGTGAAACGACGACTGCCGGAGACTCCAAACGCTATTGCGAGCTGGTTGCCCAGCTCCAAGAGGCGGGCAACGAGGCGTATGGCGAGGTGAGCGCGGATCCGAACGCGACCGAGGAGGACTACATCGCGGCCAGCAAGGACTTCTACGAGTCCAACCAAGAGACATTCGATGAGCTGGCCCAGGTTGCTCCCGCCGAGATCAATGACGATGTCCAGACCCTGGTCGACTCGATCCGCGGTCAAGCGGGCCATGGCCCCGAGATCCCTACCGACGAAGCGAGCCCGGCCGAAGCTCGGATCCAGACCTACGAGAGCGAGAACTGTTAGCTCGATGAACACGTACGACTTCCCCGGTTGGCTGGCGTCCGAGGTCAGGGCGACGATCCAGGACATGAGGGCACTGGCCGCCAAGGAACTGGCGCCGATCGCGGCCGCAGGCAAGCCGGGACGGATCGACCGGCCTCTCGTCAAAGCACTTGGCGAGCATGGTGTCCTGTCCCGGATCTTCCCGAGTGACGGCTCGGCATCGGCGGTGACGTTGTGCGCGCTGCGCGAGGGCCTCGCAGGCGGGTCGACCGATGCGGAGACCGCGTTCGCACTCCAGGGGCTAGGGAGCTATCCGATCGTGCAGTCCGGCTCCGATGAGTTGCGCGAGCGATGGATCCCAGGTGTAGCGCGCGGCGAGATCGTTGCCGGCTTCGCGTTGACCGAGCCCGATGCCGGCACCGATGCCGCGGCCCTCAATCTGGTTGCCGAGAAAGTAGACGGCGGCTACCGCCTGAGCGGAACCAAGAAGTGGATCTCGAACGCTCCCGATGCGGATGTCTATTCGTTGTTCGCTCGCACGTCCGATAACGGAGCCCGTGGCGTGACCGCGTTCGTCGTGGCGGGCGAGAGTGAGGGTCTGACGGGGGAGTCACTCGATCTCCTCGCCCCCCATGCGATCGGAACCCTGGAGCTCGACGGTGTGTTCGTCGATGATGAGGCCGTTCTCGGCGAGGTCGATGCGGGCTTCGCCGTCGCAATGCGGACCTTGGACCTGTTCCGCCCGAGCGTGGGAGCGTTCGCTGTTGGCATGGCACAAGCGGCCCTCGACGCGGCGACCGAACATGCGGGCGAACGGATGTCGATGGGCAAACCGTTGCGGGAGTTCCAGGCGGTCAGCCACCAGCTGGCGGAAGCCGCGGCCCGCACGAAGGCCGCACGCTTGCTCGTTTACGACGCCGCGGCGACCTACGACGCTGGCGAGCGGGTGACGAAGGCTGCCGCCATCGCCAAGCTCTACGCGACCGAGACTGCGCAGTGGGTGATCGACGCGGCCCTCCAGATCCACGGGGCCTCGGGACTCGAGAAGGGTCACCTCCTCGAGCACCTCTACCGCGACGTGCGCGCGACGAGGATCTACGAAGGAACGTCGGAGATCCAGCGAGAGATCATCGCCCGGGAGCTCTACCGCTAGGGAACAACAGCGACGCAGACGAGCTCTACCTTCGAGGCGGAGTCGTACAGGCCCTTGATCTCCAGCAACGCGATCGCGGGGAAGTGCTTGCCGAAATGCTTCTGGTAGGCGACCGCTAGCTCGTCGAGAACGGCCTTGTACGCGACCACATCGGTGACGAAGATCTGCATGGATACGAGGTGCTCCGGCTTGGCCCCCGCGGCGTCGAGCGCAAGGACCACGTTGGCCGCGGCCTGGTCGAACTGCTCGGCGATCGTGTCACCGACGATCGTGTTGTTCGCGTCGTGCGCCGTCTGGCCCCCGAGATAGATGGTGCGACCCGGCGCGGCAACGACCACGTGCGAGTAGCCGATCGGGTCGGCGAGGGTCGGTGGGTTCAGGATCTCGTGAGGGGTCGTCACTGGCCCGTCCAGTTCGGTTTACGCCCTTCGTTGAACGCGGCATAGAACTCGGCGTGATCCGCGGTTTTCATCAGCTCGGCCTGGGTGGTCGCCTCGAGCTCGATGGCATCGTCGAGTGCCATGTCGAGCTCCCGAGTGAGTAGCAGCTTCGTCGAGGCGTACGCCAGTGAGGGTCCATCAGCGAGGGTCCGGGCAAGCTCGTTGGTGACCGCGCCGAGCTCGGAGTCTTCGACCACTCGGTGAGCCAGCCCGAGAGCGTCTGCGGTCGACGAGCTGATCGTCTCGCCGAGCATCAGTAGTTCGGTCGCCCGGGACAGCCCGACCATGCGGGGCAACAGGTAGGCGGAACCCATGTCGGCTCCCGCCAGGCCGACCTTCGTGAACAGGAAGGCGAACGACGCCGAGCGCGCGAGCACGCGGAAGTCGGCGGCAAGAGCGATGACCGAGCCCGCCCCCGCCGCGATGCCGTTGACCGAGGCGATGATGGGCATGGGGAGATCGCGCATGTTCTGCACCACGGCCCCCGTCATGCGGGTGAAGTCCAGCAATCGCTCGTGGTCTGACTTCAACAGTTCGCCGATGATGTCGTGGACGTCGCCACCGGAACAGAACCCGCGGCCCTCTCCGGTGATGACCAGAACCCGCACGTCTTTGCGCTCCGGGAGCCAGTCCAGGAGGTCGCGTAGGTCCGCGTAGACCTCGAACGTCAGCGCGTTGAGCTTGTCGGGCCGGTCGAAGGTGATCGTCGCAACGCCATCGGCGACGGAGAACCGGAAGTGGTCCCACTTCTCTGGCGCGCCGGGGCTTCCGGTGAAGGGCGTCATAGGTGGACTACCTTAGGCGCTAGGTCATGGTGCGGGATGGAGGGGAGCGGATCTGAACGTCGGTATCGGGTTGCCGAACGCCGTACCGGGCACCGCTGCGGAGTTCCTCGTCGAGTGGGCGCAGAAAGCCGATGCCGGTCCGTTCTCGAGCGTCGGCGTCGTCGATCGCGTCGTCTACGACTGTCACGACCCCTTGGAGACCCTTGCTGCTGCGGCTGAGGCGACATCGAGGGTCGGTCTCGTCACGATGGTCGTCATCGGGCCCTTGCGCGACAACGCCCAACTCGCGGCCGACGCTGCCGCGATCCACGCCACCTCAGATGGACGTCTAACGCTTGGCCTCGCGGTCGGGGCCCGCACCGAGGACTACGTAGCCAAGAAGGTCTCGCCGGAGGGCCGCGGCGATCGCCTCACCGAGCAGCTTCTGGACCTCCGCCTCGCGTGGGAGGACCAGGGGGTCGAGGGACCACGTCTGTTGGTCGGTGGCGGCAGCGACGCTTCGATGCTTCGCATGGCGCGCCATGCCGATGGCTACGTCCACGGCGGGGGACCACCGCGTACGTTCGTGCGGGCCGCCGATATGGCCAAGACCGCGTGGAGCCAACTCGGTCGTACCGGCGAGCCGGAGTTCCGGGCCCAGGGCTACTTCGCCCTCGGTGAAGTAACGACGGTCGAGCGCGGCCGCGCCTACATGCGCGACTACTACGCGTTCACCGGCCCGTTCGCAGAGAAGATCGCTGAGGGCATGCTCGCTACGCCGCAAGCGATCGCCCAGTTCGTGCGCGGCTACGCCGAGGCTGGGTGCAACGAGCTCGTGCTGTTCCCCGCGGTCGCGGAACTAGACCAGATCGATCTCCTCGCCGATGCCTTGGCGGAGGTCTGATGGAGGTCACGGTCGTAGGGGGCGGACCCGCAGGTCTTTACTTCTCATTGCTGCTTAAGAAAGCCCAGCCCGATCACGAGATCACCCTCTACGAGCGCAACCCCGCGGGCGCGACCTACGGGTGGGGCGTCGTGTTCTCCGACCGCACCCTGACGTCGTTCCGCGAGGCCGACTACAAGACCTACACGCAGATCACCGACAACTTCATCATCTGGGACTCGATCGACATCTCTTATCGCGACTAGGTCCTTCGCGCCGGGGGTCAGGTGTTCTCCGGCATCTCCCGCAAGGTGTTGCTGGGCCTGCTGCACGCGCGCTGTGAGGAGCTCGGGGTTGTCATCGAGCACGAACACGAGATGGCGCCCGACGACGTTGAGGGCGATCTGATCGTTGCAGCTGATGGGGTCCGTAGTGCGTTGCGTGAGGCCCACGCCGACAGGTTCCGGCCCCGGTTCACATCGGGGAGCTCTCGTTACATCTGGTTCGGTACCGAGCGCACGTTCGACTCGTTCACGTTCGCGTTCCGACCAAGCACGTGGGGCTTCTTTCAGGCTCATGCCTATCCGTTCGATGGCCAGATGAGTACGTTCATCGTCGAGTGTGACGAGTTCACGTGGTCCAACGCGGGCCTCGATACGGCTACCGAGACCGAGTCGATCGCCTTCTGTGAGTCACTCTTCGCCACCGAGCTCCGCAACCACAGCCTGAGGTCAAACAACTCGAAGTGGATCCGCTTCGAGACCCTGAAGAACAAGACCTGGCATCACAACAACCTGGTCTTGGTGGGGGATGCGGCCCACACGGCACATTTCTCCATCGGATCCGGCACGAAGCTCGCGATGGAAGATTCGATCGCCTTGGTCAACGCGCTCGAGACCAAGGACTCGGTTGCTGCTGCGTTGACCGAGTACCAGTTGGAGCGCAAGCCTCGGGTCGAGCGGTTCCAAGAGGCCGCGCGGCAGAGCCAGACCTACTTCGAGAACACGCGCTTCTATCAACACATGGAGCCGTTGCAGTTCGCGTTCCACCTGTTGTCTCGTAGCGGACGGATCGACTACGACGACCTGAGGCTCCGCGACCGCCACTTCGTCGGTGCCGTTGACCGCTGGTTCACGACCACGCCGGTTGCGGCCCCCCCAACGTTTTCCCCGTTGACCATCGGCGATAAGACGATCCCGAACCGGATCGCCGTGTCTGCGTGGCACGACCTCGAAAGCGCGGCGGCAACCGGTGCCGGCCTCATCTACACGGACTTCGTAGCGGTGTCCGAGCACGCCCGGATTAGTCCACACACCCCTGCGTTGATGACCACCGAGATCGGCACGCGCTTCCTCGGCGACAACGACGTGACAACTGCGATCACCCTCGGGCACTCCGGGGCGCGAGGCGCGACCAGACCCCGGGAGCGCATGGCCGACGTCCCCCTTCCGAAAGACGAAGCGTGGGGCCTGCTAGCCGCATCGCCGATCGCTTACACCCCCCGCAGCCAGGTCCCGGTCGAAATGAACCGCCACCACATGGATCAAGTGACTGAGGATTTCGTGACCGCCGCGAGCAACGCCCGCGATGCTGGCTTCGACCTCCTCGAGCTCCACATGGGGCACGGCTATCTATTAGGGAGCTTCATCTCGCCGCTGACGAACCGGCGCACCGACGAGTACGGCGGGTTCGTGAACAACGCGTACCTGAAGTACCCGATCGAGGTCTTCCGTGCCGTAAAGGCTGTGTGGCCGGGACCTCTCGGCGTCGCATTGAATGCCAGCGACTGGGCCGGTGGAGGAGCCGTTCTCATGGACGGGGTCGGTGTCGCGAGCGTGTTCAAAGAGCTGGGCTGCGACTTCGTTCGGGTGCTCGCCGGTCAGGCCACGGCCAAGCACCATCCTCGCTACGACCCCTACTACCTGACCCACTACGCGGATCTGATCCGCAACAAGGTTCGCATCGTGACGATCGCAACCGGCGACATCACGACGGTTGACCACGCCAACACGATCGTCGCCGGGGGCCGGGCTGACATCTGTTTGCTACGTTCTGTTTCTTAGATCAAAGGAGGAAAGATGTCGCTCGACGAGATGCGCGCCAAGAGCCAAGACCTGTGGGACCGGATGGCACCGGGATGGACGAAGCAACGTGACTTCATGTGGAGGACGACGCGACCGATAGGCGAGTGGCTCGTCGCACATGTGGATCCCAAACCCGGCGACACGATCCTCGATATCGCGGCGGGACCGGGCGACAGCGGGTTCCTCGCAGCCCAGATCATCGGGGACGAAGGTCACCTGATCTCGACCGACTTCGCCGAGTCGATGGTGGGAGCGGCCCGAGATCTCGCGACGCAGATCGGTGTCACGAATGCCGAGTTCAAGGTGATGGATGCCGAGCACATGGACCTACCCGACGACTCGGTCGACGGAGTCGTGTGTCGATGGGGCTTCATGCTGATGCTCGATCCCGATGCGGCCTTGCGCGAGACGCGGCGGGTGTTGCGCCCCGGCAGGAAGCTTGCGTTCTCCGTGTGGAGCGGGCCCACCGACAACCCCTGGGTCACCCTGATGGGGATGATCCTGACGCAGCAAGGAAAGCCACCGCAGAACGATCCGTTCGGTCCGGGTGGGATGTTCTCGATGAGCGAACACGAGCGCATCCGCTCGATGGTCACCGCCGCGGGCTACTCCGATGTTCAGCTCGAGGACATGGACGTGTCCTGGGACTTCGTCGACTTCGAGGGGTTCTGGACGTTCCAGACAGAGCTCGCGGGGGCGGTCGCTGCGTTGGTGGCAACCCTTGACGACGACGAGATTGAGCAGTTGCGCACGGATCTCAAAGCAGGGCTAGAGCCCTACCGAACCGGCGATGGCTATTCCATCCCCGGGAAAACCATCAACGTGTCCGCGAGCTAGCCGGACACCGATCAGAAGGTTGTTCTTAGCGCTCTAGCGATACTGCAAGGAGCTTGCCTGCGACGGTTGCCGTGACAGGGGTCCCGGTGGCCGAGACCTGTGTCGAGGTTTGGAACGTGAGCTTGACCGTCGATCCAGCGCTGATCGCGGCGGCGTGACACTTCATGAAGAAGCCGCCGGTGTACCGACCGGGCTGGTTGGCACGTTTCACGTCGGTACCGAAGTGGGTGAACCCGAATGGGTAGCCCGCGGTCGAGTCTGTCCCGTCGGCGCAGATGTGGCCGCCGGTCGGGGGCGTCACTTCGAGCTGGGTCCCACCCTCGGCGAACGTGCAGCCGGTGTTGGCCGACATGATCAGTCCGCAGTCGGAGCTGCCTTCGATGGACAACTCGTCGAGGCGATAGACGAACGTCATATCGATATTTTTGACTGGCTCCGTGAGTACGAGCGTGAACGTTTCGGTCGCGGTTCCTTGACCTTTGGTCGCGGTCACGAGGTTGCCGCCCGTGCTGGACACCGAGTTCACGAAGGTTCCGTCGGCCTCGGCCGTTTGCTGGCGCTCGAAGGTCGCGTCTGTCGGCCACGAGCAAGCGCTTCCGAACGCACCCGCGTCGATCTGATAGCACATCTGGAACCGCGTCGACCCAGTGAATGTGTCATACGTGACGGTTTCCGCGCTGGCAGAAGAAGCGATCGTCGAGATCGCCGCCAGTGCGAGAACGAGACAGATCAGGCGGCGCGTCATATGGCGTAGACCATTTCGGTCGCGCCTGCGGTCCACCCAACAGTCAGTGCGTGCTGCAGCGACTCGACGCCGTCGGTGAGCGAGACTCCGCTGAGCACAACTCGTTGCCCCGGCAGGGTCACGACATCGAAAGCCTGGGTGAAGGTGGTCCCCGGGCTGCCTGGGTAGCGGCCTTCCCAGTCGAGGGAACCGTCGCTCGTATCGAAGCCGAGGGCCCGCATCGCGAAACCAAGGCCGAGGTTCCCATACGAAGCTGGGGTTCCGATTCCAGCGACGTAGACCCTCTGCTCGTCGGGTGAAACCCGCACCTTGTTCACGAGTCCGCCTTCGACCTGTGGGTCGTCGTGCCATAGCCACGCGCGTTCGCCGGTGGCACCTTCCGATGCGATGACGCCGACGCCGAATCGGGTCGCCTCTTGGTCGGTCGTGTACCCGGCAAGGAAGACGCGATCGGAGCTCGGCGCGATGTCGAGGCTGATCGCATCGCCCATGGCGACCCACCTTGTTGCCCACAGTTGCTCGCCCGTGGACGAGTCGATCGCTGCAGTGAAGAAAGAATCGGTTGTGCATATCGCGAGGTTCGTGCACGGCGTCTTCTCGAAATGGCGGTCGAACCCACCGATGTAGACCCGCTCGCCGTCGGCGGAAACCGCAAGATCACGCGGCACGTTGACGAAATCGCCCGAGTACTTGCTTATCCACAACCTGTCGCCGGTGACCGCGTCGTAGGCGAGCGTGACACCGTAGGTCGAGCGGAGTGGCACGTCTGATTCCGCGGCCCCCGCAGGACCGGTCACGTAAACCTTGGTTCCGTCCGGGCTTACGCCTATGCCCCAAGGCTGGGCGAAGTTCTGCTGGTCGCTGCGCAGGGGGCCGCGATAGGTCTGCACCCATCGCACGCTGCCATCGGACGTGTCGTAAGCGATCGTCACGTAGTACGCAACACAGGTGTTGCAGATGTTGGGGATCGTTTCATCACCCTGGAACTGAGCGAAGCCGGTCACGAAGACGGTTGCACCGTCCGGGCTAACGATCATGTCGCGCGGCCCCCCATAGGGTGCTCTGCTGACACCGGATCCTTGCGTGAGCCAGAGTCGTTCACCCGTTGCCGCGTCGTAGGCAACCGTTGCGATGTCACACGAGCTCATGACGCAGAACTGACCGGTAACGAATACGAGCGAGCCATCCGAGGACGCGGCGGTCGCGTAGGCGACATCCAGGTCGGGATCTGCAACCGACCACAGCTCGGCACCCGTGGCCGCATCGGTCGCGACCGTGAGGGCCTGGGCCCTGGTTCCGTCGACTCCGGAAGAGAAGACCACCGTGCCGTCGGAGCTTGCAACGCTCGAGTTGAATGCGTCGCCCGATGTCGAGCCGGCGGTGGCGAAGGCCCAGCTGGGGCAGCGCTTGTTCGCGATCTCGATACAGGTTTGTTCCTGGGCGGCCGCGCTCCCGGTGGGCGTGATGGCCTCGACGACCGAGCGAGAAGCTCTCCGCAGCTCCGCATGCCCCGAGGAGGCCACCCGGCCGCGCTCTGGGGCAGAGCTGGCCTCGGACACCCCTGGGACCAGGAGTGCGCCGAACAGGATGAAAGCCACTAACCCCCGCGAAATACGCATCTGCGGCATATTCGCCGCCTGGCTTGCTTCCCCTTCAACCCGCTTCCACTTGGTTTGACCGGGGATAGCTGGCGGGAGGAAACGGGCGACCCATTCTCGAAGTACCCCTTAGGAGTCCAAAGATCCAAGGGGGAATCTCATGAAGAAGCTCACGTCATCGTTGCTCGCCCTGTCCCTGCTCGCGACGGTTGTCATGTCGATCGCTGCGGGTCCAGCCACGGCTGCAGGTAAGTGCGGGACCACCACTTCACCGGCAACCGACTGGCCGTCGTACGGGCACGATGTGACCAACTCTCGCAACCAAGAGAAGTCCAGCATCACGCCCGAGAACGTCGACCAGCTCAAAGGAGCGTGGGCGATCTCCAGCACGGCCGATGGGGGCGTCGGTGGCTTCCAGGCAACCCCGGCGATCGTGGGTGGATGCGTGTTCGCCGCGACCACGAGTGGTTCGATCTTTGCGGTCGATGCGAAGACCGGCGATGTCGTGTGGCAGATATTCGAGCAGTCCGACGGTGGTCTGGCGGGCGGCATCTTCTCTCCGGCAGTTGCTAACGGGGTTCTCTACGCGTCGGTCGGCCGTTCGGGCGCACCGAAGGTCATCGCCCTCGACGCGGCAACCGGCGATGAGATCTGGAGAGCCGACCTCTATCAAGGTCTTGCCGACGCCGAGACGCATGCGCAGAACGTCAACTCGAGCATGGTCTTCTTCGATGGGTTGCTTTTCATCGGGCTCGCCGGCGCCGACAGCTCGAACCTCTCACACCCCTCGTTCTTCATCCTCGATGCTGAGGACGGGTCCGTGGTCAAGAAGACGATCGTCATCCCGCAGGATCAATGGCTCGACGGCTACGCCGGTGGGGGCATCTGGGGGACCGGCGTCGTCGACCAGCAAACGCGGACTCTCTACGTCGGTACTTCGAACCCGTACAACAAGCGGCGCGAGCACAAGCACACCAACGCGATCCTGAAGATCGACTTCGACCGGAACTCGAAGACGTTCGGCGAGATCCTGGATGCGTACCGGGGGGACAAGGATTACGACCCCAAGCTGTACAACACACCCCAGTGCAAGTACCTCGGTGAGCTTCAGCCCGCCGGGTTCAGCACATTCTGCGGTCAGAGAGACGTCGACTTCGGAGCATCCCCGAGTCTGTTCAAGAACTCCGCCGGCAAGAGCATCGTCGTAAACCTGCAGAAGTCGTGCACGGTCCACGCGATCTACGCGGACACGATGGAGAAGTTCTGGAAGCGTTCCGAGATCGGTCCCGGTGGGGCATCAGGTTGCGCATCCACGACCGCTTACGACGCCAACGCTGTCTACGTGAACATCAACGAAGGCGTGATGTGGGCGTTGGACAGAGAAACGGGCGAGACCCTGTGGAAGACGAGCTACAAGGACCCCGGTTCGCACTATCAGCCAGTCACCGTCGCGAACGGTGTCGTCTACACGACCGGGATCACCGGCTATATCTATGCCCTCGATGCCAAGACTGGCAAGGTCCTGCTACACGAGCAGATGAAGGCCGACGGTGAAACCTGCGCAGGAACTACGAGTGCAGGCATCGCGGTCGTCGGGGACACCGTTTACGCCGAGTGCGACACGGTCGAAGGTGACGGAGCAGCACTCTCCATCGTCACGGTCGGCGGCGGAGGAGTCTTCGCCTACCGCCTTAAATAGGGAGCCCGCGACTAGCTGACGGATGCGGTCGGGCGGCTCACGAGGCTGTCGAGCAGATGCTCCGTCGCATGGGCGATCTGGTGCACCGCGGCGTCGAACGCGGCCTGGTTGGCCTGGCTCGGCTTGCGGTAGCCACTGATCTTCCGTACGTACTGAAGCGCGGCCGCTTCGACGTCATCGTGGGTCACGTCGGGCTCGGTTCTAAGGGTCTTGATCGATCTGCACATGCCTCGACCTTAGCCGAAGCCGCGTCCTACAGGGCGGCGGTGCGGGCTACAAGTCGGACGATCTCGTCTTCGAGCGCGGGCCCCGCGTCACCGAGAGAAGACATGATCGAGAACGCGGCCCAGTGTTGCTCACGCTCGAGCCATACCCAGCCCGACAGCGTCGACGTTCCGTCGAACAGCGAGCCGGTCTTGGCGTGCATCGTGAGGCCTTCTAACCGGTGCGCCAGGGTTCCTTGTCCCGGCTCCGGCAAGGCTCGCATCAGCTGCCCACCCCACCATCGCTTACGTACCTGGGTCATGAGCCCGACCATCGCCCGGGTCGAGATCTGGTTGTCATAGGACAGTCCCGATGCATCGTTGGCGACGATGCTCGCTCCGTTCATGCGCGCCCATCGGGTGATCGCTCGGGCTCCGGATGCGATCGTTCCAGGAGGGCCGAAACACTTCGCACCCAGTCGCTTGCTCAACACTTCGGCGATGAAGTTCGACGAGTCGCGCGCCATTATCCCGATCAGTTCGATCAGCGGGGGAGAGGTCACCCCGCCGAGGCTCGAAGCGCGACGAGGGAAGGGCTGGGTCGATCGACCGGGTGCACCCGCGACGTCAACGCCAAGCTCCTCGAGTCGAGCGGTGAGCGCGGCTGCAGCTTGTCGTTCGGGGGCGGTGGCGGAGGCACGGTTCCCGTTCACCGATAAGGCGGTGGGCCGCGCGATGTATCGCCGCGCGACCTTGGTCCGCCACCCGACCGCATCCCAGTCTCCGAGCAGCGCTCCTCGCAGACCCACGACCCGGCCCTCTACCTTTTCGAATCCGAGCGCAGCCACTTGCCGAGCTAACCGGTCGATCGTGGACCCGGTAAGGCCGAGCGTGGCGCGGTAGGCCGCGTCACCGAAGGTCGGGTCACCGAGTCCGTACACGAAGAGGTCGCCGGCGATGGAGGGTCCGTCGATGCGCGCCGCAGCGCTCGTCGGGATGCGGGATGACACGGGGAATGCGTCGAGCAAGGCCATCGACAGCAACAGTTTCTGGTTCGATGCAGGGATCCGTGCGACCGCTCCTTGGTGATCGAACAGCAGCCGATCTCCGAGGGCAAGAGACACACTGATGTTGGTGCCGGCGAGCAGTCCCGACAGCGTCGATCGCCACCCGTCTCGGTAGGTGGGCGGTTTCAGCGGGTGGAGTCGGCCGGGGCGGTGGAAGCATGCGCGGGACGGTCGAGCCACAGAGACCGGTGGGGGCGGAGCATCGGTATGGGTTGCTTCCGGCACAGGCGGAGCGGTCCCCGACGCGACCTGACAGCCGGCAACCGCTAAGGCGATGACGCCGCTACGGATCCAGAACTTGCCCACGACTCATAGACGCCGTGAACCAGGGAGAAGTTCGAGTGCGCTAGTTGCGCTTGACTCCCAGGCTCTTGAACACGCTGGCATGGGGGCGAACGATGAACATGCCTTGGCCGCTCATGTCGCCGACGATGATGTTCCCCGACGGCAGGTACGGGTAGGCGGCCCACACACCGTCGAAGTCGGGCCCATCCGCGATCGGCATCGTGTCGAAGTAGGCGACCTCTTTCAGAACCCCTCTGTTGGCCTTCTTGAGGTCCAGGATCCGAAAGCCGTTCACGTAGTTGGCGTGGTACAGCGCGTCCTGCTCGGAGTAGACGTTGTGGTCGATCGCACCTGACTTCGCAACGAACGTGCCGAGCATCTCGGGCTTGGACAGATCGCTGACGTCCCAGATGTAAAGGGTCGAGCGGATGCCGAGGGTCGCTTCGTCTTCCTCGTCGGTCGAGATCAACGTGCTCATGTCCTTGGACAGCGCACCCGAGTGCACGTAGTTGGCGTTCTCGTAGGTCGTGCGCGAGAGCTGCTCGGGCATCATCGGGTTGGCCGAGACGTCATAGATCGTGATCGTGTCTTCGTTGAAGTTGAAGCAGATCTCGTGACCTCTGCGCGCCTTGTCCGGCCCCGCGTAGCTCTTGCACAGCGAATCGTGCGTGTAACCGTCATCGGCGGTGACGCCGACGGGGACCGGGGCGAGGGGCTGGCTCACGTCGAAGATGAACGGCGTTCCGGCAACGATGGGTCCGGTGCCGTTGACGAAGATGTGGTTGGTCTCGGGGTTCGCGTCGATCGAGTGGGCGTTAGGAACCGGGAACTCCGCGTCCGGGTACCAGACCTGCGCGGGCAAGGGAAGCGGAGCCCGCAAGCGCGTGAGGTCGAAGATCTGCACGTTGCATGGCGACAGGTCACACACGATGTATGCGTGGTCGTTCACGATGACGAGTTCCTGCCAGATCAGAGCGGTCTCGGCCTTACCGACCAACTTGCCGAGGTAGACCGGCTTGTCGGGCTTGCTGAGGTCGAAGAAGTGGACCCCCGAGTTCGAACCGAGGACGGCGTATTCCTTCTTGGTCTCGGGGTCGACCCAGCCCTGAACGTCGGCGATGCTGGCCCCACCCATGACGTCGGCGGTCACGTGGGCCACCAGATCGATGTCCTTGCAGGGGTAGGTCCCGGCCATGCCCTTGACGCACTTGAGGTTCGTTTCGGCCTTCGCTTGCGCGTTGGCGGTGCCCCCACCCACGAGAGCGGAGACCACAAGGGCCGCGGTTGTCAGGGCGAGGGTGAAGCGTCTAGAAGTCATGGGGGGAGGGTTCGTCCCCTATGGGCGATTCCCTGCCCTAGCGAGCGGCCTGAGCACGGCTGGCGAGAAATGCACCGATCAGTACGAGACCAGTGCCGAGGAGCGAGATGAGAGAGATGTCCTCGTCCAAGAAGAGGGACCCGAGCACGATCGCCACGACCGGCACGAAATAGATGGTCACCGACCCACGAGCAGGGCCTACCCGGCCCACAAGGGTGGCCATGCCGATGAACGCGAGACCCGTGCCTAGACACCCGAGTGGGACCACGGCCAGAAGGGCGGCCCAGTCGAACGTCGAGCTCGATAGCCCGATCACCCCAGGGATGAGGGTGACGCCGAGAGCCACGAGTTGCACCCGTAACAACAGCGGCAACGCGCCGTAGCGCTTCTGCAGGGGGGCCGCGATGTTGACCGCGACGCCATACATCGCGGTTGCGAGGAGCACGAGGGCGATCCCGAGGCCGCTCGACTCCACCCCCTCCAGCGCCGGCAGGCTGACGGCCACCACGCCGGCGAACCCGACCGCGATGCCCAATACGGTCTTGGCGCTAGGGGCCCGGCGCAGCAGGGTCGCGGCCACGATCCCGGCGAAGATCGGGACCCCACCATTGATCATCCCGGCGACCGACGAATCGATCCATTGCTCGGCGATCGGGAACAGTAGGAACGGCGCCCCCATCCACAGCACGCCTAAAAGCGCGATCGCGGGCCAGTCGGCGCGTTCCACAGGGGTCCTAGCCTTCGGGAACAGAGCCAGGGTGGCGATACCGAACACGACCCGCAGCAGCGCGATGACCCCAGGTGCGAACGATTCCAGGGCGACCTTCATCCACACGAACGACGACCCCCACATGAGGGCGATCGCAGCCATCAAGAGCCAGTCGGTTGCGCTGAACGCGATCGCGGCGGAGGAGAGGTCCCGCTCGACGGACATGGCGGGGGCTTGGCTCGAGTTCACCTACGGAGTGTGGGAGTGGCGGCGCCGATGACCTGCAATACCTCGGCTCCATACTTCTCGAGCTTCGACGGACCTACCCCCGAGATGCCGGCGAGCTCGTCGAGGCTCGTCGGTTCGGTGTCGGCGATCTCTTGGAGGGTCGAGTCGTGGAACACGACATACGCGGGGACCTCGTCGGTCTTCGCCCGCTGCAAGCGCCATGCCTTGAGCTCTGTCATCGCTTTATCCGAACGGGTCGCCGACGGGCCCAGGGGCAGGGTCTTGCCGAGCGATGTCACCAACTCGCCGAACGGCACGCCCATCTGCGCGCCACCGGTGAGTTCGATCGTCGCTTCGTCGTCGTCGATCTCGACGACCGTGCCGACGAATCCGCCGGTGAGCTCGACGAACAAGCCGATCTCGGCGGGGATCGTCTCGCGTGCGGGGATGCGAGCGGCGATCCCGGACTCGCCCGAGCGTGCGGTCTTCTCGCCCTTCAGCTCTCTGATGAACGTGCTGGCTTTGCGTTTGCCGTCCTGGACCCAACTGACCGCGAGGTGTGACTTCGCACGCGTGAGCCCCACGTAGAACAACCGTCGTTCTTCGGCGATCGCCGCGTCGGTACGCGAGCGACGGAATGGCAACTCGTTCTCTTCGACCCGTGGGAGGAACACCGCCCCGAACTCGAGACCTTTCGCACGGTGCAATGTCAGCAGGTGCACGCCGCGGCCCTCCCCATCGCCACCAAAGCGCTTCTCGATGTCGGCGACGAAGTCGGCCGCGGTCTTCGTGCCGTCATCGAACTCCTCCGATAGCGCTACGAAACGAGCGAGGTCGTTCTGCCGGGTTGCCTCTTGATCGCCGAGGTCGTCGGGCGGGTCTTGGATGTAGCCGGCACGCACCGCGATCTTCCGCACCTCGGCGGCGATGTCGCTCGTCTTCGAGCGCTTCAATGAGGCGAGCACCTGGCGTCCCGTCGCACGCGAGAGGAACGCGCCGTCGGCGACCTGGTAGGGGATCGACTCTGCTGCGAGGACCTCTTCGTAGTCCTCGGAACGGAAGTTCACGCGGTAGAGGATCGCCATCTCTTCGTACGCGAGCCCCGTCTCGTGCAGGTCCTTGATCTTCTCGACGATCGCGCTGAGCTCGCCTGCGGGGGTGCTGAACTGACGAAGGCTCGGCTCGGCCCCCGCATCTCGCGCTGCGACGAGAACCTTCTCGGCCCCACCGAGCTTGGGCACCAGGCGGTTCGCAACCGCAAGGACCTCGGGGGTCGAGCGGTAGTTCGTCTCGAGACGGATCACCTTGGTGCCGGTGAAGCGCTTGGGCATCTCTAATAGATAGTCGGGCGTCGCTCCCGTGAAGCCGTAGATGGACTGGTAGTCGTCACCGACGACGCAGAGGTCGTCACGCTCGCCGACCCACTCACGCAGCAACGTCTCTTGCAGCAGGTTCACGTCCTGGTACTCGTCGATCGTGAACGAGCGGTAGCGGGCTTGGAACTCTTCGGTGACCCAGCCCTCGGTCTGGAACAACCTGATCGTGAGCTCGAGGAGGTCCTCGAAATCGATCATGTTGCGTTGCACCTTGCCGGCCTCGTAGCGCTTGAACACGCTGGACATCAGGTCGACGGGGATCGGGGGCTCGTGGTCGGCGAGCTCGTCGGTGTAGGTCTCGGGCGTCAGCCGCCGGTTCTTCGCCCACTCGATCTCGGTCGCGAGGTCGGCGGCAGGACGGAACTTGTACGGCGGCGGCAACGTGTTGGCGATCTGTCGGAGGGGCATCACCTTGGACGGCAAGATCTGCCCGATACCGTCGTTGCTGAAGTGGCGGAGCTGCGCCAACGCAGCCGAGTGGAACGTTCGAGCCCGCACGTTCGGGACGCCGAGGATCTCCAGGCGCCCCCGCATCTCCCGTGCGGCCCGGTCGGTGAACGTGAGGGCCAGGATCGAGTTGACGTCGAAGGTGTCGGTGGCGATCTGGTTGGCGATCCGCCGGGTGATCGTCGTGGTCTTCCCGGAGCCTGCCCCCGCCAGGATGCACACCGGCCCACGCACCGCCTCGACGGCCCGCTTCTGCTCGTCGTTCAGGCCGTCGAATATCGCTTCGGAGGTCACCCCCTGACCTTAAGGGAGCCATGCGACAACGCTGGGACCCCCTCTGGGGCTCGCTCCGTTGTTAAAAGAGTTAACAGAAGTGGGGAATAGGCAGGTATGGTGTGCGTTGTAGCGAACAAGCACCACAGCACCACGATCCACCGCAGGGGGCACAAGGCCACCTGCGAGAGTCGGTTCTCCTGATTCCTCCTTCACTGGATGCAACGGGATGGTCGAGTCTCCCGTTTCCCGGTAGCGGAACTACCGAGTAGTTAGAAGGAGTACGACGTTGTCTACTTTTGCAGAACTGGGCGTATCCGCGCCCGTCTCCGGAGCACTGTCCCACAGGGGCATCACGGAGCCTTTCAAGATTCAGAACCTCGTCTTGGGCGACGCCCTGGCGGGCCGGGACATCCTGGCCAAGTCCAAGACGGGTTCTGGTAAGACCTTGGCGTTCGGTATCCCGATCGTCGAGCAGATCGATCCCGGGATGGTCCGCCCTGCGGCCCTCGTCCTGGTTCCCACCCGCGAGCTCGCGGTTCAGGTGGCAGACGAGATCCACGCCATCGCCTCGGCCCGCAACCTCAGGGTTGCGACGGTCTACGGCGGTGTCGGTCTCGACGCCCAGGCCAAGCGAGCCCGCAAGGCCCACATCCTGGTGGCGACCCCAGGTCGTCTCCAGGACCTGATGGATCGCCGTGCGATCAGCTTGGACCGGATCTCGATCCTGGTCCTCGACGAGGCCGACCGCATGCTCGACATGGGCTTCCAGCCCCAGGTCGACAAGATCGTCGATCGCATCAGCAAGCAGCGCCAGACGATGTTCTTCTCGGCGACCCTCGACGGCCGCGTTGGCAAGCTCGCTCGCAGCTACACGAAAGAGCCTGCCCTCCACGAGGTCCACGAGGACAAGCCCGCCATCTCGGCCGCATCGCATCGTTTCCTCCCCGTCACCGTCGAGGGAAAGATCGACAGCCTCGAGCAGGTGCTGCGTGAAGAGCGCGATCTCGCGATCGTGTTCGTCCGCACCAAGCACGGTGCCGACAAGCTCGTCAAGAAGCTGCGTCAGCGTGGCATCCACTCGGTCGCCATCCACGGCAACAAGAGCCAGAACCAGCGTCAGCGGGCTCTGGACAGCTTCGCCGAGGGCAAGGTCGATGTGCTGATCGCGACCGATGTTGCGGCCCGAGGTCTCGACGTCGATGACATCTCACACGTCATCAACTTCGACCCGCCTCACGACCACACCGACTACGTTCACCGTGTCGGACGCACCGCGCGAGCGGGTCGTCTTGGCAGCGGCGTAACGTTCGTCGATCCCGACAAGCGCAAGGACGTCAGTGCGATGGCTCGGATGTTGAAGCTAACTACCGAGTTCGAAGCTCACGGTTTGAAGATGACTGCGTCTGGGGGCCGGCCGAACAACGGTCAGGCTCGCCAGGGTCAGCCTCGCAGCCGTGGACGTGCCAACCCTCGTCGCAGAACTGCCCGCCGCTAGCTTTAGCTGCGCGGGCTTACCTGCGGGTCCCGATGCTCGCCATCAACCGGCGGATCGCATCGTGGACCTCAGGAAGTTTCCACGCGGCCTTGACCTCTTCATCGGTCAGGGCCATCCCTCGCCGGGCCGTTTCGACGGTCCACCGGCGCAGGGAGTTCTTGGTTAGTCCGAACGTCTCGCGCGGCACCTCTGCTAGCTCGCGTGCAACCTCGGTTGCCCGTGACATCAGTTGTGCCGCCGGGACGACCTCGTCCACCAGCCCGATCCGCAACGCATCGGTGGGGGAGTAGCTCCGGCCGAAGTAGATGACTTCCTCGACGTGCGAGTTGTTGACCGCGTGCCGCACGATCTCGAGGGCCCACGCGGGGAACGGCACACCGGCCTTCAGCTCGACCGCACCGATCAGGCCCGCATCTTCGGACATGATCCTGCGGTCGGCCGTGCACGTGATGACCGCGCCACCCGCCAGCGCATATCCGTTGACCGCGGCGATCAAGGGCCGCGGGAACACGAACAGCGCCTCGAAGCACCGTGCCAGGGCCACGATCCCCGCATCGATGTAGACCGGATCGGCCTCGAGCACCTTCCGAAGATCGGCCCCTGCCGAGAACGCCGAACCCCTGCCGGTCAGGATGACGGCGTCCGGCTCCTCGCCCGCGTCTTCTAGGACATCCGCCAGAGCATCAAGGGTCTCGATATCAAGTGCGTTGACCGGGGGCCGATGCAACTCGATAACGAGGATCCCCTCGTCATCTCGAGTCTCTATGCCGCTCATGCCCCAACGTTAGCCCGCCCGGCGTGGCCGTTCTTCTGTTTGCTCTCCCGGAAACCTCGGATTCAGTGGTTCCTGTGGTTCCTGTGGTACCGGTACCACAGGAACCACTGGGAATCGCTTTTCCCAGAGAGAGTGCGAAACGAAATCGCTAGCTTGGGCAGTTGGCCGGGTCGGTTCCTACGTACACGGGTTGAGTCCACGAGCGGGTGCGGCCACTCTCGTCGGTGACGCTCGCCGTCACGGTGTAGCACCCGTGGTTCTGATAGGTGTGGAGCATCGGGATGCGGGTGTTGTTCGGGCCCTGCTCGTTCGTGTCGTCCCCGAAGTCCCACGCGATCCCGTTCACGAGGGGCGAACCATCTCTGGCTTCGTTCGCCGCCGCTAGGAATCTGACCGTCTTGTCCTTGGAGTAACGGATCACAGGGAAGAACTGCACCCCGGGCTTGTTCCACGCGATCGGGTCTCTCATCCCGGTCATCGGGTGGGCGGGCAGCGCGTCGAAGCCGACCGCCCGTGCGGCCAACACCGAGGCATCAACCGTCATGTCGGCGAGGACGAGGCTCGAGTTGTAGAGCATGTGGTCGCCGTTCGTCGGGATCTGGGCGACCAAGCCTTCCGCGAAGGGCGCGTCCTCTGGCGGGAAGTAATAGCCGAGCTGGTCCTGGGCCATCCCGATCACACGCACACCACCGGGAGCGTCGATACCGTCGCGGATCGCCTCGGAAACCTCGGGGAATGCTTCGCCCGGCTCGGTCACGTACGCGATGTCGCCGATGCGGAACACGTTCACCCACGTACCGAGGGCCCCGCCGTATTGATACGGCGGCTCGAAGGAACGGTCGATCGTGCAGATCGACTGCGCGGGGTTGTCGGTGCATTGCGGTCCGGCGGCGTTGCCCATGACGAGGGCAAGCAGCAGCGGGTTCGAGCCGGGAACGATGATGTGTTGCTCGCCCGCGCCCAGCTCGCTGCTGGTCACCGGTACGGCGTTCGTTTCGAGCTGGTACTCGATCTCGTTGCGCACGTGGTCGGCGACCCATTGAGCTGCCTGGATGCCATCGACCTGGATGAGCGACTCCTGACGGCCCAAGGTGCCCATCGCGAGCACGACGATCGGGTCGTCATCCGAGTTGTTGGCGTCGTCGCCCTGGTCTTTCAGGTCGTTCTCCAGATCGACTCGTGCGAGACCGATGTGGTCTGCGCTCACTGCGCCCTTCGTGCCATCGGGGTTCGTGATGTCGTAACCGTTTACGACGTCGGCGTGGATCGGGACGTTCGCGTAGAGGGCGATCGTCTTGCCGCTCTCGGGGTCGCGTGCGTCGAGGATCGGCATGTTTCCGTCGATCGTCCAACCGTCGTACATGTCGGTCTGATTCGTGTTCGAGCCATCGACCGCGCCCACGTCGCCGTTGGCGGTGAAGAGGTTCGCCGGCTCGGCGCTCAGAAACGCCTCTTTGATCGCGGTGACGGTGTTGTCGTGAACCATCTTTAGGTAGTTGGCGTCGACCTCGCCCCAGATGCCCATGATCGTGGGGGCCGCGTGCGAGTGCGTGGACGAGATGATCACTTGCGCGGATGTTGCGTCGTCATCGATGTGCTGCTCGCGCAGCCACGTGGCGACCTGCTCACGCGCGTCGGTGATCCCGTACGGACCTTCTTGGTAGCCGGAGAACCAGCCCTGGATGTCGACGACCGCGAACGCTAGGGCGGTGCCATCCTTCGAGACGGTGAAGGCGCGCGCCTGAAGCGGATCGTGCACCTGGTTGACGGGTCCGTCTACCTCGAACTTGTTGTCGAAACCGCCGAGCCACTGACCTTCGGGCCGGTTGTCTGGGTCGTCGAGCGGGTTGATGTCCTTGAACGCGGCCCCCACCTGGAAGACCGGGAGGTCCGGGTCCGGAGATGCCTCGCCCGGAGTTGCGATGAACGCCGATGCGGCCACGGCCGCGACTGTCAGGGCGACGACGGCCCGGGTCTTGCGGATCATGTAGGTCCTCCTGGAAGGCAGAAAGGCCCCTAAACAGAGGCGTGGCGTGGTGATTCGCCCCGTTTCAGCCCTTTCCTGCTACTCCCAGGCGGGCGTGAGGCCCCGTATTACTGGAAGGCGAGTGCCCGGGGGGCCCGGCCGCAGATCCGAGCGGATGCAAGGCCGGCGCCATCCTGGTTGCCCATCGTTGCGGGCTTGGAGGCGAGCTTCGGAAGAGCGGCCTCGTCCGTCTCACGCACGTTGATCAGCGGTGCGTCTTTGTCAGGCATCCGGAAGCGGAGCACGCTCGGGTGTCCACAGTCATGCAGGATCTGGATCGCCGAGCCTGCGCCGGACGGCTGCGAGTCACCCTTGGAATAGGTGATCGAACCGGCGATCGTCAGGCGCAAGGTGCCACCCTTCGGAACGATCAGATCGGTCGGCAGGAAACGCAGAGTCATGTTGATGGATTCGCCGACGGTCACGGGCTTGCTTTCCGCCTGCTCGAACCATCCGCGCGGCATCGGGTCGATGTGCTGCAGCGAACGCGCTCCGTAGGTCGCGTGGAACTCGTCGTTCGAGCCCTCGTGATGCAGGGGTTGTCCATCCGGCCCGATGACTTCAAGTTCGGCGGCGACGTGGCCGTCTTCGGTGCTCGAGGTCAGCCACAGATCCAGCATCGGTTGTCCGGTGAGATGCAAAGGGGCCTTCAGCGGTGCGGTCTCGAACACGACGTACTCGCCCTCGTTGGGCTCGCCGGTAGCGACCTGCTCGACGTAGCTCGACGAACCCTTGGGCCGGGTGACTCCGAAGGCCCCATCGGGGCCGAGCGCGAGCTGTCCGAGACGTGATCCCGTCGTCGGGAACTCTTTGACCGTCCACCACTGGCCCGTGTTCGACTGCACCTGAACGTCGGGCCACCGCTCGACGTTGGTGTCCTTACCTTTGAGGTAGCGGTCGAACCATGCGGTCACCATGTCGTACCAGTCGGCGCGCGCCCACGAGGGTTCGACCGCGCTGTGTGCGCCGGGGAACGCGTGATTCCACACCCCAAAGAGACCTTTGTGTGGCGTCGTCTTTCGGATGTTGTTGAAGACTCCGGCCAAGGTGATGTCTTGCACGTTGAAGTCGCGTAGTCCATGCACCATCAAGGTGGCCGCTTTGATGTTCTTGGCGCCCTGACGGAGCTCGCGGTCTTTCCAGTACTGCGTGTAGTCACCGTTGATGTTCGCGGACTCGCCCATGACGTCGTCTTGACACTCGAGCTTCTCCGGATAGTGCTGCGGCGCCGGTTCTTGGCCGGGGAACAGCGACACCGTCGCGAGGTACGACGCGTTGCCGAGGAACGTCGCTCCGGTCCATGGCACACCGTCCATGTAGTTCCAGTCGTACTGACTTCCGACCGATGCGGTTGGGATGATCGCCTTGAGGTATTTCGTCTTCGTGGGGTTGCCGAGTCCCGCGGTCGAGACTTGCGTCTCCGCGTCATACGACGCGCCATACATACCGACGCGGCCGTTCGACCACGGTGCTTCCTTGCCGAGGTACTCGACGACGTTGGCGCCGTCTTTCCATTGATCGTGTGAGGTCTGCTCGAGACATCCGCCCGATTCACCGGTGCCGCGCACGTGGTGCTGCGCGACCGCGAACCCGCGTGCGGTGAAGTACTCGGCGAAGCCAGGCAACGATCCGGCCGGGTATTCCTCCTGCCCCTGCGACACGTACGGGGTCATGATCAGGATCGTCGGGATCTGCTTCGGGGGGACGTGACCGTCTTTCGCTTTCGGGAGCCACGTCTCGACGTAAAGATCGGTCCCATCGTGACCGGTCACGTAGTGACGCTGCAGCTCGGGATCCTCGTCCGGCGCTTGCATCCCGTACAAGGGCTTCGAGAGGGGCGTGGGATAGAAGGCTTTGCCTTTATCGGGCGCGGACAGGGCGAGGGCGGTGGCCGGGAACAGCACGCCCCCTATCAGGGCAAGCGAAACGAAGAACCTGAGGGTCCGCATGCCTTAGAGATTCTCCGCGAGGGTGGGGCGTCCTGCCCCGGGGGATGACCGGTTCGTCTGGTTCCCCCAGGGCAGCGGAACGGTTTAAGCGGCTACCACATCTTCCCGATGATGGCGCCCATGACAACGAGCGTGACGATCTGGTTCGAGATCGCGATCATCGACACGGTCTGATTGCGCTTCTCGTACATCATCGTGATCACGATGTAAGAGGAGACCGCCAGACTCACGAGCAACCCGACCTTGCATCCGCTGGCGAGGTCCGGTGACGCAGACAGGGTCAGCAGGATCGCGATCACCACCGCGGACACCGCGGAGCAGATCGTCCCGACAGTGATCGCGGCCCCGAAACCGGACCTGTCCGCCATCGCCTCTTCGGTTACGCCCATCGCGGCTCTCCATGGCTTCCCGAACAATGGCCCGTACCAGAGGAACCCGATGATCTGCGATGCCACCACCGCCACGAGCACTCCGAACCAAGGAATGGCTCCCCATTCAGGCATGTGCTGCCCCCTTCTGGATGCGCGCGCCTTCTTAAGAGACGCACGTCTGGGGCCAAGTCTAGGAAAGAAGGTCCCGGTTGCCCGGGTTTCAGGCTGTTGATAACGCGGGGGTGACGCGTGGATAACAGAGGGGGGCACAGGGTCGACATGTCAGGTTTCTTCCGCCCGAGAAGGAGGGCTTATGTCCGTTGCACGTGCGGTTGAGTTCCGGAATGCGGTGAGCAGTGATGCCGAGCTTCGTGGTCGGCTCATGGGCGCCGATTCGCCGGACGCAAGGCAGAAGATCGCCGCAGATGCTGGATACGGCGACGTAACGAAAGCCGACATGGATGGGGCCAAGGGCGAGCTGTCCGACTCCGAGCTGTCGGGTGTAGCAGGCGCCGGCATGGTTACCGACACGGCGAACCAAGTAGCAGATGCGGCCGAGGACTTCTGGGACTCGTTCTGGTAGGCCGCTGACAAACATGACGAATGACAAGGCGGCCGGGCGCGACCCGGCCGCCGACGTTAAGAAGATCGACGGGGAGCTCACCGATGAAGAGCTAGAGGTCGTCGCGGGCGCAGGCGCGCCGGGCGGCAACCCATTCCTGGACGACTTCCCGCCGCCGTTCTATGACGACGGCTCTGGTTCCTCTGACGGCACGTTCGACTGGTTCGGCTAGGACTCATGGCCGACGCCGCGGCGAAACCCGGAGACCTATTCCGTAAGAAAGCGATGCACGGTGTCAACGCGCCGTCGGATCAGCTTGACGAGCTCATGCGCGTCACCTCGACACGTGGGTGGATCGCCCTCGTCGCGTTGGTAGCGGTCGTGTCCGCCGTTGTGCTCTATGGGTTCTTCGGCAATGCCCCCACGACCGTGCACGGCTCAGGTTTGTTACTCCCGCCGGGTGGTCTCATCCAGGTCGACGCCGCGACCGCCGGCACAGTCACAGAGATCCGTACCGCGATCGGCCGCGATATCGAGGTCGGGTACGTGGTAGCGCGGATGAAGGGTGCCGATGGCGAGATCGTCGACGTCGTCACGCCGCGCGCTGGTCACATCGCCGAGATCCTTGTGGACTCCGGCAATGTGATCGCTCCGGGAACCCCGATACTCGTTCTCGAACCCGCGTCCCAGACCTCGACCGCGGTCGTGTACATGCCCGCGGGTCAAGGAAAGTCGATCCGCCCGGGCATGGAGGTTCACCTTTCACCTTCGACGGCCGCGTCGGAGGAGTACGGCGAGATCATCGGCATCGTCGACTCGATCTCGGAGTTCCCGGTGTCACCCGAGCGTCTCCAGTTCGTCGTCAACAATGCGTTGCTTGTTCAACAGCTGTCGCGGCTCGGCTCGGTTCTCGAGGTCAACGTCAGCATCACCCAGGACACGTCGACGGTCAGTGGGATCAAGTGGACATCGGGCGAAGGTCCACCGTTCGAGATCAACAACGGCACCCTGACTTCCGCCAGCGTGATCCTCGACCAAGAGACGCCAGCCGCCAAACTCTTCGCACCGAAGGGTTAGGTCGTGGCCACCGCCGCGCCCGAGGTCCCTGAGGCCGAGGTATCTGCCCCCCTCAAGAAGAGGCGGGTCAAGGCCCCCACGGTCCTCCAGATGGAGGCGACCGAATGTGGGGCCGCGTCCCTAGCGATGATCCTTGCGTACTTCGGCAAGATCGTTCCTCTCGAGAAACTGCGCGTCGCATGCGGCATCTCGCGTGACGGTTCGAACGCGCCGGGGATCATGGCGGCCGCGCGCACGTTCGGTCTGGTCCCGCACGGTTATCGCAAAGAGCCCAACCAGCTCGATGACGTCGACCTCCCGATGATCTGTTACTGGAAGTTCAATCACTTCCTGGTGATCGAGGGGTTCGACGAGAAGGGCGTCTACCTCAACGATCCCGAGAGCGGTCGCAAGGTCGTTACGCACGAAGAGTTCGACTCGAGCTTCACCGGCATCGTCTTGTCGTTCGAGAAGGGCGAAGGCTTCATCGCCGATGGGAGCAAGCAGAAGACGTTGCCGCGTCTGTTGGGGCGCCTCGGTCACGTCAAGGCGGCGTTCGCCTACTTCCTGATCGCCGGGTTGGCCCTCGTGATCCCGGGCCTCGTGATCCCCGTGCTCACCAAGGTGTTCATCGATGACTTCTTGATCGGACAGCGCCCGGAATCCGTCCCGCCGTTGTTGATGGGTCTCGCCCTGGGGGCGGTTCTCGTCGCAGGACTGACGTGGTTGCAGCAGCGCTACCTGTTGCGGTTGCAGACGAAGCTGTCGATGCGCATGTCCGGTGGGTTCATCTGGCACATCCTTCGCTTGCCGATGAGCTTCTTCTCCCAACGCTCGACCGGTGACGTCGCTATGCGCGTTGGCTTGAACGATTCCGTCAGCGCCATGATGTCGGGCCAACTCGCGACGAACTTCTTGAACGTCTTCACCGCGCTGTTCTTCCTCGGGATGATGTTCTTCTTCGACTGGGTTCTCGCGTTGATCGCTTTGGGGCTCGCGTTGATGAACTTCGTCGCACTTCGGTTCATCACGAGAAAGACCGGCGAGCTCAACGACAAGCTGTTGCGCGAGCAAGCCCACGTTCAGTCCACGTCGATCACAGGTCTCGTGACGATCGAGACCCTGAAGTCATCGGGCACGGACTCCGACTTCTTCTCCCGCTACGCGGGGCTGTTGGCCAAGGTCGTGAATGCACGGCAAGAGGTCGATGTCCCGGCCCAGACCTTGAACGCGTTGCCGGCGTTCCTTGCCGCCCTTACCGGCGTAGCAGTCCTGGGCCTCGGCGCGTTGCGAGTTATCAACGGCGAGCTCACGGTCGGCACGCTGGTTGCGTTTCAGACCCTGTTGGCAAGCTTCATCGCCCCGATCAACGGACTCGTGGGACTCGGGGGCCAGCTGCGCACGATGGAGTCCAACGTGAATCGTCTTGACGACGTCTTGAACTACGAGGTCGATCCTGCGTTCAAGAACGAGTCCCGGCCGATGAAAGAGAACGAGCGGCCGAAGCTTTCCGGCCACCTGGACATAGGCAAGATCACGTTCGGGTACAACACCTTGGCACCGCCGTTGATCGAAGAGTTCGAGGCAACGTTGAGGCCTGGACAGCGCATCGCGATCGTCGGTGCCAGCGGTAGCGGCAAGTCAACCGCGGCACGTGTCGTCACCGGCTTGTTCCCTGCATGGGGTGGAGACGTCTTCTTCGACGGCATGTCGCGCGGTGACATCCCGCGCTATCTGCTGGGCAACTCGGTCGGCCTCGTCGACCAAGAGATCGCGATGTTCCCCGGCACGATCCGCGACAACCTCACGTTGTGGGACACGACGGTGCCCGAGGAAGACATCATCGAAGCTGCTAAGGACGCGGCGATCCACGAAGACATCGCGGCGCGGCCCGGTGGCTACAGCTCGATAGTCGAGGAGAACGGCCGCAACTTCAGCGGGGGACAGCGCCAGCGGCTCGAGATCGCTCGGGCTCTCGTCCGTAATCCCGCGATCCTCGTGATGGACGAGGCGACCAGTGCCCTAGACCCTCTGACCGAAGTAATCATCGACCGCAACCTTAGGCGCCGCGGTTGCACGTGCATGATCATCGCCCACCGCCTGTCGACGATCCGCGATGCCGACGAGATCATCGTGCTCGAACGCGGCAAGGTCGTGCAGCGCGGCACCCACGAATCTCTGAAGGCGACCGAAGGTCACTACGCCAACCTCGTGAGCGCCGAGTAGTGGCAACCGCCGAGCGCTGGAAACTCACGGGACCGACCGTCGAGGTAGGCAACAACGCGCCTCTCGCGTTGTCGGATCCGGATTCGGCTTACGTCGTCGAAGAAGGCGAGCTGGTCACGTTCGCGATCGAGACCGAAGGGGAGACGAGCGGTGCTCGCCACTTCATCCTGGCCTTGGGGCCGGGCGAGGCGTTCTTCGGGGTCGAAACGACGAAGGGGCTCGAAGCGTTCGGTACCGGCAACGTCGGTACGAAGGTTCGCCAGGTGCCGTTGAACAAGATCAAGTCCAACGGAGCACCCGAGGAGGTCGTCGCTCTTGCCGGCGGATGGATCGAGGGCATGGAAGCGGGCCTCGTGCGCTACACCCGTGACGAGCAATCCGACGAACTCAAGGCGATGCCTGCGCGGCCCGAGGTCAAGAAGGTCGCCGAGCTCTCGGCGTATGGCGAAGAGTGCCTCGCGGTGATGCGTGCGTTGCTCGACGACCTCGAGCAGATCGAGACCCGCCGTCTCAAGGCATCGGTGACCCGAGACGAGCAGGTTCAGACCGACGCGATCCAAACGATGGCCGCGGTGCTTGCGGCGCGCGAGGTCGTGGCCCTGCCGAAAGCCGACGATCCCTTGCTCGCCGCGTGTCAGAGCATCGGTGACGTGCTCGGCATGGCCATCAACGCTCCGCCACGCGGTGGCGAATACCGCGGGAGCAACCCTCTCCGCAGGATCGCGAAGGCATCGCGTTTGCGGTTCCGCCAGATCTCCTTGGAGGAGAACTGGTGGCGCAAAGAGGGTGGACCGTTGCTCGGTCGCTTGGATGCCGACGGATCGCCCATCGCTCTCGTCCCGAAGGGGGCGAAGCACTACGAGTTGATCGACCACGGCCGCGGCGAACGGCGCGCGGTCGACGCGAAGGTCGCAGCCGAGATCACTCCAACCGCAGTGACCTTCTATCGGTCATGGAATCCCGAGCCCGTCACCGTCAAGGACATCCTGAAGATGGGCCTGTTCGGCGCCAAGATGGACATCGGCCGTATCGCATTGTTCGGCCTCGCATCTGCAGCTCTTGCGTTGATCACGCCCATCGCGACGGCAACGTTGTTCAACTCGATCATCCCGTCGGGTGACACCGGTCGTTTGGGTGTACTTGTAGGCGCGTTAGTCCTGGGCGCGCTCGCCGCCGCGTTCTTCAACATGGCGCAGTCGCTGAACCTCGTGCGTCTACAGACCCGGCTCGATGGTTCGTTGTCATCGGCGCTGTGGGACAGGTTGTTGCGCTTGCCGGTGTCGTTCTTCCGGCAGTTCTCCGTCGGTGACCTGGCTCAACGCGCGACGTCGATCAACGCGATCCGGCAGATCCTTGCGCAGGCAGGGTTCTCGGCGATCCTGGGTGCGATCTTCTCGCTGTCGAGTCTCGCGTTGCTGTTCGTCTACGACCCCGTACTGGCGATCATCGCCCTTGGTCTGGTGACCATCTCGTCTGGCATCACGTTCGCTCTGATCTTCCAGCAGGTGAAGAAACAGCGCGAGCTTCAGTCCCTTACCGGCCAACTCCAAGGCATGGTCATCCAACAGATCACAGGCGTGTCGAAGCTGCGTGTGACCGCTGCCGAGTCGCGTGCGTTCGCCGAATGGTCCCGCTTGTTCGCTCGAAAGCAAGAGGTGGGCTTGGAGGCCGGCAACCTCAAGAGTTTCCAGGCGACGTTCACCGCCGCGTGGCCCCCGATCACGACCCTGGTGTTGTTCTGGTGGCTGGCGAAGCGCGGCTCGGGCAACATCGACCCTGGTTCGTTCCTCGCCTTCTTTGCGGCGTTCGGCCAGGTGCTCGTCGCTAGTCGCACCATCACGGGAACCCTTGGCAGCGTGTTGCAGACGATCCCGTTGTTCGAGCGTGCCAGGCCGATCTTCGATGCGATCCCCGAGGTATCGGCCGATGCTGCCGATCCGGGCCAGCTCAGCGGAGCCTTAGAGGTCAGCCACGTCACGTTCCGATACGAAGAAGACGGCCCGATCATCCTGAACGACGTGAGCATCTCGGTTGCGCCCAAGGAGTTCGTCGCGGTCGTCGGTCCGTCGGGCGCGGGCAAGTCGTCGCTGATCCGGTTGCTGCTCGGGTTCGAGAAGCCCGAGATGGGTTCCGTCATCTATGACGGCCAGGACCTCGACACGCTCGATGTCGAGCTCGTGCGTCGACAGATCGGTGTCGTGTTGCAGACCGCGCAATTGATGCCGGGCTCGGTGTTCACGAACATCGTCGGCGAGTCTGGACTCTCCCGCGACGATGCGTGGGCCGCGGCGGCCGCGGCGGGGCTCGATTCCGACCTCGAGCAGATGCCGATGGGCATGGACACCCTCGTCACCGCCGGGGGAGCCTTCTCGGGCGGGCAGAAGCAGCGCTTGCTGATCGCTCGTGCCCTCGCCACGAAGCCTCGATTCCTGTTGTTCGATGAAGCCACCAGCGCACTGGACAACATCACCCAGAAGGTCGTCACCCAGAGCCTTCAGCAGCTGTCAGTGACCCGTATCGTCATCGCCCACCGCCTGTCCACGATCCGCGACGCCGACCGCATCATCGTGATGGTCAAAGGCAAGGTCATGGAGAACGGGACCTACGACGAGCTCATGGCTCTCAAGGGCCACTTCTATGACCTCGCATCGCGCCAGATCGCGTAGTCGAAAGGTCTAACCTGACTACGTGCTCATAGCGGTCTTCTTCGCAGGTCTTCGCCACGGTTTCGACCTCGACCACATCGCGGCCATCACCGACATCACTTCGTCCCAGACCGACCGTCGCCAGGCCATCAGGTTCGGCACCGTCTACGCCATAGGTCACGCGATCGTTCTCGCGTTGTTGTGCGGGCTCGCGATCCTTGCGGGGCAGAAGATCCCGCCGCGTTTCGACGACGTGATGGGCCGGGTCATCGGCGCCACGCTGGTGCTGCTCGGGATCTACGTGATCTACACGTTGATCCGGTTCGGCCGCGAGGCGAAGCTCCGCAGCCGCTGGATGCTGATCCTGTCGGGTCTCAAGCGGACGGTGGCATGGTTGCGACGCACCCCCGTGAGAGAGGTCGAGATCTCCCACACCCACGAACACGATCTCGCCGGGCACCATCACGCACACGAGGATCTCCGTCATCCGGACGCGTCGCCCGGCGCGGTCAAGACCCGCACGCACTCGCATGTGCACAGCCACGTCCTTCCGGCCCCCTCGGATCCGTTCACCGAATACGGCGTCGCGACCTCTCTTGGGATCGGGATGATCCATGGGGTGGGGGCCGAGACACCGTCTCAGGTGGTGCTGTTCACCTCGGCCGCAGGTGTGACCGGTGCGTTCGGTGGGCTCGGAGTGCTGATCTCGTTCGTCGCCGGTCTGTTCATCGGCAACTCGATCCTCGTCGGCGTTAGCGCAGCGGGGTTCGGACGGGGGAGCAAGCTCCCGAGTATCTATCTCGTGCTGGCGTCGGTGACCGCGATCGTCAGCATCGGGGTTGGGCTCTCGTACCTGCTCTAGCGGCGGTACTTGCGGGCCGCGGCGGTCATCTTCGCCGTGCCCCCGGACGTGATCGGCCGGCCGTGACCGAAGCCCACCATCTCGTAACGGTGATTCCCCAACGCAACGAAGCTTTGCTCGGCCCCGGCGAAGTTCTCGTTGATCGGCGTGATGTCGGGCTTCAGCAACAGGTTGACCGCGGCGTCGCCGGTGAACAGGAAGCCGTTGTGGATCGGCAGTAGGTACGCAACGTGTCCTGCGGTGTGACCCGGGGTCGAGATGACCTTGGTCCCGTCCGGCAACGCGGTGCCGCCGTTGACCTCTTCGTGCACGGGGGCCGGGTCCTGCGCCGCGGTGCTGCCCAAGCGCACGAACACTTCACCGAGCAATCCGCGCTTCTGCTTCGGCGGCGTCGCGGCCCCCGAGCGGATCGTCCCGGCTTCACTCGCAGGCGCGAACACCGTGGCTTGGGTCGCCTTCTCGAGTTCGGCAAGGCCGCCGACGTGATCGTTGTGATAGTGGGTTACGTAGATCGCCCGCACATCGGTCGGCACGTGCCCTGATGCTTCGATGCCCGCAAACACCTTGTCGGTCTTGTTCCCGACGCCTGCATCGATAACGACGAGACCGTCGTGCTCGACGATGAAGACGTTGCCTAGGGCAACCACCTGCCACACACCGTCTGCAACCTTCTTAGCCATGCCGGGATTTTAGGAGAAGGTCGTCTCTTTGGTGACATCGACCACATCGGCCTTCAGATGGTCGATGAGATCGCCGGCCCGGATGTGCAGGTTCACTCCATGCCCGCCACCACCGATAGCGACCTTCTCCTCCCTTTCTATCGAGGCATCGGCGATCACTGGCCAGGCGGTCGTCGAGCCGAACGGCGTGATGGCCCCTCGTTCGTAGCCGGTTGCCTGGGTCGCCTCTTCCTTCTCGGGCAGTGAGAGCCGGGAGACCCCGAGGTGCTTCCGGAGCTTGCCCCACTCGATGTTCCTGCCCCCGGGCGTGAGGACGAAGACGTAGTCGTTCTCGCCGCGCCGGATCACGATCGTGCGGAGGAGCTGCCGCAGCTCGATCCCTTGGAACTCGGCGCTCTCTTCCGCGCTGGTGGCTCGCTCTGTCTCGATGACCTCGAATGCGAGGCCGCTGCCATCGAGAGCGGTTAGGGCGGGTGTCTTTTCGATGAGCTTCTCTCTCCCAGATGAGGTCGATCTAGTGGTTCCTGTGGTACCGGTACCACTGGAACCACAAGAACCACTGGCGGGTCCGTTTCTCACACAAGGTATAGGTGATTCGGAATCCGCCGGCCCGAGGGCGCGAAAACTCATTCTTGTCGCACCCCTCCGCTACGGTGACGACACAACCCACTCAGCGGAGGGCAGTGCGACGGGCATCACCTTGGATACGGATCAGCAGCGCGTTCTCAAGCACACCACGGGCCCCCTCGAGGTACTCGGGGGGCCGGGCACCGGCAAGACCCGGGTGCTCGAGGAGCGCTTCATCAAGCTCGCTCGGGATGGTGTCGGCCCGGATCGGATCCTGTTCCTCGTCCCGAACCGTGGTCAGAAGATGGCCCTGCAGGACCGCCTGACCCGTCGTCTGCTGTCCGACGAGGGGTTCGCCGCCCTTATCGAGGTGCCGGTCTACACGTGGCATGGCTTGGCGTACCACCTGGTCTCTCGTCATTACGACCTACTCGACTACTCCGAACCGCCCGTCCTCCTCACGAGCCCCGAGCAATGGGGTGCGATCCGTGACGCGCTCTACCGCGAGCCCAAGGAGAACTGGCCGCACCACAAGCACCTGCTCGAGAACCGCGGCTTCGTCGACGAGGTTGTCGACTTCTTCATCCGGGTCGGTCAGCGCGCGATGGATCCCGCCGAGCTCGAGCCTCTGAAGAACGTGCGTCCCGCGTGGGCCGAGCTGATCGACTTCTACAAACGTCACCACACCCACTTGCGGCAGCGGTCGCGTGTGGATTACCCGACCCTCATGCGCGATGCGACCGAACTGATCGCCAACTACGACGACGTGCGCGACACCCTGCACCGCCGGTTCAACCACATCCTTGTCGACGACGGTCAGGAACTCGCCCTCGTCCAGCAACGTCTCCTGCTGTTCCTCACAGGCTTCACGACAGGGGAGGGTGAGGGACGCTCCCTCGTTCTCGCGGGCGACCCCGACTCGGCGATCGAAACCTTCAGGGGGGCCGAGCCGGAGTGGATCGATGACTTCGCCAAGGAGTTCGGCGACCACGACACCGTCACCCTGTCGACCTCCTATCGACTTGCACCCGAACTTGGGGCCGCGACGACTCGTTTGATCGAGCACAACGACCTCCGCAGCCATCGCCCGACGAGCTTCGCAGGCGAAGCCGAGCTCGACGTCAAACGTTTCGGCAACCTCGCGGCCGAGGTCGACGCGGTCGCACGCGAGATCCGGATGGCTCACCTCAACGACAAGATCCCCTACGAGGACATGGCCATCCTGCTGACCTCGCCGCGCTCGATGCTGCCACCGCTGGAGCGCGCCCTCGACGCGCTCGAGGTTCCGTTCTCGCTACTGGCGCCGGACCGGCCCCTAGGCCGCGAGCCCATCGTTAGGGCCTTCGCCGATCTCGCCCGGCTCGCCTTCAACGACAACCCCAGCCCCGACGAGGTCAACGAGCTACTGCGTTCACCTTTGATCGACCTCGAAGACTCCGAAGTTCGAGATCTCGAGCGTCTCGCTCGTATCGAGGGCCTGACCTTGACCGCGGTCGTCGACGATCCGGACAAGGTCGACGTGGACCAGTCGATCAAGGACAAGGTCAACGAACTCCGCGAACTACGGGACGTATTGCGTACAAAGAAGGACGACCCTGCGGATGCTGCGTTCTGGGTCGTGTGGGAACGCTCGCACCTCTGCGCCGAGCTCCAAGAGCGCGCCCGTCAGAGCGTCGACGACAGCGCGCACCGCGACCTGGATGCTCTTGTTGCATTCAGCAAAGCCCTCGGTCGCTTCGTCGAACGTCGGCGGGGGACCGGGACGTTCCTCGAGTATCTCGATGGGATCGGCCGCGCCGACTTCGGCTCGGACCCGTGGCTGCCGCCCGAGCGCTCCGGTGGTGGCGTCAACGTCGTCTCGTTCCACGGCGCCAAAGGCAAGGAGTGGTCGGTCGTAGCCGTCTGCGGCGTGGTCGAGGGCGCGATCCCGAAAGGACGCCGCGCCACCGGCCTCTTCGACCCCTACTTCCTCGACGAGACCGACCCGATCAGCCGCACCCGTAAGAACGAGATGGAAGACCGCAGGGTCTTCTACGTCTCGGTGACGCGCGCCAAGAAGCGGTGCTTGGTCACGACCTCTCCCGGGCCCACGCGTCGAGGCGAGCCGTCGCGCTTCATCGAAGATCTCACCGGCTCGATCCCCGAGGTCGAGAAGCGCGAGCAGGACATGCCTCCATTGACGTTCTCGGAAGCGGCCGCCCGTCACCGCAGGGTGCTTGCCGATGTGACCGCGACTCCGTCCGAGCGAGTGGCGGCACTGGCTGCGATCGCGCACATCGTGAAGCTCGACCCTTCGTGTGCCGCGGCGCAGCCGAATGAGTGGTGGTGGCGCTGGGACTGGAGCGAAGGCGTGGTTCCGATCCGCACACAGCAAGCAGATCCCGACGACGACCTGCCCGCCGACAAGCTACGCACCAGTTACTCGCGTATCTCGACCTACGACAACTGTGGCTTGCAGTATCTGTTCGGGGTTGTCCTGGGCCTCGATCCCGAGAGCTCGCACAACATGGCGTTCGGCTCGTGGATCCACAAGCTGTTCGAAGAGATCGAGCAGGGCAAGTTCAAGCCGGGCGAGTTCGAGGCCCTCGGCAACCGCTACCGCGATCTCTTCAAGCCCGAGGTGTTCCCGAACAAAGCCATCGCGAACCAGTTCTGGCGTGACGGTCAGATCATGATCGACCGCTACCTGACCCAGTTGAACCCTGGGGGGGCCGCGATGGTTGAGAACAGCTTCCGGGTCGAGCTCGATGGGCACCGCATCACCGGACGTATCGACCGCGTCGATCAAGTGCAGCACAACGACAAGGACGGGAACTCCGTCGACACCGTCGTGATCACCGACTACAAGACATCGCGTCATCCCGTCCACTGGAACGAAGCGAAGGAGTCTCTGCAGCTGGCGATCTATCACCTGGCGGCGAAGGCTGATCCCGAGATCAGTGCCTTGGGCGAGCCGAGCCTGATGCAGCTCGTCTATCCCGGCGCGCCCCTTTCCCGAGGCAAAGTGGCGACGCGCTCGATGAACCCGAAAGAAGCAGAAGAGGCGATCAAGCGCCTGCCGAACCTCATGGAGGGCGTTCTCGCCGAGGACTTCCGGCCGGACCCGGAGGCCGACTGCACGTGGTGCAAGTTCAAGCCCCTCTGCCCCCTGTGGTCCGAAGGCAAGGAGCTCCCGGCATGACAACTGACCCTAGGAAATCCGAGGCCATCAAGGCCGCGCTCAAGGGTTACGAGCCCACCGACGAGCAGTGGAAGGCGATCTCGCATCCGCTCGAGCCGATCTACCTGATCGCCGGCGCCGGTTCGGGCAAGACCGCGGTGATGGCCGCGCGTATCGCATGGGCCCTCGAGACGCAGCCGTTCTCGCCGAGCCAGGTCCTCGGCCTGACGTTCACGAACAAGGCGGCGGACGAGCTCCTCGAGCGGGTGCATCGCGCTCTGGTCGAGATCCACGACGAGTCGGGCGAGGACGTCACCGTTCAGACCTACAACGCGTTCGCGGCGGGAATCGTGCGAGATCACGGTCTCCTGGTAGGCGTAGAGCCCGAGAGCGGGCTCCTCTCCGAGGCCCAGCAGTGGCAGCTGTTGCTCGCGTGTATCGACGAGCTCCCGCCGTTCGAGGTGCTGGAGATCCGTTCGTCTTACGTCGTCGGCTCGGCCCTCGGTCTCGCATCCTCGGTTGCCGACCACATGGTTGGGCTCGAGGCCATCGATGCGGCCGCAGACCAGTTCATCTCGATGAAGGGCGCCGACCCCGACATGCTGGAGACTGCGGGCAAGCGCAAAGAGCTCGTTCGGGCCGTCGGTGCCTACATCCGGGCCAAGAAGAAGGCCGGAAGGATCGACTTCGGCGATCAGATCTCGAAGGCGGTCGAGGTTCTCGAGGGCGACGCGGAGGTCCGCGAGGGATATCGCAAGCGGTTCCCGTTCGTTCTCCTCGACGAGTACCAGGACACGAACGTGGCACAACGCAAGATGCTGCAGGCCCTCGTTGGCGACGGCGCGGTGACCGCGGTCGGCGACGCACGCCAGGCGATCTTCGCGTGGCGCGGCGCAACGATGTTCAACCTGATCGGGTTCCCGGATGACTTCCCGCGCGACGACGGCATCCCTTACGAGCCCGTGTCGCTGTCAGAGAACTTCCGTTCGGGCGCAAACATCCTCGAGGTCGCCAACCACGTCGTGTCGAAGATCCCGGAAGAACGGCGCCCAGGTGATCCCTTGCGTGCCCAAGACTGGAACGGACCCGGGGCAGTAGCGCTGGGTCTCTTCTCGGACGAGCGCGCCGAGGCCGAGTGGATCGCGACCGAGTGCAAGAGATTGAAAGACTCCGTGACGTTCGAGGGCCGCGACCCGGTGCGGTGGCGAGACATCGCGATCCTCGTTCGTCGCAAGGCGGCGATGGATGCGTTGATCCAGGCGCTCGGCGAACAGAAGGTCCCGGTCGAGGTCATCGGCCTAGGTGGATTGCTCAAGACACCCGAGGTCACCGAGGTCGTGGCCTGGCTGCGGGCCCTCGAGTCCAAGCCCGGCGCGAACCGGTGGCTCGGGCGCATCTTGCTCGGCCCCCGTTGGCGCATCCACTATCGCGACATCTCACTGCTCGCGCGGTGGGCGACGACGCAGAACATGGACCTGCGCTTGAAACTCTCGGGCGGCGATGCCGAGATCGCCCGCGACATGGAGCCCGGTGACGTCGCGTACTCGTTGGCCGAGGCCTTGAGCCATCTCGACGCCATCGAGAACCTCGGCGCTCAGGCGAAGCAGCGCCTGAGCGCGTTCTCCGACCGCCTCGCGTCCATCAGGAAGAAGGCGAACGCGCCGCTGCTCGAGCTGGTCCAGGAGATCATCCGCCAGGCGGGGATCGCCGATGCCTTGGAATCGTCTGCCTCGGAAACCGCGGGGGCCGCGAAGCAAAACATCTCGAACTTCCTCGACCAGGTCGCGAGCTTCGCTCCGGTCGAGGGTGAGGCGACCTTGCGCACGTTCATCGAATACCTCGATGCCGCCGAGAAAGCGGAAGAGACCCTCGAGGCAACCCAACCGGCCGAGCAGGACTCGGTCAAGCTGATGACGGTCCACAACGCCAAGGGTCTCGAGTTCGAGTGCGTGTTCGTTCCCTCGGTCGCCGCCACGGATGGCAAGAACGGCAAGGTGTGGTCGGTGTTCCCGAACACGCGCGGCTCGAACCCCCTTACCAGTTACTCCGAGCTCCCATACGAGGTCCGCGAGGACCGTGCGCACCTTCCGAAGTTCGAGGGTCATCTCGGCAAGTTCAAGACCGCGGTGCGCGAACGTGTCATCGAGGACGAGCGTCGCTTGTTCTACGTCGCCTTGACCCGTGCGAAACAACGTCTCGCGGTGTCCGCGTCGTGGTGGTACGGGCGGGACAAGGTTGCGAAGGGCCCGTCGGAGTTCTGGGAGGACCTCGAGGGCCTCGAGGAACAGGGCTTGCTCGAGATCGTCCGTCGTGACGAGATGCCGGCCGAGAACCCGTTGTTCGATGCGATGGAGGACCGGCGCGTATGGCCCCCAGAGCCCAGGATCGGCAAAGACGACCCCTTGTTCGGAGAAGGCTGGGGGAGTGTCGCCGACCGCGCGGTCGCCGATGACGCCACGACCGCCGAGCTGGTCGCTGCCATGGCTCCGGCGGACAAGGCGCGCACCGAAGAGTTGCTGGCAGCTCACAACAAAGATCTGGATCTGATCGCCGAGGCGATGAAGACCGAGGCGCCGGCCGAGCCTGCCCTGCGCGACATCATCTCGGCGACGAACTTCGTGAAGCTACGCAAGGGCGAGACGAACGCGTGGACTCTGTCCCGGCCCCTGCCGGACCGTCCGACCGACGCTCGAAGGATCGGCACCGAGGTCCACCGCTTGATCGAAGAGAAAGCGCGCGGCATCTCGCCGTACCCCGAGGAGGAAGAGCTCGACGATCCGTCCAAGTCGACCGAGCCCGGTTTCATCGAAGACCTTCTCGGCCATTTCGAAGCATCCGGTTATGCCGAGCGACCGTTCGCAGCGTTGCCGAGCGGCGAACTCATGGTCGAGTTGCCCTTCACCCTGAAGCGTGACGGTCACATCATCCGCGGCCGCATCGATGCGGTGTACGTGGACGATGACGGTGGGCTCGAGATCGTCGACTTCAAAACGGGCAAGCGCTTCGAGGTCGATGACGAGCACGACCAGCTCGCGGTCTACAAGGACGCTTTGGATGCGAACGGATTGTTGCCCGACGGCAAGCCGGTGCGTCTCACCTATCTGTTCCTCGACGGCGAGCCACCGCTGACGCGGGTGGTTGCCTAAGCCGGAGACCTAGGGGGCCGCGTATGTCTCCGCGTGAGCGCGGATGATGCCGGCCTCGAGGGTGCCGAAGTTTTTCGACTGGAAGTCCACGTAGTTCGTCATCAGGGTGCAGATCGTTGGCTCTCGCCCGGACACGTCCTCGGCCCCCGCTCCCTCGACGCAGTTCGCGTCCTCGTGGCGCGCACCGAGGAGATGTCCGATCTCGTGTGCCATCGTCTTGGCCGGGCCGTTGACGTAGAAGTTGAGGCCACCGGTCGTCAACGGCTCGTCGATCGATTCGCCGACCGCGAAGGCGCGGTTGGGATACCGGACGCCGCCGATGCAGTCGGAGTAGCCAACGACGTCGGTGCCATCGCCCATCGAGATGTCCTTGTTCGTCAAGATGTAGACGACATCGCTTCCCACGGGACGGGTTCCGGCAGAGCTCGCCTTGGCCGACGCGATCAGATCCTCGGCGTGCGCGGTCGTCGCGACCGTCTTGGCCGCGGGGTCGGTCTCGAAGGCCGCCCTCTTGAAGGTTGCGACGAGGTGAATGTTCAGCGGGGCGTAGGACTCGGCCGCCTTGGTCACGATCACCTGGGCGTCGGACTTCGCCACGCCGTCGAGCACGACGAGAACGTCTAGGGCGATGTCGGTGCCGCTCCCGGTCCAGACCTTGATGCTGGCGGGGGCGTACTCGTCACAGTCCTCGGCCCGGTCCATACGGACGGGGCCACGATGGCTTCGGCCCTGAGCCATCGGCGCGACGAGCAGCACCACGAATGCTCCGATCGAGAGCATGCCGAAGAAACGCCGGTGGCGGGCCATATATGGGGGTTCGGCGCTTCCGGGGGCGGTTCCTGCGGGCTCGGACTGCTGCGATTGTCACTACTTCCAGGCATCATGGGGGCATGCCCACAGCCACCCCCCTGGAGCGCTTCTCGGAGGTGACCCGCGCCTGGTTCACGACCTCGTTCCAGGCCCCAACCACGGCTCAAGCGGGGGCCTGGGATGCGATCTCGTCGGGGGACAACGCCCTCGTCATCGCGCCCACGGGCTCGGGCAAGACCTTGGCTGCTTTCTTATGGGCGATCGATTCGCTGTCGTCGGCGCCCCTGCCGCCGCCCAAGGAACGCCTCCGCACCCTGTACATCTCGCCCCTGAAAGCCCTCGCGGTGGACGTCGAGCGCAACCTGCGTTCACCGCTCAATGGGATCCGGGCCGCGGGGCAGCGGCTCGAGCAACCGGTCCACGACCTCATCGTCGGGATGCGCACCGGCGATACACCGCAGGACGAGCGCCGGCGCTTCGCAACGCAACCTCCGGACATCCTGATCACCACGCCCGAGTCGCTGTTCCTGTTGCTGACTTCGCAAGCGCGTGAGGCTCTTCGCTTCATCGACACGGTCATCGTCGACGAGGTCCATGCGGTCGCCGGGACCAAACGCGGCTCGCACCTTGCCCTGAGCCTCGAGCGTCTCGACGCCTTGCTTCCGAAACCGGCGCAGCGGATCGGTTTGTCGGCAACCGTCAGACCGGTCGAAGAGATCGCTCGGTTCCTCGGCGGCGCGCATCCCGTTCAGGTGATCAACCCGCCCAGCGAGAAGCGCTTCGATCTGTCGGTCGTCGTTCCGGTCGAAGACATGAGTGCCCTCGGCGAACCAACCGGCGAGATCGGTGGCTCGGCGTCGGGTGTCGAACAACGCACCAGCGTCTGGCCGCACATCGAAGAGCGTCTCCTCGAATTGATCCGCGACCACAAATCCACGATCGTGTTCGCCAACTCGCGCCGGCTGTCCGAGCGCCTATGTGCACGCCTGAACGAGCTAGCCGACGAGGAGATCGTGCGGGCTCACCACGGCTCGGTCTCGCGCGAACAGCGGATGACCATCGAAGAGGACCTGAAAGCAGGGCGCTTGCCCGCGGTCGTCGCGACGAGCTCGCTCGAGCTTGGCATCGACATGGGGGCCGTCGACCTCGTCGTCCAGGTCGAGGCACCCAACTCGGTCGCATCGGGATTGCAGCGGATAGGGCGAGCGGGTCACCAAGTCGGTGCGACCAGCATCGGCGTGATCTTCCCGAAGTTCCGTGGCGACCTGGTCGAGTGCGCCGTCGTCACCGAGCGCATGCTCGCCGGTGCGATCGAAGAGATCTTCTATCCCCGTAACCCGCTGGACGTCCTCGCTCAACAGATAGTCGCGATGACGGCCATGGACACGTGGACGGTCGACGATCTCGAGGCCCTCGTGAAGCGGGCGGCACCGTTCCAGGAGCTGCCGCGCAACGGCCTCGAAGCGGTCCTCGACATGCTCTCCGGCCGGTATCCGTCGGACGAGTTCGCCGAGCTCCGCCCGCGCCTCAACTGGGACCGGATCGCCGACACTCTGACGGGACGACCCAACGCGCAACGCTTAGCGGTGACCTCGGCGGGCACGATCCCGGATCGCGGCTTGTTCGGAGTGTTCCTCGCGGGGGACAAGGGGCCGCGCGTCGGCGAACTGGACGAAGAGATGGTCTACGAGTCTCGGCCCGGCGAGACGTTCCTGCTCGGTGCATCCACGTGGTTGATCGAGGACATCACCCACGACCGCGTCATCGTCACCCCGGCTCCCGGACAGCCCGGAAAGATGCCGTTCTGGCACGGGGATGCTCTCGGCCGGCCGATCGAGCTGGGCCGCGCACTCGGGGCCTTCATGCGCGAGCTCGGCACCGCAACGCCCGAGGACAAGGTCGCCCGCCTGCAGGCCTCTGGGCTCGACGAACTTGCGATAGAGAACCTCCTCGCGTACCTCGAAGAGCAGCGCCAAGCGACCGGGACCTTGCCCGACGACCGAACGATCGTGATCGAACGCTTCCGCGACGAGCTCGGGGACTGGCGGGTGTGCATCCACTCGCCGTTCGGCGCACGCGTGCACGCGCCGTGGTCGCAGGCGATCGAGGCTCGGGTTCGGCACCGTCTCGGACTCGAGGTCCAGTGCATCTACACCGACGATGGCATCGTCATCCGTATCCCCGAGGCCGACGAAGCGCCACTCGCCGAGGCTGTTCTGATCGACCCGGAAGAGATCGAGGACCTCGTCGTGCAAGAGGTCGGTCACTCCGCCCTATTCGCATCACGTTTCCGCGAATGCGCGGCCCGCGCCTTGCTCCTGCCGAAGCGCAACCCCGGCAAACGTCAGCCGTTGTGGCAACAGCGCCAGAAGAGCGCGCACCTGTTGCAGGTTGCGAGCCATCACGAGTCGTTCCCGATCATGCTCGAGACATATCGCGAGTGCCTGCAAGACGTCTTCGATCTCCCCGCTCTGAAGGAACTGATGGCTGCGTTGCAGCGCAGAGAGATCCGGGTGGTCGAGGTCGACACTCAGATGCCGTCGCCGTTCGCAAGCTCTCTGCAGTTCGGTTTCGTCAGCGCGTTCATGTACGAGGGCGATTCGCCCTTGGCCGAGCGGCGTGCCCAAGCGCTGTCACTGGATCGCTCACTGCTGGCCGAGATCATGGGACATGAGGAACTGCGCGAGCTGATCGACGACGCCGCGCTCGGCGAGATCGAGCTCGAGCTCCAGATGCTCACCGACAATCGCAAAGCAAAGGCCAAGGATCAGGTGCACGACATGCTCCGATCCTTGGGTGATCTGGCACTGTCCGAGGCGAAGGCTCGCAGCATCACCCCGCATCAGACACAAGCGTGGCTGGAGGAGCTCGAGGCCGAACGACGAGTGATCCGGCTTCGCATCGCGGGCGAGGAGCGCTGGGCCGCGGTCGAGGATGCATCGCGTTTCCGCGACGCGCTCGGATCGCCGCTGCCGGTCGGGATCCCGGATGCTTTCCTGGAGACCGTTGCGGATCCACTTGGCGACCTCGTGGCCCGCTACGCCAGGACGCACGGTCCGTTCGTGCCGTCCGATGTCGCCGCGCGGCTTGGCCTCGGCGTTGCGGTGGTCGAGGGTGCTCTGGGCCGCCTCGAGGTCGCGGGCAGGGTTGCCGACGGCGAGTTCAGGCCGGGTGGGCACGGCAAGGAATGGATCGATGTCGAAGTGCTCCGCCGCTTGCGCCGGAAGTCCCTTGCTGCCTTCCGGCGAGATGTCGAGCCCGTCGCCCCCGAAGTGCTGGCACGCTTCGATATCGCGTGGCAAGGCATCGCCGCGGGCCGCGGCATCCGTCGTGAGCCGACCCTCGACGACGTGTTCCGTGTCGTCGAGCAGCTGCAGGGTGCTCCGATCCCCGCCTCGGCCCTCGAACGTCAAGTGATGTCGGCCCGCGTGCCCGGATATTCGTCCGCCTTGGTGGACCAACTGGGTGCGTCGGGCGAGATCGTGTGGGCCGGTGCCGGACCTATCGGCAACGACGATGGCTGGGTCGTACTTGCCCTCGCCGACAAGGCCCATCTCTTACTTCCGCAACCGACCATCACCGAGCTGTCACCGACCGCGATCAAGATCGCCGACGCTCTCGGCAATGGCGGTGCGATGTTCTTCCGCCAGATCGCCGATGCAACTGGATCGACCGACGATCAAGAGCTGCTTCTGAGCTTGTGGGAGCTCGTGTGGGCGGGGGCCGCGACGAACGACACCCTTGCCCCGCTGCGAGCCCTGGTCGGTGGAGCACGCCCGCGCGCTCCGCGTGCATCGCACCGGCGCCGGGGACCGTCCTTTCCGTCACGCTTAGGGCCCCCTTCTGCCGCGGGCAGGTGGAGCCTCGTTCCGGCCTCAACCGCGGACCCAACCCGCCGCATGCATGCAACCGCCGAACAACTCCTCGCACGTCACGGCATCGTCACTCGGGGCGCAGTCATGGCCGAGCACGTGACCGGAGGATTCGCCGCTGTCTACCCGGTGTTGAAGGCGATGGAGGACTCGGGCCGGTGTCGGCGTGGTTACTTCGTCGAAGGACTCGGAGGAGCGCAGTTCGCGATGCCAGGCGCGGTCGACCGCATGCGGGCCTTGTCAGAGCCGACCGGCGACGCGCCACAGACCTACGTCCTCGCGGCAACCGATCCGGCGAACCCGTACGGCTCCACCCTGGCGTGGCCTGAGCGTGAAGGAACGCATCGTCCAGGTCGCAAAGCGGGGGCCGTAGTCGTGCTCGTGGACGGCGAGCTCGAGCTCTACGTCGAGAAGGGCGGGAAGACCCTGCTGTCCTACAGCAACGACGATGCGCGCATGCAACCGGCGGTCGATGCGCTGGCTCTTGCCGCTCGAGAGGGACTGCTTGGCAAGCTCTCTGTAGAGAGAGCGGATGGCGAGGCCATACAGGACTCGCCCTTGGCCCGGGCTCTCGTCGAGGTCGGGTTCAAACCAACCACGCGAGGCCTTCGCCTACGTGCCTGAGGGCGACACGGTCTTCCTCGCTGCAACGCGACTGGACGGTGCATTGAGAGGCAAGGCCCTCACTAGGTCCGACTTCCGGGTTCCCCGTTACGCGACCGTTGACCTCGCGGGGCAGGTTGTCGAGAACGTCGTGCCACGTGGCAAGCACCTGCTGTTCCGCATCGACGATGGCCACACCCTTCACACCCACTACAAGATGGAAGGCGCTTGGCATCTCTACCGACCCGGCGAGACATGGCGGGGGCCGGATCACCAGGTTCGTGCGGTGCTGACCACCGACGAGTGGGTTGCGGTCGGCTTTCGGCTTGCCGTCGTCGAACTGATCCCAACGTCAGAGGAGACCGAAGCCGTCGGTCATCTCGGCCCGGATCCGCTCCAGCCCGACTGGGACCTGAACGAAGCCGTACGGCGCTTCGAGAAGCATGGGGACGAGCAGGTCGGCACCGTCGTGCTCGATCAGTCGGTCATGGCCGGTCCGGGCAACGTCTACAAGTCCGAGATCTGCTTCCTGCGTGGGGTGCACCCGAACACGCTCGTGCGAGACGTTCCCGATCTAGACGGATTCGTGGCTCTGCTGGCCCGACTGATGCTGGCGAACCGCACGACCGGCATGCAGATCACAACCGGCGATACGAGGCGGGGTCAGATGCAGTGGGTTTACGGCCGCGCCGGACAACCATGCAGACGATGCAGTACAGGTATCGAACGAGCGATCCAACCGGGGTATGGCGGAGACAGAGTGACGTTCTGGTGCCCGAACTGCCAACCGATTACTGCGGGGCCGATTACTGCGGGGTAAGGGCTCGCACGTCGGAGTAGAGCTTCGGGTTGTAGATGACCGGCAAGGTGACGCTCGTCCCCTCGTTGCCGCCCGAGTAGATAGTCACCTGCGTACCGGAGGCGAACGTCGGCACCTTGTCCGGGTGGCTCGACGCGATCATGAGCATGAGCTTGTGACCCTTGCGCAACAGGTGGGCCTGGTTCTGGCACTTGATGTCGAACTCCATGACCTCGGTCGGGATGACGGGTGACGGCTGGTCGGTTCCGTTGCGCAGCTCGGGTTGGATCGCACAGAACGACTGTCCGATGCGATCGCGGGTGCTACCCGAGACGTCGTACAGGGACGGGATGATGTGTACGCGCGGGCTCGTGACCGAGACCGAGAGATGCATGCTCGGCTGACCGATGATCAGCGTGTCTTGTTTGGCCGCAGGGGACTCGAAGGAGACGTTGCCGGTGTTGAACTCGTTGCTGAACCCTTGGGAATCGGAGATGTAGCTATTGGACCCCTCGTCGGCGGGACGGTCGAGCAACTTCCCGTCCTGTGACGGATAGAGGGTGAGGGAGTCCGCTGCGGGTGGCCAGGTTGGTGCGGTGAAGACGTCCAAGGTGTTGAGGAACACCTCGACCGGCGGGCCGGTGTCGACGTTGCGCTGAAGCAGCTGCTTGTCGAACCACGCGTGCAACGCGCTAGTCCACTCGTCGTCGGCGCATTGTTCGGTGGCGGTCTGTTCGCACGTTCGGTTATTCGGGAATCGGCCCGAGCCGTGGTCCCACTGTCCGATCCACGCTTTGTCGCCGGGACGACCGTGACGGTCGATGAACCAGTCGGTGGCGAAGATCCGCGCGGCGTTGTCGTTCACACCGTGGACTAGGAAGACCGGGATGTCGGCTTTCGTGACGCCCTTTCGGTAATCGCGGTCCTTGTGCCACTGGACCTCGGCCCCCGACGCGTATGCATCTCCGGTGACTGCAGCGGACTGCGTAGCTCCACAACCGATGTATTGAGGATCGTTGCCGAAGTTGTCGCCGCCCCCGCCACCCGCGGGATCGTCAACGGGGAGGTAACGGTCGACCGCGAGCTGCTCGTAGGCGAACAGGGGACCGGCCCACTGAAGGTTGTAAGGAACGCCGAGTTGGAACTCGTGGTGATACATGGCAGCGAGACCGGCGGACGGAACGATCGTCACGAGGCCCTTGGGGTTCTGCGCCGCGGCCATCTGCGGGGTCGATCCGACATAAGAGTGACCCGTCATGCCGACGCGGCCGTTGGACCACTTCTGCTTTGCAGCCCACTCGACGATCGTCTTGGCGTCGGCTTGGTCCAGGGGGCCGAGGTGATCGAGGCAACCTTCCGAGCGCCCGGTGCCGCGGAGGTCTGCGAACACGACCGCGTAGCCACGTGGGGCGAAGTAACCGGACAGGCCGATCGCGTTTCCACTCTTGTCCTTGGGACCGGGAAGGAGGCGCGTGCCGAGGCGGTCGGCGAGGGTCCCGTGGTACGGGCTGAGTTCGAGGATCGTGCCGAACCGGCCCGGTGCCTTGGGGCGCTCGACCTCGACGTACATCATGATGCCGTCGTCCATCTTGACCTCGAAGGTCTCGCGCACGGTCTTGTACTTCGGCTGCGAGAGCCCCTTGATCTCGGAGTAGTCCTTGGGCTTGCCCGCGGTGACCTCTGGTCTGAAATATGGGTTGGTCGCCGGCTCGCCAGCTCCCGCGGAGGCGGGGAAGAGGGTCGCGGCGAGCACCAGCACGAGGGCCGTGATGGGCAGACGGGCACGTAGAGTCATGGCCCTCTAGTTCTCCGCAGGGCCCCGCCTGTCCTGCCCTTCCATCCGGGGGCCCGAAATGGGAGAATCTGTATGCCCTGCAAGGCAACTTTTTAGCCCCCGCGCACGTCAAAGGGCCAAGAAGCAAGGCAGGGTCCACCTCTAGAAGGAGACAGAAACCGATGCGGCGACTCCAGGTTGCGGCTGTACTAAGCGTTGTAGCGCTGTTTGCGGCATTGATGTCGCCCACCGCCCAGGCTGCCGGAGGCGGCTCTGCAGGCGGTGCGCCGATAGGCGGCGGGTCCTCCGGCTCGGGCGTCGATCTTGCAGTATCCGTCTTAGGTCCTGACAACTCGCCGGTCCGGGGGGCTACGTTCCCGATCTCGCTCGAGGTCACGAACGTAGGAACCGAGACCGCCACCGATGTGTCGGTCAACACCTATCTCTCCGAGGCGCTGGCGCTGGATAACTACACCGCGGCCAACCCGGCCGTGACCTGCGAGGTGGACGAGTGGGGCGGCCTCGTGTGTTCCCTTCCGTCGCTTGCGTCCGGTGCGTCGGCTCGGATCCAACTGACCCTGACGCGCGTCATGGCGCGCGAGACGTGGCTCGACACGTGGGCTGCTAGCTCGACCGACGAGGGCAACTACGAGAACAACTACGGCGGGATCTACCTCGAGCCCGACCGTTCGAACCCTGCCGACGTCGAAGTGACCGTCTCGGCCCCCGAACAGCCCGAGCCGGGCTCCGAATTCGACTACACCGCGGTCGTCACGAACCGGGGGCCGGAGCTTGCGCGTGCCGTCACTTTCAACCAGTCCATCTCGGATGCAGCGAGTTACGTCTCGGTCACTAGCTCCGACCCGAGCGACGAGTGCACGTTGTTCGAGGAGTCCTACGACGGTGAAGGTATCGAAGGTGGCGCCTACACGTACCGGGAGGTCCGCTGCACGCTAGGCAACATGCGGTTCGCCGAGCAGACAACGATCACGGTGACCGTCGTGCGCGACGATCCCCACGAGTTGTGGAGCAGTGCGTGGGTCGGCACGTCTTCTTACGACGAGAACTACGACAACGACTACGCAGATGCATCGACCGCGGGACACCCGTCGGTCACGTCGGATCTCGGGATGACCATTACCGGCCCCGATGCAACGCCGCTGGTGGGCGATGACGCCACCTACACATTGACCGTCACGAACACAGGCCCCGCGCCTGCTGGTGATGTCGTTGCAGACACGTGGCTACCGCAAGAGCTTGCCCTCCGTGGGATCACTCCCTCACGTGGGACCGATGTCTGTACGCAGGATCAATACCAGGGGATCTCGTGCACATTCGGGAACCTCGCCGTTGGCGAGACCGCGACCGTTGCGATCGACGTGACCCGCGTGCGAGCTCGCGAGTACTGGATGGGCGGCTCGATCTGGAGCACCAACTACGACCCCAACTACGACAACAACTACGCCGAGCAAGAGGTTGGTGCCGACAAGTCGGTGCTGGCCGACATCGGAGTCAAGCTGAACGGACCGAAGGACCCGCCGGTCGGCGAGAACTTCGACTACACCGCGACGGTAACGAACCACGGCCCGGATGCCGCGACGCTGGTCTCGCTGGTCGCGTCCGTGCCGGACGGGACAGAGTTCGTCAGTGCCACCTCGCCGGACGACTCGGACGTATGCACACTGTTCGAGGAGACCTACGAGGACGAGGGTAAGAAGACCGCCGACGGAAGTTTCGCTCCGTACACGTACCAGGAGGTCCGTTGCGAGCTGGGCACTCTGGTGCCGGCCGAGACTGGCTACGTCACGATCACCTTGAACCGCACCGCGGACTACGAGATCTGGGAGAGCGCATGGGCCTCGACCGCGTCGTACGACGAGAATTACGACAACGACTACGACTCGAGCGGCTCGTTCGGCGAGCCGGTTCCCGGTTGTGGAGCACCTATCGATGACACTGGTGCGGTCACGGATTGCTATGCGAAGGGTGGCGCGGCCTCGGCCGATCGCACCTACGTCGCATCGAGCGCACCCGGCAAGCGCGTGATGAAGACCGGCAAGGGCAACGACAAGATCACGGTACGGGTGCCGACCCACAGCAAGAAGCACCGCCGGATCGTCGTCAATGCCGGCAGGGGACGAGATGTCATCAAACTTCTCGTCGCACCGGGCGCAGGCAACGTCACCGTGATCCTCAAGGGCGGCGCGGGACGCGACAGCATCGAAGTTCTCGCTCCGAAGCCCGGCAGAGGCTTCAAGCTGCGGATGATCGGTGGTTCCGGCACCGACAGTTGCGCCTCGGCGATGGGAGACAGGCACCGCAGCCGAGCTTGTTAACAGGTAACCAGTAGGGGGGAGGCCCCCATCTCGGACGGGCTACGCTTGTAATAAGCCCGACTAGAGGTGGGGGCCTTTCATGTACGACGCATTCAAGAACCAACTCCCGGATATCGATCCGGAAGAGACAGAGGAATGGCTCGAAGCGCTCGACGCCATCATCGACGCATCGCCGGCGAGGGCCCGCTTCGTTCTTCACCGCATCCTTCAGCACGCACGCTCGCGCCAGATCGGGCTCCCGGCGATGGTGTCGACCGACTACATCAACACCATCGCTCCTGAGGAAGAGCCCTACTTCCCCGGTAACGAGGAGATCGAGCGTCGCATCCGCCGGATCATCCGCTGGAACGCCGCGGTCATGGTCATGCGAGCGAACAACCGGAGCAACGGCATCGGCGGACACCTCTCTACCTATGCTTCGGCCGCGTCCTTGTACGAGGTCGGCTTCAACCACTTCTTCCGGGGCAAAGACGACCCGCGCGGCTCGGACCAGATCTACATCCAAGGTCATGGCGCTCCGGGCATCTACGCGCGCAGCTTCCTAGAGGGGCGCTTCACCGAAGAAGACCTCGACGGGTTCCGCCGCGAAGCATTCGGCAAGGGACTCTCGTCCTATCCGCACCCGCGTTTGATGCCGGACTACTGGGAGTTCCCAACGGTGTCGATGGGACTGTCGCCGATGCTGGCTATCTACCAGGCCCGGTTCAACCGTTACCTCCAGCACCGTGGGATCAAAGACACGGCCGAGCAGCGGGTGTGGGCCTTCGTCGGCGACGGCGAGATGGACGAGCCCGAATCGATGGCCGCACTTTCGATCGCGGCCCGCGAGGGCCTCGACAACCTCATCTTCGTCGTCAACTGCAACCTGCAACGACTCGATGGTCCCGTGCGCGGCAACGGAAAGGTCATCCAAGAGCTCGAATCCATCTATCGGGGCGCCGGATGGCACGTCATCAAGGTCGTCTGGGGCCGCGAGTGGGACGACCTGCTGGCGCGTGACGACGAAGGCGTCTTGGTCAACAAGATGAACACCACCCTCGACGGCGAGTTCCAGCGCTATGCGGTCGAGTCCGGCGATTACATCCGAAACCACTTCTTCGGGCCTGACCCACGCCTGAAGAAGCTCGTCGAGCACCTCTCCGACGACGACCTTCGCAAGCTCAAGCGAGGCGGCCACGACTACCGCAAGGTCTACGCCGCGTACGAGACCGCCCTGAACCTGAAAGACGCGCCGGTCGTGATCCTCGCTAAGACGGTGAAGGGCTGGACCCTTGGTGGCGCGATCGAGGGCCGCAACGTCACTCACCAGGCCAAGAAGATGTCGGTCGACGAGCTCAAGATCTTCCGTGACCGCCTCGAGCTGCCGATCTCGGACAAGGACATCTCCGGCGACGAGCCTCCGTACTACCACCCGGGCAAGGACTCGGACGAGGTGCAGTACATGAACGAGCAGCGTCGCTTGCTCGGCGGTGGGATCCCCGAGCGCAGGGTCACGCCGGCCAAGGTCGAGATGCCCAAGGACGCGGTCTTCGAGAAGCTCTACACGGGCTCCGGCAAGCAAGATGTCGCAACGACGATGGCGTTCGTTCGTTTGTTGCGCGAGCTCTTGCGCGATAAGGCGATCGGCAAGCGCGTCGTACCGATCGTGCCCGACGAAGCGCGCACGTTCGGTATGGAGTCGCTTTTCCCCAACTTCAAGATCTACGCCGCCCACGGACAGCTATACGACCCCGTGGATGCTGAGCATCTCCTCGCCTATAGGGAAGCGCGCGACGGGCAGATCATGGAAGAAGGCATCAGCGAGGCCGGCGCGATGAGTTCGTGGAACGCGGCCGCAACGTCTTATGCGACGCACGGCGAGCCGATGTTCCCGTTCTTCGCGTTCTATTCGATGTTCGGCTTCCAGCGCATCGGTGACTTCGTGTGGTCGGCAGGAGATCAACGAGCACGCGGGTTCCTGCTCGGTGCGACCTACGGTCGCACGACCTTGAACGGTGAAGGGCTCCAGCACCAGGACGGCCACTCGTTATTGCTTGCGGCAACGAATCCGGCGGTCGCTTCCTACGACCCCGCGTTCGCCTACGAACTGTCGGTGATCATCAAAGAGGGCCTACGCCGCATGATCGAGGCCAACGACGACGTCATCTATTACCTGACCGTCTACAACGAGCCCTACCAGCAGCCCGCTATGCCCGAAGGCGTGACTGAGGGCATCCTCAAGGGGCTGTATCTCTATCAACCGGCCCCCGAAGAGCGCACCTACCGGGCCCAGTTGTTCGGTTCGGGCACGATGCTGCAGCAGGTCCTTCGTGCACAGCAGATGCTCGCCGAGGACCATGACGTCGCTGCCGACGTGTGGAGTGCCACCTCGTACCAGCAGCTCCGCGCTGAAGCCCTCGAGGTCGAGCGCTGGAACCGTTTGCATCCCGAGGGCGCCCGCAAGAACACCTACGTCGGGTCGCTGCTCGAGGGTAAGGAAGGTCCGGTCATCGCCACGAGTGACTCGATCAAGGCGGTACCCGACCAGATCGCACGCTGGGTGCGCCACCCGTTCATCCCTCTCGGCACCGACGGCTTCGGACGTTCCGACTCGCGCGAGGCCCTACGCCGCCACTTCGAGATCGATCCGCAACACATCGTCGTCGCCACGTTGTCTGCCTTGGCGGAGTTCGGCGACTACAAGTCCGAGAAGGTTGCCGACGCGATCGAGACCTACCAGATCGATCCCGACAGACAGTCGCCGACCATCTCTTAGTGGGCGTCTACCGGACCCCCGACGCGCGCTTCGACAACCTCGTCGGCTATCCGTTCGCGCCGATCTACTTCGAGCCGGTTGGCGATCTCGATGGGCTGCGGATGCACTACCTGGACGAGGGCGAGGGCAAGCCCATCCTTCTGTTGCACGGGGAGCCGACGTGGTCGTTCCTCTACCGGAAGATGATCCCGCCCCTGGCACAGACGAACCGCGTGATCGCGCCCGACTATGTGGGCTTCGGTCGCTCCGACAAGCCGACCGACATCTCTTGGTACACCTACGACCGCCATGTCGATTCGATCGTCCAGCTGCTCGAGCATCTCGACCTGCGGGACGCGACCCTCGTGGTGCAGGACTGGGGCGGTCCGATCGGTCTGCGGGTCGCGGTTGAGCACCCCGAGCGCTTCGCCAACCTCGTGATCCTCAACACCGGTGTGATGCGACCGGGACCCAGCTGGCCCAGTCCGGCGTTCTTGCAGTGGCGTGACTTCGCCGAGAAGAACCCCGATCTTCCCGTGGGCTTCATCATCCAGGCATCGACCGTGACTGACCTGCCTCCTGAGGTGATCGCCGGATACGAGGCTCCGTGGCCCACCGCGGAGTCGAAGGCCGGGGTGGCGTCGTTCCCTTTGCTGGTGCCTCTCTCCGAAGACGATCCCGGCGCACGCGAGATGGTCGCTACCGGCGATGCCCTGACCGGTTGGGGCACGCCCGTTCTCGTCGCGTTCTCCGACTCGGATCCGATCTTCCCGCAGAGCGCGGGCGAGCGGATGGCCGGACGGATCCCAGGAGCGCGTTTCCACCCGATCTCGGGCGCGTCGCACTTCCTTCAAGAAGACAAGGGCGAGGAGATCGCCCAGGTGATAGCCGACTTCCTCGGTTAGCGGAGGTTCGGCCCCCCGACGAAGTGGCCGACGACGGCTTCAGAACCGGCGTCTTTCGCTCCATCTTGCGCAGCACAGGACAACGTGCACGCGTCGACCCACGCGCTCCAGACCTCGCCGTCGGGTGCGATGACGACATCGATGAAGTCGAGGATCGTTAGTCCACAGCGACCCGGTCCGCAGGTCTCGCGCTTGAATGGATCCTTCGGCGAGTTCACGGGGGCCGAATAGAACACCGGATTGCTGTCCAGGGCGTCGGCAGAGATCGTGACGTAGCCATTCCACGTCGTGTTGGCGTACTCCGCGGGCGGCGGGCAGTCGAGCTGCGCGACCTGGCAGTCGGGGTTCGTCTGGGTGCCCGGCGACTTCGGGAACGGCTTTCCGGGTGAGTTCGTGGTGCCCATGTAGGCGACGGCGATCTTGCCGACCCCGCCAACGTCGAGGCTGGGGATACCGGACTCGTTCACCTTGGGGGCCGCGATCATCAACGGCTTAGACCATTTCTTGCCCCCGTCTTTAGAGGTCACGAGATAGACGAGGCGGTCGGCACCGATGTAGACGTAATAGATGTTGCCCTTCGCGTCGGTCGCGACACTGGCTTCATGATCGGCGACGCCGTTGTCGGCAACCTGAACGCGGTCCCAGGTTGCGCCCTCGTCGTGACTTATCGCCAACCATGGCTGACCGCAGTGGCCTTTCGGGATGTAAACGGTTCCGTCGGCCCCGACGTGTCCGTGGCCATGAAGCCCTCCGCAGTTGGCGGGCCTGTGGCCGGTGGGGCTCTCGGGGGGGCCGGGCGTCTCGGCGTTCGGGTCGTAACCGTTGAACGCCGGTGTGCCGGTGGGCACGAACGTGATGCCACCATCGAGAGACTTGGAACATGACGACGAACCGATGTCGTTCCAGCAGTAATAGACAACGTTCGGGTAGTTCAAAGTGGGGCTGATGGCAGGGGGGCCGGAGAACAATGTCTGGTGGTCGTTCACCGGGCGGCCACACGCCAATGGGTTCGTGGTCCACGACTCGCCCTCGTCATCGCTGAACGACAGATAGGCGCACGCGACGGTGAGGTCGATCGTGAAGATGCGGTCGGCTCCCTCGGCGTCGTCGACGTAGAGGTAGGGATCGAACGACACGATCTGGGCGTTGCGCCCATTCGGCAGGGTGGGCGACACGATCTCCCATGACTTGCCGTCATCCTTCGAGCGCACGACCTCGACCCGCGTGTTGCCCTGGATGGCCGTGTAGAAGACGTTGTCTTCGTTCGTGACACCGAGGGTGGGCTCGCCCGACTTCAGCGGTGCGCCTGAACCGTCTTTCGGACGGAACAGCTTCGAGACGGGCCCTTTGTGGTTGCCTGGGATGACCCGGCCCCCAGCGAAGTGGGCGACCGCCTTGCCGCCGGCACCTTGGTCACCGGTTTCGGCGTTAGCCCTGCGGGGTGCCTCGGTCAGCATGAACGATGCGACCACTGCGAGAGCGAGCGCGGCGGTGCTGAGCTTGGTTAGTGCGCGATCCAGGACCACAAGGACCTCCGTGGGGCAGACGTTCCATAGTGGTTCGCCGTAGGCAGAACCATCCCTCCCGGTGCTGAGGGCCTACTGGAGGTTGGGACCGCCCACGAGGTGGCCCACGATCCCGTCATTCCCGCCGTCCTGGAGACCTTCGGGACCAGAACACGTGATCGTGCAGGCGTCGACGAATGCGCTCCACACCTGGCCGTCGGGTGCGATCACGACGTCGATGAAGTCGTAGACCACGGTGTCGCAGCGACCGGGGCCGCAGGTCTTGCGCTTCAAGGGGTCGCTCTTCTCATTGACGGTGGTCGAGTAGAAGATCGGGTTCTTGTCCAAGGCGTTGGAGGTGACGGCCATGTAGCCGTTCCACGTCGTCTTCGCGTAATCCTTGTCGGTGCAGTCACGCTTGCACTTGGGGAAGCGGGAGTTCTCGCTGCCGTAATAGACCATCGCAACCTTGCCGGTGCCACCCAGGCCGACGTCGAGCGACGGGAGGTTCGCCTCGGTTACACCGGGAGCACCAACCATCATCGGCTTGGACCACGACTTGCCGTGGTCCTTCGAGATCGAGAGGTAGGGGAGGCGGTCTCTCGCCACCCACATGTAATAGATGTTGCCCTTGCGGTCGACCGCGACGCTGGGGTCACTGCCCTCGGCCCCGTTCTTTGCGATCTGCACGTTCGTCCACGTCGTGCCCTCGTCATTGCTGATCGCGAGCCAGGGCTGGCCGCAGTACTCGCGTGGCAGGTAGACGTTGCCCTGTTGGTCGACATGACCGTGTCCGTGAAGGCCACCGCAGAAACCGCCGCCCCCCGTGGCGTCTACGCCCGGGTAGGCAGGGAAGCCGGTGGGACGGAACGTGAGCCCACCATCGATCGACTTCGAGCACGATGACGATGCGACGTCGTTCCAGCAGTAATAGAGAGCGTTCGGGTAGTTGACCGTGAGGCTGCTCTTGGGCGGACCCGAGAACAACGTCTGGTGGTCGTTAACTGGTCGCCCACATGCCAATGGGTTCGTGATCCAGCTCGCACCCTCGTCATCCGAGAACGACATGTAGGAGCACGCGACGGTGAGGTCGATCGTGAAGAGACGGTCGACACCCTCGGCGTCGTCCATGTAGATGTATGGGTCGAGGCTGATCCTGTGGGTGTTCTGTCCGGTCGGAAGGGTGGGAGAGATGTCCTCCCAGCTCTGGCCCTCGTCACCGGACTTCAGCACCTTGGTGGCGGCGCCGGGAAGGGCGACGAAGTAGACGTTTCCTTCGTTGCTCGCACCGACGGTTGGCTCGCCTGCAGCCAGACCGACGCGGAACAAACGAGGGTCCGGTCCCCGGTGGTTGCCGTTGATGACTTCCGCTCCTGCATAGTGAGCGACGGCGGTCTTGCCCGTGCCCTCGCGACCTTTCTCGACAGCGTTGGAGCTCGGTGCGACGAGAGCGGTGAGGCTTGCGATCAGCGCGACGGCGACCGTAGCAACGGCAGCGCGTCTTGTGGTCGAAGTCAGCAAAGCGATTCCTCCATCCGGTGGTCTTGACCTTTTTGGTTCGCCCTCAGGGGGCGGTTCCCTCCCTCAAGGCCGCAACCCTAGATGCCGATGCCCTAGATAACTAGTCATTTCGGGTCATGACGGGAAAGGCGGCCGTCCGTGGATCGCTTGACCACGGCAGAGATCCAGAGGCGAAGAAGTCGCCTGCTGGCCTCGGTTTCGGTGCTCCTCGGAGCCTTTGCTCTCCTGTCCGTCGTGCTCAGCTCACTCGATCCAGACATCCTGGCGCCCCTTCAACTAACCCCTGGGGCAGCTCGCTGGGGGATCCTGGCACTCACGGCGGGTTTCGTCGCACTTGTGATCGAGCGTGACCGGTCTCTGAACGCCCACGCTCAGCTGACCGAGCGCTATCGCGACGCATCTATCGGCCTCCAGAATCGCCTGGATGTGCTGTCGTCCCTGCTCGATGCCGGGGACCGGCTCAACGCCCCCTTGATGATCCAAGACGTCTTGGATGTCGTTCTCGATGCGGCCATCGACCTCGTCGGTGCAGAGGGTGGAGCGGTTCGGACGTTCGACGATGACGTTGGTGAGGTCAGCGTTGCCCGCAGGCACGCAGTTGTCGTCAACCCAGCAGCTCTAGAGATCGTCGAGATGGTGGACCTTCCGCTGGTTGTCGATGGCGTCGAGATCGGGATGCTTCAGCTCGCATTGCCGCGTGGTGCTGACGATCCGGACCTTATGGAGGTCCTAGAGCGGTTCACGGACGGGGCCGCACGTGCGCTTGAACGGGCACACGTCATGGCCAAGGATCGTGCCTCGGTTGCCTACCTGAGAGCCGCGAACGTCGTGAAGTCCCGCTTCCTTCAAACGGTGTCTCACGAATTGCGGACACCCCTCACTTCGATCATCGGCTACTCGAGCACCCTCGAACATCACTGGGAGCGCTTGCCCGACGAGACGAAGCTCGAGTTCGCTCGATCGATCCAGGAGCAAGGCGGGCGCTTGAAGATGCTCGTGGAACGGATCCTCGAAGCTGCCCGGGTCGAGCTCGAGGGCGTCACCGTCCATCGTGTCGTCCACGACGTCAGGCGTTCAGTAGAGCGAGCGTGCGCAGGGCTCCCGTACGACGAGGCGCGCCTCGACGTTGCTCTGCCCGCTTCGGAGGTGACCGGCGAGATCGACCCGTTCGTGGTCGAGCAGGCCGTCCAGAACCTCGTGGATAACGCGTTGCGCTACACCAAAGGCAGGGTCCGCCTGTCGCTCGATTCGTACCGCAACTCGATCGTGATCAGCGTGACGGATGAGGGTCCAGGCATGGATCCTGTCGATCTCAGGCTGGTGAAAGAACCCCTCGTCCGCGTAGACGAGAACATCCAGAGCGGCACGGGACTGGGCCTTCACATCGTGGCGACACTGGTGGCCGATCACGGTGGGAGGTTCGAGATCTCGAGCAGCGGCAACGGCACCCAAGCCCAAGTCACCTTGCCGCGCGGGGGTGCGGTCGCGGTCTCCCAGCGTCATACGCGTTCGGCCTAACGGGTCAGGACAAATAGACAATTCGGGCTATTGCTGACCCTCGGGGGTCACGGTCACGATGAGCCCATGGCGAAGCGACCGGTGGTGCTGTTAGTAGACGACGACGCGAGCATGCGCGAGCTGCTATCGGCCGTCTTCCAGATGCATGGCGGCTTCCGCATCGGTGGGGTAGCCGCGGACGGTTTCGAGGGCGCGATGCTCGCCGCCGACCTAACCCCCGACGTGGTGGTGCTCGATTTCTTCATGCCGCGCTGGGACGGGTCGAAGGCCGCGGAGTTCATCCGCAAGCACTGTCCCGACTGCAAGATCGTGGCGTTCTCGGCGGTCCTGACCGATGCCCCGATGTGGGCCGATACCTTCCTCGTCAAGAACGAGATCGGCCAGCTGATCCCGGTATGTGAAGGGCTCCTGGCACCCGCCGCCTAAGGCGACCTACAGGCGCTCGATGATCATGGCCATGCCCTGGCCGCCACCGACACACATCGTTTCGAGACCGATCGTCTTCTCGTGTGTCTCCAGGTCGTTCAACAGCGTGCCCATGATGCGAGCTCCGGTCATGCCGTAGGGGTGGCCGAGTGCGATCGCACCACCGTGCGGGTTGAGCTTGTCCGAGAACGGGTCGATCCCGACCTCGCGACAGACGGGGATGACCTGAGCGGCGAAAGCCTCGTTAAGCTCCATCGTGTCGATGTTGTCGATCGACATGCCGGCCTGCTTGAGCACCTTGCGAACGGCCTCGATCGGACCCACACCCATGATCTCCGGGGCGATGCCGGAAACGCTCGACGCGATGATGCGCGCCCGTGGCTTGAGGCCCAGCTGGCTGGCGCGCTCTTCGCTCATGACCAGGACGGCGGCTGCACCGTCGTTCAACGGACACGCGTTGCCTGCGGTGACCTTGCCGCCAGGCTTGAACGCCGGTTCGAGTGACTGCAGCTTCTCGAGGGTCGAGCTGGCACGAGGGCCATCGTCTCTGTCGACGAGGGTGCCGTCGGCCTTCGTGTAGGCCGTGATCTCACGGCCGAAGAAACCGGACTCCTGCGCAGCAATCGCACGCTCTTGTGACTGCTGGGCGAAGCGATCCATGTCCTCGCGGCTCACGTCGTACTGCTCGGCGACGTTCTCGGCCGTCATGCCCATCGGGATGTAGACGTTCGCGATCTCTGCGTCATCCCCAAACAGCTTGGGGTGCAGCTCGTCCACGTCCTTCGGGTAGCCGTCAACCTGTGAGATGGACTCGACCCCACCGGCAAGGAAGACATCGCCTTCACCGGCCTTGATCGCGTGGAACGCCATGCGGATCGTCTGCAGACTCGAGGCACAGAAGCGGTTGACCGTCGTCCCGGGAACGTGCTCGGGGAAGCCGGCGAGCAGCGCGCCGCGACGTGCCAGGTTCATGCCCTGCTTGGCCTCGGGGAAGCCGCAACCGACCATCACGTCGACGATCTCGCCGGTGTCGACCTCGGGCACTTTGCTCATCACATCTCGCAGGGCGAACGCGAGAAGGTCATCGGGGCGTACATCCGCGAGGACACCCTTCTTGGCGCGGCCGATCGGGGTGCGTGCGGTTGCGACGATGACGGCTTCAGGCATGTGGGTCTCCTCCGGGTAGATGACGCGGAACGGGCGTCGTGACCTAGGAGACCAAGCCTACCTGTGGAGGCGGAAGCCCTTCGTCCCGGAAAGGTTGAGGTCCGTCTGTTGCGGCCATGACACTCGGAACTTCCCGGTGCAGACCGTCGAGCTCAGCGAGAAGCGTGAGCCCTTGTCGAGTTTGGCGGAATCGACCTTTATCCAACGGTTCTTCGATCGGGCCTGGAGCACGACTTTCGTCCCTGCGGCATCCGGAGCCACCGTGCCCTTCACCATCATCGGCTGCGGATCGTTGCCGCCGACGCAGCTTCCGGTTCCGGTCAGCTCAACTGCAGCATGGGCAGTGACGTCGATCGGTGTCGAGCTCTCGCCGTGGCAGCTGCCCTTGGACACCGGGGTCGCCCGGTAGGACGCGTTGTACTCGGCGCGTGAGACGACGTTCCACGCACCGTCGCTTGCGGTCGTGGTCATCTCGAACGGCTCGAAGGTCGAGGTTCCGAACAAGCGCCTAGAGATCTCGACATCGAACGGGCCGGAGCACTGGCGTGGTGCTGTCACTACCCCGGAAAGGGTGAGGTCGCGGCCGGAGGTCAGTGTCGAGCGGTCGCTCGCGATGGTCGTGGTGACCTGGACGGTCTGCGTCTGCGCGGTTGCCGAAGGAGACGAGCTTGGCTTCGGCTTGGCGGTTGGGCTCGCGGTCGCGGTCGGCGACGACGAGGCCGTCGGCTTGGGCTTGGGACATTCGGTGGGGCCCGGGCCATCGGTCACGCATGGGGTGGGCACCGGGCCCGGGTTCGGTGGGCTCGGGATGCTCGTGGGACCGGGCGCCGGCGGCAGGTTGGTCGGGACGGGAAGAGGAGCTGCGTCTCTGCGCTCGGGCCGTGCCACGACAAGGAGAGGCTTTTCGTTCTGGCGGCCGTACGTGTCGCCGACGTTGCCGGGGTCGGACTCGAGAACGACAACGCGCTGTTCCGCGTCGATCTCGGTCAACGGGATCGTCATCCCCGCGTTGTCCGAATCGGCGATGGCAAGGATGTGGATGCCGTGGGTCCCGATCGAGCCCTGCCAGAAGTGCGCGTCGCCCTCAGGTGGAGGCGTGCCGTCGGCGGGCGTCCAACACGTGCGTGCATCGCCCTCGAACTCGGCATATTCGCCGTCGTCCACGGAACGCTTGTGCAGGTGGGGGCCGGGGTTGGAACCGGTGCCGTCGTCGAAACACGAATCGTCACGGTAGTAGGGGACCGCCATCAAACTCTGGGCGGTTCCGCCCGGCGTGTACTGCTTGACCGCGGTCCGAGTCACGAGCGTGCCGAACGGGCCGGCGACCTCTTCCCAGTTGAGACCGGCGTTGGTTCCGGAGAAGGTCGGGTCGGGGGAGTCGATGTCATTGTTGATGCAGGCACCGTCCAACTGACCGGTCGGGTCTTCGATCGGGTCCTGCGGACAACCGTCAGTGGGTTCACCGACCACGATCTCATCGTCGCCGGGAGTCAGCTCGTCGATACGCACACCATCGCTTGCGACGTGCATGCGCGAGTTCCCGAAGACCTCGTCGTCCTGACCGTCGATCGCCACGCCTTCGGCCCGGCCCTGCGCGGTGAGGACCGAGTTGTAATAGCGCTGGGCGATGCCTGCGTTGTAGTCCCACTGTGCGTAGATGCCGTCTGCAGGTGGGATCACGTGAACCCGAAGATAGGTCCCGAAGCGGACCTCGCTGCGGTAGAAGATCTCGCGGCGGATGACGTTCGTGCCGGAGTCGGCGCCCCATGTCTCGCGGATCGTCCGCACGGGACCGGAACGCTCGCCCATGAGGATCGACGAACCACCCCAGTTGTTGACCTCTTCCTCATAACCGCAACAAGGTGTCTCGCCACCGGGGCGTTGCTGGAAGGCACGGGCTTTCCACTGGTCGATCAGGTCGGTCGAGTATGCGGCGTCGGTCGGGATGCTCGTGGATGTACCGTCGTCGTGGTTGTTGACGCGTAGCTCGGTCATGAGCCAACGACCGTCATAGCGGAAGCGGTAACGGGGGGTGCGGATGGTTGCGGCATCGCTCGGGCGGCGCTGCTTCCACTCTGCCTCGGCGGAGTGACAGATGCCGGTCGCGGGGTCGTACCACGGGCCCTTCGCTGCTGCGCCGTAGTCGCCGTACGAGCTCTGCGAGTAGAGGAAGATGTTCTTGTCCTCAGCGTCATCGCGTGCGTAGCGGACGTATCCGTTCGTTGCATCGAATAGTGGCTTCGGTCCCTCGTCGCCGGCTTTCATGACGTAGATGTAAGAGGTCCCGCCGCTGATGGGATCGAACACGCCGACCTCGTAAGAGTCGACGATCCCGGTCGGCAACGGCGCGGTGCTGGCTGCCTGCTGCCCTGCATCCTTGGCCATGAACGCGAGCTCGTCGTCTGTGTCTAGACCGGGGACCTTGTCGGGCGCGACGTCACTTGAAGGCTTTGCGATGCACGGCGCCATCGGATCGGTCGGTCGCTCGCTGCCGTAATCCTCGGTCCAGCGGTAGGCCTCGCGGTCGAAGACATAGGTCGTGTGCTGGTCGGTCTCGGAGTAGAAGGCGAAACCAGAGTTGTTGTTAGAGAGGTAGCGGACCTGCATCTCGTCCACTTGGAACGGGATCTGCTCGAACTTAGTACCGGTCCAGCGGTAGCCGAGCAACCGATCGGTCGGCGTGCCGGTGACGGCTTCGTTGGTTGCGGTCGACGACGACGCGTCAGGCTCTTCGTAGGTGTTGTGGGTGCAGTCACGCTCTTCGTCGAAGAATCCACCAGGAACCGCTTCGGCACCGTTCTGCGCAGCCAAGCAGCGCTTGCCGTTAACGGAGGGGGCCTTGACTGCAGCGTCTGCAGGAGCGGCCCACTTCGCGAAGCTCGCACCGGTGAGAACCACGGGCTCCGTGTCGCGAGCCACCGCCAGGGGAGTGCCGTCTGTCTGCGCGGACGCGACACCCGCCGTGACGACGGGCAGCAGCCCTGCGAACAGGGCGAGTGCGATGGCTAGGTTGGCGGAACGCTTCATGGGGCTCTCCTGGGAAACCTTGGCTCGATGGCCGGAAGGTTCTCCGCAGGCGAAGCCAGTCCTTCAGAAGGAGTTCGTGGGGGTGGACCCTGAGGCCCACCCCCAGATGAGGCTTACGGCAGGTAGGTGGCGACCGCGACGAGCGGCGTCTTCACGGTGTTGGCGTAGGCATCTCCGACGGCCGATGGACCTGCGGTGGGAACGGCCCACTGCCACTGCTGGCCGTCGATCTCGGTTGTCGGCTTCGGCATCGTTGCGTTGTCGGTGTCGTTCGTCACGAAGTAGTGGATGCCGTGGCAAGCGAAGCAACCCTGCCGGTTCTGCCAGTTGTTGGTGTTCGGGTCGAACAGGTCGAGTGGGTTGATCGTGCAATCGCGGTTCTCGTCCGAATAGACCCGCGCGTCCGTCGACGCCTCACCGGGGAACTGACGGGGGGTCGGGTTGTCGCCGGTGCCGTCGTCGAGGCAGGCATCGTCCCGGTAGTAAGGAACGACCAGGGGGTTCTCGGCCGACTGCGCGTTCTTCATCTCGAACATGTAGACGAGAGAACCTGCGTCACCTGCACCGGAGACCTGTTCCCAGTTCAGGTTCGCCAAGGGCTTTGAGTGCTGCGGGTCGGTGGCGTCGAAGAACGCCGGCTGGCCGGTTGGAGCTTCGTCGACGTTGAGGATGTCGTCGTTGACCCCATCGACATGGACACAGTCGGAGTGCGATTCGTTGAAGTAGCACTGGGCCACACCCTGGTTGTAGTCCCATGACGTGTAGAGACCGTCCGGCGGGATCGGGTGGACGCGAACCCGGAAACGGTAGGAGATGGCGTCGCGGTAGAAGGTCTCGGTCTTCGTTACGTTCGTACCCGAGTCGGCACCCCAGACCTCGCGGATCGCCCGAACCGGGCCGAAGCGCTCGCCGAGCAGGGTCGAGTTGCCTTCCCAGTTCACCTGCTCGTCTTCGAAACCGACGAGCGAGACGGACGAGTCCGGACTCTGCTGGAACGCTCGACCCTTCCATCGGTCGATGAGGTCGGGGCCGTATTCGCCGGTTGCGGCGCTGATGATCTGCATGCTGCGGATCATCCAACGGCCACTCGCGTGCCACTTGTACGTGCCCGTTGACACGGTCACGCCATCGCGTGGGAAACGGTCATCGCTGTGGCGCGGTGCTTCCTCGGCAGGTGTGGTTGGGTCGTCGAAGCCGCGCTCTAGCTCTGGGGTCTTGGGGTCATCGGTGCACACCGTGCCCGGGATGTTCGGACCGTAGGAGGTGTTGGAGCTCCCGACATTCTCCGGCTCGCCGTCCGCATAGGTGTCGCGGTCGATCCATTCGTCGGCATCTGCATCACGCTCGTACGAGACGTAGCCGTTGGATGCATTGAATGAGGAACCACTCGGCCTCTGCACGAGGTAGACGAACCCGACGTCTGCAGGGTTGCGCGGGTCCGTGACCGTGATCTGCTGCTTCCCACCGATGGTGCCGGGAGGTACGGCATCTGCAGGAGCCAGCTGGCCCGTGTCCGATGCCATGAAGACGATCTCGTCGTCATCGTCGAGCACCCCCACGGGGTCCTGCATGCGGCGGAGCATGTCATCCGGCTTGGTCGAGCTGGCAAGGCTCATCCAGCCCTCCTGAACCGCCTTGGCGATCTCGTCGACAGAGTTGGCGTAGCGCTTGATGCAACTTCCGTCCGGAAGAACCTCTGTGAATTGCTGCTTCCAGGACTCGATGTCCCATTCGTAGGTCAGCTCCTCGTCGGTGCCGGAGTAGACCGGGCCGAAGATGTCATTCGAGTTCACGTTCGCAAGGAAGTACGGGAAGCGTTCGTCGACCTGCACCGGGATCTCGACGAATTTCGAACCGTCCCATGAGAACGCGGCGATCTCGGCGATGGTCGCACCGGGCCGTGCATCAGTCGGGACTACCAAGGTGCCGTTGTGTGCGTCGCGCTTGCCATCCTGAAGGTGCTGGGGGTGCGTCGTAGCGAGACCTTCGGCAGGCAGATGCGACCAGGTCGGAAGTTGGGCTCCCGTGATAACTACCGGCTCGACTCCGCGCGCGGGCGGATCGATGGGCAGCGCGTTCGCCCCATTGGCGAACATCGCTGAGATCAGCGCGCAGATCGTTGCAACGAGAAGCAGCTTCTTCATTGGGGCTCCTTAGATCAGGTTGGTGGCGCCGGGGATCCCGGGCATCGGCTGGGAGATGTAGATCGCGGAAGTCATCGCTAGAGCGGTGATCTTGTTGCGGCAGTACGTCGTTTGGGTGCCGAGAGCGGCGTCGCATGCCTGCTTGCGCTGTGCTTGAGCGTCGGGGAGACCGATCTCGACACGGACCCAAGTGGAGTCTGCGCCGGGCGTCACCGGAACGGTGTAGTCGGGGGTTGCAACCGGCGCGTCGAGGCCCGCTTGCTGTCCGCCGTTCGTGAACGCTTGAAGGACGGATCCGGGTGCGCCAACGACACGAGCTCTGAAGGCGCTGCCTGCGGGCACCGTGTCTCCGACGATCGACTCGTACACGCCATCCCCATCCGCGTCTGCTTCGAGGAACAGCTGAGGCCCGCCGAGGTTCGGGGGCTGCGTAGAGACGAACGTGCGACCAGCCTTCAAACCTTCGAGCACCGCGTCTTGGGAACGATCCTTCGCGAAGACCCAAGTCGTTGGCTGGCCCGCGCCTTGGACCGGAGTTGTCGCGATGTAGTGATTGTCCGAGCCACCCGTGGCGCCAACGTGATAGCCCATGTCGAGGAAGTGCTCCCAGAAATGCACGCCTGCGTCGTTGTTCGTCGCGGCTGGGAACGGCGGTTGATAGACGCGTGTGATGTTCCACACTTCCAAGGTGTCGGGCACCACGTCGTAGCCGTACTTCCAGCTCGAAGCAACTTCATCGTTGGTGTCATCGAAGGGATGGTTGATCTGGAACAGTCCTCCTTCGGCGCGCAAGGCAGCTGCAGTCGCATTGATGCCGGCGGCAGAGGTGTCTCCGTGGTTCGCACAGTCGGTACCCGAGTAGCTGCCGGCGCTGTCGTAACAGCTCTCGGCCCCGAGCATCTGCCCGTGTCCCCTCAGCGAGTTCTCGTATCCCGCGATCGGGACGATGCCGTGGTCCTTCGCCCACTGCCAGCCCGGGTCGGTCTGAGAGCGGATGTCGTTGTGGTCGGTGATCGCGAGGTAGTCGAGGCCACGAGAAGCCGCTACTGCGAATTGCGAGGTCACTGGGTGCCCGACCGTGTAGTAGTCCTGCGGGTCCTGGGTGTTGTCGTCGGTCGGACCACCGTAGGAGTCGTGCGAGTAGGTCGTGTGGATGTGGAGGTCACCTGCTAGCCACTCGCCACCCTTAGCGGTCTCGCTGCTGATCCACACCGGGCTCGAGTACGCCAACGGCTTCCCGTCGGTCCCGAGGACGCGGGCGAAGTAGTAGGTCTCGGTGTTCGTGACCGGAGCATCGAAGGTGAGGTCGGGCTCGTCACCTTCGGAGATCTGCGAATCGTCAACGACCACTCCGCCGTTCGATACGAGCTCGACGGTAGCGAGACCTTGCGAGACTGCGGTTCCGAACGGTTCCTGCCAGACGTTGAACTCGATCCCGACCGTCTCACCGAGCTCACGCGTGATTCGGCTACCCATCGGGCGGCTGTCCGCCTCGAGATCCATGCGGATCGTGTTGTCCTGGACCGCATAGAAACGCCGGGCGGTCATCGCCTCGCGCAGGCCAGCCTCGGTCTTGTCAGTTGCGATGAACACTGTCTTGGCCCATTTCGGACCGCCCCAGTCGTCGTCGCCTTGTTGATCGCCGTCGCTGGGGTCGTGTCCCTTGTCTTCGGCGCCGATCGCGCCGAGGTGCCAGCCCTTGTCCAGGGCATGGGCGAAGTACTGGCCGAAGTCCTTGTTGCCGTTGAAGACCTCGATGCCAGCCATGTGAGTGTCGGCGGCAGGTACGTACGCGAAATCGTTCCAGTTGAAGCCGGGATCGTCTGCGCTGAGCTTCTTGTCTCCAGGGTGGTTGAACGTAGCCAGACCATCGGCCCCGCCCTCCAGCAGAGGATCGCGCGTCAGCCAGTTGTAGAAGGTGTCCATCACGCCGTAACCACCATCTGCTTTTGCGTTGGCGTCGTTGCGCGAGAAGTAGACGTTGATGTGGCCGAACCTGTCGGAGGTCCACTCGAAGCCGCGGAACCCGGTGAAGTCCTCGGTGGTGGCTGCCCGTGCTTGCTCGCGCGTAGCGTCCCACTTGCGGAAGGAGTCGGTGGGGTTGTCCTCGTCTGCGATGGCACAGTCGGCGATCGCCGGGGTGAGACATTCCTCGCTCACGACCATGGGCAGGTCCGCGCTGTCGGAGTGCTCACCGGAGCCGAGGAAGTCCAGGCCGTACCCCTTCGCCGACGCGTAGTAGTCGCGCGGCTGAGAGCTCGGGTATCCGTCGGAGTAACCACTGTGCTCGTGTAGGGACCCGATGTAGTGATGCATGCCACCCGCCGGCTCAGGGGTCGCGATCGCTTTGAGGGCCGGGATGACACCCAGCATCGCGATAGCTACTACGAGTGCGATCCGCTTCATTGTTCGTCCTCCGTGAGGTCGAGGGCCGCGCTGCAGCCGAAGTCACTCAGGGGGTTGGTCGACAGCGATGGGGGAGCAGCTGCGTCTCCAGTCCCCCACGTCATGCTGGGGGCCGCGCTCAAAGTGAAGTCCAACGTGTGCGCACCGTCGGAGAAGGCACTCTCCGTCAGCCACGTCTTGGTTACGGGAGCACCATCGAGTGACACCGATTGGATGTATTTGGAGGCGTAGGTGGTGCCCGGGGCGTTGATCGACAGATCACCGTCGGCCATATGAAGCGTCGCGGTCTCAAACACCGGGCTGGCCAGCGTGTAGAGCGGCGCACCGGGCGTGATCGGGTAGATGCCGAGCATCGACCACACGACCCAACCAGACAAGGCACCGAGGTCATCGTTACCGGGAAGTCCGTCCGGGGTCGGCGTGTAGATCGACAGCGCGCCGCGCGTCACGGCCTGGGTCTTCCACGGCGCCCCTGCGTAGTTGTAGACGTACGGCACCTCGAGGTCGTGTTCGTTACCCGGTGCGTACTGGTTGCCGTGGTAATCGATGCCGAAGACCGTGGTCTGGTTCTGCACCTTGGGCCACGCCACGGGGGCAGCCGATGCGGGCAGGTTGAAGAACTTGTCGAGGCGATCCTGGACGTTCGCATCGCCACCCATCCGCTCGATGAGACCTCCGAGGTCCTGCATCGCGAGCCACGAGTACTGCCACGACGTGCCCTCTTGGTATCCGTAACCGTTCTCCGGGATGAACTCCTGGAGCCACGATCCATCGCTGTGACGCGCCCGGTTCCACCCGGAGTTACCGGACCCGGCGTGGACCGCATCGAGGTCCATCAGGTTCCGATAACGAGTCGAACCGTCGAGAGCGCGTTGATCGGCGGCGCCCTCGGCCTGGTGCTGCATCAGCGCCAGCGAGAAGTCGGCGATCCCATATTCGAGCGTCGTGCCGGCCTGAGACTCTCCGCCCTGGAGCGCGTCGAACCACGAGTTAGCGGGTCTACCGACGGGGATGTAGCCCAGAGCGTCGTAGTCCGGATTGCGCCTATCCCGCAGCGCGCGCATGCCCTGCATCAGCTCGGCGGCATCGTCTTGAGACATCCCGTCTAGGACCCCGCGGCACCATCCCTCGCCGATGAACGGGATAACCGGGTCGCCCGACATGTGGCCAGGGTCGCGGTTCGCGTACGTCCAACGCGGGAGGTAGCCGCCCTGTCGATACATGTCGAGCAACGACAGGGTCATGTCGAGGTAAGCGTCCGGGTTGATCACAGCGAGGAGCTGGTTCTGCCCGCGGTAGCTATCCCACAGAGAGAACTCGCTGTAGTGGGGCCGGTCGCTCTGATGGATCTGAGGGGTCTGGCCCGCTTCGGCCTCGAAGCCGAGGTAGCGGCCGTCGGCGTCGCTAACTATGTTCGGAAACAGTTGCGCGTGATACAGCGCCGTGTAGAAGGAGATGAGGTCGGCCGGGTTCGAGCTGGTGACCTCGATCGTCCCGAGCGCTTCGTTCCACGCCGCCCGGGCCGCGCTGTGGACCGCGTCGAAATCCCAACCGGGAACCTCCGCCGCGATGTTCGCTTTCGCGCCGTCGATGTCCACGTAGGAGATACCCACCTTGCCGATGACGCGCCCACCGGCCGAGTCGAAGCTCAAGACCGCGGTGTTGCCGGTGATCTGCGTGGTGAACGCTCGATCGAAGGTGGCCGCGAAGTAGACCTTCACACCTCCAGCGTCGTCGGACACGACATAGCCGGTGACGTATTGACCATCCGCCGACACAGATGCGTCGTTCTGGTACCCCTTGAGGTCGCGGCTCGGGTCGATTACGACCGATGCAGCCACGCCGGCGGGGAACGTGTAGCGGTGCACGCCAACGTGAGTCGTCGCGGTGAGCTCGGCCGTAGTCGCATACTTCTCGAGCAGGACCTTGTAGTAGCCGGCCTCCGCTGTTTCGGTTGCGTGATTGAAGGGTGACGAGTAGTTCGGAACGGGGCTTCCCTGGCCGAGGGTCGCGTCGTTGATGTTGTCGCCGAGTTGCACGGGACCTGTCACGGGCATGATCGGGATCTCCCCACCGCGCGCGACACCCGCGCTCATGTGTATGTGGCTGAAGCCCGTGATCGTGTTGTTGATGTAGTAGTAGCCGCCGTAGTTGATCGGGCCCTCGGTGTCCGGACCGACATCGACCATGCCGTAAGGGACAGCAGGCCCTGGATTGATCATCCCGGGTGGAGCGGTGCCGATCAGCGGGTCGACGTACTTCGCAAGGTCGGTACCGAGATCGGTTGGTCCCGCGCTTGCTGCAGCTACGGGGAAGAGGGCCGCGACGATCGTCACCAACGAGATGAACCCGGTGAGACGCCGCGTCTTCATCAGACCTGTCCGGCTACGTGCGGCCGGATGATCAGCACCTTGGCCGTGTTGACCTGCGGCAGCGTGATCGTGAGTCCATCGGATAGTTGCTGCGAGGTGTAGGTGCCGACCAGGCCGCCGCCCGGGCCCTCGAAGAGGTCGAAGGTCATCCCCGCAGGAACGTTCTCGAGCGCGATCGTCTTCGTGCCATCCGAATCGTTCTGACGGAACGCAAGAAGCGCGCCGAAGCCTTCGTCCGGGTTCCACGACTGCAGAGCGGTCCACTTGTCCTCGGTCGGGTCCGACAGAAGGGGATAGACCAGCTGTGTCAGCGCTTCGCGGTTCGCCTTGTAGAACGCGGTCCAGGGAGCAGCTTCGTCGATAACCCACTGCGGGTAGGGGCGAAGGTCGCTGAAGAACGTCATGTGCGACGTCAACGCAACCGCCATCAAAGTGTCGACCGAGTAGCCGTTTCGCCACTGGGAGCCGCCGAGGAAGTGCTGCCCTATGTAGAAGGACGGGATGTAGGGACTGAGGTTCCAGATGTTGTGCAGCAGCTGGCTCGCCGTCGGGCTTCCGTTCTGGAACCACGACGGTCCGCGTGACACCGACTCGAACGGGAAGAGGCGGTAGTCGTTCGTCTCGTCGATCGAGAATGTGACGTCGGGGTAGTCGGCGATCAAACGGTCGAGCATCGCGGTGAACGCCTCTTTGTACTCATAGAGGTCGCCCTGACCCGCGCAATCTGCCCATGCGAGGAAGTCGTACTTGAAGTACTTCACTTCCCAGTTCTCGATCGCGTTACGGATCCACCACTCGACACTGTGCTCGGCGGCGGGCAGTGTCCCTCCGGTGATCGCATCGGGGCCCCACATGCCGAGCCCGGCTTCGTTCGACCCGCCATTGGGGTCGGCCACGTTGTAGGCGGTCAATGGCGCGTTGATCGGCTCGCATCCCCACTCGGGATGGTCCTTGAATGTCTGCGAACCCTGAGGGTTGAGGTGCATCGGGTTCATCCAGAGCCCGAGCTTCATCGGGGCGATCGCTTCACGGACGGCCGTGAAGTCACAGTCGGGAAAACGGGCTGGGTAGAGATTCCTGTAGTCGACATGTCCGGGACAGTCGGGCCACCAGTCGCCCGAGTTCGCTTGCCAACCGTCATCGAGGATGAACGTCTCGATGCCAAGGTCCTTGGCTCGCTGAGCGACCGCGACCACGGTGTCGTAGTCCATGTCGTCTTTCGCACCGGTAGAGATGACGCCGCCGTCGGTGCCGTTCGAGTTGAACGTGATGTCCTTCGCGTAGGGATCGAGACGCTCGTCGACCAGGTACTTGTGGAACTGCCACGCCTCATCGGCCGCACTGTCCGCAAAGCCCGTGAAAGCCGTTTCTAGTGCGAATGGTTCGAGCGGTTTGAGTAGTCGAACCCGGCCGGCCTTCTCGCCTTGGGGATTCTCCGCGTGCACGTCGGACTCGAACGGTCCGGCCGAGATGATGTCTCGAGTGTGATCGACAACGAGCGACGCCTGGTGGTTCTCATAAAGGGCACGAGACGAGGGGAAGTCGTTCCGTTCCATCACCATGAAGAGGCGGTCGCCGAAGTGAGATTCGACTGAGATCCACTCGCCGGGCGCACTTAGGTCCGCGCCTGCTGGGGCGGTCTTGGTCTCTCGCCAGTCACCGGCGTGCTTGTCACCGATAGCTACCTGCGCGCCGTTCCAACCCTCTTCGCGCCAGTCGGCACCCGCCCGGAATGCATGGATCGTCGGCGCGCCGGATCGTCCCAAACGCTCGAGGGTGTAGCTGCGAAGAGGGAGCGAAGAGGCAGCGATGATCGAGGTGTCTGTGCGGAAGCCAGAGATGCCTTCGTACATCTCGATCGAACGCCGCACATTGAGGGCATCCACGGTGGATAGGCCTGAAGGAGCGAGGATGAAGTTGACGCGCAGGCCGTCCGCGATGTCGTCCACCGTGAACGATTGCACGTCGAAGTCCCTGCTTTCGAACGATTCGGTCACGAAGTCCAACGTGAAGTCGGAGCAACCGCTGCAGCCAGAGGACCAGCTCGTCTTGTTGGTTAGATCCGTGGTCCCGAAGCCAGAGCGTGCCCAAGTGCGCTCGATCGCGTCGTTGCCCATCGTGATCGAGTCATCGGTGACGTTGACGTAGACGGAACCGTGGCTGTATGTGGGTTCTTCGGCAGCACCGACCGCGGGTGCGCTGGCGAATGAACCCGCCAGCAACACCGCAGTCAATGCGAGTGCTGTACGACGCATCTCTTCTCCTCGCTCTCTCTAACGAGAGTTAGCGAGGCAGACCGTTGAGGAGGCTGATCGCCGTTTCGAGAACCTTGTCGCCCATGCAGCGGTCGACCGAGTACGAGTCCTCGTAGTTAACGACCAGGACACCGCTAACAGCGAAGCCGAGGCCCTGCTGGCCGATCGGGCTCAGCTCGATGCTCTGCGGCATGTAGCCGAGTGCATCCATGGTCTGCGCGAGCGGCATCGTGATCTCGGCGTCGGACTTCTCCTTGATCGTGTTCGAGATGTTGGAGAAGATCTCGCCCGGCGATGCAGTGAGGGCGAACTGGTCACCGATCCTCATCGCGTTCGCGGGCATCTCAACCGAGACGGGCGATGCCGACTCACATGGAGCGGTGTCCGGGCTCTTGCCGGTACGCACCTCGGATGGCTGCGTCACGAACTCACGATCGAAGAATCCAGGAAAGCCGAGTGCCGTCAGTGGGACGTTCGTGGCGGGATGGACCCACTCGGTGTGGTTGTAGGTGACATCCGTCTTGTCCAAGCGCAGACCATCTCCAACGCCAGGGATCAGGTCAGCGAGCTTGGCACCGATCGCCATGCCACCTGAGTTCGACATGTTGCCGAGGCCTGTCATGAAGTAGAGGCCAACACCGCCGAAGCGATCCTCGACGCGACGCTCGAATGCACCTGGCCAGTCGGATGATGCGCGGCCATCGTTCGTGCCGTTAGCGGTGGGGTGGGCCGCATAAGCACCGATCGTTGCGATGGTCTTGGGGGTCGGGCTCCCGTTACCGTTCGTGCCGATAGCTCGCAGCCAGGTCAGTTCTTGCTCTTCGGCGCTGCGATATGTGTCACGGCGCTCGTTGTTGTACGGGCGAGCCATCTCTTCGCCGGCCTCAAGGACAGCGGGCTCCATCGACAGGACTGCCTGTCGGACCGAGTCCGTGATGGCCGTGTGGACCTGCTCCATGTACCAGTCGGGAACGAAGCCCCAACCGCCGAGGAACTCCGGCCCGGAGTGGGTGTGTGTGGCCCCGATGATGATGCCGTCTGCCTGGAGCCCGAGATCCGGATCGGCAGCCAGCTCCGCGGTGATCTGCTTGATGCCACAGTCGTCACACTTGTTCTTGTAGTCCCACAGGTAACCCTCGGAGTCGATGATCGTCATCGTGAAGGTCTTGCCGTTCGGGCCTTTGACCGCGAACGAACGGACCCAGACGCCGCAGCCATCGAAACCGGCATCCGGGTTCTCATTGGTAGCCCCCGCGTTCGAGACGCAATCCTGCGGGGTCGACGGGTCGTAGTCCTCGGTGTCCCATGTGGTAACCGGGTTCATCGGACCGATGCCGAAGCCCCCCATGTAGATGCAGTTCGGGTTCTCGGGCCACGGCGAACCCGCCACGGCGAGGTGGTCGGGGTTCGGCGGCAGGCCATTCTCGGAGAGGGTGGCGCACTCTTCCATCGTGTGCTGCCAGACGTCGTTCGGACCGGGCTTCGGCTCGAGCGAGATCTTCGCGGCCCCAGCGAGGACCGTGCCGGGTGCGGGCGTGATGTGGTTGTTGCCGCCGCCCTGTTCGCCCTCAGCTTGTGCAGGTAGATCCGCGATGATCGAAGCTTTCTTCGTCCCACCGCTAGCGATGGAGGTCTTGCTCGTAGGAACGAGGATCGCTCCGGCGTAGGCGAGGCCTACGGACATGAGGCCGATCAGCAATGAAGACAGGGCGAACTTGAGAGCGCGTGGCATTCGATTTTCCTCCCGCGAGGTTAGTGAGTGAAGTCGTGATTCGCCCCGTTTCTGCCAATTCCTCCGGACTTTGAGGTAAATCTGGGCGCGAAGAAGCCCCGGCCGAAGCCGGGGCTTTCTAGGTCCTGCTAGGGCTTAGCGGGAGAGACCGTTGACCGAGAGCACCAGATCCTCCTGGTAGTCCCGATGGGTCCCGCCTCCCACCACGAAGTCCTGCAGCGGCGGCAGCCAGTCGTTGGAAGCCTTGACTGGCTGAGCCTCGTGCCAACCCTCGGGCAAGCTCGCTCCGAGCAGCTGGTCGATCGACATGGAGTCGCCCACTTCACACCCCTCCCGGGAGTCATTTGTTTCCGCGAGCCACCTACGTTAGCGATTCCTCCCTTGACCGTCAGGTCAGAGAACCGCCCGGCACCGAGTTCTTGTCCTCTAGCGTCGCTGAGCGACGCTCCATGCCATCTCGAGGGCCCCCGGCTTGGCTTGCCGAGACACGGCTCGGTCCGTTATGAATACAGCAGCGGGTTCGAAGTACGGCGAGGTGGCGAATGCAGCGGGCAGAAGACTCTTCTTCGCGGCTTGCACCAGAGCCGGCATCCCCGCGCCCGGCAGTCAAACCAACCACCGCATTCCTTCTGCTCGCGTTGCTCATAGCAGCAGCAGGAGCAGCGATCTACCTAACCCGCCCCACCCCGGCGCCCGTCCCCACAGGAACCACCTCAGCACCCGCCGCCGACTTCTCCCTAACCAACGAAGAAGCCATAGCAAGGTTCCAAGAGCTGGCCTCGGTGCGTCGTCAGGCTTACGCAGATCACGACATCACCTTGCTGGCCACTCTGTACACGCATGACAGCCGTGTTGCTTCGTTAGCCATGAAAGAGCTGCGCAGACTGAACCGAGATCGAGTCTCGGACTTGTCTATGTACGAAACGCTGCAGGTTGACGTACTGAGCAATCGCCCTGACTCGATCAAGATGAGAGAAGTCGTCCTGGTCACGCCAAAATTCGTTGACAACCACGGAAAAGACATAACGGTAAACAGCGAGGTCACACAGGAGACCGTGGTGTGGACTCTGCACCTTGAGGATGACGCTTGGCGGGTATATGACGCCTTGATAACGAAGTCGAGCGTGGTCCGCAGCCGATGACGTTTCCGAGAGCGACCTTCTTTTTCGTCGCTCTAGCCGTTCTGCATGCTTCCCCTGGGATAGCCGGTAGCTCGGGTTCGGGTTCGATCTACCAGGGGCGCAGGCAGGCGACAGGTGTGATCGCTCAGACTCGAACCTACAGAAGTCCACCTCGTACCAACGCGGCTTCATCGGCTCCAGCGGTTCGAGGGGTGCGGTATTCGCGGGGGCCGGTGTTGGTGCCGTTGGCTGGGATGACTTTTTGTGGGCACGATCCGACTATCCCTGGGGGGCTTACTTGTGCGTTGCCTCCGCCGCCGCGGCCCCGGCTTTCGAACAACCGGCCCCCGCGTCGACAGCCGACTCCCGATGAAGTTGCGAGGGTGCTTGCTGATCGTGCGATATCGCTCGCGCCGCGTCCTCAGCTTCGCTTAGCGCCGGCGCGGCGAGGGCTCACAGGACTCCCGTCCTATTTCTGGTTGGCACGACGACCTCGGCGGATCGAGGCAAGCGCCGGGGTTGGGGGAGTAACGGTCATCGCGCAAGCACGACCCGTGCAGTTCGTATGGAACTACGGCGACGGCACGGATCACGCAACCCGAAGATCGGGACGCAAGTGGACCAGGCGACGACCGGGAACGATCCAGCACACATACGAAGGCAAGGGTCGTTACTCGCTCGTTGTCGAAGTCATCTGGGAGGCGCGTTGGCGCCTCGGCCTTGGGCCATGGCAATCGCTCGGCTACTTCACTAACTCCGCGACGCGCTCGTACCGTGTTCGTTCCGTGGTTCCGGTACTAGTGAAGGCGCGCTAACGCCCGTAAGTAGTAGTCAGTACCGCTGAGCGTCGCTCGTTACGACTTGCGGGCACATAAAGCGCTAGAACTACTGAAAAACGAGAGCTAGAGCGCCTTATGCCGGTTAGAAGTTGCGCTCGAAGTAGTTCTGCATCTGCATCGCCCACATCATGTCGCCCTGCAGCTTGAGCTTGCCGCTCATGAACAGTTGCGGGCCTTGTGCCTGGTTGAAGATCAGACGGATGAAGTCGACGAGGCCGAGTGCCATCGTTAGTCGAGGGGAGTCGCTCGGGCCCTCGGTCACCGTGCAGGTGCCGTTGTCGAAGTTGACCGACCACTGCTTGACGCCGTCGTCCGTGGTGACGTCGTACTGAACCGTCGCGGAGACATCCTTGGCGGACTCAGGGTTGAACGAGTCGCGCATGCCTTCGAAGATGTTGCGCAAGACTTCGTCCGTACCTAGGTTCGTCAGGGTCGTTGCGAGCTCTTCGTCGGACATCCCCTTGACGGCTTCTGCGAGCTGGGCCGGGTCGAGCTGCTGCTGATCGGACACGATGGCTCCTCTCTGGCGAGGTTTCGGGCGGCAAGACTACCGAGGTGGGCCGACCCACAAGAACCGACACACCCCGCCACTAACCTCGATGCATGAAGAGGATCTTGGTGGCGCTGGGACTGGTGCTCAGCGCTTGCGCTGCGACCCACCCGGTGATCCTCGATACGCAGGCACCTGCGACCCGGCTCGAGGAGCCACCTGGGTACGAGGTCGCGACGGTGACGCGGGTGGTCGACGGAGACACGATCGAGGCGACGATCACCTCGGTCACGGAAGGACCGGGGCAAGGCGAGGCCGCGATCGGCACCAACTACGACATCCGTTTGATCGGGATCGACACGCCCGAGTCGGTCAAGCCGGGATCGCCGGTCGAATGCTTCGGGAAAGAGGCATCGGCCGCCACGAAAGCTCTGCTCGAGGGTGAAGAGGTGACGCTGGTGAAAGACGTCGAGGAGACCGATCGCTACGACCGTCTGTTGCGCTACGTCTACCTCGGCGACGAGATGGCGAACGCCCGCCTCGTCGCAAACGGATACGCATCGGTTTACACGTACCCCCCGAACGTTCGTCACGCCGATCTATTCGTGCAACTCGAAAGAGAAGCTCGGGACAACAGCCGAGGCCTGTGGTCGCCTGAAACCTGTTCCGGACCAAGCTGAGGGAGGACCCCTACCCGGGTCCCGATGGACCCCCACAAGATCTTGCTCGTCGTAACTCTCGGCCCCCGCCGGACACATCGATAGAGAAGACTGTTGACGGGGCAGTCACGAGCATTGGGGGGACCCACTGAGCAGGGACGATCGGCTCCGAGAGCTCTACGAGACATACGCCTACCGCGTGCTCGCATATGCAGCTCGTCGGACGGATCGAGATGCGGCACGAGACGTCGTGTCACAGACCTTCCTGGTGGCTTGGCGACGGATCGACGAGGTACCCGTCGAACCCATCGCATGGTTACTTGGTGTCGCCCGCAAGGTCCTGGCGAACGAGAGACGCGCGGCCTCAAGGCGGGCGGCGCTGACGGACAGAGTGTCCGCCGTCCCGTCGATCGTGAACGACCCTTCAGACGCGGTAACCGATCGCATACGCGCTCTGGAAGCCCTCGATCGGCTTGGCAGCTGGGACCGTGAGGCACTCATGCTCATGGCATGGGAGCGATTGGACTACAAGAGCGCGGCCGCCGTCATGGGTTGTTCCCCATCGGTCTTCAAGATCCGCTTGCATCGAGCCCGGCGAAAACTCGCCGCGATCCTCGATGTCCCCGATCCATCCGACGCGGAGCGATCGCTCCTCGCGTCGAGACCACAGGAGGCCAAATGAATAGGACACAAGAAGCGATGGACGTGCTAGTTGCCGCCGACCCGGTGGCCGAGCGCAAGCTCGAAGGATGGGCTCTGTCCACCGAAGGGCAGCAGTTGCTAGACGGCATCGTCAGGGATCGCCCTCAGGTGCAACAGCGCGCGCGCGCTGCGCGCCTCCCACTTCGTTCGATCGCAACCGCCTCGGCGGTGCTGCTGATCGTCGGGGTGGTAGCCACACGCACCAACAACACACCCGGAAGCCGCACTCCAAGAGTGGCTGTCACGGGCGCTAGCGATGTGCTGCGCGATGCTGCTCTCGTGGCGGCTCGGAGTGGGCCCGAGGCCGGGCCCGGGCAGTGGATCTACCGTAAGTTCGAGGGTCAAGGCACGGGCACCAGGGATGTCAACGGACGGCAGATCACCGCTCTGATCCCGACCTCGATCGAGGTGTGGATCTCACACGATGACGGCAGCGGCCGCATCCTGGGCAAGTCGAGGGAGCCGAGGTTCCTGAACGCTGAGGACGAGCAGTGGTGGATCGCCGCCGGTCGTCCGGCATTCTCCGATGTCGGTACGTTCGAGAAGGTGATGCCGGCGGCGGGAGCGCCCGAGGACATCACGACGTATCCCACCGATGCCGATGACCTGTACGCGTTCCTGACCGACAAGGCAGATGCGGCGACACAATGTCCTGAGGCGA
>JAXDJJ010000061.1:0-16541 GCA_034665745.1 Actinomycetota bacterium | reverse complement strand
TGCGTCTGGAAAGGAAAGAAGGACGGCCGTTGCGCCGCCGCTAGCCCACTCGCATCGTCCATACTTCTCTCGTGGCAACTCCGGTCCCACCGCGGCTCCCACCGGGCGAACGTCTGCGACGCGTCGGCATCGGCGCGTGGTCCGGGATCGGTTTGCTGATCCTTCTCGCGATCTCCGTGTGGTTGCTGTTCAAGATCAGAGTGATCTTCCCGCCCTTGGTCCTGGCGCTGATGATCATCTATCTCCTGAATCCGATCGTGAACCGGTTGGAGGTGCGGCGGGTGCCGCGCGTGCTCGGCGCGATCCTGACCTACGTCGTCGTTCTGGGATCTCTCGTACTCATCGTGCTGGCCTTGACCCCAGTGGTCTCCAGTCAGGTATCGAAATTCTCTGACGACTGGCCGAAGTTCCGTGAGAAGACGGTTCGGAGCATCCAATCGACCTCCGAGTCGATCGAGGATCGTTTCGGAACGAAGATCAACACCTCTCAGATCGAGTGCCTGCTGGGCGCAGACGATATCCAGTCGGCGGCGGCTCCGACACACGCGGAATGTGACGAAGCGACGAAGCGATTCCGCGAACGGATCGGTGCCCAGGCTTCACACATCACCGAGCTCGGCGGCACGATCCTCGAAGTGCTCCTGATCTTCATCCTGGCGCCCTTGCTCGCCCTGTATCTGATCATCGACCTTCCCGAGCTTCAGAAGGATGTCCTCAATCTCGTCCCTGAAGGCAACAGGGAAGAGTTCGCGATGGTCGGTTCCAAGATCGGCCGCGCTGTTGGTGGGTTCTTCCGTGGTCAGCTGGTGGTTGCCTTCATCGTCTTCATCTTGTCCAGCATCGCGTTCCGCATCGTTGGACTCCCGTTCTGGTTGGTGATCGGTGCGATCGCTGGTCTCACGAACCTCATCCCACTGGTGGGACCGTTCATCGGGGGCGGTCTTGGCTTCTTGATCGGAACGGTGAGCGAGAACGTCGGTCTCGGTTTGAGAGCTGCCCTCGCGGCTCTGATCGTGCAGCAGATCGATAACCACCTCATCAGTCCGAACGTCATGAGGCGAACGGTGAAACTCCATCCCGTAACGGTGATGCTTGGCCTTCTTGCGGGGGGCACCATCGCCGGCTTCTGGGGCATCTTGCTGGCAGTGCCGGCGATCGCAGTCACGAAGATCGTCTTGGGTCACTTATGGACGACGCGGGTGCTCGGTCAGGAGCCAACACCGTGGGATAGCGAGGACTCTGTACCCGATGACCCAGAGGTCGAAGAGATCCTCGAGGACAGCAAGGAGAAGGAAGCAGACCTGAAGGAGAGCTAGTCCTTCAGGAAGGTGCTCATCGCTGGACGTTTCTCAGATCGGGCGGGATAGGCATTCATGGCCCGCGATCCGCTGAGGTCGGTGAATTGCATCAGAACCCCCGGCAACTCGTCGGGCAGCTTCAGACGACCCTTCTCGTCAAGGTGCTCTAACAATGTGTGGACTATCTCGAAGGACATGCGTCCGAGAGCGGGGATGTCGCGGTTGCGGTGCAGACGGCTTCCAAGGTCCACCTGCGCAAGTGCAGACAGCCCATGTACTTCGACGAGCTCCATCAACATCAAGAGATCGACGTCGTATCCGGTGCCGAAGTGCAGGTCGACTAACACCTGGCGTCGACCCGCGTACTCACCAGACAGAGGTTGGATGAATCCCGCAAGCTCCGGGTAGAGCAGGTTGATCAAAGGGCGCACTGCGATCTCGGTAACGCGTGCTCCGCCCATCGGAAGCAAGCCGTCGGCTCCGTCGAGTGGTCGGTCGTAGAACGCCTTCGTGAACACGATGTTGTCGTCTTCGAGCAAGGGGGCCGTGAGCGAAGTAACAAAATGGGGAGCGAAGTTCTTGGTGTCTGAATCGAGCCACACGACGATGTCGGTGGTCATCACCGAGAGGCTCTTCCACAGAGACTCGCCTTTGCCCGGTCGTTCGATCGTTCCGGCCTCCGGAACAAGGTCGAGGGCAGCGAAGACGGATGCCCCCGAGTCTCCTGCGATCCGTGCGGTGTCGTCCTGGGATCCCGAATCGATGACCACCAGTTGGTCGACCACACCCTCGGACACGAGAGTGGTGGAGATGGTGTCGCAGATCGGGCCGATCGTGGCCGCCTCGTTGAGGGCCGGGAGACAGACCCCGACAGTGAGACCTCGGGCGCGTTTCGTCGCCGCTACCTGCTGGATACCGGGTGAGTCGTAGCGTGTCGCGTTCTCGAACCAGGCCGCGACCGCGGGGTGAGCGAAAGTCGTCATGGGCCTCCGAGCGTAAGCGCGCATGACCAAGGCGAGCTCTTGTGCTATCCAATCCCGATGAAACATCTGTTGGGGCTCGTATGTAAGGAGTGCGGCCGGGACTATCCGGTCGCCGCGCAGCATGCCTGCGAGTTCTGTTTCGGGCCCCTCGAGGTCGCGTACGACTACGACTCGATCGCGGCCGAGGTCACGAGAGAGTCGATCGCGGCCGGTCCGCAAACCCTGTGGCGTTACGAGTCGCTCCTTCCTGCACCACCGGAGGAGCGCATCGACCTGGGGGCCGGATGGACGCGCTTGCGCCAAGCCCCCCGTCTCGCGGCGGAGCTCGGTCTCAAGAAACTGTGGTTGAAAGACGACGCGCCGAACCCGACGCACTCGTTCAAGGATCGGGTGGTTTCGGTCGCTCTTTCCGTTGCCCGATCGTTCGGTTACGACACGGCCGCATGCGCGTCGACCGGGAACCTAGCGAACGCGGTCGCTGCTCACGCAGCAGCGTCCGGCATGAAGAGCATCGTGTTCATCCCAGCTGGGCTCGAGTCCGGCAAGGTCGCGGCAACGACCGTGTTCGGCGGGACCGTGATCGAGGTCGAAGGTACCTACGACGACGTCAACCGGTTGTGTTCGGAGCTCGCTGGGAGGACGAACTGGGCGTTCGTCAACGTCAACGTTCGTACCTATTACGCAGAGGGTTCCAAGTCCCTCGCGTTCGAGATCGCCGAACAGCTCGGTTGGCGGTACCCGGATGCAGTTGTTGCTCCGATGGCCTCTGGCTCGTTGCTGACGAAAGTCGTCAAGGGCCTGCGCGAGCTGCACCTGACGAAACTGATGGACGAGGAACCTCATACGAAGATCTATGGAACCCAAGCGGCAGGCTGCTCGCCGATCACGTCCGCGTTCGAGGCCGGTAGGGACGAGATCCAACCGGTCAAGGCGAACACGATCGCTAAGTCACTTGGGATCGGCAACCCCGCGGATGGCTACTACGCTCTCAAAGAGGTACGTGCTACGGGCGGGTCGATGGTGACCGTGCCGGAAGAGAAGGTTGCGGAGGGCATGCGCCTGCTGGCACGGACCGAAGGAGTGTTCACGGAGACCGCCGGCGGCGTGGCGATCTCCGGTTTGGAAGAACTCGTTCGCAACGGCGCGATCGCTCCAGACGACGAAACCGTCGTTCTGGTAACGGGTATCGGGTTGAAGACGTTGGAGGCGCTCGGAGACATGCCGACAACGGGCCGGATCCGCCCGTCGGTTGAAGAGGTCAACAAGATCGTGGGAGGTATCGGATGAGCGTGACGGTGAAGATCCCAACTCAACTCAGGACCCTGACGGATGGATCCAGCGAGGTTCAGGCCTCTGGCCCCACCGTGGCCGCCCTGATCGAGGATCTCGAGCGGAACCATCCCGGCATCAAGGAACGGATCCTCGATGAATCCGGCGCCCTGAGGAGGTTCGTGAACATCTACCTCGATGACGAGGATGTGCGCTTCCTCCAGGGCATCGAGACCCAGGTCCCCGAGGGTCAGCAGATCTCGATAATCCCTGCCGTTGCAGGCGGGTGCCGGGCCTAGGCAACCCCAGCAAGACGGGCTAACCTCGCTCAAGATGGCCCCCAACCACGCCGATTCCCTAATTGGCGGGATTGACCGTTCCTACCCTTCCTGCCTGAATGGAGCTCGATGGCACGGATCCTCATAGCCGACGACGACGCCGATATCCGGCAGCTCGTCATCTACGCGCTGGCCGACGAAGGTCACGAGGTCTCTGTCGCGAAGAATGGCCAGGAGGCGGTCGACCACATGTCCCAAAGCCCGCCCGATCTCCTAGTGCTCGACATCATGATGCCGGAGATGGACGGATACGACGTGCTGCGCACGTTGGACGAAAGGGACATCCGCGGTCTCACGAAGATCTTGGTACTCACCGCCAAAGGTTCAGAACATGACTGGAAGCTCGGTTACGACCTCGGCGCCGACCGCTACATGACTAAGCCCTTCGACCCCGAGGAGTTGCTGACCACGGTCAACGACATGCTGACCTCAAGCAATGAGGAGCTTGAGGCCAAGCGGGAAGAGGAGCAAGACCGAGCGAACCTGCTGTCTCAGCTCGAGTCGATCTTCGGCGACGGCTGATAGCGAGCGTGGCTCGCATCCTTGTCGTCGATGACAACGACGACGTAAGACAGCTCGTTAAGAGCGTCCTCGTAGAAGAGGGTCACAACGTTCAACTCGCTGCGAATGGCGAAACCGCGCTCACGACCATGAAGAACAACCCTCCGGATGTCGTGATCCTCGACATCATGATGCCGGACGTCGATGGCTACACAGTCTTGAAACGGATGACTGAAGAAGGCCTGAAGAAGCGCACCAAGGTGCTTGTCCTCACCGCCAAGATCGCAGAGGCCGACTGGTTGAGGGGGTACCGGCTGGGCGCGGACCAGTACCTCACGAAGCCATTCACGATGGACGAGCTCATAAGGACCCTCAACGACGTTCTCCGGATGACGATCGACCAGCTCCGGAAGCGCCGGGCGGAGGAGCTCGAAAAGGCTCGCCTCCTGTCCCGCCTCGAATCCAGCTTCGGCGACTTCTAGGTCCGGGGCCTTCTAGGGCCTCGCCGGTAACCTCTTGAGTTGTGAGGCGTCCTAAGGAATCCCGGAGCAATGCACCACGGGAGCTCGTGCCCATGGAGCTCGTCGAACGCTGCAAGGCGGGAGACGAGGTGGCGTGGAAAGAGCTCGTCGAGGTGACGCACCGGGAGGTGTACACGCTGTGTCTACGGATCCTCCGAGATCCCGACGACGCCGCTGAGGCAACGCAAGACGCGTACCTCAAGGCGTGGCGGGCTCTGAAAGGGTTCAGAGGTGATGCGATGTTCACCACCTGGCTCTACCGGGTGGCCAGCAACACGGCCATCTCGAAGCACCGCAGTAGGAAGCGCCGCCGTACGCACGAGACGGGGGTCGGAGATGAGTTGCTCGGTCAGATCGCTGCTGGCGGCTCGACAGAGTCGGCGGCCGGGGCACGTATCGAGGTCCAAGACCTCGAACGAGCGCTTGCGGTTCTGCCGGACCATTACCGGTCCGCGGTGGTGCTTCGAGACGTATATGGGCTTTCGATCGAAGAGATCGCTGGACAACTCAAGATCTCTGAGACGGCTGCCAAGGTAAGGGTTCATAGAGGACGCAAGAAGCTGAAGGACATGCTTTATCCCGCATCGACGGGAGAGGAGGTGTGACGACGATGGAGATGACCTGCGCAACCGTTCGAGAGGTTCTTCCCGCCTACGTGCGTGACGGCGATGGATCGCTGTCGGTACGACGACACCTGTCGCGTTGCACCGAGTGCCGGACCGATCTGACTCACTACGAGGATCTGTTGGGCGCGCTGTCGTCGATGGAAGCCGCGACCGCCGATCCACCATTCGCTCTGCGGGCATCGTTGATCGACATCCCGTCGCGCTCGAGCCGCCTAGAGAACGTGCGCAGTCACGTGACCGAGAACCGCAAGGCCTACGCGTCCGGCGCCGCAGTACTGGTCGCCGGCGTCCTAGGGGCCGCGGTCTGGAAGTCCCGCAAACCCGTCACCGCCTAACCAATGTTCTGCGCCCTTAACCCGACTTAGACTGAGGTCGTTAGGGCGGTAGCTCAGTTGGTAGAGCATCGGTCTCCAAAACCGACGGTCGGGGGTTCGAGTCCCTCCCGCCCTGCTGACGAATGTGCTGGTCAGCGGCACGTTTCACTTTCATCTCGGTCAGCCCGATAACCGTTCCGTCCGTCCCAGGCCGCGGATAGGCCGCGGCGCGAACCGCTTCCAGGCCGCGAGCGACGTCATCGAGGGCATCCGGGAACAGGTGTCCGTAGCGATCGAGGGTCACCGTGATCGACGAATGTCCGAGGTGAGCCTGGATGGCTTTCGGGTGCGTCCCGTTGGCGATCAGCAGCGATGCGCACGTGTGCCGGAGGTCGTGTGGCCTAACGCCTTTTAGGCCGGTCTGACGCAGCGCAGGCAGCCACACCCGGTTGCGGAAGTTCGGTCCGCTCAAGGGCTGGCCTTCCGGCGAGGTGAACACGAGCGCTTCCGGGTCGGTGGGGATCGACTCCAGGTGCTCGGCCAGCATCTTCGCCAGGAAGCCAGGAAGCCCGACCTGGCGTTCCTGGTATGTCTTCGTCGGACCGAAGTACCGGATACCACCGACCTCGGCCATGGACTCCACGATGTGTAGCCGGCGCCGCAGCAGATCGCAGCGACCTCGGCGCAGCGCAGCTGCCTCGCCCCAGCGGATGCCGGTGTAGGCGAGCACGTACACGAGCAACGAGAACTCACCAGCGGATTCGGCAACGGCTTCGACCTGCTCGGCCGTCAGGTACTTCATCTCGCGGCTCTGCGCTCGAGGAAGCTTCACACCGACGCAGGGAGACCGGCCGATGTACTCGGACTCGACTGCCGCTTTCATGATCGACGAGAACAGCAGGTACGCCTGGCGTACGCGTGAGGCACTTAGACCGTGTTCGATCATCGCGGTCACCCAGTAGCGCACGTCGACCGGCTGGATCTTCGCCAGAGGGATGTCACCGAACGGCGGGAGGATGTAGCACTTGAGCAGGCTCTCGTAGCCCTGGCGCGTTTTCGGTTTCAGATGAGCGATGGTTCCGTTCCAACGCTCTACCCACGCTCCGAACGTCATGCGGCCGAGTTGTGGGTCGATCCACTCACCAGCGTTCCGTCGGCTCTCTGCGTTCGCTAGGAAGCGCTCAGCGTCGATCCTGCGAGCGAACGTCTTCGAGTACTCCCGATTGTCCGGACCGCGGTAACGAGCTCGCCACCGGCCGTTACCTCGCTTCTGAATGTGTGCCACGTTCGCCTCACTTGGGAAGTTGGCGACAAACGTAACGCGCGTGCGCGACAGATTCCAGAGTTTGTTGCGCTTGAGTTTGTTTTCATTACAAAGGCGCGCGCAACGTGTCGCGATCGCGTACACGAACGTGACACGAAAGAGGCTCGTTCGTGACTTTCAAGGTCGACCTCGGTGCTATTCGGACTTCTGTAGATCGATCCACGTGTTCCAGTTTCGGCGGATCAAGTCCAAGCGGCGACCACCGGGGCGACATTCGAAGCGGAGTGTCTGCGTAGGTTCGATCGAGAAAGACACCGGCTGGCTAGAGGCCCAGTCAATCTTTAGCCAGAGCTGATGATCACCCGGCTCCACGTCCGAGCGAAAGACCTCCCCTTGGCGGATTGTCCCAACCTCGTAGCCGTCGAGAAATATCTTCCACTTTCGGAGTTTGTCGCTCCAACCCGAATGCCGCGTGATCTCAATTGTCGACATCCCTCAGCGCCTCGATTCGTCCGTGTCTAAATGAACGTTAATCGACGAGCACAGACTTGCACCCTCGTGCGCGCGTATACGAAATCGGGGGTCGGTTCAGTTCGCTTTGGGGTGGAAGTCCATGCTCCGAAACTGGTCGATCTGGCGGGCGGGGTAGTTGAGAACCAGGAACGAAGCTTCGACTGTCGGATCAGCCATCCCGGGCTCGAACCCGCCTTGGAAGGAGAGGAAGAACGGTTCGTCCTCTGGACCGACGCGCTCTTGTGGGATGACCTCTACGAAGATCCCGAAGCCGTCTAGGGGAGTCCCGGCTGGCGGAGCCAACGCCAACATGTCTGCCTCTCGACCGGTCGACTTCGAGCGGACCCGTACCCGCGGCCATGACAGCGCGTCGGCATCGAGGCGATTGAAGCGACCAACCAAACGGACGGTTTCCGGCGGCTCATCTTGCTGGAGCTCGGCCATGTGCATGGTGCCGCTGTCGTACTCCTCAACCTTCATCTCATGGAAGTGAGGAAGCCCCTGTACCTGGACGGTGAACAGGTGCCCACCCTCCTCGATGAGGGATGGCAAGCCCCTCGACCAAATCTCCGTCTTGATCTTTCCATCTTGAGAAAAGTGAGCCCTTCCGTCCATTGGATGGTGGTACTTGATCTTGTGCGACGTCACTCTGGATTCCTCATCAGCCAGTTGGAACTGCATCTTTCCCGGCTTGGCAATGCACAACGCTGCTACTCCTTCAGCATCCGGGTGGTAGGGGAACGTCACGTAGAAGCCCCCCTTCCTCGGAAAGTGAACCTGGCACACCTTGGCGACCTCGACACCCCAGCCGATCGCGATCGTGTGCTGCTTGCCCCGGACCTGTTTCATGGCCATCTAGAAATGCTCCCAGATGGTCCTAGAGAGTGTTCAGGGCCGCAAGAACCTCTACCCTTCGACAATGGATGGCGAGACTTACCTGCGGCGATTGATCGAGGGCTACCTCTCCGAACTGAAGGAGGCCTCGGCCGATTCAAATGCTCGATCCCTCTTGGGGGGTTGGAAGCTCGGCGAGGCCGAGGCGGCAGGTCGGGCTCTCGTCGCTGCCGGTGCTCTCGAGGTTCGGCAACTCGAAAACCTGCTTGCTGATCTCAAGAAAGCGCTCATCGAGAGAGGCGTTATCCAAGAGTGGTCTGGATCAATCTCCTTCGACCTCGGAGAGGCAGTTGCAGAGCGGGTCGAAGGAGAACTTCCCTCGAAGCAGGCGGAGGAGTGGGCTCGAGCACTTGACCCAAGCGTGAAGCCAACCCTTGTTCGGGTCATCGCTGTCGAGCAAGACGTCGACATTGCCACCACACAGCAGAAGCTGATCTTGATCAGCCTCGAGCTCTGGACGGATCATTTCAGCTTGCGCTACGCCACGGACATGCGCCAACCCTTAGGCGAGATGACCCACAAAGCTGGACGCGCCCCCTTCGATCATTTCGCGTGGGAACTCGTTGACGACCTGGGGGTGCGCTACAAGCAATCGGGAGGGGGTGGTGGCGGAGGGCGTCCCTGGTATTTATGGACGAAGAACTTTCATCCGAGTCTGCCACCGGAGGCGGAGCGACTGCAGATTTCAGGTCGTGACTTCGAAACCGTTGAAGAGCTGTTTCGAGTCGACATCACCCTCGCGAAATGACATCCACGTAGGCCGCGGTTTGGCCGCGCGATAACCGTAAACAACGGTTAATGACCACAAACAACAGTCAGTTAAAAGTCCAGGTCAAAGCGCAATTGCGAGGGTTTTACCTGGTCGTCGGAACCCTCTGAGGCGTTCTCCAAAACCGACGGTCGGGGGTTCGAGTCCCTCCCGCCCTGCTGAATCCTGTCGTGCTCCAGGTGACGCGCCCTGCTAGATCTATCGAGATGACATCGAGCGTCGCTGAGCGACGCTGTACGTCAAGAACTCTCGTCCTGCTTGTCGCCCTTCTCTTAGCGAACCAAGCGCGCGCGCTCTGTCGACGCGCTGTTTACCGTCCGCCGCAAGGGGAACGCTTTAACCATGGGTCAAACAGGCAAGCGTTTCGCTGACGAACTGAAGAAGAAGATCAAGCACGCCATCGATGAAGGTGGGGCCAACATCGCCTCTTCCGTCAACGTCGGCAGTAAGGGGCAGCGGACGTCGGTTTCTTCCCACCAAAGCATCGTGCAACGAGATGGCATCACGACCACCAGAACAGAACGACGAGAGGAGAGGAGCACAGATGAGTAAAGAGCTGGAAGACACACAGGGGCTCAGCCTCGAGGAGCTCGAGAAGCAGGGTAGCGAGGAAGTTGGCGAGCGTGAAGAGATGTCCCTTCTCAACGCCAACGTAGCCGCCCCCATCAATGCTGCGGTTGCATTGAACGCGCTGTCGGACAACTCCGCCGCGATCGCGAATGCGGAGCAGAACGTGGATATAGACCAGAGCAACTAGCGACTAGAGCCGGGAAGGAGGGAATCGCATGACCGAAGAGACCCGCAAAGATGTAGAGGGACTCAGCTCCGAGGAGCTCGAGAAGCAGGGCACCGAAGAGGTCGGTGAGCGTGAAGAGATGTCGCTCATCAATGCAAACCTCGCCGCACCGGTTAACGCCGCGGTGGCAGCGAACGTTCTGTCGGACAACTCGATCGCATACGCGAACGCCGAGCAGAACGTCGACATCGATCAGAGCAACTAGCTTGAGGAGTCGAGATGACAGATGACATCAAGCAGCAGGCTGAGGGGCTGAGCGAAGAAGAACTCAGTCAGCAGGGGACCGAGGAGGTTGGTGAGCGTGAAGAGATGTCGCTCGTCAACGCCAACGTAGCTATCCCCATCAACGCAGCTATCGCAGCGAACGTGTTGTCCGATGGCGCCGTCGCATATGCCGATGCCGCTCAGGACGCAGGGATCGACCAAAGCAGCTAGTTCGACTGCACCAAGTTCGGGAGAGGCGGCCTTCGGGCCGCCTCTTTCCTAATCCGATAACCCGTAGAGGAGTGACGTGGAGGGGAACCCGCCTGAGGAGCAGAAGCTCCGGGTGCGCGATGTCGAGAAGCTGAATGAGGCACTCGATTCCGATGCTCCACCCTCCGAGTCCGAGCCACCCCCCCCGCCTCCTCCCCAACCCGCGGACGACGCAGCCACCCAGCAGGTAGAGGCCACGACGGCCGACGAGCCTGCCTTGCAGCTGGCCGAGGGTGTCGAACTTCTGGGTGAATACGAAGGGTCGGGATTCAAGGAGCCTCGCTACAACGTGCGTCGGCCCGGCGGTGAGATGGCTCAGCTCACGGAGTTGCTCTATCTGATCGCCGAAGCGCTCGATGGGCAGCGGACCTACGACGACATCGCCCAGCAGGTAAGCGAGAAGGCCGGTCGGAAGGTCACCGCCGACAACGTCAAGACCCTCGTGGAGAAGAACCTCATCCCGGACGGATTCATCGCAGGGCACGAAGCCGATACTTCCGAGCCGAAAGCCGATCCGCTCCTCGCATTGAAGTTCAAGCTCACGCTTCTTCCGGAAAAAGCCGTCAATTTCGTCGCCGCGCTCCTGCGCCCGTTGTTCTGGCCCCCGCTGATCCTTGCCGCGCTAGTCGGATTCGGCATCCTTGATGTCTGGTACTTCGCATCGCACGGGATCGCTCAATCTTTGCGAGATCTGATCTACCAACCCTTGATCGTGCTGATGATCTACGGGTTGCTGATCGTGTCGGTTCTGTGGCACGAGTTGGGCCACGCGACGGCGACCCGCTATGGAGGTGCACGCCCCGGCCGTATCGGGTTCGGGATCTATCTCGTTTGGCCCGCCTTCTTCACCGATGTCACCGATGCGTTGAAGTTGGGTAAAGGCGGCCGCGTACGGACCGATCTCGGTGGCATCTATTTCAACATCTTGTTCTCGCTCGCCGTCGGTGGTGCATACGCCCTTACCGGGTTCGAACCCATCCTCGTCTTGATCCTGATGCAGCACCTGATGATCCTTTACAACCTCATGCCGTTCCTTCGCCTCGACGGGTACCACGCGATCTCAGACCTCACGGGTATCCCCGATCTGTTCGGTCGCATCAAGCCGACGGTCAAAGGTCTCAACCCGCTTCAGGAGACACCCGACGAAGTCAGCGAACTCAAGCCGTGGGCGCGCACGGTGGTAACCGTATGGGTCCTGATGGTCATCCCGATCCTTCTCTACTTCTTCAGCATGATGGTGCTGAGCGTTCCGCGTGTCGTCGCTACTGGGCTCGACTCTCTCGCTACGCAGTGGGACAAGGTTCAGAGCGCGATGGACGACGGGAAGATCGCCCAAGCAAGTGTCGGCACGATCGAGTCGTTGATGATCGTGCTTCCCGCGATGGGGATGTTCTTCTCGTTGTTCCGCATCGGCAAGAAGACGGTCTCCGGCTTCCTGGAGATGACTTCCGAACGACCGATCTTGCGCACCACACTGGGTCTGGTCGGGGTCTCGGCGCTTGCAGCGGCAGCTTTCGTTCTGATCCCCAACGGCGAGTACAAGCCGATCCAGCCGGACGAGCGGTGGACCGTGTCTGACGGCGTTACCGCCGTATCGGACTTCACGACGGGGCGGCCGAGCCTGACGGAAGGGCGAGAGGACGAGCTGGGAGGCGCGCCAACATTGAGTGGATCGGGCGAGGAATTCGTGCCATCCGATCGAACCGACAACGACCCAGCATCCGGTTCAACTACACAGGAAGAACCCGCCGGGTCTCAATCAACCGAGCCCGCTCCTAGTCCGACACCCTCAGGGTGACGGTCGTTTACGCATCGGGGCTGGTGGGAAACCCATCCTCATGATGGTTAGACACAACTACCTGGCACCCAGACTGGTCGCGTTCGTTATCGCGTTCGGGCTGCTGTTCGGCACGCAATCCGCGTTCGCGCAAGAGTCACCAGCGCCGGAAGAGACTGCTGTTGAGCAAGGCGGCAACGCGAACGGTGGTGACAACCTTGCTCTAGCCGTCAATACCAAGGACAACTCGTCGGTAGTCAAGTTCGCGTTCGAGGTCAGACGAGTGATGAACGGAGTTGTCGACGAGACCAACGCCGCGGTGGCGGTTGCGAGCTGCGAGAACTGCAGAACCATCGCCGTCGCGATCCAGATCGTCTTGATAGTCAACGATCCAAGCGTCGTCTCACCAACGAACATCGCGCTTGCTGAGAACGTCGAATGCACATCGTGTGAGACGTTCGCGTCTGCGTATCAGTACGTGTTCACGACGGGTGGGCAGCTCAAGTTCAGCAAGGAGGGCTGGGACGCCCTAAAGGATCTGCGCAAACAGATAAGTGAACTGCTCAAGGACGACTCGCTCGATCTCGCAACGCTGGCGACCGAGTTGGAGGTGTTGACCGATCAACTCTCCGAGGTCATCAGGAACGAGCTTCGTCCCGCAGAAGAGGTCGAAGCCGAGCCGGAAGTGGCGGCATCTTCTACTCCCGAACCCGAGTCGTCGCCCGATGACACAGGTTCGACCCCCACTCCGGAGCCCGAACCAACCCAGGACGAACCATCACCAACGCCGTCGGACTAGTGAGAACGGCCCTCATCGTTAGTGCGGTCCTTCTCCTCGGTGCATGTTCACCGGGGGCCGAGCAGTCGGCCACTTCGAGTCTTCAGAAGATCTCAGACATCCGTAGTGGCGAGATGTCCTTGGAAGTGAGCATCGCTCCCGCTGGAGAAGACGAGGCTCTCGGGTTCGCGCTCGACGGCGTCTTCTCTCTTCCCGATGCATCCGGTGACCTACCGGAGGCAGATCTCGAATACACGCAGAGGTCGGGCGGCGAGGCGGTGTCGGCCAGGTTCGCGAGCGATGGGGAAACCATCTTCGTCGAGGTCGACGGCGAGCGGCGAGAGCTTTCCCCCGACGAGATCGAGGGCTTCCGAGCCACCGGTGACGATTCGGCCGACAGTGTCTTCGGGGCCCTAGAGGTGGACCGTTGGATCCCCGACCCTCAGACCGACGAGTCCGGAGACGAGATCACGGTGTCTGGGGATCTCGACGTCATCGCGGCACTGAACGACATCTTCGAAGTTGCCAGGAGCTTCGGTGGGGCCTCACTGGCCACCATCGAGGGCGACGAGGCGGACGTCGTGAGGGAATCGGTGAGATCGGCCACCGCCGAGATCACGTCGGGCGCCGAAGATGGCCTCCTGCATCACTTGGTGGTCGAGATCGATTTCGGTGTGGCCGACGAGGATGTCGCCCAGGCTCTCGGCCCCCTCGCGGGGGCCGTCTTCACCCTCGACCTGACGATCAGCAACGTCAACGAGGCCGTAGACGTTAAGTAGGCCCCGTGACCCCTTAGCGGTGCGATTCACTAGCGTGCTAATCTCTTGTTTCGTTTCTCCCCCCGAGCCCGGACCCTTACGAAGCGCGTCTCCGGGATACCGAAAGGGACAGATTTGAACAGGCAGTACAAGCGCATGATGGCCAAAGAAGAAGCCGCCAAGAAGAAGGGCACCCCACGCCCCAATCCCAAGGCAGCCGCTCTCGCCGGTCAGAAGAAGGAACGCACGAAGCCACGCCAGTTCTTCAAAGAGGTCCTGGCAGAGCTACGCAAGGTCGCCTGGCCTACCCGCCAGGAGGTCGTGGCGTACTCGGTCGTCGTGCTGGTGAGCGTCATCGTGATCGCGACGCTGATCTTCTTCATGGACCTTCTCTTCACCCAGGCAGTCCTCAAACTTTACGGAGTCGAATGATGGAAACCACGCACACCGAACTTGAAGAGACCGAGGCCGAGGCCACGATGGTCGACGAAGGCGCTCCGGTCGCCCCAGAACTCGAAACTCCAGCGGTGGAGCCTGAAGCAGCGGTCGAGACCGAAGCCACGGTGGAGCCCGAAGCAGCCGTGGCCGAGCCCGAAGCCCCAGCCGAGCCCGAAGCGGTCGAAGCCGAGGAACCTGCTTCGTCCGAGGACGGCGACGGAGATGATGCAGAACCGCAGGCGTATGACGAGACCGCCATCCCTCCGACCGAGCGCATGGGTGACTGGTTCGTGATCCACACCTACGCTGGTTACGAGAACAAGGTGAAGGCGAATCTCATGTCTCGTATCTCCTCGATGAACGTCGAGGACCGCATCTTCGAGGTCGTCATCCCCATGGAAGACGTCATGGAGATCAAACAGGGCAAGAAGCAGGTCGTTCAGAAGAAGGTCTTCCCGGGTTACCTGATGTGCCGCATGTACCTCGACGACGACTCCTGGTACGTGGTGCGCAACACGCCCGGTGTCACCGGCTTCGTCGGCTCGGGCGCCAAGCCCACCCCGCTGTCGGACAAAGAGGTCGATCGCATCCTCCAGGTCAACAAGGAAGACAAGAAGAAGCTCAAGCCCCGTCTCGAGTTCGAAGAGCAGGAGAGCGTGCGCGTCACGTCCGGCCCGTTCGCGAACTTCACCGGCTCCATCTCCGAGATCAACGTCGACCAGTCGAAGCTCAAGGTGCTGGTCAACATCTTCGGACGTGAGACTCCGGTCGAGCTGGGCTTCGACCAAGTCGCAAAGCTCTAAGGAGAAACTGAGATGGCAAAGCAGAAGGTCGCACAGGTACTGAAGCTGCAGATCCCCGCGGGTCAGGCAACGCCTGCTCCTCCGGTTGGCCCTGCGCTTGGTCAGGCCGGCATCAACATCATGGAGTTCTGCAAGCAGTACAACGCAGCGACCCAGCAGCAGACCGGCACGATCGTGCCCGTTGAGATCACCGTTTACGAGGACCGTTCGTTCAGCTTCGTCACCAAAACGCCGCCGGCGGCAGTCCTCTTGCGGCAGGCAGCTCGGATCGATAAGGGCTCCGGCGAGCCGAACCGCAACAAGGTCGGCAGCGTGACCAAGGCCCAGGTCCGCGAGATCGCCGAGACGAAGATGCCGGACCTCAATGCGAACGATGTCGAAGCCGCGATGAAGATCGTCGAAGGCACCGCACGTAGCATGGGCATAACGGTTAGTTAGTTCCAGTCCCTAGGTAGTGGGAGGCGGGCCTCGAGCCCGTCGTTGACCACGAGGAGGTAGCACCATGGCAGGTAAAGGCAAGCGTTACGCGGAGGCGATCCAGAAGGTCGATCGCGATCACCTCTACTCACCTCGCGAGGCTGTGAAGGTTCTCAAAGAGGTCCCTTCGGCGAAGTTCGACGAGACCGTCGAGCTCTCGATCCGACTCGGTGTCGACCCCCGCAAGCCAGACCAGCAGGTCCGCGGAGCGATCTCCTTGCCCCGGGGTACCGGCAAGACCATGCGGGTCGCGGTCATCACTCAGGGCGCGAAGGCCAAGGAAGCTGAAGAGGCAGGTGCCGATGTCGTTGGCGCCGAGGACCTCGCCACGCGGATCGAAGGTGGCTGGCTCGACTTCGACGCTCTCGTTGCCAGCCCGGACATGATGCCTGCGGTCGGAAAGCTCGGTCGTGTGCTCGGCCCCCGTGGCCTCATGCCGAACCCGAAGTCCGGCACCGTGACCGACGATGTCGCCAAGGCCGTCAAGGACATCAAGGGTGGCCAGGTCGAGTACCGCACCGACAAGCACGGGAACCTGCACATCATCATGGGCAAGAAGAGCTTCGAAGGCGATGCCTTGATCGACAACTACGCCGCGATCATCGACGAGATCTACAGGGTCAAGCCGGCTGCAGCCAAGGGCCGTTACCTGAAGAGCGTCACGATGGCCACGACGATGGGCCCCGGCATCCGGATCGACCCCCAGAAGTCCAAGGACCTCGCAGAAGAGATGGAAGGCGCTACCGCTTAACCGTTTGTTAAGCTGCACCCGCATCACAGCCCGAGACCGCCGGCACACCACTAAGTCCGGCGCAGGCAAGCGGATCGAGCACTCGTGCGCGGTCGCCTGTCCTCGGGCGGCCGCTTTCTTTTTTGAACGAAAGGAACGAGATGGCTCGACCAGATAAGGCAGCGTCGGTAGCCGACATCACCGAACGCTTCAACGACTC
>JAXDJJ010000060.1:0-16619 GCA_034665745.1 Actinomycetota bacterium | reverse complement strand
TGATCCTTACGCCGTTCTCGTCGAATTCGAGGACCGCTCGCTGGTCGGGGAACATCCGCAGAGCTTCTGGCGGCCGCTGGATCCTGCCGCTCGCATCGATCACCGACAGGGATCGCTCCTGCTGCATCTCTGCTTCGACCGCACCATGACGAAGCATAAAAGTCTTGTCCGCCTTCTTGACGACCTCGGGATCGTGCGTCGACATCACGATGGCGATGCCATCGCGCGCGAGCTCCTCGACGGTGGTCAACAACGCTTGTGCCGAGACGAGATCCAGTTCGGCGGTCGGCTCGTCGGCCACGACGAGGACCGGGTCGCCGATGACCGCTTGGGCGAACGCGACCCTCTGCTGCTCGCCACCGGAGAGTTGATGCGGCCGGTGGCCCATGCGCTGGGTGAGCCCCAAACGTTCGAGGATCGAGTCCATCTTCGCTGCGGACCCCTCGCCCCGCAATCGGGCAGCATGTTCGAGTTGTTCGCGCACGGTGAGGTACGGGATCAGATTGTCCGAGGGTCGTTGGAACACATAACCGACGAAATGCCGGCGGAGCGCATGAAGGTCGCGTTGTCGCATCCCCGCGGTTTCCTTGCCACCGATCGAAACGGACCCAGCCGTGGGCCTGTCCAGACCGGCGAGGATCCGCAAGAGCGAAGACTTCCCACTCCCGGACGGACCCACGACGGCAGTGACGCGGCCGGATGGGAAGCGCGCATCGATCCCTTTCAAGGCGTGGACCTCGCTCGTAGCCGTCCAGTAGATCTTCACGACACCGTTACAGACCGCTGCCTCGGGACTAGGTTGCAAGGCGCATCACCTCCGCAACGTTCATCCGATCAGCCCGTCTCTGAACGCGCCACGCTCCTGCCATGGCAACGATCAGAAGGATCACCGGGGCCGCGGCAAGAAGCAGAACCGGGATGCCGAACAGAGTGCCCGGGGGGAGACCGGGCAAGGGATCGATCTGGCTGGCGACCAGACGGGCGGCGATGACGGCAGAGATCCCTCCGATCACACCTGCGCTGGCAAGCATCGCAGCCAACTCGACAGCAACCGCGAGCCGGTGATCGCCTCGGCTGAGGCCCATCCGCCGGGCAAGTGCGTAGGACACCTCTCGTGACTGTTGACGCGACTGCAGGTAGAGAACGAGACCAACGAGTGCGATAGCGCCTGCGAGGAAGCCGAGCGCTTGTAGGAAGCCGAAGGTCCACGACAAGGAACGTAACGAGGGCGCGTCCTGAACCTCGGCGGCGGTCTTTATCTGCTCGACCACCAACTGCGCTTCGTCAATCGCGTCGACAACCTTGTCGGGGTCGCCTTTGACCCACAGTTCGTCCACCGCGAAGGGATCGGTCGGCAACGAACCCAGCTGCTGCGCGATGCGGCTCATCGTGGTCGCGTCGACGACCATCAACGGCCGGTTCGGCACCATCCCAGGCCACGCGGTCACCTCGTCGACGACCGTTATTGGGATGTCGATCGCGCGCGTATCCACGGTCGCCTCCTCGGGCGCGGTCGTGCCGGCGAGGATCACCGGGAGCCTGGGACCGTCGCTCGCGAGCTTCCCCAGCAGATCGCGGAGGGGTTCATCCGAGAAGCTGCCATCCCAGAAGGCGCCCCGTTCGAACGTCTGAGGATCGACCGCAAGGATCGACACCCGTTCATCGCCGGGGAACACGTCACCGGACGTAAGCGACACGACGGTAGACGGGAAGGGGAAGTCGTCGGGGATGTCTTCAACGTTCTGTATCGCAGCCGCGACGTCACTCCCCGCCAGCACCTGAGCTTTGGCGCGCACTGTTCGGGATGTCGTTGCGACCAGCGTGGATGAATAGACCAGCACGCCCAAAGCGATAGCGGACGCAGTGATCAGTAGGAAACCGGTCTTCTGCGCTCCGGCGAAACGGCGGATGGCAAGGAACGACCACGAGCTTCGATCCCCCCCGGTCTGCCGGAGACGTGGCAGGAGGCGTCGCAGCCCTCTGGCTGCTAGACCCGCTATCCCTGCGATGAATAGGAACGGGAACGCGAGGAGGAGCAGGTCGATCTTGGCTGCCTTGTCGGCAGATTCGACGATCGCCCCTTCTCTGCTCAGCACTTCGTACAGAGACACCCCGGCGAGCAAGAGAACGACCATCTCCCATGGAACGCGGCCGATCGCTTGGCGGAGCCGAGATGCTCCCAACTGGCTCTCTTGATGAGCAGCGATCCCATAGACGACCCCGAGCAGGCCGACCGCTCCCGCCAACCACAGGCCGACCTCCTTGGCTGCAGCCAGTGGGACGTCGGGGCTGATCAGGTTGCTTGGACCGACGACCCTGACCAGGATCGCTCCGAGAGCCCATCCGGCCGCTCCACCAGCAAGGACGGGCACAGCCGCTTCGACCGCAGCCTTTGCCCCTTGCCACCAAGGGGTGCGACCTTGTGCACTCAACAGACGAGCTTCGACCTTGCGCTTCGTGAACGCGAACAGACCCGCAGCGCCGAGCACGGCAAGCGCGACCAACCTGCCCGCCAACGAGATCAAGGTGACGGGTCCTTCGATCGCCGTAACGGTGTCGCGCGCGTTCTTGATAGCAGTCGTCAGTGACGTGTGTACGTCCAAGCTTCCGTACAACGTCAATCCGTTCAGGGCTCGCCCCACGTTCGTAAGGGGATCGCTCGCCTCGAGCTTCGCCCGATTGAAAGTCGCCGCGACCTGCTCTGCCTCCGGCAAGGTTGGGTGCGTCCATCGCAATGGGAACTCCCACGAGAACGTTGCTTGCTGTCCGACACCAGTGCCCACATCGAGCAGGGTTCCGATGTTCATCAGGAGGTACGGGTACAGCGGCGGCTGATTGATGCTGGGATTGATGATGTCGAATGTCAGTGGTCGCCAGAATTCCGAGATCGGCTCCGACGCAAGGTTGCGATAGATGCCGGCAACGGTGATCGACCGCGTCCCTCGGAGACGTTCCCAAACGATCTGATCGCCCGGGCCGACGCCAAGCTCTTCCGCGTTCGAGTCCGAGATCCATACCCCGTCGATCCCGCGGTCAGGAGTCAACTTCTTGACGTTGGCAAGGGCGCCTCTCCGAAACATGAAGCGCACGGCGGATGTCTCACCGTCCTGGTTCGCGATCCTCGTCGAGGCTCCTTCGACGGTCAGAAGCGACGGACCGAGGCGGTCGATCGACCCCGCGACGTCCTTGACCTGCGCGTTGGCGGGACTGAATGCCGCCCTGTCGACGAAACCGAACGTGCTGAAGCTAAGCCCCGCTTGCTCGTCGGTGACGGTCTCGAGCTCCTGATCGAGTGCGGCGTTGCCCGCGGACGACAGGAGGAAAGGTGCGGCGGCGGTGGTGGAACCGAGTATCAGGGCCGCGATGACGAGCGAGAAGAAGATCGCCGGGAACCGGACGAGCAGGAGTGGAGCCTTGAGCCACGCCGGGTCGATCCACCTCGCTCTAGCGCGCACTTCCCTGCTCCTCAGCTACTGGAAGGGACTGCCTACTACAACAATAGTAGGGCAGCTGGGGCTAGAAAGGGAGGTCGGCGATGGCCTCGGCTAGGGGCTTGCGGATGCCCGTGACGAACGGGGTCTCTTCTTTGACGTAAAGCCGGGATTCGTTGCCTCGCAGGTGGCGGATCAGCTCGACGAGGCGGTCGATCGAGTCGGCCTCGAAGGCGAGGATCCACTCGTAGTCGCCGAGCCCGAAAGCGCTGGTGGTGTTGGGTTCGACGTCGGGGAACTCTCGTCCCAGGACGCCGTGGGAACGAAGGTGAGTGGCTCGCTCCTCGGCATCGAGCAGGTACCACTGAGGCGTGCGGACGAAGGGGTACACCGACACGTATTTGCGCGCAGGACGACCTTGGACGAATGCCGGTTGGTGGTCGGGGGCGAACTCGGCGGGGCGCACCAAGCCCATGAACGCGTGGGTCTGAACGAGAGCCCGGCCCAGTTGCGTGCGCCCGAAGGCGACGTGGAGATCTTGGATGTCGTCGGCACTCTTCGCTATCAACCAGAACATGAGGTCGGCCCCGGCGATGAAGCCGGCTGTCGAATACACGCCGCGTGTCTCGATGCGGTCGGCGAACTCCTCGAACAACGCGGCGACCTCTTTGGTTGCCACATCTCGATCGATATCGGCCAGTTCGGGAGTGGCTCTGAACACCGGATAGGAAGCGAAGATCAGGTCATCGGACATGCAATGAGCCTATCCGCTGCCCACAGGGATGAGACCGGCCAGGGCTCGCGATGCGGCCTCTGCCTGGGCGATGCAATCGGGGATCCCCGACCCACGGTAGCCCGCGCCGGCGAGAACTATCGGGCCAACATCTAGCAATCGCTGTTCGATGGATCGGACGAGGTCGAGGTGTCCGACGCGGTACTGGGGGATAGCGCGATCCCACCGAACAACCCGCGATGACAACGGTGGAGCCGTTGCCTTCATGGTTACTTGGATGTCGCGGTCGACCTTCGCGACAAGGTCGTCATCCCTGACCCCGAGGCTTTCGCCCGCACCTGCTCTGCCGACGACACACCGCACGACCTGGCGACCATCGCTCGTGATGTGCGGCCACTTCGTCGAATACCAGGTGCATGCAGAGATCGTCAGGTCGGTGCCGCTCGGAACCAGGAAGCCACTCCCGTCGTCCGGGACCTCATAGGTGCCGGGTGGGTAGACGAGCGTTACGACCGCAAGGGACGCGTAGGTGATGGATGACAGTTCCTCTGCAGCCGCGGGGGCCGCGTCCGCCAGCAACTTCGCCGACACCGCTGGTGGGCATGCGAGGACGAACCCGTCGAAACGTTCGGCCTCCTCGTGGACGAGAGTCATCGTCGATCCGTCGACCTCCAACCGCTCCGCGGGGGCCTTCAACCTCAGGTCGTCGAGACGTGCGGCAAGGGCGTCGGTCACGTGTTCGATGCCGTCCTCGGGGGCGAGGAACTGGGGTTCCACAACCTCTTGGGCTCGCAGCGCACGGAGCACACTCTTGTGTTGCCGCGCCAACGCATCTATCTCGCGCGCTGCGGCCCCCAACGACATCTCGTCGGCGATCCCACCGCGCACACCAGCCAGCAACGGATCGACAAGGTTGTTCAACACTTCGTTGCCGAACCGAGAGCGCACGAAGCTTCCAACCGAGATGTCTGGTCCACTCAGGGGCGAACGGTTGAAGCGTTCGATCTCAGCACGGAGCCTCCCCATGAAGCTCAACAATCCGGTGCTCCGTGCTTCGGAAGGAACTCGGGGGATGCCATAGGGCGAGCCGGGGGGCAAACGTTTCAAGGCTCCTTCGTGCCAGATGAATGCACCGAACACGGCGGGCGACCGGGTCTTCTCGATGCCCAGCTCTCTGAGAAGGTCAAGGGGCATCGCGTCGCGCGGCAGGAACGCATCGGCTCCTTCCTCTACCCGGATCCCACCGACCTCGCTGCTGCGCAGCTTCCCGCCGGGGCGATCAGAGGCCTCGAAGACGGTGACCGCATATCCGTTCTGTTGAGATCGGTACGCCGCGAGAAGTCCCGTGATCCCTCCACCGACGACCGCTATGCGAGGACTCATCCGAACGCCCGCGACACCACTCCCGCCAACATGTCGAGGAACGCTGGATCGTCGTTCGGTGATGCGGTTCGGGCCAGCTCGATCTCGAGATCGAAGGCAAGCGCCCTCGCTTCGATATCAACGTCGTAAAGAACCTCGAGATGATCGGCCACGAATCCGCACGGGCAAACGACCACACCTGGAACGTTCTTCGCAGCAAGGTCGACCATGATCTCCAACAGGTCGGGGCCGATCCACGGGACCGTTGTACGTCCGGCGCTCTGCCATCCGATCTGCCACCGTTCGAGTCCTGCCTGGGACGCAACCTTGTCTGCGGTCTGTTGCAGCTGGTCCGGGTACGGATCGCCCTTCTCGAGGATGCTCGTCGGGAGGCTGTGGGCCGTGAAGATCACGACCGCGTCAGCGCGTGCGCTGTCCGACAACTGGCCGAGAGCGTCTTTGACCCGCTCGGCGAGAAGTGCGACGAACGCAGGTTCCAGATGCCAACTTTCGATCATCCGGAACCTTCCGTTCCAGCCTTGCTCAGACGCGGCCTCGCGAGCTCTTCGTTCGTAGTCACCGACGCTCATGGATGAGTAATGCGGAGCGAGAACGAGGCCGACAACGTCGTCTATGCCGTCGGCGGCGATCTGACGTAGTGCATCGGGGATGAAGGGGGCCGCGTGTTTCTGACCCACATAACAAGTGATGTCATCGACGCGTTCCTGGATCCCGCCGGCTTGTGCCCGCGTGATCTCTAGCAATGGCGAATGCCCACCGATAGCTCGGTAACGTTGGGTCAACTCCTCGAGGAGTTCTTCTGTTGGGGGCCGACCACCTCGGATGTCCGTGTAATAAGCGGCGACATCGTCGATCGATGCAGGCGTGCCATACGCCATCACGAGTACCCCGCGCGTCATGGTCTGTATGTGTGCACTAGCTCGACGAGTTTCTCGAGGATCGCAGGATCGGTTTCGGGAAGAACCCCGTGACCTAGGTTGAAGATGTGTCCGGTCCCGCCGCCTTGGTTGAGAACTTCGATCGCATGCTCCTCGACGACGTGCCACGGTGCCAGGCAGATGGCGGGGTCGAGGTTGCCTTGAAGTGACACGCCGGTGCCGACCCGTGTCCGTGCCAGACCAAGGGGGACACGCCAGTCGACGCCGACCACGTCTGCGCCAACCGAAGCCATCGATCCCAGCAACTCACCGGTGCCGACACCGAAATGGATCCTCGGAACGCTGAGATCCTCGAGGCCACCGAAGATCCTCTCGACCCCCGGAGCGACGTATGTCAGGTACTCGGCGGGGGCGAGTGCGCCCACCCAGCTGTCGAACAGCTGGATCGCCTGAGCTCCCGCCCCGACCTGGGCACGCAGGTATGCGAGGACCGACTCGGACAGGCGGTCCATCAGCTTGTTCCACGTCTCGGGTTCGCCGAGCATCAACGACTTGGTCCGAGCGAAGGTGCGTGAGGGCCCACCTTCGATGAGATAGCTGGCGAGGGTGAACGGCGCCCCTGCGAAACCGATCAGAGGCACCTCGAGTTCGCGAACCAGGATCCTGATCGCATCGAGGACGTAGCCAACGCCGCCCTCGGGATCCAAAGGCAACAACGCATCGACGTCGTTCAACGTACGGATCGGGTTCGAGATCACCGGCCCGACCCCGGGCTTGATATCCAGATCGATCCCCATCGCGCGCAACGGGACGACGATGTCGGAGAACAAGATGGCAGCGTCGACCCCGAGCCGCGTTACCGGTTGCAACGTTGCCTGAGCCGCTAACTCCGGAGTGCTACACATCTCCAAGATCGAGTGCTTCTCCCTGAGCTCGCGGTATTCGGGGAGGCTTCGGCCCGCTTGCCGCATGAACCACACCGGCACCTGGTCTGTCGGTTCGCCTCGACAGGCGGCCAGGAAGCGGTCGCGTTTTCCTTCGGTGGTGGTTATAGGGGGCTCCTTGCCTTTATCACGAAGAAGGGCGAATCCTAGGGCGCGTTACGTACGTACTTGTTCGGATTGGTTCCATCGTCGATCTGTAGTGGATTTAGACCATGGCTAAGCGATCGGTTCCGATGGAATTGAGCAGCGACCCCGGTGATCTCTGCAGGGCGTACGAGGATTACATCACCGCCCTGCAGGTCCAGCTTCTCGCCCTGATCAACAGCTGACCCGTCCTAGGGGTCTGCTCGATAGGGGCGTCGGTGCTGGGAAGATGTCCGGATGGGCAACCTGTTCGGCACCGATGGGGTACGAGGGGTAGCCAACCGCGACCTAACGCCCGATCTCGCCCTTGCCCTCGGCCGCGCTGCCGCCCACGTCCTTGCCCCCAAGGGGGGCCACATCGTTGTTGGTCGGGACACGCGCATATCGGGGCCGATGCTCGAGGGCGGTCTCGTGGCAGGGCTCTGTTCGGCCGGTGCGAACGTGCGTCTCGCGGGAGTGATCCCCTCGCCGGCCGTGGCGTTTCTGACGATCGACGAGAAGGCTGCAGGAGGCGCCGTTATCTCCGCGAGCCACAACCCGGTGGACGACAACGGCATCAAGTTCTTCTCTGACGAAGGGCTAAAGCTCTCCGGCGTTATCGAGGACAAGATCGAGGAACTGATGACCCTGCCCCCCACCGACCTTCCGGTCGGAACAGGGGTCGGCAGCTCTGAGCCCTTGGCCGATGGCACCGATCGTTACGTCAGTCATCTCCTGGGTTCCCTGAGCTCGAGCTTGAAGGGTCTACGTGTCGTGCTCGATTGTGCTCATGGGGCCGCATGGCAGGTCGGACCTCGCGTCTTCCGGGAAGCGGGGGCCGAGGTCATCGCGATCAACGCGGAACCCGACGGCAACAGGATCAACGTCGACTGTGGATCTCAATCGTTGGGTGGCTTGTCTCGTCGTGTGTTGTCCGAGGGAGCCGACCTCGGCCTTGCTTTCGATGGCGATGCCGATCGCGTGCTCGCGGTGGACGAGACCGGAGCGGCCGTCGACGGCGACAGGATCCTTGCGTTGTGTGCCCTGCGACTGCATGAGGCGGGCGAGCTCAAGAATGACCTCGTGATCGCGACGGTGATGGCGAACCTGGGCTTCCGGCGAGCTTTGGAAGCGAAAGGCATCGAGGTGTTCGCGGCCCCCGTGGGCGACAAGTTCGTCGCCGAAGCGATGGCTGAGCGTGGGGCGATCCTCGGCGGCGAGCAGTCTGGTCACGTCATCTTCGGAGCACACTCGACGACGGGGGACGGTTTGCTCACCGGCCTTCAGGTAGCGGGGGCGGTCGTGGGATCGTCCTCGACGCTGAGCCGTCTCGTTGACATCTTCGAGACCTATCCGCAGGTCCTCATCAATGTTCCCGTTACCGACCGCTCGGGTCTCGAAGGTGCTGAGGCGCTATGGGACCAGGTACGCCGTGCGGAGGCGCGTTTAGGCGCCGATGGCCGGGTTCTGCTGCGCGCGTCCGGAACCGAGCCCTTGATCAGGGTGATGGTCGAAGCAGCAGACGCAACCGTTGCCGAACGGACGGCTAAGGAACTTGCCGCCGATGTTGAGCGTGCTCTCGGCTAAACCTACTTATTCCACGTGGATCAACAACGTCATGGTGTCGGAGCCTGCAGCCGACCTCACCGTTAGGACCGCTTTGTAGTTCCCCGGCTTCTTGTACGTGTGGTTGATCTTGAAACCCTTGCCGTGGCCGCCGTCACCGAAGTTCCACGAGAGATGGAGTTTCGATGCGCTCACGAGCTTCGTTCCCTTAGCGCTCGTGAATGCGTGCGAGCCATGAGCGTCGAAATGTAGAGGCTTCTTGATATGCAAGGGCGCGATCTCGCCGTGGATGTCGTTGTACCCGTCACCGCGGACCTCGTAATAGGCAACCGGTTTGGTCGAGTTCTTGACGGCGCCGCCCATGTTCGACTGCAGCATGAACCACGAATGCAGGTGGGCACAGAGCTCGAGGCCCTTGTACCAACCCTCTGAAGGAACGAGCCCGGTTTGGTCCAGGCCGGTCAAGGCGTTGAGGGTCTTCACGTTGTCTTGCGGGGTATGGATCGTGCTGACGCCATCCGACCGGTAGCCCGTGTAGCTGCGGTCGGAGTGGGGGCCGAACATGTCGGGGAACAGGTTGATGATCGGGACGCCGATCTGCTCGAAGTTCGCGTAATCACTTGAGAATGCGGCGAGCCCACCAACGGCGGTGACGATCTCGTCCTCTTGTGACGCGACTCCAGCGTCTGCGGCCTCTTCATCGGACACGAAGATCTCGGGTGCCGTCGGGACGTCGGTCAATGTGTCGTCGAGGTGATTGAACACGTCTCCCACGATCACGCGAGCTTGCTTGTTGAAATCCTCGATCTCCTTCTTGTCGATCGGCGAGATCTGCTTCGCCGGGTCTGCAAGCTGCATCACCATCGGGACGCGGTCGGCCGGGTTGCCGCGGTAGTAGGCGGGGTACGCGCCGGCGCATGGATCGAGGTTGAAGTAGCCGCGGACGTTCGCGTTCGGGAATGGCGCGAAGTTGTCGCGAAGGAATGCCTGAGAGCCATAGGTACCGGCCTCTTCTGCACCCCAAGCACTGAATTTCACACTGACGTCCGGCCTGGTTCCGGTCTTGCGCCAGTAGTCCGTCATGATCTTCGCGATGCGGAAGACCGTCGCGTGTCCCTCCGACGAGTCCCACGCGGACGCGGGGCCCGAATCGGTTTGGTCGTAGTGCCCAGACACGATGACCATCTGTTCTGGATGGGTATCTCCGGGGATCGTCGCCATGAGGTTGAACGTCGGGCCCGGAGGCGAGTTCAATGGCGCACCATCTGGCGTCCCACTTCCTTCAGAGAAGAACGGGTACGTGTGGACCACACCGCCGTACGGCTTCACTAGCGGATTCATCAACTTCTTCCAGAACTTGATGAACTCCAGCTCGTGGTTCGGACACCCGCCTTCGGGACAGGTGCCGTGCGAAACCGCTCCGCCGGGTGGATCCTCTGCCGATGCGTCGGCGGCTTGGCGTTCCGGATACCAGAACGTTTCGAAGACGTTGACGTCGTACGCGTTGTACTTCCCGCCCGGATTCGCTTTGGGCACCGCCGCCGGATCCGGCTGAGCCGGGATCGCCGTGATCTCGGGCTTGGGTGCGTAACCCATGTTGTTGATCGAGGGCACCCCCGCCCCCTTCGCTGCCACAGAAGCGGTCGGCAGAGCGGTGGTCGCGAGGACCATCGCAAGGGCAAGGCACATTCCAAAGGTCCGCAGCTTCATATCCGATGTCCTTTTCGTCCGGTTTCGATGTATATCCCCAGTGGCCATCGGATATCTGCGCCCCGCGGCCCCCTAGGTTTATCGGGCCTTTATCCTTAGACCTGAGAGGAGAAGTGCCAAAAGGATCTAGCGCCAGGGCTCGCCCCTAGGAGGAGGCGAGTCGACGAGGTGGGGGATCTCGGCCCTCCGCTGGTTATCTAGCGGCGGCGCTCGGCGGGTGACCCCCGGCCGACCACGGTCGTGACGGTGCCGACAAACCCCGGGAGCGATCCCGGGTCACAAACAGGCATCGATGTGGTTCCTCTCGCACCATAGGTTGTGGTTGCGCGCCGTTAGACAGAGGGGAGACAACTTTCTATGTGCGGAATCGTGGGCTACGTCGGCGATGCCGAAGCCCTTCCCGTGCTCATCGAAGGCATGAAGAAACTCGAATACCGCGGTTACGACTCTGCCGGAGTAGCGGTGGTTTCGAACGGAGACATATCGATCGTTCGGAAGGCCGGCCAGATGGTCAACCTCGAGCGAGAGCTCGAAGGCAAGGAGCTCAAGGGTTCCCTGGGCATCGGCCACACTCGGTGGGCAACGCACGGGGCACCGACCGATCGCAACGCTCATCCACACCGTGATTGCACCGGCAGGATCGCGGTCGTGCATAACGGGATCATCGAGAACCACGACGTGATCCGTGCCGAGCTCGAGAAGCAAGGGCACACGTTCGCGTCGGAGACCGACACCGAGGTCGTGTCGCATCTGATCGAGTCCATCATCAAAGAGAAGGACGTGAGCCTTCTCGAGGCCGTCACGGAAACCGTGGGTCGCCTCGAAGGCGCGTTCGCTCTTGTGTGTATCAACTCGGATGAGTCCGACCGCATCGTCGTTGCGCGCCAGGAGCCACCCATCATCGTGGGTGCAACGAAGGATGCGGGGCTCGTCGGCTCCGACATCCCCGCGCTGCTGGCATACACGCGTGATGTCGTGCCGCTGGACAACCACCAGATCGCAGAAGTGATGCCCGGATCGGTCCGCCTCTTCGACTTCGACGGCAACGAGCTCGAGGTCAAGCCCGTGCACGTCGAGTGGGACCTCGATGCAGCCGAGAAGGGCGGCTACGAGGACTTCATGCTCAAGGAGATCTTCGAGCAACCGGAGGCCGTGCGCAACACCATGCGAGGGCGCATCGGCGAAGACGGGTTGGTCAAACTAGACGAGGTCCACTGGGACAAGGATGCCCTCAGCCGGATAGACAAGATCGTCATCGTTGCGTGCGGCACTTCGTTCCACGCGGGCATGGCCGCAAGACACGCGATCGAACACTGGACCCGCATCCCGGTAGAGCTAGACCGGGCGTCGGAGTTTCGTTACCGCGACCCGGTGCTCGATGAGAAGTCCCTCGTGATCGGGATCGCTCAGTCGGGGGAGACCGCCGACACCCTTGCGGCGGTGCGATTCGGCAAGGAGATGGGTGCCAGCGTCGTTGCCGTTACGAACGTCGTCGGATCCTCGATCACCCGAGATGCCGATGCGGTGATGTTCACGCATGCCGGCCCGGAAGTGGGCGTCGCGGCAACGAAGACGTATCTCGCTCAACTGGTCGCCCTGAACCTGCTTGCCCTATATCTGGCCCAGCAGCGCGGCACGATGCCCGAAGACAAGCTGGTCGAGACGGTCGAAGCGATGCGGCGCCTACCCGAACAGGTCGAAGAGGTGCTTGCGATCTCGGGAGACGTTCAGCGGGCGGCCAAACGCTATGCCGACGCACGGGACTTCCTTTTCATCGGCCGAGGCGTCGGTCAATCGGTCGCGATGGAAGGAGCTCTCAAGCTGAAAGAGATCTCCTACATCCATGCCGAGGGTTACGCGGCAGGCGAGTTGAAGCATGGCGCCATCGCCTTGATCGAAGCCGGGGTTCCCGTCGTCGCGATCCTTACCGGGTGGCGGATGTACGACAAGATGCTGGCGAACGTCGAGGAAGTTCGTGCGCGCGGAGCAGACACGATCCTGATCGCGCCGCAAGGTGACGAACGTGCCCGGTCGTTGGCCAACGAACTGTTCGAGGTACCCAAGACCAAACCGCTGCTGTCGCCGATCATCGACACGGTTCCCTTGCAATTGCTCGCCTACTACGTAGCGAAGGAGAAAGGGCTGTCGCCCGACAAGCCCCGGAACCTCGCCAAGAGCGTCACGGTCGAATAGCCATGAGGCCACTGGTGACCCCCGAGGAGATGGCTGCAGCCGACAACGCCGCCATCGCCTCGGGGACGCCGGTAGAAGAACTGATGGAGCGCGCCGGCTGCGCCGTCGCCCGCACCGCGATCAGGATGCTCGAAGGTCGCTATGGCAAGAAGGTCGTCATCGTTTGCGGCAAAGGGAACAACGGCGGCGACGGTTACGTCGCCGAGCGCGTACTCCGGCGCGAGGGAGTTGCGGCAAGAGCTTTCCCCGTAGCTGAGTTCGATGGATCAACGCAACCAGACCCGGACCTTGTGATCGATGCGATCTACGGGACGGGCTTCCGCGGTGCGGCTGATGATCCTGCGATCGGTTGGATCGAGAGCTGCGGTGCCCCGGTTCTTTCGGTCGACATCCCCTCGGGGGTCGATGGTCTGACAGGGGCGGTTGCAGGCCTTGCCGTCCGTGCAGATGTCACCGTGGCGATGGGGGCCCAGAAGATCGGCACCGCCGTGGGCCAGGGCGCGGTCCACGCCGGTCTCGTCGAGGTTGTCGATATCGGCATCCCGGTTGGCTCGGGTGCAGCTCACATGACGACACGCTCCGACATCGTCGAATTGCTCCCCACTCGCGAAGCGGACTCACACAAGCGGAGCCGCGGTTCGGTAGCCATCCTTGGCGGCTCCGTGGGCATGAGCGGCGCGATCATCCTGGCAGCGAACGCCGCGATGCGCGCCGGTGCGGGCTACGTCACCGCCGGACTCACTGCCTCCGTCCAAGGGATCGTTGCAGCGGCGTCGCCCGAGGTTCTAACGCGGGTCTTGTCGACGGATGAAGTGCTCGGCGCTCACTCCCTTAAAGAATTCAAACCTGTCCTGGAAAGAGCCACAGCACTCGCGATCGGCCCCGGTCTGGGGCAAGGCAACGACCAACGACAACTGGTCGAGGCGGCTTTGGCCAATGTCGACCTTCCAGTAGTTCTTGATGCCGATGCTCTAAATGTCTTGGCATCCGATGTGCAATCACTACAGCTTCGGACAGCTCCCTGTGTGATCACGCCGCACCCCGCCGAGCTCGCCCGGCTGATGGGGACCTCCGTCGAAGACATCCAATCCGATCGAGTCAAGGCGGTACGCGCCGCGGCCGAGCAGTTCGGATGCACGGTGATCCTGAAGGGATTCCGAACCGTGATCAGTGATGGGCATCGTCTTGTGGTCAATCCGACCGGCGGACCGTCATTGGCGACGGCCGGTACCGGCGATGTCCTAACCGGTGTGGTCGCGACGTTCCTGGGGCAGGGACTGGGTTCATTGGATGCCGCGATCGCAGCGACCTACGTGCATGGACTAGCCGGAGAGATCGCCGGCGAGGAAGGCGTGATCGCCGGTGACGTGCTCGAGGCTCTTCCCGACGCGATCGACCTCGTGCGAGGGGTGGCTTCGTGATCGTGTCATGCAATTGCATGACAATTGTCAGTCAATTGCATGACACCCTGACAAGGCACGTGTGGTCGTGAGTTTCACGCGCGAGGAGATCGAGGAGCGCGGGCACCCTGTGTGGGCTGAGGTCGACCTGAGCGCGATCCGTCACAACATCGGCGTGCTGCGAGCCATCGCCTCGGGGGCCGAGGTGATGGGCGTGGTCAAGGGTTACGCCTACGGCCACGGCAACCCCGAGTGTGCGACCGCGATGTTGGAAGCGGGAGCCACGCGCCTGGGAGTTGCACGGGTTGCGGAAGCGCTTCACCTTAGGGAGGCGGGGATCAGTGCCCCGATCCACGTCTTCACCGAGCCGCCTCCGGGGGCCGCCCACACCTTGGTCGACAATGATCTGACCGCCGCGCTGTACACCCACTCGTTCGCGGACGCATTGTCGGCTGCCGCAACCGCTGCTGGAAAAACGGTGCCCGTGCACGTGAAGTTGGACACCGGCATGCATCGTGTTGGACTCTTGTCTGATGACGTCCCTTCGGCTATCGAGCGCATCGCGGCCCTGCCGGGGCTCGAGATCGAAGGGGTCTGGAGCCACCTCGCGGTGGCGGACGCGCCCGATCATCCGTTCACTCGCAAGCAGCTCGACCTCTTCTCCGAACTGATCGCTCGGATCGAGCAAGCGGGTATCGAGCTTCGCTACCGGCACATCGCTAACTCCGCGGCGACCCTGTCGTCTCCCGAGAGCCACTACGACATCGTGCGGTGTGGGATCGCCTCATTCGGCCTGTGGCCGGGACCCGCGCTGGTCGGCACTGCCGACCTGAAGCCTGCTCTTTCGCTAAGGGCACGAGTGAACATGACCAAACGGGTACAGGCAGGAGAAGCTCTGTCGTATGGACTCAAGTACGAGGTCCAGGGCAACAGCCGTGTCGTTACGGTGCCGGCCGGGTATGCAGATGGTTATGACCGGCGCTTGTCCGGGCGCGCAGACGTCCTCATCGGAGGCCGCAGATACAAGGTTTCGGGAACCGTATGCATGGATCAATTCATGGTTGACGTGGGAGCCGACGAGGTAGAGGTCGGTGCGATCGCGACCTTGATCGGCGCGGATGGCGCCGACCGGGTCACGGCGGAGGAACTAGCCGTACACATCGGCACGATCAACTACGAGGTCACGACGCGCATACCCTCCCGAGTTCCACGCATCTACCTGGAGGGAAACGATGGCGCGTAAGAACCGACTACTTGGGCTTGCTGGTGCGGCGGTCGGAGTCGGCGCGGGTATCGCGGCTCAGCGCAAGGTCATCAATAAGAAGCGAAGGAACGATCCCGAGAAGGGCGAGGAACTCGGGTCGATCCGAGGAGACCGGTCGCGCACGCTCGAGCTGCCCGACGGGGCTCGCATCTTTATCGAAGAGCTCGGCCCCGAAACACCGCAAGGGGTTGTCTTCGTGCACGGATCGGTGCTCAGAACTGACGTGTGGCATTACCAGATGCGCGATCTGCACGGCCACCGGATGGTCTTCTCCGATCTAAGAGGTCACGGCAAGTCGACACCGAAAGGCAAGACGGCTTACTCGATCACGACCCTCGCGGCCGATCTGCTCGGTGTCATCGACGAGCTCGGACTCGAAGAGGTAGTTGTCGTCGGGCACTCGGTTGGTGGTCAGGTCGCGATGCAGCTGTGCCATGACAACCCCGACCTGATGGGGTCAAGGATCAAAGGCCTCGCGTTGGTTAACACGAGTTATGGACCGTTCACGGAGACACTCATCGCGAGCGGGATGATCGCAAGGATCGAGAGGATCACCCGCCGGCCGCTAGATGCACTTGGCAAACAGCACGAGCGGATCGAGAAGCTGCGGAAGCTGGTCAGGCCATCTGACGCCGTCTTCTGGGGTGTGGCCCTCGCTGCGTTCGGCGAGAAGGCATCGCCGAAACACATCGACTTCACCTACGACATGCTCGCCAACACGCCGGTCGACGTCATCTTCGATCTCGTGAAGTCATACCGGGATTTCGACCTCGAAGACCATCTGCACGAGCTCACCGTGCCGGCTCTGGTTATCGGTGGCACCCACGACCGACTCACTCTCCCGAAGGCGGCCTATCACCTCGCCGCGAACCTCCCAAAGGCAGACCTGCGCGTGTTCGACGGGTGCGGACACATGTCGATGCTCGAACGACACGACGAGTTCAACGAAGTGCTTCAGCAGTTCCTAGATGACAACTTGGGGACCGTGACCAAG